>CAZHZF010000229.1:0-2503 GCA_964536925.1 uncultured Dehalococcoidales bacterium | reverse complement strand
CCCTCCACGACGAACGGCGCCGCGGTCAGTCCGGCGCGGGGCAGGGTGAGGGCGATCGTGTCCCCCACCTCCTGGGCCGGGTTGAGCGGCACCTCGATCCACCCGCCGTGCGCGGCGTCCGGTCCCGTCTGGCTCAGGTGCGCCGCGCCGATCGCGGCCGCGTCGTCCAGGCTCGCCACCCGTCGATCGACGAGCGCGCGGGTCAGGCGGCGGAACAGGCGCTGGATGGAGGGGAAGTCGTGGCTCTCCGCGCGGTACGGCCCGCCGGTCGCCCCCGCGGCGACGACGTGGTTGAGCGCGGGCAGGCCATCGCCCAGGGCGGCGGCGAGCACGGCGTGGCCGTCGCCATAGGTGTACGTCGGCGTGCCCGCCGCGCGGGGGAGCGCCTCGGCGCGCGCGGCATCCCACCCCGCGCCATCGGTCGCGTCCTGATCGGTCCGGAAACGCAGGCGCACCCCGGCCACATCGCACAGTTCACCCACGATCGCCGCGTACGAGCGATCGCCGTTCCAGATCGCGCCCTGCAGAGTCAGCGCCAGGCCCTCGGGGCCGGTCGGGCCCGCCGCGACCACCCGGCCGAGCGCGCGATCCAGCAACTCCTCGATCGTGGCGGTGCCGAACTGCGTCGTCAGCGCGGGGCGGAGGCGGCCGAGCGCGCTCCAGGCGTCCGATGCCGCGATCTCGAGCGTCCACTCCTGGCCGTCGAACCGATGGGCGACGCGATCGATCCAGAGCGGATCCTGCCAGATCCCCTCATCGCCGGCGGCGGTGCGCCAGCCGAAGCGCAGGCTCAGGCGTGCGCCCGGCCGCAGTGCCGCCAGGGTGCCCGTGCCCGGCAGGGCGTAGGCGCCGCGGTCGCGCAGACGAACAGTCGCGGCGGTCGGGCTGTTGGCGCGCGCGCTCTCCAGGCGCACCTCGATGACGTCGGCGGAGAGGTCGCACCGGTCCGCGTCCCCACCCGTGACATCGAGCGCGCGATGGACGTGGCGGCAGCCGATCCGGTAGCGCGCGCCCGCCTGCCCGGCCGCGAAGTCGAACCCGAACGGCGTGTCGATCTCGGCGGGAATCCACTCGGTGGGCCAGTCGCGACGGGGCGTGAGCGCGATCATCGGGCGATCGTGGGCCGGCGTGGCACCGGCGCCGGCGAAGGCCTCCACCCAGCCGAGCGTGAAGCGGGGCAGAGTCGCCGAAGGGTAGGCGAGGCGGGGGCGGCGGGCGCTGAAACCGCTCCCCGCGGCGTAGGTGAGCAGCGTGGCGGTGGCGCCCCACGTGCCGCTTCCCCCATCGAACTCGCGCAGGCAGATCCGGCGCTGCGCCCCGCCGGCACCGACCCCATCGGCGCAGAGGACGCTCAGCGTCGCCGAGGCGGGATCGCGCGCCACGCCGATGCCGTCCACGTCGTACCGGCCGCCGCTCTCCGCGATCGGCGTGCCCCACGTACCGGGACCGGTCCGCGCGATCGCGACGAGCACCTCATCCGGTGGGCCGACCAGGTAGTCGCGGACGTAGATCAGGTGCGGGTCGCCATCGCGCAGGTCCGCGGCGAGATCGCGCACCCGCCAGGCGGCGTCCTCGACGATCACGGTCTCCTCGTCCCAGATCGCGCCGTCGGCCGAGAGGGCGCAGCGGACCGTTCGGCCATCCGGTTCCACCCAGAACAGGCGCACCTCGTCGCTCTCGCTATGGCCGGCCAGCGCCAGGCCGACTGCGCTATCGCACGCTCCGGAGGGCTTCAGTTCCTCCCAGTCGTCGAACGCGTCGGCGGCGTCGGGATCGGCGACCCACTGGACGTACAGGGCCGTGCCGTCGAGGCGGGCGCGGACGATCGCGCCGGAGGGCAGGCCCACCGCGCCGTGATGGGCATCGGGGTGGGGCGCGGGGTCGGCCAGGGCCGTCCAGTCCCAGCGCGCGCCCTCGCAGGGCAGGTCGGTGACGATCGTGCGGAGCGTCGGCTGGCCGGCGGGGGCCTGGATCGCCGCGCGCAGCGTATCGCTGAGGGGATGCATGGGCTCACCTCTCGGGAAGATGACCGCGGCGTCAGGGTGCCCGCCGGGGAACGGGCCGGCACGTTGGGGGCGGGGAGCTCAGTCGGCGGGTGCCGCCGCCGCCTCCGCCATCGCGGCCAGCACCTCGCCGTGGCACGGTTCGGGCGCGCACCAGCAGGCGAGTCGCTTTCCGCGCAGCGTGTGGACGTTCTGGCGGATCCACACGGCGCGCGGTTCGTCGCTCTCCTCGACCCACAGGCGGAACTGCGCGACCGCGTCGCGGTTCGACATCCCCTCGCCGGGGCGGAACGGGTTCCCCCAGGGTGAGGCAGCCAGGCGGGCGCGCGGCACCGCTCGGCCGATGTAGACGTCGTACGGGTCACGCCGGACATGGACGACGAGCGGATGGGCCATCACCGACCTCCTGGGTCCGTCTGCTCTGCGCCCCGGGCCGGGGCGAGGCCGGTGAAAGATGGCGGATAACCACCTTCCGCGCGACTTTCGCCGCTCCCGAGACC
>CAZHZF010000228.1:0-2505 GCA_964536925.1 uncultured Dehalococcoidales bacterium | reverse complement strand
CACCGGCGCTCCCCACGACCGCGGACCGGGACTGGCAGCGGCCGTGGACGATCGGGCAAGGGCAGCGGTAGGGATCGGAGATCCTCGCGCAAATTCTGGTCTGCTCTACGCGCCCGCGTCCGGCCCGATCCTGAGGGATGGTCGGTGCCTCGGCGCATCGAGTCCGGGCGGGAGTGACGCTCGTTCTCGACGCTTCCATCACACTCGGCTGGGTCTTCCAGGATCAGCACCTCCCCCCATACTTGCCCCGGAGTCGCCATCTCTTCGCCGAGAAGCCGTGCCACGGCGTTCCTGTGGTGCAATACTGGTGGCGATGCGAAGTGCGTCGCCGATCGACTCGAGCTTCCCCCACGCAGAGACAGTCAATGTGACAGACGGCGATCGCATTCAGATCGAACTGCTTCGGCAGATGACCCCGGCGCAGCGCCTCGAGATTGCCTGTGCTCTCTCAGCGACGGTGATGAATCTCTCGCGTCAGGCGATCCGCCGGGCTAATCCGCACCTCGGCGAGCGAGACGCCGACTTGTTCCTCTTCCAGATTAACCATGGCCGCGATCTAGCCAATCGTTTTCGGGCGAGTTTGGTTGAACGCGGGTGATCGACCCTCGTGTTCTGCCAATTCTCCAACCCATTATCGAGCGGCTGGAACGACTGGGCGTTCGCTACCACGTGGGCGGATCGATCGCCAGTTCCGCGCTGGGCACGCCGAGGAGCACGCTCGATGTCGATCTGGTTGCCGAGCTTCGCCCGCAGCATGTCACCCAACTGTTGCCCCTCTCAGCCTGGTTTTACCTCGACGAGGAGGCGATCCGGACCGCGATCGATGCTCGCCGTGCCTTCAATCTGATTCACTTCGATACGGCGCTGAAAATCGACGTGTTCGTTCCAGAGGACCATTGGTTCACTGACGCCGAGATGGCTCGCGCGCGTACGCTCGCGACCGAGTCGGGATCTTGTCTCCGCGTAAAGTCCCCGGAAGACCTGATACTTCGCAAACTGCTCTGGTATCGGCACGCACGAGAGACGTCCGAACGGCAATGGACAGATGTCCTGGGAGTCCTTCGTGTACAGGCCGCGACCATCGACGTCACATATCTCCGTGAGAGCGGTGCACGGCTCGGTCTCGACGCCCTTCTCAGCCGAGCTCTCCAGGAGGCGGAGATCGAGTCCTCCGGCTGAACCCACGGAATCGCCCCGGATATCGGGGGAATGAACCGATCCCCCTGCCCCCGGGGCCGCCGAAGCTAGACCCATCGCATCTGCGATGAGGCGGTGGGCCATGGCGACGTTGACCGAGACGATGCAGGCGGAGATCGCCGCGATCGTCACGCCGGACCGCGCGCGGTTCGACCTGCGCGAGCGGCGACTCTACTCCCACGACACCGGCGTCCTCCCCGGACTGATGCGCCCGCTCGCCGGACCCAGCCTCGCCGACGGCGTCGTCCAGCCGGAGACAGAGGAGCAGGTCGTGCGCCTCCTGCGCTATGCGGCGGCGGAACTGATCCCGGTTGTCCCGCGCGGTCGTGCCACCGCAGGCTATGGCGGCGCCGTCCCGGCGAAGGGCGGGCTCGTCCTGGACATGACCCGCTACCGCGGCATCGTGAACGTCGATACGGAGAATGGGACCGTCACTGTCCGTGCGGGGACGGTCTGGAACGACCTCGAGGCCGACCTCAGCGCTCACGGCCTGGCGCTTCGCCTCTACCCGACCAGCGCGCCCTCCTCGACTGTCGCCGGCTGGCTCGCCCAGGGCGGCGCCGGGATCGGCAGCCACGCCCACGGCTGGTTCGCCGAGAACGTCGTCGCGGCGCGGATCGCCGATGGCATGGGCCGGGTGCACGACGCCGTCGGACCGGATCTCGCCGGCATCAGCGATGCCGAGGGCACGACCGGCGTCATCCTGGAGGTGACGGTGCGCGTACGCGCGGCCGTCGCCCTCGAACAGACCGCGGTCGCGTTTGCCTCGGCAACGGACCTCGCCGCCGCGCTCCAGGCGCTCACCGCAGCGAAGGCGCCGGTCTGGTCGATCTCCTTCATCAACCCGACCATGGCGCATCTCAAGAACATCGGCCCGCCGAAGACGCACCACGGCCATCCGCTCCCGGCCGGGCCGCCGCTCCCCGAAGGGAAGTACATTGCTCTGTTCGCCTACGCCCGCTCCGACGCGACACTCGTCCTCAGCGCGCTCCGCGACATCGCGACGACGACCGGCGGCGATCGGCTCCCCGCTGCGATCGCCCGGCACGAATGGGACGAACGGTTTCGACCGATGCGTCTCAAGAGGCTCGGCCCGTCGATCGTCCCGGCCGAGATCGTCGTTCCCGCGTCGGCGCTCGCCGTCACACTGCACGATCTAGCCAGCGCGATCCAGGCACCGTTCGCGATCGAAGGCCTCTCCGTTCGCGGCGAGGAGATCGTCCTCCTCGGCTTCATCCCCCACGACGAGCGGTCGTTCGGCTTCAACTTTGGCTACGGCCACGCCCTCACCGCCATCGCGGTGGCGGA
>CAZHZF010000227.1:0-2507 GCA_964536925.1 uncultured Dehalococcoidales bacterium | reverse complement strand
AGCAGAACGAGCCGAGCGATTCGCTGAGCCGGGCAGCCGTCGTGACGATCTGGTCCAGCACTGGTTGCGCATCGACCGGCGATCGCGCGATCGCGGCGAGGATGTCACCCGTCGCGGTCTGTTCAGCGAGTCGCTCCTCGAGTTCGCGGAAGAGGCGGGCGTTCTCGATCGCGATGACGGCCTGGTCGGTGAACGTGGCCAGCAGGTCAACTTCCTCGTCACTGAACGGTGCGACCTTCTGGCGCCCGACGAGGAGCACGCCGATCGGCTCGCCGTCTCGCAGGAGCGGTACCGCGACCACTGTCTGGTTCCCACGGTCGCCGAGTTCGGGTGTCGGGCTGGTGTACGTCGGGTCGGCTCGGATGTCCGCGATGTTGACCGGCCGACGCGTGGCCAGCGCCCGGCCTGTCGCGGTGTCGGGTCCCGGCTCGTAGCCAGCGAGGAGCGCCTGACGCAACTCGTCGGGCATACCGTGCTCCGCGGCCAGACGGTAGCGCTTGCCGTCCAGCCGCATCAACGCAGCGTTGTCAGCCCCGCACAGTCGGGCGGCATTGGCTACCAGCGCATCGAAGATGACCTGCAGGTCGAACGCGGAACGGCTGATGAGTTTGAGTACCTCGGCCGTCGCGGTCTGGCGCTCAAGTGCTTCGCGCAGACCGGTGTTACTGTCGCTTAGTTCCTGGAACAGGCGCGCGTTCTCGATCGCGATCGCGGCCTGATCGGCGAACATCTCGAGGAGCGCGATCTGACGCTCCGTGAACGGCCCCGGGGTGAGCCGGGAGAGGCTGAGGATACCGATCACATCGGCACCCCTGAGCAGAGGCGCGGCCACACGGGCCGCCAGGCCGTACACGTCGGTCAGGCGGCGTGCATCCGGGTACTCATCCAGCGCGGCGGCGATGTCGGGCACGTGGACAGTCGCGCGATCGAGGACGACCAATCCTGAGATCGACTGGCGCGAAATCTGCAGGAAAGGAGCCGGCGCGCCCCCGCGCATCCCCTCCTCGTAGCGCTCCTGCGCGGCGGGATCGGTGAATGCCTGGGCGACGCGTCGGAACTGCTCTCCCTGGACTAGATGGATCTCGGCAATCGGTGCGTCGCAGAGTCGGGCGACACTGGCGACGATGGTATCGAGGACGGCCTGCAAGTCGGTCGGGGCGCGGCTGATCGCCTGGAGCACCTCGGCGGTGGCGGTCTGCTGCGCGAGTGCCTCGCTGAGGTCGCGGTTGCGTTCCTGGAGTTCGGTGAAGAGGCGCGTGTTCTCGATCGCGATGACGGCCTGGTCGGCGAACGATTCGAGCAGCGCGATCTGGCGGGGCGAGAGCGCGTTTGGATCGCGTGACGAGCCGGTGAGCACGCCGACCACCTGGCCGTCGCGCCGGAGCGGGATCGCCAGGTTTGTGCGCACACCGATCTGGCGCAGGTTTGTCAGTGCAGGCTCGGCTACGGGACCGCTCTCGACATCGGGGGTGTGCACGACCTCGCCAGACCGGGCGGCGATACCCAGAAGGGGGAAATCGCTCAACGGCGCGCGGTACCCGATGCGATGCATCGGATGGAGTTCCGCCCCCACCGATTCGACCTCATCTCGCTGGCGTTGGGAACGCCAGATGGCGTCGACCCGGACGTCGGCGCCGTCAAGGCTCCAGACCCGGACACCATCGAGCGCCGGCAGGAGATCCCCGGCCGTCTCGACGATCGTCTGCAGGACGGCAGCCGCATCGGTCGGCGAGGAGGCGATCGCACGGAGGATCGTCTCGGTCGCCTGCTGCTCGGCGAGTCGCTCCTGGAGTTCGCGGAACAGGCGGGCGTTCTCGATCGCGATCGCGGCTTGATCGGCGAAGGTCTGCAGGAGTGCGACGTCGCGCGGAGTGAGCGCGTGCGACAGTCGGGACCCGCCGGTGAGCAGCGCCGTCACGCCCGCCGCTCGGCGGACTGGCACCACGACGATCGTGCGGTGGCCCAACTGGCGCGATCCCATGAGTGCAAGGTCGCCGATCGGCACCTCGGCCAGGTCCGGGATCGTGACGGGCGCTCCGCGATCGATGACGGAGCGCGCCAGATCAAGTTCGTCCAGCGGCGCCCGATATCCGACCCTGGCCGACGGGTGGAGGTCGCCCCCGAGGCTGTCCACCTGGCGCAGGAGGTCCGGCGATCGCCAGACCGCGTCGAGGCGGATATGCTCCCCCTCGATCCGATAAATACGCGTGCCATCCAGCAAGGGAAAGAGTCGGCCCGCCATGCCGACGATCATCTGCAGGACGGCAGACGCGTCCGTCGTCGAGGATGCGATCGCTCCCAGGATCTCGGCGGTCGCGCGTTGCTCGGCCGCACGGCGATCGGCCTCCGCCGCCAGACGCGCGTTCTCCTCGGTCAGCGCCGCCTGGGCTGCCCGGCACGCGGCAAGCTCGGCCTCGAGCGCCTGGACGCGCGCGGCGAGATCGGGCCCCGCGCCCTCCCCGGCCATGCCTCTCCCTTACCCGTCCCCAGGCGGGCGGATCGAGCCG
>CAZHZF010000226.1:0-2514 GCA_964536925.1 uncultured Dehalococcoidales bacterium | reverse complement strand
GACGCGCAAGGCCGCCACGAGTGCGTCGGCCTCGTCCGGAGCCGGGCGAACCTCCCGATCGGGTGCGCCCACGGGGACACCGGCACGCGGCGGGCAGGGGTCCGCCAGGCCAGAGGCCGTATCGGGCGGAAGGCGCGGCGCGGCGTCGCCCGAGGTCCCGGTCGTCAGCGCCCGCGCCGCAGGGAACGCACGCGCGTCGGCAGCGGCGGGCCCGCGCGCGACAGGGGCGGCTGCCGGCACGACGAAAGCGGCCGACCCGCGTCCCGCGCGCTCCCGCGCCGCGGAGAACGATGCGCGGGCGTCGGGTCAGCGCGCCCGCCTCTCGGTTCCCGGGGCGGAGGCCGTTGGCCCTGCCGCGCGGGACCCCGGCACACGGCGCGCCCGTTCCGCGCGACCACGGCCCACGCCCACCGCCACCCAGCCGGTCCTGGCCGGCTGGCGCCCTCTCATCCGCGCGACCGAGCCCCCGCCCCCGGCGAGCCGCGGCCGGAATTGAGGGCCGTCCCCGTCCTGGGCGGGATGGGAATCGTCAGCGCCGCGCCGGTGTACGGGTCACCGTCAGCGTGGCAGAGCGCGTCGGAGACCGGCTGGCCGCGGTCGTCTGCACCGTCGCGGTGCGGGAGGCTGTGACCGTGCTCGAACCCGTCCCCGGAGGAGTACCCGTGCGCGAGCGGACTGCCGTCCCGGTGAGCGAGACCCGCGGCCGAGTCGGCGTGGCGGTGCTGGTGGAGACGAGCGCCGCGACCTGAGCCCGACCCATCTGCGTCGGCGTCGCCTCGATCGTCGGCGTCACCGTCGGGGTGAACGACGGCATCAGGGTGGGTGTGATGGTGGGCGTCCTCGTCGGTGGCGATGAAGTAGTAGTCGCGGTCGGCGTCTCTGTCGGGACGTGCGCCGTGGGAGTCGGCGTGGGCGTGCGACTGGGGACCGCCGCGGCGTAGGCGACCGGAATCTGCCTCAGGCGGGGCGCGACGACGATCGACACGAGGCCCAGGAAGTAGAGGCAACTCGCCCCGAGCACTGCCACGACGAGGAGCAGGCGCAGTGTCTCCGGCAGGGCGAGGAACTGGCGGTAGCAATCTCGAACGAGGCCGGACACGTGCGCGGGAAGGTATGGTCAGGTCACTTAAGCGCCCCTTAGACCCGGGGCGGCGGGCGTTAGAGCCCGGGGACGTACGCCGCCCGTCGTCGGGCGCAAGGAGCGGAACACTGATCGGGCAGGCGCGCCAGGCCTACGCGGCCCTCGTCCTCGTGACCTTCATCTGGGGCACGACGTTCGTCGTCGTGAAGGTCGCGGTGGAGACGATCGATCCGGTCGTGTTCGTCGCGTCCCGTTTCGCGGTCGGCACGCTCGCTTTGCTCCTCGTCGTTGGGCCGCGGCTCCGGACGCTGACGCGCGGCGCGCTGGGACGTTCGGTCCTCCTCGGCCTGCTCCTCGCCGCGGGATTCCTCCTCCAGACGTTCGGCCTGCGGGAAACGCTTCCCGCGCGCGCGGCATTCATCACCGGCCTCAACGTCCTGTTCGTTCCCCTGATGGTCGCGGCGCTCGATCGGCTCGTGCCGGATCGGCGGACGCTGCTCGCGCTCGGGCTTGCCGCGGTGGGCACCGGCGTCCTGTTCGGTCCGGACCTTCTGGCCGCGGGCGATGGCGGCGGGCTACTCGGCGACCTGCTCGTACTGGGGTGCGCGGTCGCCTTCGCGGCGCACATCGTGGGTATCGCCCGGCTGGCGCGCGATCTCGATGCATCGCTCAGCGCGACGGTCCAACTCGCCACGGTCGCGTGCATCACCGGGCTCTGGGTCGTGCTCGCGGGGGCGCCCCTGCCGAGCGATGGTGGCGCCGGGATGGCCATCCTGTACACCGGCGTCCTCGCCACCGCACTGATCTTCTTCCTCCAGACCTGGGCGCAGCAGCGGCTCAGCGCCACGACGACCGCGCTCATCTTCGCGCTCGAACCGGTCTTCGCGGCGATCGTCTCCGTCCTCACCTACGGCGAGGTGCTCACGCTGCCCGTGCTCCTCGGCGGAGGGCTGATCCTCGGCGCGATCCTCCTGCGCGCCGCGGCCGAGGAGGAGCATCCGGCCCAGGCGCCCTCCCGGCCGTGATGGTGTACGGTTAGGGTGGCCGATGTGCGTCTTCTGCGGCAGCCCCGACCCGACCCACGGCCTGCTCTCGCCGCCGATCCTGATGCTCGGCGCGGCGATCGCCACAAACGCGACCCACCGATTCCTCCACCGGCGGGCGCGTCGTCAGGATGCGCTGGTCGCGGTGCCGGAAGTGAGCGCGCCGGGGACGGGGCAGGGGGCCGCACAACACTGACAGCCCTCCGGCAGGGCGGAGATCGGCAGTCGGGATGGACCGGTCGGTCGTGCCGGGAACCTCCTCTCCCGCCGCGGCGGGAGAGGGTGGAGCGAAGCGGAGGGTGAGGGTCGCTGAGCCATCTCGGCCCGCCCGGACGCCCGCGCGACTGGTACGATTCCCGCCGCACTTCCCGAGGGGATCGCCAGATGAGC
>CAZHZF010000225.1:0-2539 GCA_964536925.1 uncultured Dehalococcoidales bacterium | reverse complement strand
GGTGGGCGGCGATCTCACGCGACCTGACGTGAGGGACGGTAAAGGGCGGGCCGTTAGATCGATCCGGCGTGGCCCCGACCGGCCGTTAGGGTGGCGTAAGAGAGGATGGTCCGACCGTCCGCGCGGCGTGATAGAGTAGCGCGCCAATCCGAACGGGCCGCCGGCGCATCGACCCGCGCGGCTCAACCGGCCCGCGGAATCGATGACACTCCCCGCGGAGTGTCGCGCCGCGTTGGCGCGTCTCTGAAATCACACGGTCTACAGAGAGGGAAGAACTGGCAATGTCGCCACTCGCAATCGTCTTCGGTCTCGGCGTCCTCGGCGTTCTCTTCGCAGCCTGGCTGGCGCAGGACGTGTTGCGCCGCGATCGCGGCACGCCCGCGATGCAGGAAGTGAGCGACGCCATCTACGAGGGCGCGATGGCGTTCATGCGCCGTCAGTACGGCACGATCATCATGCTCGCGCTCGTCGGCTGCGTGGTCGTCGGACTGCTGATTGCCTGGATCGACAACAACCTCTCCCTGGGAGTGTCGACCGCGGTGTCGTTCCTCGTCGGGGCCGGCTGCTCCGCTCTGGCCGGGTTCATCGGCATGTACATTTCGATTCAGGCGAACATCCGCACCGCGAGCGCGGCGCGCCGGTCGCTCGATGAGGCCATCCAGGCATCCCTTCGCGGCGGCGCGGTCTCCGGCTTCCTCGTTGTCGCCCTCTCTCTCCTCGGCGTGGCGGGGATGTTCGTCATCTTCGGTGGGCTCAACCACCCGGAAATCGCACCCTTCGAGATCGTCGGCTTCGGGTTCGGGGCGAGCTTCGTCGCCCTCTTCGCCCAGCTCGGCGGAGGCATCTACACCAAGGCCGCCGACGTCGGAGCCGACCTGGTCGGAAAGGTCGAGGCGGGCATCCCCGAGGACGATCCACGGAATGCCGCGGTTGTGGCCGACCTGGTCGGGGACAATGTCGGCGACTGCGCCGGCCGCGGCGCGGACCTCTTCGAGTCGACCGCCGCCGAGAGCATCGGCGCGATGATCCTGGGCGTCGCCGTCTATGCGATCGCACGCCGGATCGGGATGCCGAATCCGGAGTACTGGATTCTGTTCCCCCTCGTCGTTCGCGCGCTCGGCATCGTCGCCTCTGGCGCGGGGTTGTTCGTCGTCAAGGCGCGCGAGGGTGAGAACGCGATGAGCGCGCTCAACCGCGGCTATTACCTCGCCGCGTTCCTCTCCGCGATCCTCATGGTCGCCGCGGCGCAGTGGATGCTCGGATCGATCTGGTTCGCGGTTGCCGGTCTCATCGGCATCGCCACCTCGATCGCGTTCGTATTCATCACCCAGTACTACACCTCGGGTACCGGACGCCCCGTGCAGGATATCGCCCGCGCCAGCCTGACCGGTCCGGCGACGAACATCATCGCCGGGACCGCGGTCGGTTTCGAGTGCACGGCATCGACGGCGATCTCCATCGGCATCGCCCTCATCGCCTCGTACTGGACGGGCGTGATGGGGGTGCAGGAACTCGGGCTCCAGGGCGTCTCCAACCACGCCGCGGGCGTCTTCGGCACCGCCGTGGCGACGATGGGCATGCTCATGACGGCGGCGTACATCCTGGCGATGGACACCTTCGGCCCCATCACCGACAACGCCGGTGGCATCGTCGAGATGAGCCACCAGCCGGAATCGACCCGTGCGATCACCGATGAGCTCGACTCGGTGGGCAATACGACGAAGGCGCTCACGAAGGGATACGCGATCGGATCCGCGGCGCTGGCGGCCTTCCTCCTCTTCTCCGCCTACATCGACAAGGTCAACGAGACCGTCTGTCGCGGATTCCGCGATGCGGCGGGCCTCATCGACGTCACCGCCTGCACCGATCCCCGGAAACTGGTCTCGGTCGATCTGGCCGATGTGAACGTCTTCGTTGCCTCGCTCCTGGGCGCGATGCTCGTCTACCTCTTCTCGTCGCTGGCGATCCGCGCGGTGGGTCGCGCCTCGCAGACGATCATCCTCGAGGTGCGCCGGCAGTTCCGCGAGAACCCGGGGATCATGGCCGGGACGGCGAAGCCCGATTACGGCCGCTGCGTGGACATCACGACCCGGGCCGCTCTGCGCGAGATGGTTGCGCCCGGCCTGCTCGCGGTCGGCTTCCCGATCCTCGTCGGCGTCATCCTCAAGCACGAGGCGACCGCGGGCATGCTCATGGTTGGCACGATCGCTGGCGTCATCCTCGCCACGGTGCTGAACAACGGTGGTGGTGCCTGGGACAACGCCAAGAAGTACATCGAGGCAG
Source organism: uncultured Dehalococcoidales bacterium (assembly GCA_964536925.1). Lineage (GTDB taxonomy): Bacteria > Chloroflexota > UBA6077 > FW602-bin22 > FW602-bin22 > VGOZ01. The sequence continues at coordinate 256 of CAZHZF010000225.1, read as the reverse complement.
GCCTGATGCGCGATGACAGTGGCAAGGTCATCGGCAAGGGGTCGGACACGCACGCCGCGGCGGTCGTGGGCGACACCGTCGGCGATCCCTTCAAGGACACCGCCGGGCCGTCGCTGCACGTACTCGTGAAACTGCTCAGCACGATCACGCTGGTGATGGCGCCGCTCTTCATCGGCTGACGGTTCGGGAGAAGCGAGGCCGGCCGGGCAGCGGCCGACCTCGCGCCGGACCCGCTCAGGCCCGAATCGGGAACGCG
>CAZHZF010000224.1:0-2589 GCA_964536925.1 uncultured Dehalococcoidales bacterium | reverse complement strand
CGAGTGAGCAGCGGGGCGGCTAACCGTCCGACGGCGCGTCCGATGCCAAATGCGATGCGCGGCATTCCCGTTGAGGTTCCATTTGGCGCCGCGGACGGCTTGCCACAGCCCTGCGCCGTGAATCTCGACAACATCATCACGATAGACATGCGACTTCTCGAGAGTCGTCTCACCGCGATTTCATCGGCGCGGCTCTCCGAGGTGAGAACCGCGATCGTCTACGCGCTCGACCTCGGTCTCTCATAGAGGGTGGGATATGCAGCGGGACCGCGGGCACCTTGCCCGCCCTGGCCGTGGCAGACCCGGGGTGTCGGAGGGACCCTCACCCTCCGCTTCGCTCCACCCTCTCCCGCCGCCGCGGGCGAGGGTTGTGGGCGCCCCCGCCGATGGCGATTCACGGCGCCGGAAAACTCCCTCTCCCGTCGCGGCGGGAGAGGGCCGGGGTGAGGGCGTGCCCGTGTCCAACATGTCTCCATACACCTGACCATCATCGCTGGCGCCTGAGCACCGAGGAAGGAGAGGGTCGGGGGCGAGGATGGAATTGACCATGCGCCGCCGCGGGCGAGGGTTGTGGGCGCGACCCCCGAGCGAGGACGCCTGGCGCGGCCGGGTCAGTCCTCGGGCAGCCCTGCTCCGGCCGACGCCAGCGCCTCGGCCATCGACCGGGCGTCGGGGAACCGCTCCTCGGGGCGCTTCGCCAGCGCGCGCGTGACGATCGCACGCAGCGTCGCGGGGATCTCCTCCCCCAGCGGCGGTGGCGGCTCCCGCCGATGCGCCTCCAGCGCCGCCATCGGCTCCCGCCCGGCGAAGGGGACATGCCCGGCGAGCATCTCGTAGAACGTCGCGCCCAGCGCATAGAGGTCCGAACGGGGATCGGGCGCGGCGCCGTCGATCTGCTCCGGGGCCATGTAGTCGGCGGTCCCCACGACGATGTGCGAGGGCGTCAGCCGTTCCCGGGCGGCCTGCTCCTCGAGGTGCGCCGCCAGGCCGAAGTCGATGAGCACGGGCGTGGCGTCGGCGCGCAGGCGCACGTTCGACGGTTTCACGTCGCGATGGAGCAGGCCCGCCTCGTGCGTCGCGGCCAGCGCGTCGGCGATCCCGCGGGCGATGCGCGTCGCCCCGCCGGCGGAGAGCGGCTCGGGGAACCGCGCCCGCAGCACGCGGTCGAGCCCTTGCGGCAGCCACTCGATCGCGATGTACCGACCGCCGCCGAGCCGGGCATCCACGTCCCCCACCTCGACGAGGCTCACGACGTTGGGGTGGTCCAGGCGGCCGAGCAGGTCCGCCTCCCGCTTCAGCCGTGCGCCCAGTTCGGGCGACGATCCCCACGCCGCGGGCAGCACCTTCAGCGCGACCGAGGCGCCGGACCGATCGTGGACCGCCGCGTAGACGACGGCCATGCCTCCGGCGCCCAGCTGCTCGACGACCCGGAACGGGCCGAACCGCATCCCCACGACCGAGGCGGCGCCGCCGAACGGGCTCTGCGCGGCCACGATCCGGGTCATCAGCCCCACCCGCTCCGCCAGCGCGCGGTTGAGCGAGCGGGCGAGCGAGTTCCGCTCCATCAGCACGTCGAAGTCGCGTCGTTCGAGCACCCACAGCACGGTATCGTCGATCGCGACGACGTCGGCCGAGCGTGGCTCGCCGGTCAGCAGCGCCATCTCGCCGACGAAGTCGCCCGGCCCGGCGCGGCGGATCGGCACGCCGTTCTCATCGAGGCCGAGCCGGACCTCCAGTTCGCCGGACTGCACGACGAACATCGCGTCGCCGGCGGCGCCCATCTCGCAGATGACCGAACCCCGCGGCGCGCGCACGGCCTGGAGGCACCGCCAGATCGCGATCAGGTCCTCGGGCGTGACGTCCCGGAAGAGGGGAACCGAGCGGAGCGCGTGCGCCAGGCGGGCCTCATCGCGGCGGGAGCGCGCGCCGAGGAGGGAGGAGAGGAGCGCCACCGAGCCGGCCGCCGCCGCGCGTCAGTCCGCCTTCGGCTTCTCCTCGGCGGCCGGTTCGTCGTCGACCTTCTTGTCCACCCGGAACTCGACGACGTGGGCGTCGAGGGCATCGACCCCCTTCTGCTTCGCCATCGCGACCCGGTGATTGCCGTCCACCACGTAGTAGGCGCTCGGCTGGAACGGCCCCTTCACCTTGTACAGTTCGACGGCCGGCAGCGGCTTGCCCTCGTCCATCGCCTGTTCGATGCGCCGGAAGCGGGCCGTGATCTTGCCCGTCTTGTAGAAGAAGTCCGAGCGCAGGTTCTGCCAGCGGCCGACCGAGCCGACGATCTTGTCCACCGGCACCTCCTTGAACCCGCGATCGACCTGGCCGCGCATCCCGCCGGCTGTCTCCAGATCGCGATCGAAGGCGCGGACGTCGCGGTGGCGGCGGCCGATGCCGAAGCGGCCGAGAAGTGCGCGCAGACCCATGGCGATGCTCCCTCCTACCGGGCAGATAGCGTACACGACCGCCGGCACCCGTGCGCGCCGAGCCCGGTTGACGCTGCCCGGCCGATGGCGCATAGTGCGTTCTCCGACGGGCGGCTCGATCCGCCCGCCTGGGGACGGGTAAGGGAGAGGCATGGCCGGGGAGGGC
>CAZHZF010000223.1:0-2648 GCA_964536925.1 uncultured Dehalococcoidales bacterium | reverse complement strand
GCCGTCCGTCGCGACGCTCGCGCGACCGAAGCCGGGCAATCCACGCTCGGACCTCCAGGTCGCGATCGCGCGGCGGATCGTCGAACGCCTGCCTGACCCCGATGTCGTCGGCGTGCTGCTCTCCGGGTCCTCCACCTGGGGCGACGCCGATGCATCGAGCGATGTCGATCTCCAGATCCTGCTCGATCGACCGGCCGGCTACCGCGAGGTCACCTGCGCGCGCATCGGCGATCTACTCGGCGCGCACCTCCCCGAGGGGCCACATTACGTCGATCTGGATCGCTGCTCGGCGGCGACCTATCGGGAGATCACGGTGGAGCGAGATGGCTGGCACCACCGGGTCGTCCACGGCGTCATCCTGCGGGACACGGGCGCCTTCCTCGCAGAACTCCAGCGCGCGGTCATCGCCCGATTCGTCCGTCCCGAGGCGTACCGTTCGCGCTTCGCGCAGTTCCGCGCTCAGGCGGAGGAGGAACGACGCGGCGCCCGGGACGCGATCGAGCGGGGTGATCCGCCGCTCGCGCGCCTGCGCGCCCGTCTGGCCGTCACCCAGGCCGCATCGTCGCTCCTCGACTTTGCCGACGATCGCGTCTCGAACCACCTCGTCGACGCGGCGATCGGTGCTCTCACCCACCTGGGACGACCCGATCTCGCCGACCCGCTGCTCGAGGCGATGGCGGTCCAGGGCGGGGCGGACGGGGTCGACCGCGCCCTCACCGCCTGGCGACGCTTCGGCGCGGTCGCGGCCGGCTGGCACGATGACCCGGAGATCGGCGGACGCCTGAACGGCGAGGATCGCGCCTGGCTCCGCTTCAACTGGTCCGATGAGATCGTCGAGGAGATGACGCAGCGCCGCGCGGCGCTGACCGGTCTCGGGAAGCTCCCCGCGCTGCAGTATTACGCCGACGGCAAACTCACGGTCGCGGTGCGGATCTCCCTCGGCAAGGTCCTCTCGCTCGTAGATACCGGGCAACCCACGCGGCAGGGAATCGCCGAGTTCCACACCGCGTTGCGGCGCCTCCGGCCCGACCTCTTCGAGGAGTGGATCGCCGGTCTGCGCCTCGAGGCACCTGGACCATCGCTCGCCGCATCCGAGGCGCTGGCGGACGAACTCCTGGGGATCGGCGAGGCCATCCTCGCGCGGATGGATGCCTGAGCCGTCGCGCGCGTCCGGAACCTACGGCCGCACGACCGTCCCGTCGGCGCGGCGATCCTCGGCCATGTACCGCGGCACCCGGTTGAGCTCCGCGTCGAGCAGTCGGGCCGCCTTCGCCTCATCGATGTCGATCCCCAGGCCCGGCCGGTCGTTCGGGTAGAGGTGGCCGCCCTCGAGGCGGGCGTGGCCGGGGAAGATCTCCAGCTCCTCGGGACGGAAGTGGTTCTCCTCCTGAATGCCGAAGTTCCAGATCGTCATGTCGACGTGCATCGCCGCGGCCTGATTGACCGGATCGTTGTCTCCCCCCTCCTGCCAGGCGGTCTGCACGCCGTACGCCTCGCAGAGGTGCGCGACCTTCATCGCCGCGGAGATGCCGCCGATCTTCGAGACCCGGCAGCGCACGTAGTCGATCAGCCGCTCCTGGATGAGGGGCAGCCATTCGTGGGGGCTGACGAACAGTTCGCCCATCGCCTGCGGCGTGGTGCACTGCTGGCGAATGAGGCGGTAGTAGGCGACCTGTTCCGGCGAGAGGTTGTCCTCCAGGAAGAACAGGCGGTGCGGTTCGAGCAGCTTGGCGAGCGTGACCGCGTTGTGCGGGCGCAGGTGTTCGTGGACGTCGTGGGTGAGCTTGATGCCCATCCCCAACTCGGCGCGAAGGTAGTCGAACATCCTCGGCACGTTCTCGAGGTACGCCTCATCGTCGAAGACGCCCTGGCTCGTCGCGGCGAACGTCTCCGCGCCGCGGGGTCGGCCGGCCTCGGACGGGGTGAGGAAACCGCCACCGCCGTAGGGGCCAAGCTGACATCGCGTGACGGGATACCCTTCGGCGACGTAGCGGCGGATGTCCTCGACCAGTTCCTCGAGCGTATTCCCGCTCGCATGGGCGTAGCAGGGCACCGCGGCCCGACTGGCGCCGCCGAGGAGTTCGTAGACCGGTTTGCCGGCCTCCTTGCCCTTGATGTCCCACAGCGCCATGTCGATGCCGCCGAGCGCGGTGTTCATGACCGCGCCGTTGCGCCAGTAGCCGCTCGTATTGCCGGATTGCCAGTGATCTTCGATGCGGCCCACCTCGCGGCCGACGAGACGCGGACCGAGCCCCTGCTCGATCGCGGCGTTGACCGCGTCGTTGTGGTACCAGTCACTCGCGGATCCGATGCCATAGAGGCCAGGCTGATCGGTCTCGATCTTGACGATGAGCCAGCCGCCGTTGCGGCGCGTCCGAATGGTGCGGACGCGGGTGATCTTCGCCATGGGCTGGTGTCCTTTCATGCCGCGGGAGCGCGGGCGGCGAGTGTACCCGCGCGCGCGCCGCCTGGCCGACGAACGGCGGATGCGCCGGCACCGCGAGCGGAGGCGGTCCAGTATGCTGCCGCCTGGCGAAGGAGGGTTGCCCGATGTTCTTCGAGTTCCGTCAGTACCGACTCGTCCCCGGCAAGTCGGCCGAGTGGGTGAAGTTCACCGAGGATGAGATGATCCCGTTCCAGTCCTCGAA
>CAZHZF010000222.1:0-2660 GCA_964536925.1 uncultured Dehalococcoidales bacterium | reverse complement strand
CATCAGACCTCTCGCTCCTGCGTGGGTAGTCTCGCACAGGATCTGCGCGGGGTGGGATCGAGATCCGCGGGTTCGGCACAGGTGTTGCGGCCGGCGCACCTCCGTTCTCGTCGAGGACCGCGGGCGTCCCGCCCGCCTCTCTCGACGGCCACCACCGCGACGGGTGACAGAAAGCCCTCGCCCGCGGCCGCGGGAGAGGGAGGAGCGAAGCGGAGGGTGAGGGTCGCGTCCGCAGGTTCAGCCACCCGCCCGACGCGCCACGAGGGACCCTCACCCTGGAGTTCTTCCGCCGCGACGGGGGAGGGGAAGCCGCTGCCGCCCTGCCTCATCCGAGCCGGCCGAGGATCTCGTCGGCACATAGCTGCGCCTCGTGCAGCGGAAGCACCCGCTCCACGGGGCCGTCCATCGCGCCGCGCCAGATCGCGGCACACCGATCCAGCAGCGTGCCCCACTCCGGCATGCGCTCGCGCGTCCACGCCAGCGCGCGGGGCTTGCTCGGCATCTCGCCCGTCGTGACCGTGACGAGCGCCCGGCAGAACGTGATGAGGTAGTACGCGCGCGACCGGGTGGTTGTTGTCGCATCCAGCCCCGGACGCATCAGGTGCGTCAGGCTCCGCGATGAGACGATGAAATCCGCGTCATCGATCGGCGGAACGAACTCGGTGAAGGGCGGCCCGCGCAGGACCCGGCCGTATCTCTGGATGAGGTACCAGTTGATGAGCCAGTCGATGCCGGCGCCTTTCGTGTGGAACGGTTCTCCGGGGCTGATCGCGCCGATCGTCGATTCGCGCGTGCGGAACGTCGCCAGCGCGTCGGCCCCGATGTAGATCACCTCCACACGGTCGTGCCACTCCGGGTGCTCCCGGGCGACGCGATCGTGCATCGGTCCCAGGCGCGCCAGATCCTCCGCCCGCGGTTCATCTGGCAACACCGCGACGAGATCGATGTCGCTCATTCGTTCGTCGAAGTCTCCCGTTACCAGGGAGCCGGTCAAGTACAGGCCGAGGAGGCGCGGCCCGAGTGCTCCGTCGATTCCCTGTTCGAGAAGGAGGAGGAGATCCGCCGCGCGCGTGGACAGCTGCTCGGTCACGCCGCCGCGTGCGGTGCGGAGGCGATCGCTTCGGGCGCAACGCAGTAGAGCGTGATCGGCGCGCTGAGCCCCCGCAGGTGGACCTGCGTCGTCTCGGGCACGATCCCGCGCTCGGCGAGAAGCGCCCGCGCCGCGTCGTCGAGCGCCTCGTCGGTCAGGATGATCTGTCCGCCACGGCATTCGTGCTCGACTCGCGCCGCGGTGTTGATCGTCGTCCCGAAGTAATCGAGCTTCCCATTCGCATTCACGGCGATGCACGGTCCGGCGTGGATGCCGACTTTCAGGAAACGGACCGGGTCTGCCGCGCCGCCGGTGTTCAGATCGCGCATCGCTTCCTGCATCGCCAGGGCCGCGGCGAGCGCGTCGCGCGGGGTCGCGAAGGCGGCCATGATCGCGTCGCCGATGGTCTTGACGACCGCGCCGCGCGCTCGGGCGATCGGTTCGGCGAGCAGGCCGAAGTGATCCTGCACCAGCCGGAACGCACGGGCCTGACCGACGTTCTGGTAGAGCGCGGTCGATCCGGTCAGGTCGGTGAAGATGAAGGTCAGCCGCTGGATGGAGAGCTGCAATCCCGGGGCCAGGACCTCCGAGCCGAACAGGTCGCGAAACTCCTGGAATGTGCTGAGGATCGAAGCGGTCGCGGCATCATCCGGCCACTTCGGCTCTTCGAGGAGCGCCGCGGCGGGTAGGCCGGTCTCGTTCCGCAGGCGCAAGTGGATCATCCCCACTCGCGACGAGGAGATCGGCGGGGTCGCCCCCTCGCGCCGCAGGGCCACCGCGATCTCACCTGTCTCCGGCAGATCGGGATGGACCTCGACGATCGCGGTGCCCTGCACCTGCGGCGACCGCAATCGATAGGTGCTCTCACTCAGATCGAGCGCGATCTCCCGCTCCTCGCCGGGCGCCAGTTCGACCTGCGCGACCAGGTGGGGCACGTTCATCGGACCGCCGGTGCAGAAACGCCGATCGCTCACATCGCGCAGGTGGGCCGCCACCGTGAAGCGCACTTCCACCTGGCGGTCGACGCTGGCGTCGTAGGTGATGTTGCAGAAATCGCAGTGTGCCTCCCCCTTCATCTCGGCGAGTGTCTTCGTCGATCGGCTCGGCAGCCGACATCCCGGGCACAGAACATCCCAGGACATCTCGACGATGCCGATCGTCGTCGCGCGGAGAAAGGTGGTGAGCAGGTCGCGACGATCGACCTCCCAACGATCGGCCATTGCGAACGGCCGCATCTTGATGACCTCGTCGTCCGGCGCGCTCTCGAGATGCGCGCGCAGGCGCGTGACGAGATCCTCCGGCGCGCCCGTCGCCCGCAACCGTTCCCATTCGCCAGCGATACCTACCGGAGCGACCGGCCTGGCGCTCACCGCATCCTCCTCGGCCGGCGGTGTATCGGTTCCCGCGGGAACCTCTGCAGCGCCGAGTACCAGATCGGGGAAGGGCGTCGGCGCCTCGCCACGGAGGAACCGGACGAAGTTGCGGCACTGCGCGATGACGAGGTCGCAACTGCGTGGTCCGACGATGAGACGTGTGACCAGCGCGCCCTGCGGATTCCGCGGTTCGATGT
>CAZHZF010000221.1:0-2676 GCA_964536925.1 uncultured Dehalococcoidales bacterium | reverse complement strand
GATGGCGGCCGGCGCCACGGATCTCGATCGCCCGCCTCGGGCCGCGGTCCTGAGGACCGGGATACCCCCGGGCCTGGGAGTTGCGGACGGTGGCGGGCGAGACGCCCGCGGTCCTTGGTGGGGTCGTTCACACGCGGTCATCCTATAGTTCGGCCCACGTGACCCCGTGCGCCCCATCGCAGTGCCGCCGCGGCGCGCGCAGTCACCCGGCGGACGCGCCGCGCGCGACGGTCGGCCCTGGATCGCTGGCGTCCCCTCGTCCCATCGCCGCGTGACCGAGTCCTCCACCGGCGGTATCCCGTACCGCGCCTCGCTCGGGTTCCTCGGCTCCACGGTGAACGACTTTGTCGTTCTGTATCGACGAAAGGTGTTCGCCCGCTTCCTCGCGGAATGCTCGCCCGGAGCGAACGATCGCGTCGTCGATCTGGGCGTGAGCGGCAACAACGACCATCCGGTGCACTACTTCTTCGAGACGATGTACCCCTACCGGGAGAACCTCTTCGCCATCGGCCGTCCAAGCGAGAACGCCGGTTGGTACGCAGACCGGTTCCCCGGGCTCACCTACATCGAGGCCGATCTCCGCGCCATTCCCAGGGCGGATCGGTTCTTCCAGGTAGGGTTCTGCAACGCGGTGGTGGAGCATGCCGGGTCGCGCGTCGAACAGCGGGCGCTGATCCATGAGATCTGCCGGACGTGCGATCGCGTGTTCGTCACCACGCCCAACCGACTGTTTCCCATCGAGGTGCATACCGCGCTGCCACTCATGCACTGGCTGCCGCGTCCGTGGTTCGGTGCGATCCTTCGCACGATCGGGCTCACCCACCTCTCCACCGAGGCGGACCTGAACCTGTTGACCGCCCGCGAGTTCCTGGCGCTCTTCCCGTCCACCCATCGCGCCCGGCTCGTGATCGGCGGGATGCACCCCTTCAGCGTGAGTCTCGCCTGTGTCGCCGAGCGCGTGTGAACCGGGCGATGGACGGACCAGGCTATGAGACGCGGGCGCTGCTAGGGCGTAGCGAAGATCCGGCGTTGCGCGGGGCATGATCGCCATCCTTGGCATCTCCGGCAGTCTTCGCCGGCTCTCGCATAACACCGAACTGCTCCGCGTCGCCGCGGCGAACCTTCCCGATGAGACCCGCATGGAGATCTTCGATCTGACGCCGCTGCCCTTCTACAACGCGGACCTCGAAGCAGAGCACGGGTTTCCCGAGTCGGTCCAGCACTTCCGCGACGCCATCGCGGCCGCCGATGCCCTGCTCTTTGCCTGCCCGGAGTACAACTACTCGGTCACTGGCGTCCTCAAGAATGCGCTGGACTGGGCCTCGCGCCCCGTGTTCGGTCCACCGCGGCAGCCCTCACCGCTCCAGCACAAGCCATATGGCATCGTCGGTGCCGGGGGCCGCTTCGGGACGCTGCGCGCGCAACTCCATCTGCGCCAGATCGCCGTCCACAACGAGATGCGCGGCCTGATTCGACCCGAGGTGTTCGTCGATCGTGCGCGAGAGAAGTTCGACGCGGTGGGCCACCTGATCGATGAGCGGGTTCGCGGCGAGGTGCGCGATCTCGTCCACGCGTTGGTCGCCTTCACCCGGGAGTTGCCCCGCCGGTAGCTCCGGTGCCGTATCCTCGCTCGCGGCGAAGGATGCCGTGGCGCATCCCGGCGTTCGCCCGGAGGTTCCTGTGGATCGAAACCGTCTCGCCGTCTCATCGTGGAGCCTGCACGAATCGCTCGGCCCGCGGATGCTGCTGAAGCGCGACGCCAACGGCATCAAGCAGCCCCACTTCCTGCCCCACCCGAAGACGATGACACTCACGGACTTCTTCGATCGCGTACGGGCTGAGGTCGATGTCGACAACGTCGAACTGTGCGCGTTCCACGTCGACCATCGCGTGCCTACCTCCAGCGCGGAGATCAAGCGCGCCCTGGCGCGGAACGGACTCAAGGTCATCTCCATGCCGATCGACGCGGGGAACATCTCGGTGGCCAATCCGGCCTGGCTGGAGGACGATCTCCGCGAGATCGAAGGGTGGATGGACTTCGCGGCCGACCTTGGCGCGCGGTACGTCCGCGCCAACGCCTCCTCCTATGTCGCGCGGGATGAGGCGCTGGCTCCCCTGGATGTGACGATCTCCTCCTATCGTCGGCTCTGCGACTACGCCGAGGCGCGCGGGATGGTGATGACGATCGAGAATCACGGCGGCATCACCACCGATCCGGACGTGATGCTGCAGATCATTCACGGCGTCGGCGGAAACCGCCTGAAGGTGTGCTACGACACCGCGAACTTCCCACCCGTCGCCGGTGTCCAGATGAACCCGAATCCGCCTGAGGTGGATACCGCGCCGCTCTACGAGGGACTCAGCAAGATCGCGCCCTATGTCGGGATTATCCACGCCAAGGCGATCGCGCTGGATGAGAACCTGCGCCATCGCCCGTACGACCTGGAGAAGACCCTGCGCTTCACGATCGACGCCGGGTTCACCGGACCGGTCTCCATCGAGTACGGCGCCGGTGTCGATGAATGGGAGAACTGCCGGCGCACGAAGCGCCTGCTCGAGCGCGTCTTCGGCTGATCCTCGCGCCTCCAGGAGCGCGGGCGTCTCGCCCGTCCTCCCACCGGGGTGCCGTCCCGTCCACGAAAGCTCCGGGCGCTACCGTAATGTTGCCGAACGCTC
>CAZHZF010000220.1:0-2697 GCA_964536925.1 uncultured Dehalococcoidales bacterium | reverse complement strand
CAAGATCACCGGGAAAGCGCCAGAGAATTTCCACCACTTGACGGGACGCAACCGAATCCAGCCCAACTCCCTCCCCTGAGTCAGGGGAGGGCTGGGGAGGGGTCGATCTATGCCCAGGGCGGTTGGAACGGGTACCGCTTGAAATGGCGCACATACCAGCCGATCGGTGAGGCGTCGATCGTCCCATCCACCTCCGCGCGCGTGCGGTGACGCCCCGGGAACGACTCGTCGTAGGCGACCCGCAGCAGGAGGCGGGCGACGAGCGCCGCGGCCGACTGGAGTGCTTTGGGATTCACCTTGTCCACCGTGTCGGCCGGCGTGTGGCCCCAGCCACGGCCAACCATCCCCGCGGTCGGCCGCGACCCGAGCGTCCCGCTCGGAACACCGGCGACCGAGAACGGGAAGTGATCCGCGTAGGCCGAGATGCGATCGCGCGTCTCGAAGGCGTATCTCAGATCGCGACCGACACCGGCGAAGTACGGAACCAGCTCCGGGAAGCCGCACACTGCCAGGCTCTCGTCGCCCGGGTGCGACTTGACGGGCGAGTCCACGTTCAGGACGAATCGGCAGCGCGGCAGATCGGCCGCCATCGCCTTCGCGTAGTGCCAGGCGCCCAGCAGGCCGATCTCCTCGCAGGCGAACAGGATGACCCGAATCGGCACGGGCAGAAGCGCCTCCACCGTCTTCAGCGCGCGGGCGGCCTCGAGGACGACCACCGTCCCGCTGGTGTTATCGAGCGCGCCGACCGCGACGTCGTGTGCGTCGTAGTGCGCGCCGGTGAGGAGGTACGGTCCGCCCCGGTCGGCCGGGCCCAGATCGGCAAGCACGTTCACGCTCGTGGTCTCGGCGAAGGTGGACGCGATCTGGATGCGCAGGCGCACCGGTCCCCGCTCGAGGAGGCGGCGCACGTAGTCGCCCGACTCCAGCGGGAGGCCGAGCGCGGGCAGTTCGCCCTCGAACCCGGCGGTGAGCGACCCGGTGATCGCCATGTTCCCCGCGTTCTGGTTCACGAACAGGAACGCGCGCGCGCCGTGCGCCAGGGCACGGCCGGTCTTCTCGCGCCGGTGGGAGGCGTGCCCGCCGGGCGGCGGAGTCGACTCGGCCCACGAGACGACGATCTTGCCCTGGCAGGCGTCGGCGGGCAACCTCTCGTAGTCGTCCGCCTCTCCCTGGCCGACCCAGATCGCCTCGCCCTCGAAATCGCACGACGGCGTATAGGGGAGCGCGATCGCGTCGATCGCTCGATCGACGGGGGCGATGATCCGCGCCGTGACCGGGCCGCGCTGCCAGCCGACGTGACGGAACTCCTGGAGACGCGCTCCGGCCAGGCCGTACGCCGCGGCGCGATCGCGCAGCCACGCGCCACCCTGCCGCTCGCTCTCCGAGCCGCCGAAGCGGTCGCCGATGATGTCGCACAGGTGGAGCAGGTTCCGGTACGCCTCGTCGGAGGCGTGGATCTCGCCCAGGACGGCCCGCTCGGCGCGGGTCAGCGCATCGACACGTTCGGCGGTGGCGCGGGCCATGGGGTCGTCCTCCTCGGAAGTCGGTGCGCGCAGCGTACCACCGTGCCGTCGCGGCCGGCGCGATGGATCAGCCCACCGCGTCCCGGCGCGCAACTGGCGGCTGGCCGCCGCGTACCATGGTCGAGATGCGGGTGCTGGGAGTCGCGCGGCGGATCGTCGTCTTCTCCGCGGCCGGCATCGCCAACCGCCTGCGCCTCACGCTGCCGGGCTGGCTCTATCTCTGGGTGTGCGAACGGCTCTACCACGAGGCGAGCCCGCTCTATGAGGGTGTCGCGAACCTGATCTCCGCGGGGCGGTGGTTCGGCTGGGGCAGACGGATGGGTCGCGGTCTACGCGGCATCGTCGTCGAGGTGGGGCCGGGAACGGGGCGCCTCCTCGGCGCGCCGCCCCCCGGCACGCACATCTTCGGCGTCGAGCGCGCCGGTCCGATGGCGGCGCGCTCTGCCAGCCGGGCGCCGGGCCGGGTGATCCAGGGCGACGCGCGATCGCTGCCGCTGCGCGGGGGCGTGGCCGATGCGCTCATCGCCGTCTTTCCCGCCACCTTTGCGCGCGATCCCGCCTTCTGGCGCGAGGCCGCGCGCGTCGTTCGGGTTGGCGGCCGCGTCCGGGTCCTTCTCGATGCGGGACCGGGCGACGCGCCCTGCCGGGTGGACCGTCTCGACCCGCCGAACGGCGCGTTCCGGGTGCGGAAGGGCCGCGTGGCCGTGCCGGACGGCACGCTGGGGATCATCGTCGCTCGCCGCATCGATCCCGAGGCGCCGCCGCTACGCCTGCCGCGCCGGCGACGTCCGCCCGTGAAGTTCCGCACCCACGCGCTGCCGACGCCACTCTTTCCCGAGGGGCGGCCTCGCCCGATCCGCGCCGAGCGGGCCGAACCGGGATGAGCCCCGCCGGTCCGCAACGCCGCCGACCGGAAACTGGTACCGACCTCCAGGATCTCCGGCGTCCCGCCCACTCGTCTCCTTCTCCCTCTGGGAGAAGGTGGGGATGAGGGCATCCTCCCACCCGCCGCAACTCCCCAGGACCTCGGGCGTCCCGCCCGCCCCGCGCTGGAACCCCTTCTCCCTCTGGGAGAAGGTGGGGATGAGGGCTTCGGATCCCGCCTGGGATGGCACAGCTCCCTCACCCTCCGCTTCGCTCCACCCTCTCGTCTGAAAGTGGCGTCACGTCAAGC
>CAZHZF010000219.1:0-2765 GCA_964536925.1 uncultured Dehalococcoidales bacterium | reverse complement strand
TCGTGGCGCACGATCTCGCGCGGGTCGCCGACCGCGTCGATCTCGCAGACGAAGATCGCGCTGCGCGGCGCGCGGTCGGAGACGAAGGCGATCCGCTCGCCGCCCGGCGCCCAGCGCGCGCCACGGTTCCGATCGCCTGCGCGGGTGAGTTGCCGCTGGGCGCCGGTGGCCAGATCGGCCAGCCAGATCTGCCGGGTGTTGAGGTCGCGGGCGCGATCGGCTCGCGCCACGCTGTAGAGGACCCTGCGCCCGTCCGGCGACACCGCCGGCTCGGCGGCCGTGCTCACCTCATAGACAAGTGCGTCCGGCGTCAGTCCAGGCATCGGCGCGATCCTCCCGCGCGGCAGGTCCGCGCCGCCCGTATAATGGCTGAAGCGACAACCGCAGATTGTCTGTCCCGCGGGGGAGCGAGTAGCTGAGAGGCGGTATCAAGACCACCAACTCTTACAACCTGATCTCGTTAGTACGAGCGAAGGGAAGCGGGAATCTGAATCGCGACGCGTGGCCCCGGCCGGTTCGGCCTCCGGTGGCGCGTCTGGCGATCGGGCATGCCACGCCGCGGCGCTGAGACCGCGGGTGCGCGGCCGGCTGTCCTCGTGTGCTCCTCCCCCCGGATCGATCGTGGAGGAGCCCGCCATGTTTGCCCTGCGTCCTATCCTGAGCGCGCTGGTACTCCTCGCGCTCGCCTGCGCGCCCGCGGCGACCCCGACCGCACCGCCGCCCTCGCCCACGCCGGTGCCGGAGAAAGTCACCCTCGTGCTCGACTGGTTCCCGAACACGAATCACAGCGGGCTCTACATCGCCCGCGAGAAGGGGTGGTTCGCCGAGGCGGGCGTTGAGGTGGAGATCCAGCAGCCATCCGATCCCTCCGCCTCGATCAAGCTCGTCGGCGCGGGCCAGGCCGAGGTGGGGATCAGCTACCAGCCAGCGGTCGAGATCGCGCGCGCGCAGGACGTGCCGGTCGTGTCGGTCGCGGCGCTGCTGCAGCACAACACCGCCGCCTACGCGGCGAAGGAGGGGCGGAACATCACCCGCCCGAAGGAGTTCGAGGGGAAACGGTTTGGCACCTCCGGGCTGGCGCAAATCGAGCCCACGCTGCGCACCGTGATGCAGTGCGACGGCGCGTCGATCCAGCGGGTGGAGATGATCAACGTTGGCCAGCGGCTCAGCCCGTCGCTCCTCGCCGATCAGGTCGATGTCGTGAGCATGCTCCCGGCCTGGGAGGGGATCGACCTCGAACTGAAGGGCAACCGCCTCGTCTTTATCCCGCAGCGGGAATGGTGCGTGCCCGACGTGTACACCATCGTCTTCATCTCCAGCGAGCAGACGATCGCGAGCAAGCCAAACGCGCTCCGCCGGTTCGTCGCCGCGACCTCACGCGGATACGAGTACGCGGTCTCGAACCCGACCGAGGCCGCCGACATCCTGCTCCGCGCCGCGCCGGATCTCGATAAGGAACTGGTCCGCCGGAGTCAGGCCGTCCTCAGCACGCAGTACCGCGCCGACGCGTCGAAATGGGGCATCCAGACCGCCGACAAATGGCAGAAACATGCCGACTGGATGCTGGAGAACAAGCTCATCGCGAAGGCGATCGACGTCAGCCGGGCGTTTACCAACGTGTTCCTGCCGTAAGAGGAGGTCGGACCATGGTCGATCTCGCGCTGCGTCCCTCGGCCGCGATGCGCCAGGCTGCGATGCCGATCTGGGATCGGATTCTCGAGCATCCCTTCCTGCGCGACCTCGCCGCGGGCACGCTCGATCGGGCGATCTTCCGCCAGTACGTCATGCAGGACTGGCTCTACCTGGAGGAGTTCCTCCGCGCGACCGCGACGATCGCGAGTCGGGCCGCCGACAGCGAACTGATGAAGACGCTCCTGAAGCGCACCGAGTTCCTCGTCTCCATGGAGCACCACTTCCACCACAAACACTCCGACGCCCTGAACCTGGACTTCTCCCGTCGCGACTGGGAGATGAACGCCGCGAACTACGCCTACACCCGGCACATGCTCTACTGGGCAACGAACGGCACGACCGTGGAGGCGCTGGGCGCCCTCCTGCCCTGTCCTTGCGTGTACATCCACGTCGGGGACGTGCTCTACCGCCAGCCGCGCCCGGCCGACCCCATGTACGCCGAGTGGATCGAGTTCTACGGCCCGGGGATGCTCGCCGAACGGACCCGCCAGTTGGAGGAGATCTTCGACAGCCTCGCCGTCCACGCCTCCTCGGCCGAACTCGCCCGGGCGACGCGGAACTACGTCCTGAGCAGCCGGTATGAGTGGATGTTCTGGGATGCGCCCTATCGGGGGGAGCACTGGCCGGTGTAGCGACACCGGCCAGTCGCCATCACCGCGCCGTTCGGCTCGGGGGAGCGAGTCGGGCGGCGCGCCGAGGTGGTGGGGTGGGTCGTGGTTCTGCCGCGGCCCACCCGCTGTCCTACAGGATGCGAAAGCCCCCGTCGACGTAGAGCGTCTGCCCGGTGACGTAGCTGGCATCGTCCGAGGCCAGGAAGACGGCCACCCGGGCGACCTCGGTCGGCTGTCCGGCGCGGTGGAGCGCGATCTTGTCCAGGACGACCGGCAGGATCTGCGCATCCTTCATCACCCAGTCGGTCATATCCGTCTCGATGAGGCCCGGGTGGATGCAGTTGACGCGGATGCCGTGGGCCGCGAGTTCGGCCGCGGCATTGGCGGTGAGCGCTTCCAGGCCCCGCTTCGTCGGCGCGTAGTGGGTCCGGCCCGGTAGTGCCATACCCGCCTGGACCGAGC
>CAZHZF010000218.1:0-2803 GCA_964536925.1 uncultured Dehalococcoidales bacterium | reverse complement strand
CGATCATCGATCTGCCACTGGAACTGCGGCCACCGCGGTTCTGACGCGACGCAACAGGAGGGACACGATGTCCGAACAGAGCGAGGCGCGACTGTCGTTTCTCCGGCGCCTTCGCGCGGTGCGAGAGTTCACCGGCGAACCAGTCGCGCGCGAGCAGATCGAGCAGATCCTGGAGGTTGGCCGCTGGTCGGGCAGCGGTGGCAACCGCCAGCCGTGGAACGTCGTTGTGGTGCGCGACGCGGGCCTGCGGGGCCAGATGGGGGAGTGGGGTGCCCGACCGGCCGCGAACGCCGATGTCGTCCTCCTCATCGTCATGACGTCGGAGGGTTCGAGCCTCGATGAGGGGCGGCTGGCGGAGCGGCTGTGCCTCGGCGCCGCGGCGGTCGGTCTCGGCTCGACGGTCGCGACGCTGAAGAACGAGGGCCCGGAGCGGGTGAAGCAGATCCTGGGGATCCCCGCCGAGCGGCGGGCGGTGGCCGTCGTCGCGATCGGCCATGTCGACCGGGCCGCGCGCAAGGCGAAGCCGCCCCTCGCCGAACCGCGCAAGCCGATGGGCGACTTCGCGCGCTGGGACAGGTTCTAGAGGCCGAGGCCCGCGCCGACGAGGCTTCCCGCGCCGTACGTCACTGCCGCGGCGGCCAACCCGAAGATGAGTTGACGGGCTCCGGAGAAGAGCGCGCTCCGCCCCGTGAAGAGCGATGTCCCGGCCCCGAGCCCGAAGAGCGCGAGCCCGCTCAGCGCGACGCTCACGGCGATCGCACCGGTGCCACTGGCCACGAAGTACGGTGCGACCGGCACGATCGCGCCGAGCGCGAAGAGAGCGAAGGAGGTCAGTGCCGCGACCCAGGCCGAGCCGCCGAGTCCGCCCGGGTCGATGCCCAATTCCTCGCGCGCCAGCGTATCGATCGCCGCGTTCGGATCCGCGATCAGTTGCGCAGCGAGGGCACGCGCGTCGTCCGGGGGAACGCCCTTTGCCTCGTAGATCAGTGCCAGTTCGGCCTCCTCCTCGTCGGGTGCGGACGCCAGTTCCTCGCGTTCGAGACGGAGCTGGTTCTCGTACAGCTCGCGCGAACTCTGGACCGAGAGCCACTCGCCGAGCGCCATCGAGATCGCACCGGCGAGGAGACCGGCGAGCCCTGTCAGGAGGATTGAGCCTCCCGGCAGATCGGCCCCCGCCACGCCCATCACGAGGCTGAAGTTGGAGATGAGGCCATCATTGGCGCCGAGGACCGCGGCACGCAGCGCGTTGCCTCCCGCGGCGCGATGGCGCCCTTCGAGGCGCGCGAGGTCCTGTCCGGCCACGCCACCCCGCGCGACGCCGATCAGATGGCGCAGCACCCGCGCGTGCGATCGCTCGTCGCGGGCGAATGCGTTCGCATCGTCCTGCACCGCGTAGGCCCGACTGTCGCTCCCTTCCGTACCGACAATCCCCGAGAGCACCGCGGCGGCGCCGAATCTCCGCGCCAGGAGGGACAGAATCCGCACGCGCAACGACAGACCGGGGTCCGGGCCAGTGTCGCCCAGTTCGCGGAGCCTCTCGCGCCAGTGGTTGGCGTGCCCTTCCTCGGTAGCGGCGAGGCGCAGGTAGACCTCGGCGATCTGGGGCTGCGCACTCCCCTCCGCGAGGGTGCGGTAGAGGGCGGCGCCGTCCAGTTCGGCCCGCAGGTTCGCGCGGTAGCGCGCCCGATCAGCCCGGTCCATTGGTCACCGGACCCCCGGCACCTCGAATCCACACGCGAAGCATGGCCACTCCTCACCGGCCAGTCACGTGCGCTGATCGCCGCGACACGCCCGCACCGAACCAAGAGTACGTGACTCGATGCGGTTCTCCCTCGGGCGTTTCACCGGAGGGCCATCACCGCGGTCGCGATGCGTCGAGGACGAGGTGGCGCGGGTCGGCCGCGGTCCGCGTCAGGCCGGCAGCGCGAGCGGGCTCACCTCCGGGGTCTGCGCGTCGACGCCGCCGGGGATCGCCAGGCGGACGTCGTGCCCCTCGATGACCGATCGCCGGTCGGGGATGATCCAGCGGAGCATTGCCCTCTCGGTCAACTGGACGATCGAGTCGCCGAGCGAGATCCGGCGGGAGATCGGATAGCCGAGCGTGTCGAGGCCGCCGCCGAAGCGGAAGGCCGAGAACAGCCGCGCCTCGTCGTTATCGACGATCGCGAACCCGTGCAGGCCATCCTTCTCGCCGGTCTGCGAGTAGAAGTGTCCCCCGGTGACGGGGTGATCGATCGGCAGTACCGGCTCTGGCTGGGGCACGTCGCGGATGAAGTCGTACCGGCGGATCGGCGTGTACTCCGGGTTGTACCGAATGACCCGGTAGGCGACACCGATCTGGCGCGCGGCCTCGTAGACCCATACCGCGGTGCGACTCTCGGTCGCCCAGCCGGCGAAGACCCGGCAGTGGCTGCGCCTCCCGACATAGGGCAAGTTCATCACGTCGCCGGGCATGAGTTCGGAAACGCCGATCTTGTACGACCAGGCGTGGATCGTGTCGGTCGACTGGCGGGGAATCTTCCAGATCCAGGAGACGTAGGCCGAGCAGTCGATACCGTTCTTGATGTCATTCCCGCCGTACCGGTACCGCGTGCCCAGGATCGAAGCGGCCATCTCGAGCGAGGTCGAGGCGGCGATCGGTGTCGCGGCCGAGGCGAGGGAGAGCGGGATGCCCCCGGCGAGCGCCGCACCGGCCGCGGCGAGAAAGGTCCGTCGGTTCACGGATCGATTCCCCCAGTTGGTCTGGCAACGGAACATAGCCGATCGCCCTTCCCGGAGGCTCAGAAGTTCCGTGCGCGGGACA
>CAZHZF010000217.1:0-2806 GCA_964536925.1 uncultured Dehalococcoidales bacterium | reverse complement strand
GGTCCGGACGCTGACTCCTGTTCGGCCCGGAGCCGTGTCCGGCTGCGCGCCACACATCTCATGGTTCGCCGCGCCGACACGGGAGCAGCGGTTCTGGACCGCGGGCGTCCCGCCCGCCCACCCGCGGCCGTCCCGACGGCCGCGCCCGGTCGCTTCGCCGGCCCGGCGCGCCGCCTACACTGTGCCGCCCAGGAGGTGGGCATGCGCTTCTCGATCCCCGATAACTTCCCGGTCGTCTACCAGGACGATCATCCCGCGCTCGCGCCCCTGCGCGCCCGGGGCGAGGTTGCGCTCCACTCGACACGCCACCAATCCGAAGCCGAGTTGATCGAGCGGATGCGCGGCGCAACCGCGGCCATCAACGTCCGGGCCTACTCGAAATTCACCGACGCGGTGTTCGCCGCGCTGCCGGAACTGAAGTTCGTGACGGTCATGGGCACGGGGACCGACAACATCGACCTGATCGCCGCCGCACGGCGTGGCGTGGTCGTCTCGAACACGCCCACCGCGCCCACGATCTCGGTCGCCGAGCACACCCTGCTGATGACTCTGGCGATCGCGAAGAACCTCATCCCCATGCACAACGCGCTGAAGCAGGGGCAGTGGAAGCACATCCCCGGCATCGAACTCCGCGGCAAGACGTTCGGGTTCGTCGGCCTGGGCATCATCGCCCAGGAACTCGCACCGGCGATCCGCGCCCTGGGCATGCGGATGGTCGGGTGGAGCCTCACCCACGATCTGCGTCGCGCCGATCGTCTCGGCGTGGAACTGGTCGAACTGGACGACCTCCTGCGCCGGTCCGATATCGTCTCGCTCCATCTGCGCGCCTCCGATCGCACCCGGCACATCATCGGCGCGCGCGAACTCGGGCTCATGAAGCCGACCGCCTACCTGGTCAACGCGGGACGCGGCGCACTCGTTGACGAGGGTGCGCTCTACGAAACCCTGGCCGCGCACCGCATCGCCGGCGCGGCGATCGACGTCTTCCAGACCGAACCTCTGCCGGCGGACTCGCCGCTCCTGACGCTCGACAACGTCGTCGTCACGCCGCACGTCGCCTGGGTGACCGATCGAGGGATCGAGCGGATGGCGACCCATCCGGTCGAGAACATCACCGCGTTCCTCGAGGGACGGCCGCAATTCGTGGTGACGCCCGCACCGGCGGCGGATCGCCGATGAGCCACCCGACCGGCGCACTGATCGATGGAGTCGTCCGCTACGCCCGCGGCGTCGACTTCACGGCGATTCCGGAGTCCGTGCGCACCGTCGCGCGGGGCCTCACCCTGGACACGCTCGGCGCGATCCTCCAGGCATCCTCGCCCCGCTACCCGGCCGGGCAGATCCTCATGCGCTACGCGCGCGACCAGGGCGGAACGCCGGAGTCCTCGATCGTCGGCGGCGGTTTCAAGACGAACGCCGTCCAGGCCGCGCTCGTCAACGGGACGCTCGGCTACTACTGCGACGTGGAGCCCCACCATCCGGGCGCGATCATGCATGGCCTGGCGATCGTCCTTCCGACCGCCCTCGCGATCGGGGAGCGGGTGAACGCCACCGGGCGGGAGTTCATGAGCGCGATCGTCGCCGGAGTGGATATGGCCTGCCGCGTCGCGAACGCGATCGATCCGACGGCACTCTACCGGCGGGGGATGCACCCGAGCTGCCTTGCGGGTTCGTTCGGCGCCTGCACCGCGGCGGCCCGCCTGCTCGGCCTCGATCACGCGACCTTCCGCCGGGCGCTCGGCCTGTGTGGCACCCAGGCATCCGGCCTGCTGGCCTGGGAGACCGATGAGACCGAGCATTCCCGGCCGTTCAACCCTGGCATCGCGGCGCGCAACGGCACCACCGCGGCGCTCCTCGCCTCGCACGGGTTCGGCGGTCCGCCCGACATCTTCGAGGGCCGATTCAACATCTTCGGTGCGTTCTCCGAGCGGCAGAGCGACGGCGCATGGGGTCGCCCGCACGAACTGACCCGCGCGATCGGCGAGGACTTCCTCATCACCGGCTTCGCGGTGAAGCTGTACTCCTGTTGCGCCTTCCTCCATCCCGGCCTCGATGCGCTGTTGAGCATCCTCCGCACGCACGATCTCGGTCCGAACGACGTCCGCGCGATCGATCTCCGCTTCCCGACCAACGGCATGAAGCTCATCGATAACAACGAGTTGAAGTCGCACTGCGCCCAGTACGTGCTGCCGGTCGCGGTACGGGATCGCCGCGTCACGATCGACGACATCCTCCACGATCGCCGCTCGGACCCGGAGATCGGCGCTCTGGCGAGAAACGTGCGCGTAGTCGCCGACGACGATCTCGACCGGACCTTCCCGGAGATCTACGCCACGATCGTCGAGGTCCACACGCGCGATGGCCGGATGCTCAGCGAGCGGGTCGATTACGCGCGCGGGTGCCCGGAGAATCCTGTGACGTACGATGAGATCGTTGCCAAGTTCGACGACCTTGCCACGCCGAGCGCGGGCGCGGCGCGCGCCGCGGCGGTCCGGGCCTTCATGGCCACGGTGGAGAATGCACCTTCGATTCGCACACTGACCGATCTGCTGGTGACGCCAACCGCCGCCTGAGAACCCCTCAGCCGAGCATCGCGACGCCGTCATCGACAGACAGGGTCTGCCCGGTCATCAGCGCGCTATCGTCCGAGGCGAAGTAGAGCGCCGTCCCGACCAGATCGGCTGGTTCGAGGGTGCCGTGCGCGGCGGCCCGACCGCAGGCACCCGTCGCCGACTCGCCTGGTGGCCTCAGCCCGCCGCGGTCGCCGCGAAGGCGATCTCCAACCGCACCAACTCCTCGACCCACA
>CAZHZF010000216.1:316-2811 GCA_964536925.1 uncultured Dehalococcoidales bacterium | reverse complement strand
AGCGGTGAGGGCAGGCCGCCCTCGTTGTGGGCGTGGTGTTGGGCCACCCAGCCGGACTCGTAGCCGAGCGACTCGGCGTGGACGAAAGTCTCAAGCGCCCGACGGTAGACCTCGGCCGCGGGCGCCTCGTCAACGAGTCGGGTGAAGAACCCGAGCCGGAAGGGGTTCTGGTCCACCATCGCTCTCGTGTCAGCCCCGTCTGGATCCGTCGCCGCGGTGATCGCTCAGCGCGGGGATCCGGAAAGATGGCACCGATCCGTCGCTCGGTCCCGCCTCACGCTAACACAGCGCGACGGGCGGGATGGCAAGCGGGTGCCGCGTCACGTCCCGCTCCGCGCTCAGCGCGGTGCGAGCCGCAACGTTCCGCTGAGGCTTTCCGGCTTCACCACGCCATTCAGATAGGGCGAGCGGCCGTACTTCTGGTGGAACGCGTTCGTCACGCGGGCGATCTCGGCGGGGTCGGTGACTGGCGCGACCGTCACCGGGATCGGTCGATCGTCCACGTGGAGGATCGCCGCGTCATCGGCGCGCATCTCCCGGTACCAGAGGCCTTCCGCGCCCTTGATCGATCGCACATACGGGTGGCCATCCGCCACCACGATCCAGATGATCGTGCGGCGCATCCGTCCGCCCGCGCGGTGGGTCTCGACGTCGACCTCCTCGGCTCCGTCGATGCGGGCGAGAAGGTCGCGACCGAAGGCGGGCATCGGGCGCCGAGTCTACAGGGGATCGCGTGCGCCGAGTGCCGGGACGCACGGCGCAGGATCTCGAATCCGCGGGAACGGCACGAGGTCGCCCGTCCGCGACGCGCGGCCGACCGATCCGATCCTACCCCGCTTTGCGATCGTCGACTGCCATGCCACGGGCAGGAGCCACTCCCGGAGCGGCGACGGGTACCCGGCGCGGATAGCGCCACGGGCGTGTCGCCATCCCGGGGTAGTCAATGCGATCCCTCAGCGTAGACGCCGTCCCCGTTCCACGCGACCTGGTGCATTGTCCCCGCCGGTCCACACGCTCGAGAACTGATCCTGTGTCCAGACGACGATCGCGCTCGGGCGCGAATACGGCCTTTGCCCGGAGGTGGTCGATCGACTGAGCGCCTATACGCTCGGGGAGCGATGGTCATGTACCGCCGGGTGCGGCGCTGCTTGTCCTTCCCCGGGCCGCTCCACACGGCGAGCGCGCTGGGGCGAGCGACCGTGTTCTTCCTGAAGGTCTTGCCCATGCTTCCCTCGCGACCGGTCGACTGGTTCACACCCACTCCGCGGGTCGAGCGGCACAGCTATCCCGTGGGCCGTGGCACGGCCGAGACCGACATCTATCTGCCCGGCACGCGCGGACCGCACCCCGGTGTGATGATCTCGCTGGGAATCGTGCCATTCGGCGTCGAGCACCCGCAGGTCCCGCGGCTGGGCGAGGCGCTCGCGCGGGCGGGGTTCGCGACGCTCATGCACTGGTCTCCCGCGATGCGGGACCGCCGCCTCCACCCACAGGACATCGCTGACATCGCCCTGGCCTACCAGTGGTTGGTCCGCCAGCCGTTCGCCGACCGAGGCCATAGTGGTCTCCTTGGCACGTGCGTGGGCGGCTCGTTCGCGCTGATGGCGGCGGCCCATCCGGCGATTCGGGATCAGGTGGGCTTCGTCGCGGCGTTCGCGCCGTACTCGTCGATGTGGACGTTCGCACGAGACATCGCGAGCGCGTCGCGAGACTGCGCTGGCGCGCTGGGCTACCAGGGAAGGCGCGTTCCCTGGGCGGTCGATCCGCTCACGCGCGACGTGTACGTCCGCACGCTGACGGCCACCCTTGATCCGCCCGAGATGGAGATTCTGCGCCGGCTGTTTGCCCGGGAACCAAGCCTCCGTCCGGGAGCCGTTGAGGCGGGACACGGTGGAGGCTTCCAGCGACACGGAATCCATCCCGCGAATCTCTCCGAACGAGCGTCTTCCGTCCATCGACTCCTGAGTGGACCCGACACGGATAGCGCCGAGGCGGAGCTCCGCGCATTACCGCCGGAGGTGCGACGGCGCTTCGACGACCTGTCCCCGCTGGCGTACCTCTCTGGAATCCGGGCGCCGCTGATCCTCATTGGCCACGATCGCGACGACGCGGTGATCCCCGTCAGCGAGTCCCGTCGCCTCCGCGCAGCCCTCGCGGACCGGCCGGGAGTTCATTACACGGAGTTCGGCCTGTTCCAGCACGCGGACCCGACCAAACGCAAACTAGCCCCACATCGCCTGGCCTACGAACTCGCCCGATTCTTCGGCTGGGTCTATCCCCTGTTCCAGATGGCGAGCACGGCCTCTCCCCGACGGGTCTGAGAACCTATGGCGGTGCAGAGTAGTGCCGGTGGTCGTGCGCTCCGCCATCCGCTCGTCCGCGGGCTCCACGGGTGCACGGTCCGGCCCATGAAGTGACGTTGCCTGCATTGTCGAGAACCGACACCACGTCAGCCCCGGCGGGTCGTTATGCCTGCGCGCCAACGAGTGCCCCCT
>CAZHZF010000216.1:0-306 GCA_964536925.1 uncultured Dehalococcoidales bacterium | reverse complement strand
CCCTGCGCTTCGCCATCCGTTCGTCCGCGGGCTCCACGCGTGGACGGTGCGGGCGATGAAGTGAGCCTGAGTGCATCGCCGAGAACCGATAACGCATCAGCCCCCGCGGTTGGTCTACGCCTGCGCACCGACAAGCGCCCCCTGCGGCCGGTACTGCAGCGCCTCGGCCAAGTGGTTCGGCGCGATCCGCTCCTCGCCCATCAGGTCCGCGATCGTCCTCGCCAGTTTGAGCACCCGATGGTACCCTCGCGCCGAGAGCGCCAGGCGCGATGACGCCGCGCGCATCAGATCCTGCCCCGCACGGTC
>CAZHZF010000215.1:1865-2822 GCA_964536925.1 uncultured Dehalococcoidales bacterium | reverse complement strand
GGCGCGGCCCGGTCTGGCGGACTACCGCCACATCGTCAAGACCGCGGGCTGAGCAGGCGCACGTCGCGGCCGAGGAAGGCGCGGTAGCGCTCCGCCGCCGCGGCGATCTCCTCCTCGCCGTCCACCTCCGCGCCCGGGAAGAGGATCGGACTGACCTCGATGGCATCGCCGCGAGGCACACGGCGCCACAGGCCCACCACGCGGCCGCGCCGGACGATCGCGTGGTCGAACGGGACGACCGCGACCGTCTGTGACCGCATGGTCGTTCCTCGCGGAAGCCGTGGGGCGACATCCGCGGCGGCCCGCGGGTCGAAGTAGAGATCCCGATCGCGGTAGGCGACCGTGAACTCGTCGTAGTTCGGCAGAAGGTACGTCTCCGACGGCATCGGCGGCATCGACCGAGGCAGCCAGTAGTAGGTGCGATCGCCGATACGCACGGTGGCCATCTCGTTCTCATGGGGCGGGTCGCGCCAACGAAGCCCTCTCTGCAGCCCGCGGCGCCGATCAGGCCCTCGTGCCGACGGCACCCCGGATCGCCTGCAGGTCCGGCATCGTCGACGTGTAGATCCCATTCTTGGATGCGAGGTCGCGCGCAGCCTGCTCGAACCCGTAGTACGACACGAACCAGCTCTTGCCGGCCGGGAGGCTCAGCGCCTTCCGGAGGAACGCGTCTTTGCGCACCAGGGTCGCGATGTCCGCCGCGGTGGCGCGCTCGGCCCGGCGCTTGACCTCGCCGAGCCAGAGCTCATCCTCGCCGAAGCACAAGTCGAGCTCCACCTCGACAGGCGCGCTCGTGCCGAGGGTTGCGCCGGCTGGGTCCGTCGCCCGGACGGACGTCACCTTGTCGACAGTCGGTACGCGCACCCGCCGGCCGGGCACCCCGAAGCGCCTACCGTCTAGGCGCTGGCCGTTGAACGAGCGGCAGAGGTCGCGCAGGAATCCTTCGCTGAGGTGGCC
>CAZHZF010000215.1:0-1855 GCA_964536925.1 uncultured Dehalococcoidales bacterium | reverse complement strand
GCGTTCGCGTCGGTACGCCTCGTCGTACGTCCGCGCGAGGCGGCGAACCGCGTCCGGGCTGAAAGCCGCCGGCCGCGCGTCGGAGTCGTTCGCCTTGGCGACCCAGTAACGGAACACGGGGTCGGCGAAGACGTACAGCCGGGGCGCGTGCGGATCGTGCGCCTCGAAGACGCCGATCGCGACGAGTTCACCAGCGAAGCGGTATAGCGACTGCGGGGCGGTGATTCCGATCTGTTCGCCGAGGGCGGTCAGCGCCGCAGGCTCCGGGAGCGCTGCGAGCGCGTCGACGAGACCGCGCAGGCCGGGTGTCCGGCTGGCGATGCTGTCGTACATCTCCTTGCAGGCGATGCTGATCTGGCCGAACGGCTGGAAGACGGCCGTGACGAAGGCCGCCTCAACCATCTCGGACGTGACAGCGCGGTCCAGGCCGTGCGCGATGTGGGCGGCCTCGCGGCAGGTCACATCGGTGTAGAAGGGGTGACCCTGGGTGAGTCGGGCGACGCGGGCGGTGGCCTGCGGGTGCGCTTCGACACCGGTCTCCTCCCAGAGCGCCTCCGCGTGGGCGATGCAGTCCTCCTCGTCGAACGGACCGACCAGGCGCACGTCGAATCGCCCCATCAGCGGACCCGCGTTCAGGATGTCCTGGAGGAGCCGCACGCTCGATCCTGTCACAACCCAGCCGACGCGGCGCGCGCTCTCGACGTGCGCGCGGACGACGGCGAGCAGGCGGTTGCGCGCCTCCGCGGCCGGTAACTTGCGGCCGGCGTCGAACGGCGGGTACACCGCGAGGTCGACGACGTGCTGGAACTCGTCGGCGACGACGAGGACAGACAGGTCGAGATCGTTGGCGACAGCCTCGGGAAATGCGAACGCGCTCTCGAACAGGTGCTGGTTGTCGGGACGCCGCTGCGTCGCGGCCGCCTGCGCCTGGAGCACGCGGTCGGTCAGCCGCGCGTCGAGCCGGGCGGCGAGCGCGACAACGGCCCGGTCGTCGGCGGTCTTGTCGGCCTCCGGCAGGCCGCGCGATCGAGCGAGCGCGTTCACGGTCGCCCGGACGAACGCGCGAAGGAAGCTGGGCAACGTCGCCGCAGCGGAGTCGACCGCGATGTGCGCGACCGCGAGGGGCGGGTCGGTCTCGCGGTAGTGCTCAACGATGCGGCTCTTGCCGATCCGCCGGACGCCGACGAAGGCGATGTGGCGCTTCTGCTTGCCGGCGAGCGCTTCCTCGGCGAGCCGGTGCAGGTAGTCGAGCTCAGCAATCCGGTTGATGAACGCCACGCCGAACCTCCGAGCCCTCTCAGGTCAGAGATTATCAGATCTGAGAATACCAGGTCTGAGAATTGCTTACGACAACCGGCTCTTAGCGGCGACCGACTGGCGACCGAAATGGACGCGGCGACCGATCGACTCCTTGACAGCCGGGTCCGGGAGCTGCTGAGCCTGTGACCGCGGCGACTGTCCGTAGGGCAATGGTGGCGTTAACCGCCCCGAAGGGCGGCGATGACTTCGGCGAAGAGCTGGAGTTCGGTCCTCCGGTCGACGAAGAGCGGATCATCCAGATGTGCTGCCATCGATTTCTGGAACAGGAATTGTTCACTCGGTCGGGTTGTAACCGGTCAGGGTTACATTATGCTGCGCGGATCACGAGGAAGGGACCGGCTCGGGCGGGCGCAGTTGTAGCGGGTCGTGTCGCGTGATCGCAGGCGACGAGGCGGCCCGAGCCGACCTGTCACGGATCATCGGGCTGCTGCACTCCGGTGGGAGCAGGCGCGGCCCGGACTGGACCTACCGCCACATCGTCAGGAGCGTGGGCTGAGCAGACGCACCTCCCGGCCCAGGAAGCCGCGGTAGCGTT
>CAZHZF010000214.1:0-2831 GCA_964536925.1 uncultured Dehalococcoidales bacterium | reverse complement strand
TCAGGGTGAGGGCCGTGCCGCGCTCGGGTCCGACGCGGATGCCCCCATCCCCGCCCTTCACTGCGGCAAGGAGGAGACGGTCCTACGCCCTCATCCCCACCTTCTCCCCGAGGGAGAAGGAGACGAGGCCCTCATCCCCACCGTTCGCCGCGGCGAGGAGGAGACGGTCCTACGCCCTCATCCCTACCTTCTCCCCGAGGGAGAAGGAGACGAGGCCCTATCCACTATCCACTACGTCACGCCGCCGCATCCACCAGCGCGCGGAGGGCGCCGCGATCGACGATCGCGATCCGCTGGCCCGTCACGGCGATGGTGCCGCCGGTGCGGAGATGCTTGATGCCCTTGTTGACGCTCTCGCGCGAGGCGCCGACGAGCGTGGCCAGATCCTGCTGGGTCAACTGCAGCGTGATCTCCACGCCTCCGTTCGCGATCGGTTGGCCGTGGCTCTCGGCCAGGTCGAGCAGTCGCTTCGCCAGCCGCCCGACGACATCGCGGAAGACGAGGTCGGCGACGTGATCGTCGGTATCGCGCAGACGCCGGGCGAGGATGAGCGCGATCCGCTCCCAGGCCGCGGGATGCGCCGCGACGAACCAGCGGAACCCCTCGCGGGGGACGAAGAGCACTTCCGAGCGCTCGAGCGCCGACGCGGTCGCGGAGCGGCGCAGGCCGTCGAGCACCGCCATCTCGCCGAAGCACTCGCCACGCCCCAGCAGGGCGAGCAGAGTCTCCTGCCCGTCTGGCGCGACGATGGTGATCTTCACCGTCCCGCGGAGGACGATGTAGAGGCCATCGCCGGCATCGCCCTGGAAGAAAATCGTCGCGCCCTCGCGCAGACCGCGCCGGCGCGCCTGGCGGGCCAGGACCGCGAGTTCCGCCGGGGAGAACGCGGCGAAGAGGGGCGCCGCTGCCAGCACGCGGACGACCTCGTCCAGACTCTGATCCTGCGCCGTCAGCGCCATGCTGCCCCCCGATCGATCGCCCGTCGCCCGGAGAGTAACGGCCGCTGCCCGTCCCGGACCGTAGGACATTATGGCCACCTGCCCGCGCCGCGCTCTCACAGCCGCTTAAGCGCCCGCCCCCTACGATCGGCGCGTGATGCGTACCGAGAACGACTCCGCCGCGCCGGTGACCGTGCCGGCGGCGCGCCCGACGATCGGAGCCGAGACGGCAGCGCGACGGGCCGCGGCACTCGCCGGCGCGGATAGCCCCCTCCGCCCGCGCGGCGATGGGAGCCGCCCGAACCTGGAATTCGTCAGCGCACTGGGGCGGCTGGGCGAGGCGTTCCGCGAACTGCGCGGCGGTCAGCGCGATCTGGAGGAACGGCTCGCGACCATCGGCCGGACGGTCAACGCCGCCCGGGTCGATGTCGCCGAGGTGCACGATCGTCTCACGCTGGGGACGGCCCGGAACGACACGATCGAGGCACGCCTGGAGGCGCTCGAGGAGCGCCAGGCCGCGGCGCTCGAAGGGGTGGACGCGCGCCTGGCCGCGCTGGGGCGCCAGGTGGCGATCGCGACGGGCTTCGGGCTCTCCGCGACGCTGGCGATCGCGGCCGCGTTCGTCCTGCTCCGCTGAGCCGCGACGGGGTGGACGCCAGCCCCGATCCGACCCGCGTGCGGGCGATGTTCGGGCGGATCGCGCCGCGTTACGACCTGATGAATCGACTCATGACACTCGGCCGCGATGGGGCCTGGCGCCGGGCGACGATCGAGGCGGCCGTCCCCCGGGCCGATGGCTGGGCGCTCGACCTCGGATGTGGCACGGGCGATCTGCTCCAGTTGCTCCTGGCGGAGGGAGCGCGTCGCGCCATCGGCCTCGATCCGGTGGAGGAGATGGTGTCCCACGCGCGCGCCCGGGTGGGCGACCGCGCCGTCCTCCTGCGCGGCGACGCCGTGACACTCCCGTTCGCGGACGACACGCTCGATTGCATCGTCTCGGCTTTCGTCCTTCGCAATCTCGACGATCTGGGCGGGGCGATGGCGGAGGGGTTCCGTGCGCTGGCGCCGGGGGGCCGATTCGTCGCGCTGGAACTCACACCCAATACGATGCCGCTGGTGGGCCCGGTCGCGCGGGCGCTGACCCATCGGGCGATTCCCTGGCTCGGGGGCGTCGTCGCCGGGGACCGGGATGCCTACACGTACCTGGCGCGCTCGATCGACCGGTTCCCGGACTGCCAGGCGCTGGCGCACATGCTGTACGAGCGCGGGTTCCGCAAGGTGCGGTACCGGCGGTTCATGCTCGGCTCGGTGGCACTCCACAGCGCGGAGAAACCGCTTCCGGCGACACCGGCGTGGCGCGCATGAGTCTCACCGATCGCGCGGTCCGCCTGGCGCTCCTGCCGGGCATCGCGCTGCACGAGATCGCCCACTACTACGTCTGCCGGGCGGTGGGCGCTCGGATCCACGCGGTGTGCTTCTTCTCCTTCGGCGCGCCGGCGGGATACGTCGTGCACACCGCGCCGAAAACGCTGCGGGCGCATCTGGCGATCGTGCTGGGGCCACTGCTGGTGAACACGATCGCGGCGGTGGCGCTGTTCGCGGCGATGGCGCTGGCGGTCGGCGAGATGCTCCGCGAGCCGCCCCTGCTGTGGGCGCAGCATCTGCCGTGGATTGTGGCGGCGGGCTGGCTGGGCCTCGCCGCCGGGCTTCAGGCGCTGCCCAGTTCCGGCGACGCGATCAGCCTGTGGCAGGTGGCCCGCTGGCACCTGCGTCAGGGGAATCTGCTGGCGATCGTGGCGTACCCGATCGCGCTGCTCATCCAGGTGACGAACTGGCTGCGCGGCGTGTGGGTGGACTGGGCCTACGCGCTCGCGCTGGCGTGGATCGGGGTGA
>CAZHZF010000213.1:0-2846 GCA_964536925.1 uncultured Dehalococcoidales bacterium | reverse complement strand
CACCTGCGCCACCTCCCAGACGATCCCACTGAGGTCGGTCGGGGTCCGGCGCAGGTCGAGCCGACCCGCCTCGATACGGGCCACATCGAGCAGATTCCCGATGAGTGCGATGAGCCGTTCCGTGCTCGCCGTGACGGTGGCGAGATACCCCTTCTGTTCGTCCGACAGACCTGCCGACACGGCCTGTTCCTCGAGCAGCTGGATGTACCCCTTGATCGAGGTCAGCGGCGTGCGCAACTCGTGGGAAACGTGGCGCACGAACTCCGTCTTCAGTCGGTTCAGCTCGGCGATGCGCTCGTTCTCGCGCTCCAGTCGCTCCCGCTCGCGCCGCTGGATCTCGAGTTGTTCGAGCGATGCGGCCATCCGGTCGAAGGCGCGGGCGAGGATGCCGATCTCGCCCGCGGTGCCGGTGAGTCCGGACCGCGCGCGGAGATCGCCGGTGCTCAGCCGGTCCGCCGCCGCCATCAGCGTGCGCAGGGGGCGCACGATCAGCCGCCCACCACCGAGCCAGATCGCCACGAGCGCGAGAGTGGTGGCGATCGTCAGGCCGGCCAGGTTCCGCAGGATCGCCCGGTTCGCCTCTATGAACGCGACGTCCACGGGGATACCGACCGCGACGACACCCGCTTTCTGATCTCCCTCGTAATCCAGTGTGGTGAAGGCGTAGAGACGCGGCACGGCGTCCAGTCCGACGGATTCCAGGGCTCCTTCGCCGTCGCGCGCGAAGATCGCGCGCACGAGCGCGGTGTCCTCCGCCGCCAGGCCGACCCAGCGCTCCGGATCAGGGAAGCGCGCGAGGATCGTCCCACCCCGATCGATGACGGTGACCGCCGCGCCCGATGGGAGCTCGGCCTCGGCGGCGAGCCGATTCAGCCAGTCGATATCCAGCGCCGCGACCAGGGCCGCTTCCAGAGCGCCTCGCGCGTCCAGGATCGGGTAGGCGATCGCGATGGAATGACGACCCGTGGTGCGGCTCATCTGGTACTCGCTCACCTCGGCGCGGCGACTGGCGAGCAGGCGCGCGACGTAGGGGCGGTCGGCCAGGCTCACCGGCGCGGCGAGGGGAACGCCGCTACAGCGGACCGCGCCGGTCGGATCGATCACGATCAGATTGAGGTAAATCGGGTTCGCGCCGAGGAGATCGGCCATGGCGGCGCCGCACGCCGGGCTGGCGTAGTCGCGCGTGACCGGGAGGCGCGCGAGCGCCTGGAGGAGGTGGAGCGAGCCGTCGACGACTCGTTCCTGACTCGCCGCGGCGAGCCGGGCGACCCGCAGCGCCTCGGTCTGCGCGCGTTCCCGTTCCAGGCGCAGCCGTTCGCTCGCCCCGTAGAGGATGAGCGCGAACGCGGGCAGCAGCGCCAGGAGCACCAGGAGGAAGAGACGGGCGCGCAGGCCGGCCGGCCCCCGCCGCGACGGCCGCGTCCCCGTGGTCGCCGGTAGAACGTCCTGATCGGGTGGCACCGGCGTCCTCTCGCGGCCAGATCTTACGATGAGCCCGCGAGCCGCGAAGAGTGCCAGAATGCGCCGGCCGGAGCGCCGGCGCCCGTCATCGAGGGAACCGGAGGCCAGGAACGATGAGCGCAGCCGACAGGCGTATCCGGCTTGGCTACGTGGGCGCGGGCCGCCAGGCCCAGCAGGTTCACCTGCCCAACTTCGCCTCGGTCGAGGGCTGCGCCCTGGTCGGGCTGGCGGAGGTGCGCCAGGCACTGGGGCGCGAGGTCGCCGAACGCTTCCACATCCCCGAGCTCTACCCCGATCATCGCGCCCTGGCGGCCGACCCGCGGATCGACGCGATCGCCGTCTCGGCGCCGTTCGAGCTACAGGGCGAGATCGCCCGCGACTGCCTCGAACGCGGGAAACACGTGTTCATGGAAAAGCCCATGGCCATCTCCCTCGCGCAGGCCGATCGCATTCTCGATGCCAGCCGGCGGGGCGGCGGCCGCCTGATGATCGCCTATATGAAGCGGTACGACGCGGGGAACGTCCTCGTGCGCGATGTGGTGCGGGGGTGGCGGCAGTCGGGCGAGGCGGGTGCACTCCGCTATGTCCGCGCGCACGGGTTCCGCGGCGACTTCCAGGTGGGCGTGGATGCGGTCGTGAGCCGCTCCGCGGAGGCGCCGCCTCCCGCTCCGAACGCGAACTTCCCCGAATGGCTGACCCGCGACCGGGTCCCCTATATCGACTACCTCCAGCAGTACACCCACAACGTCAACCTCGTGCGCTATTTCCTGGACGCGGCGGACGACGCACAGATCGAGCACGTCGACCTCGACGACGACGGGTCCGGCATCACGATCCTGCGCGTCGCCGGTGTCCGCTGCGTCCTCGAGACCGGCCGGCTCGCGTACCACCGCTGGGACGAGCACGTGCAGGTCTACTTCGAGGGTGGGTGGATCCATACCTGGGCACCGCCGCTCCTCGTCCGGAACACGACCGCCGAGGTGGAGATCTACCGGGGCAGCGCCGGTGGCGTCGATGACGCCGGTCTCCCCGGCGTTCAGCACGCGGTCACCCGTCCGATTCCCGAACCGCGCGGCTCGTGGGCGTACCGGCGCGAGGCGGAGCACTTCATCGAGCGACTCCTCAGCGGCGAACCGTTCGACTCCGAGGGCACCGACACGCGGACCGACGTGCGCCTCTTCGAGGAGATCTACCGCCGCCGCCTCGGGGTGTGAGGCGACCCAGCACTCGTCGCCGCGTGCATCATCGGCCAATTTTCCCTCGTACGTGCGTGGCGGGCTGACAAGAGAAGCCGCGGCGCTGTCCGCCTGCCGGGGCGGGTCGGATAATGTCGGCCGTGACGATCCTCGACGCAGCGCACCTCACCTACACCTATCCCGGTGCGC
>CAZHZF010000212.1:0-2848 GCA_964536925.1 uncultured Dehalococcoidales bacterium | reverse complement strand
TGGGCGATCCCCCGTTCCGGGCAGGGCTGGTGGGCGAGTTCCGTCGCTGGGCCGGCCCACGCCGCTGAGGACGCCTGCCGGGGATCGGCGCGGCGTCCCGTAAGATGGGCACCCGCCCCGTAGAGATCCGGCGGGCGCGGCACAGGAGCGGAATGTGGCGGGCGAACGGGTGACCTACGCGGCGGTCGGCTGTGGCGGGATGGGGCGGCGCCACCTGCGCGGGATGGCCAAGCTCTACCAGAGTTCGATGCGGAATATGGAGATGGTCGCGGTCTGCGATCCGGTCGCGGCGAGTGCGGAGCGGCTGGCCGACGAGGCGAAGGATCTCCTGGGCGCCCGCCCGCGCGTGTATTCCGATGTCGAGACGATGACCCGCGAGATGGGCGGCGACCTGCGGGCGGCCTCGGTCACGACCGATTCGGGGACGCACCACGCGGTCGCGACGAAGTGCCTGGAGGTGGGCCTCCACGTGATGTGCGAGAAACCGATCGCCGTCACGCTGCGGGGCGCGGCGCTCATGATCGACACCGCCCGACGGGTCAACCGCACCCTCTCTATCGCCGAGAACTACCGGCGTGACCCCATCAATCGCCTCGCGAAGGCGCTCCTCACCGATGGCGCGATCGGCACGCCGCGGCTGATGATCGAGACGTCCATCGGCGGATCGAACCAGATGGCGATGACGCCATGGCGCTATCAGAAACGGAGCGCCTCGATGCCGATCGACGCCGGAGTCCACAACGCCGACATCATCCGGTACTACATGGGGGACGTCCGGACCGTCTGGGGCGAGTCGCGTCTCCACGAGAAGATCCGCCACAACCCCCACGGCGCCGGCCCGGGCGGCTTCTACGCGATGTACCAGAACCAGTTCCCCGATCAGATCGAGGCGACCGGCGACGATGCGCTCTACGCGATGATCACGTTCCAGACCGGCGCGATCTGCCAGTGGATCCACGACCACGCCGGACACGGGCGCCCGATGCACCAGCGGGTCGTCTACGGCTCGGCCGGATCGCTCGTCAGTCCCGGCGATCGGAACGGTCGGCCGCTCGTCCTGCACCTCGATGGCGGCGTGACGATCGACAACGAGGCGATCCTCGACCATGCGCCGAGCTACCGGCTCAACCCGCTCGCGGCCGAACTCTGGGGCGGCGAACGGGTCTGGACCTACAGCTTCGAATTCAACGAGACCGACGCGCGGATCATGGCGCTCGAATACCACGAACTGGGCACCTGCGTCCTCACCGGCGCGAAGCCGGAGGTCGATGGCGACACCGCCCGCCGCGCGCTGGCGCTGAACTACGCGCCGTTCGAGGCCGGGCGCCTGGGGCGGCCCGTCACGACCGAGGAGATGATCTCCGGCCGGGCCGACCCGTACCAGCGGGAGATCGACGTCGAACTCGGGTTGCTGCGACCGGTCGGCGTCTAGCCCGGGGGTTCGGGGGCGAAGCCCCCGAGATTCAATCCTTGTAAGGGTCCTCGACCTCCGGTCCGGCCATGGCCACGCCGAGGGGTGTGAGCGTGTGCAGGATCCGGATCGTGCCCTCGTGGTGCGCCAGCACCTCGGGCAGGCGACGGTAGGCGCCCGGTGCCTCGTCGGCGTCGCCGCCCCGCAGTTCGATCCCCCGCGCGCGGAGGTCGGCGCGCGTCGCGTCCCAGTCGATCGCGCCCTTCCCGACCCGGACGGGCGTCTTCCGTCCCGTCGCCGGATCGCGCACCCACTTCGACTTCCCGGCGGCCTGCGTTCGACTCATCACCCGACCCGCACCGTGGACGGTGGTGTGGAGGGCCTCATCGCTGCGCGGACCGGCAACACCCTCGAGGATGACGCTGATGTCCCCCATCGACCCGCCGACGAAGCCGCGCTGGCCGGGGAATGCCGGCGTGCACCCCTTCCGGACGACCCAGAGGTCGACCCCTTCGTGGCGCTCTCGCCAGGCGAAGTTGTGGTGGTTGTGCACCTCGTCCAGCGCGCGGGCGCCCAGGATCTCCAGCACCTGCGCGCAGACGAGATCGCGGCCGGCGTGCGCGTAGGCGCCGGCCAGTTCCATCGCCGCGAGGTAATCCTGGCCGAGTGCGCCCGACGCGTCGAGCAGCGTCGGCCCGGCGTCCATCCCGCCCTCGGAGCCCGGCTCGTCGAACGCGCGCCCGCGGGCGAGCGAGAGAAACCCGCTGGCTGTCCTGTGACCGAGTCCGCGCGAGCCGAAGTGGACGCCGACCCAGAGCCGACCCGACTCGTCGCGGAAGAGATCGACGTAGTGGTTGCCCGCCCCGACCGTGCCGAGCTGGCTGCGGGCGAGTTGGACGAGCGTCCGCTGCGGGCGGAACGGGGAGTGCGCGATGTCGTCCAGCACCGGGTGATCGATGCGCCGCGCGGTCGACCGACCGATGCCGAACGGCACCTCGCGCCCGATGCGATCCATCCATTCCGCGATCGTGCCGCGGGGAAGGTCGTCGGCGCGGAGGTCGGTGAGGACGGCCTTGTTACCACACCCGATGTCGTAGCCGACGCCGCTCGGACTGATGTGGCGCGCGTAGCCGACCGCGCCGCCGATCGGCTGGCTGTACCCGGCGTGGTGGTCGGCGCAGAGCACGGCGCGCTCCGCCTCCTCGGCGCACCGCTCCAGTTGCGCCAGCGCGCGAGGATCGACCGGGCCGAACGTGGTGATGCGTGCCATCGGGCAATCGTACGTGGCCGCGGCATACTGACTGGCTTCGATCGGCAGCCGACGCCCGGAGTAGCGACCATCGCCGCCGCGACTGCCGCGAGCGCGTCAGGTGCCAGATACTCCTCGCCCGCGGCAGCACCCGCTCATAGGACCGCGGGCGTCCCGCCCGCCTCCAC
>CAZHZF010000211.1:0-2857 GCA_964536925.1 uncultured Dehalococcoidales bacterium | reverse complement strand
TACCTGGACGTCCACGATCGCGACGGGTGGTGGACACCCCTCGCCCGCGCGGACGCGGGAGAGGGTGGAGCGAAGCGGAGGGTGAGGGCCGCCGCGAACACTCCCGCGACGCGGGCGTCACGACGCGGACGTAACGACGGCACGCCCTCCGCCCCTGCCTGCTCCCGCCCGGAGAGGGGAAGATGATGGCCTGGCCGCGCGATCCGGCATCGCGTGGCCAGTTCGCGATCCTTCTCAGCGCAGGAGTGCGCGTGCCCGCTCCGCGACGTTCTCCGGGGTCAGACCGAGGCCGTTCAGGACATCCTTCAGCGGTGCGGACATCCCGAACCGATCGATCGCTACGATCGCGCCATCCTCGCCCACCCAGCGATGCCAGCCCAGCGATGAGCCCGCCTCGACAGCCACCCGGGCACGGACCGCGCGCGGCAGCACGCTCTCGCGGTACGCGGCGTCCTGCGCCGCGAACAGTTCCCACGACGGTAGGCTGACGACGCGGGTTGGGATGCCATCCCCTGCGAGGATCTGGCGCGCCGCCACCGCGAGGGCAACCTCCGATCCGGTCGCGATCAGGATGACCCGCGGGACTCCGCCCTCGGCGTCGGCAAGAACATAGCCACCGTGCCGGGCCTCGCCCGCGGGTCGCCCGGTGGACCGATCGAGGTGGGGCAGGTTCTGGCGGCTGTGCACGAGGATGGTCGGCGCGTGTCGCCGCTCGAGCGCGATGCGCCACCCCTCGACCGTCTCCGCGCCATCGGCCGGCCGGTAGACGACGACGTTGGGGAGCGCACGGAGCGCGGCCAGATGCTCGACCGGCTGGTGCGTCGGACCGTCCTCGCCCAGGCCGACCGAATCGTGGGTGAACACGAAGACGACGCCGAGATCGCTGAGCGCGGCCAGGCGGATCGCCGGCTTCATGTAGTCGCTGAAGCAGAAGAAGGTCGCCGTGTAGGGGATGAGTCCGCCGTGGTAGGCGATGCCGTTCGCGATCGATCCCATCGCGTGCTCGCGGACGCCGAAGTGGACGTTGCGGCCCTCCGGTCCCCACGGGCCGCCCACCGCGCCCTGCACCCCCTCGGGCCGAGCCCCGGGCGCCTGGAAGTCGCCTTTCCCGGCCAGGGCGGTGTTCGTGGAGGGGTTGAGATCCGCCGATCCCCCGAATAGCTCTGGCACCACACCCGTGATGGCGTTCATCACCCGGCCGCCGGCGGATCGCGTCGCCATCGCCGCATCGGTCGGCGCGAAGGAGGGAAGTCCGGCAGCCCAGGACTCGGGCAGCATTCCCGCCTGCGCGCGCGCGAACTGCGCGGCGAGTTCCGGTGTGGCCGCGCGATAGGCGGCGAACGCGCCCGTCCACGCTCGCTGGAGCTCCGCGCCACGCGCGCCGGCCGCGCGCGCGTGCCGTGCCGCCGCTTCAGGGACAGTGAACGGATCCTCGTAGGTCCAGCCCAGGTTCTTTTTCGTCGCCGCCACCTCATCGGGCCCGAGTGGCGAACCGTGCGCCTCGAACGTACCGCCCTTGTGGGGACTGCCGAACCCGAGCGTGGTGTGGACGGCGATGAGGCTGGGGCGAGCCGACTCCCGCTGCGCGGCGTGGAGCGCCTGTTCGATCGCGTCGAGATCGTTGCCATCCTCGACCTCGGCGACGTGCCAGCCGACCGACGCGAACCGACCGCGAATGTCCTCCGCGAACGACAGGTTTGCCGAACCCGCCAGCGTGATGTCGTTCTGGTCGTAGAGGTAGATGAGCTTGCCCAGCGCCAGTTTCCCGGCAAGGCTCGCCGCCTCGTACGCCACGCCCTCCATCAGGTCGCCGTCGGACACGATGCCGTACGTGTGGTGATCGACGATGGTGTGGCCGGGCCGGTTGTACGTCGCGGCGAGATGGGCCTCGGCCATCGCCATCCCGACGCCGTTGGCGAACCCCTGCCCCAGCGGGCCAGTCGTGAGTTCCACCCCCGGCGTCAGATGCGCCTCGGGGTGCCCCGGCGTTCTGCTCCCCGCCTGCCGGAACCGCTTCAGGTCATCGAGCGAGAGGTCGTAACCGAAGAGGTGAAGGAGCGCATAGAGCAGAGCACTGCCGTGCCCGGCGGAGAGGACGAACCGATCGCGGTCGACCCAATGGGGGTCGGCCGGGTTGTGACGCATCACCCGGTGCCAGAGCGTGTAGGCCATCGGCGCGGCGCCGAGCGGAAGCCCGGGATGCCCGCTGTTCGCCCGCTGCACCGTATCGATCGAGAGGGTGCGGAGAGTGGCGACCGCCAGGCGGTCGAGATCGCTTGTCGGCACGGGGACCTCCGGAGGCGTGGCTGGTAGGCTCATACTACAGGGAAGGGACATCGGCGGGGCCGCCAGCGCCGCGGATCGCTACCATTGCCGGCGCGGCGCCCGGGCCAGATGGGAAGGCGGAGGTCTGCAAAACCTCTATGAACGGGTTCGATTCCCGTGGGCGCCTCCGCGCATCGCCGCTGGCGGGTGAGGGCTGATGGCGAATCTGGAGGATGTCCGCCGCATCGCCTCGGGTCTGCCGGACGCCTCGGAGTCCCCCGGCGAGCAGTTCGGTTTCGCCGTCCTCAACAAGGGCAAGCAGCGCGGCTTCATCTGGCAGTGGCGGGAGCGCATCCACCCGAAGCGGCCGCGTGTTCTGAATCCGGCCGTCCTGGCGGTGCGGGTCGCGAACCTGTTCGAGAAAGACGCGATCATCCAGGCCGAACCGGAGAAGTTTTTCACCGAGCCGCACTACAACGGGTACCCGGCGGTCCTCGTCCGCCTCGAGGCGGTGGAGAGTGACGAGTTGGAGTCGCTCATCACCGAGGCATGGCGGTGCATGGCGCCGAAGACCCTTGTCGCCGCCTACGAT
>CAZHZF010000210.1:0-2858 GCA_964536925.1 uncultured Dehalococcoidales bacterium | reverse complement strand
GCGCGCCGGCAGAGGCGCCATCAGGAGAAAACCCTCAGCCGCACCCGGCACCGCACCGGGCGCGAGACAACCCTCGCCCGCCGCGGCAGGAGAGGGGGAAACATGAGGACCGCGTGCGTCCCGCCCGCTCCGCCTCGAGGGCCACGATCGCGACGGCGCGGAAGACAACCCTCGCCCGCCGCGGCGGGAGAGGGTGGAGCGAAGCGGAGGGTGAGGGCGGTGCCGAACGCAGATGACCGACGGCAGCCGTCGCGCCCCTCACCCGCACCCCCTCCCGCGCGGAGACGGACACAAGGTCTGCCCGCCGACCGGGGCCGATGCGGGGAGCGCAGGCCGCCATCGTGCGACCGAGCGTCGTCAGTGGCGCGCCGTCCCGCCATCTGTCCGGGTGCGGCGCACACAACGCCAGGGCCTGCGAGACGCGATCGACACGTCCCCGGTACGATCCCGTCCGACGATGGGACCGCTAGTCGGTGGCGTCCACGCGCGAGGGCAGCGCACGGGTTCAGGTGGAACGCTTCCCTCACACGTTCGCTCGCGCCGCGAGATCCTCCGCGCGGCCGGCGGTCTGGTCGCGGGGACCATCGTGACCGCCTGCGCCGCACCACCCGTGCCCACTCCCACGGCGCCACGCCCCACTGTGAGCGCGCCGACCTCCACCGCGGTGCCCGCACAAACGGCGACGCCGACGATCCCCGCCCCGACCGTACCCGTGCCGGCCGCGACGAAGCCCGCCTCGCCAATCCCCACTGCCGCGCTCGCGCCCGCACCGACGCGCGCCCCAGCGATCGCGGCACCGTCACCGACGCTGTCTCCGGGGCGCTGGGCGACCCGCGCGCCCGTGCCCACCCCCCGATCCGAGATCGCCGCCGCGCCGTGGGACGGCCGGATCTCCGTGCTCGCCGGAACCGCCAGCGGTCGCGGCCTCGCCCACGAGGAGTACGACCCTGTGACCGATCGGTGGACCAACCGTGCGCCGGTCCCGGTTGTCCGCGATGCGGCGGGTCGGCACCATCCCGGCGCGGCCGCGATCGGCGGGGCGATCTACCTTGTCGGGGGCTACGATTTTGGCGGGCGGATCCTCGATTCCCTGAGCGTGTATCTGCCGACGGCGAACGCGTGGGAGATCGGCCCGCCGCTACCCACGCCCCGCGGCGCGCTCGCCGTAGCCACGGTCGGCGGTCTGCTCTACGCCGTCGGTGGCGTTGGTCCCCAGGGGAACACCGGCGCGCTCGAGGTGTTCGACCCCCGCGCGGGGCGGTGGGGGATGCTGCGCCCGATGCCCACGCCGCGCGACCACTTCGCGCTCGTCGCCGCGGGCGGGCGACTCTACGCGGTCGGCGGCCGGGTCGGCTCGATGGCGAACAACCTGGCCGTCTGCGAGGAGTACGACCCCACGCGCGACGTCTGGACGACCCGACGCCCCATGCCCACCGCGCGGAGCGGAATCGCCGGTGCCGCGCTCCGCGATCGCGTCTACATCTTCGGCGGCGAGAACCCGAGCAAGACCTTCGACGAGAACGAGGAGTACGACCCGGCGGCGGACACCTGGACCGCCCGCGCGCGTATGCCCGCCCCACGCCATGGTCTGGCGGCGGTGACCGTCGGCGAGGCGATCTACGTCCTGGCAGGCGGGCCGACACCGGGTGGGTCGGAGACCGGGCGGAACGAGGCGTTCGCCGTGGCGTGACGACCGACAGATGTCACCCGGCGGGACGAGCCGTTCGCGTTCGCTGGCGCCCGATATGCCGAGGCTGATGCCAGTCGGGGCGTACACGCGCCCGATCGGTTCCGATGCCGTTCGCTGGAATGGTGCCCGAGCAACCGACTGCGTCCGGCTACGATGAGGCCGCGCCGGCGGAACGCGGGCGTCTGTCGGGGGAGGTCGCACGATGAAGCTCGCCGGTCGGGTCGCATTCGTCACCGGGGGTGGTGGCGCGATGGGTGGCGCGCAATGCCGCCTCTTCGCGCGGGAGGGCGCGGCGGTCGCGGTCGCCGATCTCTTCCCGGAGAAGGCTCGCGTGGTCGCGGAGGAGATCGTCGCCGCGGGCGGCAGGGCGATCGGCCTGGGCCTGGATGTGCGGCGCTCCGACCAGTGGGCCGAGGCGGTCGCGGCCGCGGAGAGCGCGCTCGGACCGATTGGCATCCTCTGCAACAACGCCGGGGCGAACGTGCGGGTCGGCTTCGACGAGCAGACCGAGGAGATGTGGGACCTGATCGTGGGGAGCATCCTCACCGGGTCGTTCCTGGGCATCAAGGCGGTGATTCCCTCGATGCGACGGGCCGGTGGCGGTGCGATCATGAATCTCGGCTCGCTCGCCTCCATCCGCCCCGGCGGCGGAAGCCCGGCGTACGGCGCGGCGAAGATGGGCCTGGTCGGCCTGACCCGCAGCGCGGCGATGACCTACGCGAAGGAGAACATCCGCTGCGTGCTCATCTCCCCCGGCCACGTCGACACGCCCTTCATCCGGCAGGACAATGTCTACAGCCCCAACAGCCCCGCGACGAGCATCGACAACCCGGAGAACTACGAGCGGCGGCGCCGTTCGACCCCCCTCGGCCGCCTCCAGACGCCGGACGACATCGCGCGGGCGGTGCTCTTCGCGATGTCGGACGATGCGGCGATGATCACCGGGTCGATGATCACCGTGGATGGCGGGGCGCACATGTGACACGGGCGATCCTCACGGGATCACCTGGAGCGGAAGCCCGGAGCGAGATCGATAGATCTGGAAGTCGGCATCGATGGTAAAGATGCGTCGATCGTTGCGATTCTCGGCCAGAGCGACAAGCGTCGTGTCCGCCAGTGCCATCGGCACGCTGGCATAGCGGGCGATCAGGTCGAGGCACCGCGCCAG
>CAZHZF010000209.1:0-2862 GCA_964536925.1 uncultured Dehalococcoidales bacterium | reverse complement strand
AACAATCGCCCAAACAACTGTGCTAATCGGTGTTACTACGCTTGCTTTCAAGCGGCCATCCACGCCCTGGTGCGGGCCGGAGTTCGGCCACGAGGGACGCAGTCGCAGTGGTCTCACGAGTTCGTTCAGGCGGAGTTCGGCGGTCAGATGATCAGACGCAGGAGACTGTATCCATCGGAACTGCGCGACACTCTCTCCCGGGCGTTCAGCTTGCGCCAAGTGGCCGATTACGGGCGGGACACGGTTTCGGATGCACAGGCGGTGCGTATCCTGGATCGGGCGGAGCGCTTCTTGGAGACAATTGACGCGCGAGGTGAGAGATGACGAACCCCGAGCGAGCCGACATCGACGATCCGCGCATCCGGAGCGCAGTCGAGGAGCTTCAGGCAATGATCGCCGAACGCTATCCCGCCGCTCGTTTCGACGTGGTTCACGGCGATGACCCGGAGGGCGTGTACGTCTGGGCTGAAGTCGATCTCGACGATCCCGAGCCTGTTACCGACATCGTCATAGAACGCATGCTCGAACTGCAGGAGGACGAAAGACTACCGGTCTATGTCATTCCTGTCCGGACACCGGAGCGCGCTGCCCGAGCCGCTGACCAGTCAGCCCAGCGCAGCCAACGAGTGCGCATCAGGAGTGGCGCCGCCTCTCCTTAACAGCGGGTAACGCAGGCGGTCGCGTCGTCCGCCCGTGTCGGGGAGACGCCCCTCACCCTGGCCCTCTCCCACGGGGAGAGGGGAAGCCGACGTCGACCCGCGCGGCGGTTACCCCTCGCCCACGGCGCGGGAGATTCGCGGAGAACGATGCGCGCGATTTCGGTGACTTCTCGCGGGTGGTGCGGTCCCTGGAGTGCACCATCCCGCACCGGGCCCGAGGCCGGGCGAGGATGATCGGAGGTCCTCGCGTGTGCACGGCGGGGACCAGTCCGAGCGAGGTTCAGCCAGGGGTGCGCGACAGGCGGCGGGCTGGCCCGCCGGGAGCCGCTGCCACTTCCTGTACCTTACGCACGCGCGAACGAGAGCGAGGAGGCACCGACAGAGTGGACACCCTGCAGGCCGTTGCCCGCATCCTGAAGACGGAAGGCGTGGAGTGGGT
Source organism: uncultured Dehalococcoidales bacterium (assembly GCA_964536925.1). Lineage (GTDB taxonomy): Bacteria > Chloroflexota > UBA6077 > FW602-bin22 > FW602-bin22 > VGOZ01. Next base: position 1,764 of record CAZHZF010000209.1, on the reverse strand, counting down.
CTCGTGCTTCCCCTCTAACAGCCTTCTCGAGGCCGTCGCACACGAAGGCATCCGCCCGCTCCTGTTCCGGCACGAGCGGGGCGCGGTGATGGCGGCCGACGGGTTCAGCCGGCTGAACGACCGCCGGAAGTTCGGCGTCGTCATCACCCAGGGGGGTCCCGGCGCCGAGAACTCGATGGGCGGCATCGCCCAGGCGTACGCCGACAACGTGCCCATCCTCATCTTCCAGGGGGGCGTCAACACGCAGGAGTACGCCGTTCGCCCCAACTTCTCGCCGGCCCGGACCTATCAGTCCGTCACCAAGCATTCCGAGGTCATCTGGAAACCGGAGATGGTCTCGGCGGTGCTGCGCCGCGCCTTCCATGCCCTGCGCAACGGTCGCCCGGGTCCGGTGCTGATCGAGATCCCCTCCGACGTGGACAGGCAGATCGTGCCGGAGACGGCGCAGAGCTACCAGTCGCCGGCGCGATCGCCGCAGGTGCCCTCACGCGGGGCGGTGCAGGACGCGGTGCGCGCCCTGCTCGGCGCTCGCAAGCCGGTCATCTGGTCGGGGATGGGCACGCTCTTCGCCGGCGCGACCGAAGAGTTGCGCGAGCTCGCCGAACTCACCCAGATCCCCGTGTACTGCACGATGCCCGGCAAATCCGGCTTCGACGAGCGGCATCCGCTCGCGCTCGGCTCCGGCAGCGGCGCCACCACTCTGCCCGCCTACCGGTGGCTCCAGGAATCGGACGTGCTCTTCGCCGTCGGTTCCAGCCTGACCCGCACCTCTTACGGCCAGCCCATCCCCCACGGCAAGACGATCGTGCACAACACGGAGAGCATCGAGGACATCAACAAGGACTACGACACGGCCGTCGGCCTGCCCGGTGACGCGAAGCTGACGCTGGCGATGGTGATCGACGAGGTGAAGGCGCGAATCGGCGAGCGCCCGCGCGCGAACGGCGTCGCCGCCGAGATCGCGGCGATCCGGCGGGAGTGGCTGGCGGAGTGGACGCCGCTGCTCGAATCGGACGAGAGCCTGATCAACGCCTACCGTGTGGTCGGCGAACTGGAGCGGATGAAGGACAAGGAGAGCGCGATCGTGACCCACGACGCCGGCGCGCCGCGGGACATCCTGATGCCCTTCTACCGGGCGACCGTCCCGCACAGCTACATCGGCTGGGGGAAGACCACCCATCTCGGCTTCGGCATCCCGCTGATGATCGGGGCCAAACTCGCGCGCCCGGACGCGTTCTGCCTGAACTTCATGGGCGACGGCGCGTTCGGCATGTCCGGCCTCGACCTCGAGACGTCGGCGCGGATCGGCGCGCCCATCACCACGGTCGTGCTGAACAACGGCGATATGGCGACCTACCCCGGCGCCTATCCCGAGGCGCGGGCCCGGTTCAATATGACCCACATGACCGGCGATTACGCGCGGATCGCCGAGGGTCTCGGCGCCGTCGGCCTCGTCGTCACGCAGCCGTCCGAGATCGCCGCCGCGCTCGTGCGCGCCCGCCACCTCAATGCCGAGGGGCGGACCGTCCTGCTCGACATCCACTGCAACATCGAGGGCCGCCGCTCTCGCTTCGGTGCGCGCCCCGGGTAGAGGGATGGTGGCGACGGCCGATCCCCGCTCCCTGAGCGAGAGGGGCTGGGCGAGGGCGCCTTCTCGCCAGGCCACGGCGCCAGAGGTGGACGCGCCACCGCTGTTAGGGTTCCGGCGTGGCGGGCGCGCTCGACGACAACGATTCGCGCGAGGCGATCGAAGAGAACCTGCTG
>CAZHZF010000208.1:1156-2869 GCA_964536925.1 uncultured Dehalococcoidales bacterium | reverse complement strand
ATCCGCGCGACCCAGGGCTCACCCGTCCGCGCCGCCTCCACCGAGACCGCGTTCGCCCGGGTCCTCAACCGCCGCTGATCCCTCGCCGGGATTCGCGTCCCGCCGGTCCCGGTCCTATGTGGCCGATCCGGTGGCCGACGCGAGCGGGCCGCGCAGGCCGAACGCAAGCGGGGCGATGAAGAGCGTCGCGGTGGCCAGCACGAGCAGCGCGGTCGTCAGTCCTCCGAGGTCGGCGACGGCTCCATAGGCGATCGGTGCCAGCGCCGAGGCGAGCAGCGTGCAGGTGAAGTACAGGCCGTAGCCCCGCGCGCGCCGGCGCACAGCGACGAAGCGCGAGACACTCGCATAGAGCACCGACGAGGTCCCGTTCAGCGCGAACCCGAGCGGGAGGAGCGCCACCACCGCGAGATCCGCCGGGGCGTACAGCGAGGCAAGGATGCCGGCCGCGGTCATCACCTCGGTGACGACGATCGCCACGACGCTCCCGAACCGATCCGCGATCGGACCGCACAGGAACTTCCCGGCCGCGCCCGCCGCGAAGAGGACGGTGAAGGCGGTCGCGATGTCCGCGGTCGTGAACTCCTTCTGCGCGAGCACGAACGGGATGAGCGTCAGCGACGTTCCGCGTGCCGCGGAATCCAGCACGCCGATACCCACGAGAAGCGCGAACCCGCCGCGATCAGAGATTCCCCAGCCGATGCCGGCGTCGATTCCGGCGCGGGCGCCGCGTCCCGCTCCGGGCGGCTCCGGGATCGCGACCAGATGGAACAGCGCGTAGAGCACGCCGATCGTGCCGACGACCGCCAGCGCGCCGCGCCACCCGTACACCACCGCGACGCCACCGGCGATGAGCGGTGCCAGGACTTTGCCCAGATCGCCGGTGAAGTTGAGCGTCCCGATCGCGGTGGTCCTGCCCCGGCCCTCGTAGAGGCGCGAGACGATCGACGTCGCGATCGGGTGCTGAAAGTTGCCGCCCAGGCCGCCGATTGCCGCCGCAACGAGGAGCAGCCAGAACGCCGGGGCCGCTGCCACTGCGAGCACCCCAAGGCCGACCCAGCCGGTGCCAAGCGCGAGGAGCACCTGCTCGCCGAAGCGTTCCGCGGCCATTCCCGCCGGCACCTGGAGAGCGGACGATGCGCCGGAGAACGCGGCCTTGATCGCGCCGACCTGGGTATAGGAGAGGTCGAGGTCGGCGGCGATGAGGGGCAGGAGCGGCGTGAACGCGACGAAGATGAAGTCGTTGACCACATGCATCCCGCTCTGCGTCGCGAGATGACCGCCCCGCGAGAGCGCGTGCAGACCGGCGCGGCGTGCGAGCAGGGGCGACTCCGGGCGTCCTGACGCCGCGGCGCAGTATAGCCCCGGACTCGGCGCAGACCCCGTGCGGAATGCCTCGTTCGCCTATCGCCAGCCGGCCGCGCGCACAGTAATCTCCGCAACTGCTCGCGCTGTATCGCGGGGTGACAGTGCGCGGGACGGCGGAGCCGGTGAGAGGAGGCCCCCTCGGTCCCGCGGAATCTCTCCTTCAGGTGCGCACGGAGTGACGCCGGGCCGGGGCCGCGGGTGTCCCGCCCTCCCTCACCGCGACTGCCACGATCGCGACGTGTGACAGACACCCCTCGCCGGTGCGGACGCGGGAGAGAGAGTGGCGCGAAGCGGAGGGTGCGCCCCATTCCTCCACCCCGCTGTCCGTCGCGAGTGGCGGAACAAGCG
>CAZHZF010000208.1:0-1056 GCA_964536925.1 uncultured Dehalococcoidales bacterium | reverse complement strand
GGCGGGGGTGAGGGCGCCACTCCGGCATGCGTCGCGCCCACGAACAGATCCTGGGGCGGTTGGGCAAGGACGCTGACCCTCGGGATAGCGGGCGAAGTCGCCATCAGGGGCGACCACGCGGCAGACGCTAGCGTCGAGCAGGTCGGGCACGCGCGGCCTCGTCCTCCACGTCGTAACGATGGAGTTCGGCGCGCGTCAGCGTTGGGACGGGTACGTCCACGAGCGGAGCGATCACGGGCGGTGGCTCTCGGCGCGCCGGTGAGGACGGCGCTTCGTCGCCATATCGCCCGACCAGACCAGGACCGAAAGTCTCCACCGCGGAACTGTCGCAGGGCGAGTTCCCGGCAGCACGTTCAACCGGCCTTCACGGGTCCACACTCTCGTATTTCCCGTAGTCAGGGTCAGATACGTGCCATCGCCCCCGCGGCCGTAGGAACCAGGTCAAGAGTCTCTATTCGTGTGACCGCCGCCAGCAGGCGGCTACGCAGACTCCCACTCTTCGCGACTGACTCCCGCTTCGCGCAAAATGCGACTCAGAAGGTCGCGACCGATATCGCCGCGATGCGGATTTGGCAGGACCAGACGTACCTGTCCGCGGATCATGAACTCTTGACGACTGCCTTGGTAAGGGCCCGAGAACCCGAGGTGGCTGAATCCATCGACCAGTCTGCGTCGGCTCACAGGGCCGAAGCGGGGCATCAGGCCGTCTTTACAGCCATCAGGTCGAGGCCATCGATCGCAGGGACTTGCTGACCATTGACCAGTCCGAACACGATCCAGTCCTCGAGGGCACTCAGCAGTTCCGCGCGGCACTCCTCGAGCGTCGCTCCCTCAGCCCAGAGCCCCTGTAGGGCCGGAATCCGCGAGAACCACGACCCATCGGCGAGACGCTCGTACTCCGCGCGCCGCATCGCGGCCTGCACGTATTCCGTCAACATCCGATTGCCTGGAGGATAGCCGACTCTCAGTGGGTGGAACCGGACTGAAGGAGCGGGATCAACCGCTCCCGACCGTTCTCCCGCGCGATGTCGCCGGCGGTCCTCCCTTCCGCATCTC
>CAZHZF010000207.1:0-2881 GCA_964536925.1 uncultured Dehalococcoidales bacterium | reverse complement strand
CGCATGGCCGACCCGGCCTCGCGGCTGAGGTGTCCTTTGCCGGTCGTGTCCTCGACGAGGAGCACCTCCCCCACGTCGAGCGTGCGCGTCTCGCCGTCGCTGGCGGTGATGATGCACGGCGCGACGAGATTGATGATGTACTGCCGCCGGGGCGCCGGCCGCCAGTCCGGCGCGTGCCCGACCGCGACCTTTCGGAACGCGATGCCGGTGGCGGGAAGGACCTCGGTCATCGTTCCGCCGGGGCTCACGCGCGTGTACTCGAGGTGGATGTCATCGAAATGAGACTCACCGGTCTCGTCGGCATAGAGGCGATGGACGCGCATGGGCACTCTCCTCGCGGGTGGTCGTCGCAGTGTCGCCGATCGGGCACGGGTGCGGAGCGGGACGTGGACGCCGTGGCTGGAGGACCGATAATCTGGGCGCGCAAGGGCGCGGAGGAGGAAGGACATGCCGGGCACGAAGGTTGGCGAGAGTCAGGGGAAGGTCACCGGGCGGCGGGCACTGCCGGGGGACGGTCGATACCTCAAGATGGAGATCTCGTTCGAGGAACAGGGCACACTCCTCGGCGTGGGCATGTGGAACATGGGGACGTTCGAGGTGTACGAGCGCATCTCGGGCCAGCTCTACGGCTCGGGCCAGGGCATGCTCATGACCCAGGATGGTGGTAGCGCGATCTGGAGTGGATCGGGTGTCGGCACCGTCGACGCGACGGGCACGATGGCGTTCGTGGCCGGTCTGACGGTCCAGACCGACGCCGAGGGTCTCAAGCGGCTCAACCACGCGCTGCTCGTCGTCGAGCACACGTCGAGTATGGAGGGCGCGGTCCGATCGACGGTGCACGCCTGGGAGCGATGACGGGGTCGATCGCGCGGTGACCGGAGTCCGCGCCGGGGCGGCGCTGGCGCTCGGGCCTCTGGTCTTCTGGGCGCCGCTGACGGTAGGCCGCCGCCTCGACCTTCCCGAGCCGGATGGTCTGGCGGCTCAGGTCGGTGCGGTCCTGCTCATCGCGTCGCTCGCGGGGGCGATCCTTCTGTCAGGGGGTCTCTTCGCGGGGGCGCTCGCACGGGCGTGGGGGCACGACGCGCGTCGCGGTTCGGTCGTCGCAAGCGCGATCGCGTGTCTGATCGCCTCGCTCGTCACGTTGCAGATCGCGGCGATCGTCGAAGTGGAGGCGGTTCAGAGAGGCGCGGTCGATCATCGGATGATCCCGCTGGTGTTTCTCGGGGCGTTCCTCCCCTACGCCGCGGGCGTATCAGCACTGACGACGCTCACGGTCGCCTGGCGGGTGGATCAATCGCGCGGGCGTGCGGCCTGGGCGTCCGGCGCGGCCGGTGGATTCGGCTTCATCCTCGCGGCCATGATGCTTCACGTGGCGGGCGTGCGGGTGGGCGGAGGTGACGGCGCGATGGTGATCGTCGCGCATGTCGCCCTGTCGATAGGGCTCGCCGCAGGAGGTACGGCCGCGGCGCTCTGGTCCTCCACGCGCCCGAACCCGGAGATCGCCCGAGGCCTCGCCCGGGCGGCGGATCCCGGAGCTGGCACGTGAGCGCTCTCTCGGCGATGGATCGTCCCGCGCCGCCGCGCTGGATCGATCGGTATCTCGGCTTCCTCGGTCTGCCCGCCGAGCCACCCTCCGTCGACGCGCTGAGCCGCCTGGTGCGGGCACAGATCGGCGCCGTCGTCTTCGAGAACGTGACCGCGATCCTGCGCCGCGAGGCCGTGCCCGAAGGTCCGGTGCCCGAGCCGGACCCCGACGCGCTGCTCGAGGCATGGGTCGGTGCCCGCGGCGGGGGAGTCTGCTTCGATCTGGCGCCCATGTTCCGTCGTCTGCTGGAGGGTCTCGGCTACGGTGTGACGCCGCTGCTGGCACAGATCAGCTTTCCCGGATCGCACCATGCGACGCTGGTCTCCTGTGGGGCTGAGACCTATCTCGTCGACGTCGGAGGTGGCTGGCCGCTCTGGCAGCCGGTGCCGCTCGGCGCGACGGTCGAATTCGGCCATGTCGGTCTCGGTTTCCGCCTGCGACCGGATGGCGCGGACGCGTACATCCAGGAGCGCCGGTTGGAGGCCGACTGGGCGATCGCATGTACCTACGATCTGCGCCCGGCTCCACCCGAAGCGCGATCCGCCGCGTACCAGCGGCACCAGCGCGCGGGGGAGACGTGGGTGGTCGGCAATCTGACCCTCGTGCGATCGAGCGAGGACGGGATCGATCGCCTGCGGGACGACGAGCTCGTGCGCTACCGCGGCGCGGGCAAGAGCGTCGAACGGCTGGGAGATGACGCGGCGTTCGCCCGGGTCGCGTCGGATGTCTTCGGGCTCCCCGCGCTGCCCATCGCGGCGGCACGCCGGACGCTGGCGGCCATCCATCGGGCGAAGGCCGCCGCACCCATGTCGTGACGACGTGAGCGGACCGACGGCGCAGGACCTGGATATGGTGTTGCGCATCCTCCTTGGCGGCGCACTCGCCGGCGCGCTCGGCTGGGAGCGCCATCGCGCCGGGCGTCCGGCTGGCATTCGCACCCACGCGCTGGTGGCAATGGCCGCGACCGCCTTCACGCTCGCCGGCGTCACCTTCACCGCGGGCAGCGCTCACGATCCACTCCGGATCGCCGCCCAGGTCGTGACCGGCATCGGCTTCATCGGCGCGGGCACGATCTTCCGGTCTCAAGATCACGTCTACGGGCTGACCACCGCGGCGACGCTCTGGTTCGCCGCCGCGCTCGGCGTCCTGGTCGGCGTGAACCTCGGTTGGGTTGCCATCGCCGCCACCGCCATCGCGGCGGTCGTCCTGGTCGTGGTCGAGCGCGTCGAGAAGGGCTGATCTTCTGTGCCCGCGCCTCTCCAACGCGCCGTCACTGGGGATGGCCGCATACGCGCC
>CAZHZF010000206.1:0-2890 GCA_964536925.1 uncultured Dehalococcoidales bacterium | reverse complement strand
GCGAAGCGCTCGTCCATCTCGGCACGCTTGCTGATGCGTTCGACGCCTACCTCACCATTGGTGGCTTTCCCCAGGCTGTGGCCGACTTCCGCCGTTCCGGCGCGGTGTCGCCTGCATTCCGGCGCGACCTATGGGACGTCGTCCAGTCCGACCTGCGGCGCGTCGGGATCAGCCGCCCGGAGGTGTGTCTCCACCTGCTGGCGAGACTCGTCCAAGGCACCTGCTCGCCGCTCTCCTTCCGTCGCCTCGGGCAGGAGCTGGGCATCGACCACCGGACGGTCGCCTCGTGGATCGACGCGCTGGCGGACGCCTATCTGGCGGTCGTGCTGTATCGCGAGTCAGGCGGCGCACCGAGCGTCAACGGTCAGCGCAAGGCGTATCTCGCTGATCCCGTGCTCGCGTCGCTGCCCGAGGCGATCGCGCCGGGAATCGCGTCGGCCGAACCCGGCCAGTTCGCCCAGATGGCCGTGGCCCTCGCGCTCTTCCGGGCGACGAACGGGGGCGCGGTCGACCGATTCCGCCAGCCGCAGCGATTGTTCTGGCACGTCACCCGCGGTCACACCGAGATCGACTTCCTCGTCCTGCCCGAGCGCCTGGCCATCGAGTCGAAGTACGTGGACGCCGTGGACCATCGCGATGCCCGCGCGATGCGGGACAACTTTGGTGGCGGCCTCGTCCTCACCCGCACCGCGACCGAGATCGCGCCTGGGAGCGTGACGTTCCTTCCCGCGGCACTCTTCTGCTGGCTGCTCGATCAGTCGGTCTGAGAATCGTGGGCGCCTGATCCTGGCCTCGGCACGCGCGTGCGCGAACGGCCTGGGCGCATCATTTGGACGCTCTGTTCGCTCATTTGGACGCTCTGTTCGCAAGTCCCGCCTGACAAACAGATCAATCGTTTCCGCTGTTTCACGATGCCCAGTCGTCGCCCATCCTGGTGATCCCACAAGCCAGATCGGCAAGAGGCTGGACCTGCGCGTTCCTCCCACGCCGCTGTTCTGGCGGTTGCTCGGTCAGCGGTCTTCTGGCGGGCGGCGGATCGCACGTGCATCGCGCGTGGCGCGACACCGGACCCGGCGCGGCGATCCGCGGCATTCCGGCGGGTATAGAACGATCACCACGATGTCTATACTCGTCCTCGATGGGACTGAGCCTCAAGAATCCGCGCACGACCCAGCTTGTGCGCGAGCTCGCTGCGACCACGGGTGAGACGCTCACCGAGGCCATCGAGAGGGCGGTCGCGGAGAGGCTCGATCGCGTGCGCGCACGGCCACAGGCGCGCGCTGAGAGGCTCCGTGCGATCGGCCGCGACTGCGCAGCCAGGCTGAGCGCATCGTTTCGCACGATGAATCCGGACGACTTGCTCTACGACGAGCGCGGTCTCCCTCGTTGATCGTCGATTCGTCCGTGGTTATCGCGATCCTGAGGGATGAGCCGACCGCTCAGCGGTGTGCGGAGGTCCTGAGTCGACACGAGCCGCGGCGCATGTCCGCGGCCGTCTATCTGGAGGCCGCGACCGTCATCGACTCCGCGCGCGATCCGGTCGTGTCGCGCCGCTTCGATGAGTTCATCGACGCCGCGGAACTGACAATCGAGCCCGTCACGGCTGAGCAGGCGCGCGTCGCGCGGGCGGCATATCGCGATTTCGGTCGAGGCAGCGGCCATCCCGCTCGCCTGAACTTCGGGGATTGTTTCAGCTATGCGCTGGCGCGCGTGCGGTCCGAACGTTTGGTCGCCACGACTCAGGAGTTCGCCGCGACCGATCTCGAAACTATCGTGCCCTGACTGCGCAGACTCCGCGCGCGACGCGGGGGATTCGGCTTCGCGGATCTATGAACTTTGCGACTGCTCACCGATGCGCCTCGAACAGTTCCACCACATTACCGGAAGGGTCCTCGAGAAGGATCTGCTTCCCGCCTCGGCCGACGACGATGTCGTTCCGAAAATGCGCGCCCGCGGCGCGGAGGGTCGCGACCGTCGCGGCGAGGTCCGCGCACTCGACCTGGAAGCGATTCCACCCGCCCGGTTCGGGAACGCGGCCATCGGGCATCGCCTGCCCGGCGCCACCGCCACCGCCGGGCGTGTTGAGCATCAGCCGCAGGTCGCCCCGCGCGAGCATCGCGAACCCCGGCCCACCGCGCATCACCTCCGTGAAGCCGAGGTGCGCGCAGTAGAACGTCGCCGCCGCCTCCACGTCGCGCACGATGTACCGCACGCCCACCGTCGCCATCGATCGCCTCCCTCTCCGCGTTCCGCGCCCGTTGTGAGACGCACCCGTATCGTAACGAGACGCCACCGTCCTGTAAAGTAGTCGGAGTCTGTGACCGCCGCCGGCCGTGGCCTCGACCCGCGCATCGAGCGCTCCCGTCGGGTGATCCTCCAGGCCGCCCTGGCCGAACTCGCCGCGGTCGGGTACGGCGCTTTCACCGTCGAATCGGTCGCGGCGCGCGCCGGCGTCGGGAAGGCGACGATCTACCGCCACTGGCCGGGCAAGCTCGCGCTGATCGGCGACGCGTTTCACAGTCTCAACATCCAGCCCGCCGCGCCGGAGCAGGGCGGCACACCGCGCGAGCGGGTCACACGCCTCATCCTCCACCTGGCCGAGGGCGCCATCGACTCCCCCTTCGCCGCCTGCGTGCCCGCGCTGATCGACGCGTCCGAGCGCGATCCCGAGGTGCGCCGGTTCCATCACGACTACAACGCCCGCCGCCGCCAGCGCCTCGTCGACGCGATCGCCGAGGGGATCGCCGCCGGCGACTTCCCACCGAATCTCGACCCCGAGATCGCGGCTCTCGCCCTCATCGGGCCGATCTTCTACCGACGGCTCATGACCGGCCAGCCGTTCGATCCCGCCCGGGTTCCCGACCTGATCGCGACCGTCCTCGGCGCGCCG
>CAZHZF010000205.1:1567-2920 GCA_964536925.1 uncultured Dehalococcoidales bacterium | reverse complement strand
GCGCTCGCGAAGGCGTAGATTCCGGCGCTGGCAAACGCGGGGCGGTCCGCGCCCGAGTCGCCGAACGCGATCACATAGCCATCCGGGTCCAGCACGGCCTGACCGTACTGCCCCGGTTCCATCCTCGATGAGAGGACCATCGTCGCTGACACGCCCGCCCCTCCATGTCGCGAGGCGAGTTCGCGCAGGTTCACCCGACACAGAGTATCGCCGTTGAGGATCAGGGCGTGCGGCGTCGTGAGGAGCGGCCGTGCGCGAACCAGAGCCCCGCCCGTCCCAGCGGGTTCGGCCTCTCGGGAGTACCGGAGTGAGAGCGCGCCGTAGCGCTCGCCCAGAGCATTCATCACGGTTTCCGCCCGAAAGGCCACGCACAGCACGCAGGCGCGAAAGCCGTGCTCCAACAGCTGGTCGAGCAGATGTGTCAGGAAAGGTCGGCCCTCTACCGAGGCGAGAACCTTCGGCCGATCCGATACGGCGGCCCGGAGACGTGTGCCCAGGCCGCCGGCCAGGATCACCGGCGTGAAATCTCCGTCAGTGGACACGGCGAGAGGTTATGGGCGCCGCGCTCTGGTCGGTGCCGGCCGACCGGGTCGGCGCAACGCATCCAGCGGGCTGTGACTGGCCCGGGAACACCTCAGAGGGTATAGCCGGCCGAACGAGCGTCCTCGTAGAACATCTTCACCGTCTCGAGAGAGAAGGCATCGAGGCCGCGACCGAGGGACGAGAGCCGGGAGAGGATCGCGTCGGTCGCCGTGATGATGTGGCAGCCCGACTCCTGAGCCTCGATGACGTTGAGGATCTCGCGCGTGCTCGCCCACAGCAGTTCCGCGCGGGGATTGGCCTTCAGGACCTCCGCCGCATCGCGCATGATCGGCATCGGATCGCGCCCAGAGTCGGCAATCCTGCCCGCGAACACGCTGACGATACTCGGTGCCGAGGGCGACAGCGCCCCGGCGACTGTCCGGACTTGCTCGGGAGTGAAGATCGCCGTGACATTGAGCTGCAGGCCGTCGGACGCGAGCCGCTTGATCAAGGCGGCGGAGGACTCGCCGCGGGTGTTCGTCACCGGGATCTTCACGTAGACGTTCCCACCCCAGGACGCGATAATGCGCGCCTCACGCTCCATCTGCGCGAACTCATCGGAGAACACTTCGAAGGAGATCGGCAGATCGGTGATCTCCGCGAGAACCGACTTCGCGAACCCCGCGTAGTCGGTCACTCCGGCCCGCCGCATCAGGCTCGGGTTCGTCGTGAAGCCCGAGGCGACCCCGCTGTTCCGATGTTTCCTCATCTCACCGAGGTTCGCACCATCGACAAAGAGCTTGATGGTCAGAGCAGGTACGGACGGCACGA
>CAZHZF010000205.1:0-1467 GCA_964536925.1 uncultured Dehalococcoidales bacterium | reverse complement strand
GCCTCGCGCCGAGGGTTCAGGAACGGCCGCGCGAAGTACAGCACGGCCACCGCGAGCAGCGTCATCGTCAGTTTGCCGACCACCTGTCCGGGGAGGAAGTCGAGGCTCCCGAACGCAAGCTGAAGGAACAGCGCCGAGTCGGCGGTCAACCCAACGACGTTCGAGGCGAACACCGCCGCGAGCCAGCTTCGTTCACGTAGCGGCGTGTAGACCGCGAAATCGGCAAGCTCGGAGAACAGGAACGCCGTGCCGCTGGCGATCGCCAGTTCGGGCGTCGAGAGCGCGTACGAGATCGCCGCGCCTATCACGATCGCACCCACGACCCACCACTTCCCCAGCGCATCCTGCGTCAGGTCGCGGAAGGTGAACGCCAGGCCCGCGAAGTAGACACCCGCGGGCGCCATTAGTCCCGGCGCGACCGGAACGACGCCGAACGTGACGATCGCCCAGTTCGCGGCGACGATGGTCGCGACGTACAGGACGAAGAAGAGCGCGCCGCGGGCCATCATAAGCGGCCGGAATGATACGGTCTCGCACCTCTCTCAGGTAGGGCGACGAACCGCGCGGTGAAACGTCAGGTCGACGCGATCCTCATCAATCGCAACCACGCCACCTTCCTCATCGGGTCGTTCATCGGCGCGACCGGATCGTGGGTACAGGCTGTCGCACTCGGATGGCTCGCCTTCAAGCTCGGCGAGTCCGGGTTCGTCCTCGGCCTCGTCGGGTTCGCGCGCATGCTTCCCCTCCTGATTCTCGCCTTCCCGGCTGGCGCACTCGGCGACCGCGTCAGCCGGCGATCGATGCTGCAGGTCAGTTCGATCGGCGGGATCCTGGCGAGCGCTCCCCTGGCGATCGCGGTCTGGCTCGATGTCGCGTCGATTCCCCTGATCGTGGGCCTGGCGCTGGCCAACGGCATCTTCGACGCGATGGGATGGCCGGTCTGGTCGGTCTTCATCCGCGATCTCGTGGGACCCGAACGACTGCGCGCCGCGATCGCGATCAATTCGGCGCGGTTCAACCTCACCCGGGTGCTCGGACCGTCGATCGGCGGTCTCATCCTCGCCGCCTATGGCCCGGCGGTCTGCTTCACCATCGCCGCGATCATGCTCTCCGGCGTCTTCATCTCGATCATGCTGCTCCGGCTGCCACCCCGCCCGAAGGTCGTCGCCGGGCCGTGGCTCCCCGCGATGGCGGAGGGCCTGCGTTACGCGTTCGGCGATCCCTTCGTCCGGCGGATGATGGCGATCACCGGCGGTCTGGGCATCTTCGGTCAGCCGTACCAGCACCTCCTACCGGCGTACGCGAGCGTGGGGTTCGGCGCTGGCCCGGAGGGGCTCGGCCTGCTGATGACCGCGGTGGGAATCGGCGCCATCGTCGGGGCGGCTCTGACCGGCACCCGCGCCGTCCAGCGCCAATCCATCGGCCTCATTGTGTGGTTGCCCCTCTGCGTCACCGGCGCGCTGGCGC
>CAZHZF010000204.1:0-2936 GCA_964536925.1 uncultured Dehalococcoidales bacterium | reverse complement strand
GATCCCGGCAACTTCGCGACGAACATCGCCGGCGGCGCCCAGTTCGGCTATCGCCTGCTGTGGGTCATCGTCGTCGCGAACCTGATGGCGATGCTGTTCCAGAGCCTCTCCGCCAAACTGGGCATCGCCACCGGGATGAGCCTGCCCGAGGCGTGCCGCCAGGCGTTCCCCCGCCCGATCGTCCTGGCGATGTGGGTCGCGGCCGAGGTGGGCGCGATGGCGACCGATCTGGCCGAGTTCCTCGGCGCGGCGCTGGCGATCTACCTGCTCACCGGTCTGCCGCTGGGCATCGCCGGCGTGCTCACCGGCATCGCCACGTTCGCGATCCTGGCGCTGGAACGGTGGGGGTTCCGCCCCATCGAAGGGGTGATCACCGCGCTGGTCGGCGTCATCGCGCTCGCCTACGGCATCGAGACGCTGCTCTCCCGGCCGGACTGGGGGCTCGTCGGCTACCACGCCCTCGTCCCCTGGGTGAGCGAGGAGAGCGCGCTCCTGGTCGTCGGCATCGTCGGCGCGACGGTGATGCCCCACGTGGTGTACCTCCATTCGAGCCTCACCCAGCGGCGGATCGTCCCCCGGAACGAGGCCGAGGCGCGGCGCATCTACCGCTACGAACGGATCGACGTGGTCGTCGCGATGGGTCTGGCCGGTCTGGTGAACATGGCGATGCTCTATATGGCCGCGAGCGTGTTCCACGCCAGCGGGTTCAACGCGGTGGGGGACATCCTGGAGGCGTACCACACGCTGACGCCGCTGCTCGGCCCGCTCGCGGGCACGGTGTTCGCGGTCGCGCTGCTCGCCTCCGGCCTCTCCTCCTCGGCGGTGGGGACGATGGCCGGGCAGGTGATCATGCAGGGGTTCGTGCACTTCACCATCCCGCTGTGGGTCCGCCGGCTGGTGACGATGGCTCCGGCGATGATCGTGATCGCGCTGGGCATCGACCCGACCCGGGCGCTGGTGCTCAGCCAGGTGGTGCTCAGCTTCGTGCTGCCCATCCCGGTGATCAGCCTGCTGCTGCTCACGCGCCGGCCGGCGTTGATGGGGGTGCTCGTCAACCACCGCCTGACGACCGCGATCGCGACGCTGGCGGCGGCGATCATCGTGACGCTGAACGTGCTGCTGCTGGTGATCACCTTCGGCGGCGGATTCGGGGGTGGGCCGTGACCGCGACGGGCGAGGTTCCGGGGAGTGGGCAGCCGTTCATCTGCCGGCGCCTGCTGGTCCCGCTGGATGGGTCGATGCTGGCCGAGGCGGCGCTGCCGCTGGCCGAGGGTCTGGCACGCGCGTTCGCGGCGCCGCTGCTGCTGCTGCACATCGTGGAGCGGGACGCTCGCCCGACGGTGCACGGCGAGCCCCACCTGGTGGACGCGGCCGCGGCGCGGGAGTACCTGGGCGGCATCGCGATGGATCTGGCCGCGCGGGGTGTCTCGGTGGTGCACGAGGCGCACGAACGGCCGGAGGGGGACGTGGCGCGGAGCATCGCCGCCCACGCGCAGGAGCAGGGGTGCGACCTGATCGTGCTGTGCGGCCACGGTCGCGGCGGGTTGCGGGATACGCTGTGGGGGCACATCGCCGAGCAGGTGCTCGCCTTCGGTCCCGTGCCGGTGGTGGTCGTCCGCGCGGGGGACCGCCGGACGTCGGTCGCGCCGGCGGGGTTCGCGCCCGGGACCATCCTCGTCCCCCTCGACGGCACGGTGGAGGGAGAGGCGGCACTGGTCCCGGCCGCGGCGATCGCCCGGCGCACGGAGGCGCGGCTGCACCTGGCGCTGGTGGTGCCGACGGTGGAGACGATGCCGCGCGAACGGCGGGCGGCGGCGATGCTGCTGCCCGGGGCGACGCGGGCGCTGCTGGAGATCGAGGGAGAACGGGCCGCGGCATACCTGGACGGGCTGGCCGCGCGCTGGAGTGGGGAGGGCGTCGCGGTGGAGACGGAGGTCCGCCGGGGGGATGCCGTGACCGAACTGCTGGAGGAGACGGGAGAGCACGCCATCGGGCTCATCGCGCTGGCGACGCACGGGACCACCGGGTTGCCGGCGCTCTGGCGTGGGAGTACCGGGGCGCGGCTGCTGCGACGGGCGGGGGTGCCACTCCTGCTCGTCCGGATCGGGTAGGAAGGGTTCGGCAACGCGCCCGCCAGTACTTTCGCACGCGACGACAGGCGCTTTAGCCGGACCCCGTTGCCGAGGCTTCTCGCACGGGCACTGTGAGGTCGGCTGAAATCACTCTGAACGTCAGTTGTCTCTTTGCCGGGTAATACACCATCCGCCAGCGGTCCAGGATGTCGCGGCCGAGGAGGGTGGGAAGGCCCTGTGCTTCCGCGGTGGCGGGCATGATCGCCAGGTCGAGTGAGTACACATACAGGTTCCTACCGGGCTCCGAGAAGACGATCAGCGCGGGCTCCACGAAGCTTTGCGTGGCCCCGCCGATGCCCGCGTACTCCTGGCGGCCGGTCAGTCTGCTGTGGTCGACACCCAGGCGGTGGGCGTCATCGGGCATCAGCACCGACGCGTCCGCTCCTGTATCGACCAGGAAGGAGACGTTCCCCCGCATGGAGAGGCGCGGCAGGATCAGGCGGGCCTCGAGATAGGGTCGCCCGCTGGTACCTCCGAACCTACCGCGCAGCACCGGTCCTAGAGGATCAACTTGCGGTCGTTCCTGTCGATGAATCGAATCAGGACATCCGCTCGCGGAATGTTCAGCGCATCCACGCGGGCGAGGACCGAGGCGAGGGTCGTCCCATGCGCCCTAACTCCCCCCTGATAGACGGCCACCCACTGCCGCGGATACCGGTCGATGAGACGAGGCCGCTGCGATGAGAAGACGCGGGCCGATCTCCGAAAGCTCTGAATCTCCCGATCGACATCAGCTGGACTCCCCAGTTGATCGAGTGTGGCCCTGGCATCGAGTTCCATCGCCGTGCCTCGTCCTTCGTCACG
>CAZHZF010000203.1:0-2947 GCA_964536925.1 uncultured Dehalococcoidales bacterium | reverse complement strand
CCCGACCACACGATCTCCGTCGCCATAGTCAAAGATGATGCCAGGCGAGACCTCCTCGGACCGGCTCGCGGGGCCGTCGCTCAGGGTCAGATAGAGCGCGTCCGCCTGGCGATCCACTTTCAGTCTCACAGGGTCGTCCTCCTCCGGGGGCCGAGGGTGATCCGGACGGCGCCGCGTTGCCGGCCGCCGAGGGCACGGACCCCCTCACCCTCGATCCCTCTCCCCCTTCCGCGGGGGCGAGGGAAACCCGGTCCACTATCCACTATCCCCTATCCACCAACTCCCCCCAGACCCCCTCCGGCAGCGGCGTCGCGGCGAGGGCGAGGGTCTGCGCGACCCGCTCCGGCTTCGTCATGCCCACGATCGTGGCGGTGACGCGGGGATCGCGCAGCGAGAACTGGAGCGCCGCCGCGGCGAGCGGCACGCCGTGGCGCTGGCACACCGTCTCGCAGGCGCGGGCGCGGGCGATGAGCGCGGGGTCGGCATCGCGATACATGTAGCGCGGGTAGGCGCTCGGCCCCTTGGCGAGCATCCCACTCCCGTAGGGCGCGGCGTTGACGAAGGCGATGCCCCGCCGGTGACATTCCGCAATGAGCGGTTCGGCGGAACGGTCGATGAGCGTGTAGCGGTTGTGCGAGATGACGCAGTCGAAGTCGGCGCGGTCGAGGTAGGCGATCATCTCGGGGATCGGGCCCGCGGCCAGGCCGAGCGCGCCGATGACGCCCTGCTCGCGGTACCGCACGAGGACCTCCAGCGCCCCGCCACGGCCGAGGATCTGCTCCTGGTCGCAGTACTCGAAGTCGTGGAGGTAGACGATCTGCAGGTGATCCAGACCCAGGCGCTCCTGGCTCTCCGCGATCGACCGGTGGGCGCGGTCGCCATCGAACCGGCCGGTCTCATCATCGCGATCGGCTTTGGTCGCGAGGACGAAGCCCGCCGGAAGCCCGCCCCGTTCGCGGACCACGTGGCCGATGCGCCGCTCGCTCTCGCCGAAGCCGTAGATGTTGGCGGTATCCAGAAAGTTGATCTCGGAGTCGAACAGCGCGCGGACGGTCGCGTGCGCGTCCTCGGCGGAGACGCTGTAGCCGAAGGTATCGGGCATGTCGCCCAGGGCGGCGCCGCCCATACAGAGGGGATGGGTTCGGAAGATCGTTCTCCCGAAAGCTCTCAGGATCATCCCTCACCCCCTGGCCCCCGCTCCCGGTCTTCGGGAGCGGGGGAAAGAATAGGGCATTCGTGGGAAGCGTCCCCCGAGCCCCCTCTCGTCCCCCGAGCCCCCTCTCGGCGGCGTTGCCCCGCTCCACCACGCGGACGCCGGACCCCCATCGGCAGCGTTGTGCCGTCGCACCACGAGGGCACCGAACTACCGCTGGAGCATCGACACGACCTGATCGAGCGAGCGCACCTTCCCGTACATCTTCATGGCGATCAGGCTGTTCTCGTGCGCGCGCTGGTCGCCGCTCATGCAGCACTCCCGCACGACGACGCTGAGCATGTCGTTGCTGAACGCCTCCCGGACGGACGTCTCGACGCCGCGGTTCGTCGCCCCGCCGCCGATGATGATGATGTCGCGCCGCAGCATGCGCAGCGTCTCCATCGCGCCGGTGCCGTGGAAGGCGCTGGGCCGCCGCTTGAGGAACACGTAGTCCTCGGGCCGTGGCGCGATCTCGTCCGGGAACTCCGCGTCCCAGGTCCCTTCGATCGAGTTGGTGAGCGAGGGCACGCCCGTCTCGACGCTCAGATCGGTCGGCAACAGCACAACATCCGCGCCATCGGCACGGCTGACCGGCGTCGTATACAGCAGCGGGATACCCGCCGTCCGCGCCGCATCGATGAGGCGGATCCATGCCTCCAGAACCGGCCGCACGGCCGCGTTCCGGGCCGGATCGCGCGGCGTGAGCATCCGGCGGCACACGTCGTAGCAGATGAGCGCGGTCCGCTGGAGATTCAGTCTCTCGTCCATTCCACCCCTTCTCATGGCGCATCGTACCGCCTGGGAGAGGGTGGAATCAGAGGGTCTTTCCGGGGACACCCCGGACCCCGGCAGCGGCGCGCCGCTACACCGCGCCGGGGAACCGATTCGGGGGAGGCGTCACCGAACCCCTCGGCACCACGCGCCGCGGCGTGGGAAGACCCCTCAGAGCGGGTGCTGGATCGGCCGCCGCTCCACAAAGGTGGTCAGCCAGCGGAGGCCCGCCACACGGGCGACCTCGAGCGCGCGCTCGCGATAGAGGGCGACGTGCTCGGGTCCATGCGCGTCGGAGCCGATGGTGAGGATCTCGCCGCCCAGTTCGTGATACCAGGCGAGGATGAGCGGATCGGGGCAGCACTCCACGTTCGCACGCCGCCACCCGCTGGTGTTGATCTCGATCCCCTTGCCGCGATCGATCAGGCGGCGAAGGATCTCGCGGATCTCGTCGCCGTACTCGTGCGGATCGAACGGTCCCCAGGCCGCGGTGCCCTCCCGCTTCGGCATGTCCAGGTGGGCGACGACGTCGAATTCGCCCGTCGCGGCCATCTCGACCATCTCGCCGAAATAGCCGGCGAAGGTCGCGTGCTTCTCGTGGGTCTCGAAATACTGCTTGCCAAACGGTGTCTCGTCGCCGATCCAGTGGACCGAGCCGAGGACGAAGTCGTACCGGTGGGCGGCGAGGACCGGTCGCGCCTTCTCCGGGTAGCGGTGGCTCTCGCCGATCTCGATGCCAGAGCGGATCGTCAGCCGCCCGGCGAACGTCTCGCGGCAGCGGGCCAGTTCCGCGAAGTAGTCGTCGGGCCGGTAGAAATCGTTCGGGTTATCGAGCGGGTGGATGTCCAGATGGTCGGTGAAGGCGATCTCCTCGAGTCCCTGCTCGAGCGCACGCTCGCCCATCCGCTCCATGGTCGAACGCCCGTCGGGCGAGAACTGGGAGTGCATGTGGTAGTCGGCCCGGGGCAGCACGATCGGGTC
>CAZHZF010000202.1:0-3016 GCA_964536925.1 uncultured Dehalococcoidales bacterium | reverse complement strand
CGACGGTGCAGGTGCCGTCGGTGTACCGGGCGTACACGAGCGCGGGGTACGTGACCGGATTCACGGTGCAGAACGTCGGGCTGCAGGCAACGAATGTGACGGTGACGTACACCGGAGGAGTGACGCAGACAATCGCGGGGCTGGCGTCTGGTGGGGTGGCGGTGATCTATGTGCCGAACGTCGCGGCGCTGGCGGAGGGCTTCGCGGGAAGCGCGACGATCGCGTCGGACAATGGGTCGCCGCTGGTGGTGGTGGCGAACGTGAATGAGACGAATCCGACCGGGAGCGGGGACCATCTGAGTTCCGATCTGGGAGTCGGTTCTAAGGGCCGAGCCACTGACGCGAGCGCCCGGAGGCGCGGGCTACCGTGCCGGTCACCTCGGTCCGCTCGAGGTGGAGCGGCTGGCTATCGGCGGCCGAAGATCAGAGTCACCACATCCGGAAGATCCATTCCATGATGGCGTGCGACGTCCGACAAAAGCGCCGACAGCGTTCCGACTCTCAGCGAGTCATGGTTCGGTACCGTGATGCGGGTGCTCACCACGACGATCGGTTCTCAGCCGCAGGTGACTGCCTGTCTGACGAGTCACCGCATAGCCGAGACGCCGTAACCCGCGCGCGAGTTCGCCTCCCGAGACGTCCCGCGGAAGCCTCACATCGCCAGAACGACATCGCGGACGAAGTGGAGGCGGATCATTCTTGGAGCAAGCCCCTCATCGTAATGACAGAGTACCGCGTCGCGGACCGCTGCGTTGAGAGACTCCACATCGTCCGCCTCGGTGAAGATCGAGGCGCCCAGCGCGCGCGCGGTATAGCCGCCCTCTGGTGCCTCCTCCACGATGAAGATCAGTTCCGACGCGCCTCGGTCATCTGGCATACGACGAATACTAGCGACACCATCGCGCCAGGTCGCGGCCGCGACGGGAGAGGGGAATCCCTGCGCCGGCCTTCGCCGCAGATCGATTTGCCCCGACTTCCGCAGCGGACCGGCGCAGGTGCGGACGGCCCTCGCCCGCGGCAGACCGGCCGTCGGAGCAGACAGCGAGTTCTCCCGAGAAAGTCGGCCGGCGGTACATCCTCGCTTTCGGTCGCCATCAGCAACCGGCCGGCCGTCGCCACGACAAGTGGGCCAGCGTCTGGCGCCCCCGTGGCGGCGTCGGTGGCGTGAGGACTACCTCAACCCGATCTCCCCAGTGATGGCAGAGTACGACTGGACGCTGTTGCTACCGTAGCGTTCTTTCCCAGAATCTGAGAAATGTTCGCTACGGACGCCGGCAGGACGGTTCCGCGTATCGGCGCACGGGAGACTGCCGTCAAGCGGTGCCGATCCGCGCCTTCCCGTCCGCCTACCCACGGGCGCTGACGGTGGCGATATCCGCCTCGTTCCCCGCCGGGTCGGCCAGCGTCCACCACGAGGGCGCGAACTGGTCGCGAACCACTCGGCCGCCCGCGGCGAGCGCGGCGGCGATGCGCGCCTCGGCTCGCTCCGGCGGTACCCACACCGCGATGTGGATCGCGCCCAGGCCGTCGGCGCGGGGTTCGTCCATCTGCTCGAACCAGAACGCCGGTCCCCGATCGCGTGGATCGACGAGATCTTCGGCCGGGCTATCCGGGCGCGGGTCGTAGCCAAGAACGGCGCGCCAGAACGGCATCACCGCGGCCCGATCGGTCGCGCCAGGGATGATGAGCACGCTCTGGAGGACCGTTGGGTCGGCCGCCAGTCCCAGACCACGCGCCAGGGCGGAGACGGCGCGGACCAGATCGAGATCGCGCTGGCTCATTCCGAAGTGTGTCTCGGCGACGGTCACGGTGCGGACGGTCACCCCGTCGGCCCGCACGTCGATCGCCGGCGGGTGCGCGCTCGCCGCGGGCAGGTCGGCGATCGCCTGGACGAACCGGGCGCTGGCCGCGAGGGATTCGGTGCGGAAGAACGCGCAGGCACCCTCGCTGAGCAGTCGCCAGTCTTCGATGCCCTCCGCCTCCAGGAACTGCTTCGGGGTCATGAAGTCGGTCACGTGATCTCCCCTCTCCCGGTCATTCTCGCGCCCGGAGTGCCTCGGCGCGGTTGTGACTCAGAGCAAGTTCTCGATCGGCCGATGCGTTGCGGCGTCATCGCCGCCGACGGATCGCCTGCGATTCGCCCGTCCACCAGGGCCGCGCAGAGGTGATCCACGTGCGCTGGCCCACACCGGGGTGGGGCTGCGATCGCGCTCGAACAAATCGACCTTGATTGCGGATTGCCCGAACCGACCCGGTGTACGCCGGCGGTCGAAGGGCGCTCACGCGCGACCGCTGGGTCAGTCTGTCCGTGCGCCGAAGAGGCTGCCTACCGAGATATCCTCATCCAGGTCGGGCCAATGGATACCGACGCCCCGCCCGAGCAGTTCCCATCGGCCGCGCTGGTCAGGAGTCGCGTCCGCCAGGCGTGGGAAACGGGCCAGCGGGACACCCAGCTGTCGGCCGTCTTCCGTAACGATCCACAGCATCACATCGTCACACCGCACGTCGACGGCGCGCGGTTCAGGAACTCGTCCGAAGACGGGCGCCGTTGTTGCAGCCGCCGGTTGACGAGCCGCCTGTGCCCGTTCTCCGCTCCTACCGGTGATACTCATTCCATGCCCTCATCATTCGTTCGCCGTTGATGGCGACGATCTGGCGGATGTGGCGCAACTGCGCCGCACTGAAGCCGACGCTGTAAGCGATCGAGCCGTTCGCCAACCATACCTTCGCGACGCCATCTCCCTGCTGAACGTGGACGTGCGGAGGCTCCTGCCGCTCATCGCTGTAGAAGAAGAAACGATAGCCACCTTCGCGAAGGATCGTTGGCACACTCGATGCCACCTATTGTCGCATCGACGCGCACCGGGTAGAAGGTAGGCCTCCCGTCACTCAGGAAGGTGAGACGATCCCGCTGCCGCGTGGTCGGAAGGACCCGAGCCTCCGGCTGCCGCGCCCGCGCCTCCCTCAGGCCCGGATCGCCCGCTCCAGCCGCGGCAGCGATACGTCGTACCGGTAC
>CAZHZF010000201.1:0-3018 GCA_964536925.1 uncultured Dehalococcoidales bacterium | reverse complement strand
GGCCCTCGGCCCTATCAGCCGGGGTGGCGGCCTGGGCCCGACGTGGAGCGCGTGATCGTGCCATCAGACCATCCCGGCTCCGCTCGATTCCGCGCCCATCATCCCTCACGATACACGAATGAGCCGAGGCGTACGTGGTTGTGCGTCAGCCCACACTCCGGTGCGACTTCAGCCAGGCAGGGGCGAACGGACGTCTACCGCTTGATCCCCGCCAGCCCCCGCCGGATTCCCTCGGTCGCCCACCCCTGCCACGGCATCGTGAAGAACCGGTACCCCTTGTCGACGAAGAAGTTCGGGTCCATCTCCGGCGGGATGAAGTACATCCCCGGGACGACGCCGTGTGCCTTGCAGGCCGCGGCGATCCGATCGAGCGCCCTTTCGTAGGTCGCGCAGGTGTAGTCGAGCGGCACACCCAGTTCGATCGACAGATCGGACGGGCCGATGAGGAGGACATCCACGCCCGGGACGCTCAGGATCCCGTCGAGGTTCTCCATTGCCTGGACGGTCTCGATCATCGGCGCGATGACGAGCCCGTCGTTCACCCCGTCGAGGTAGGCGCGGTAGTTCGGGAACTCGCCCCATTCGCCGCGCACGCCGGCATTGCTTCGGTTGCCGAGCGGGTGGTAACGGCACGACCGCACCATCGCGGCGGCCTCCTCCCGCGTGTTCACCATGGGCACCACAATGCCCCGCGCGCCGATGTCGAGCGCGAAGCAGATCTGGTCGACCCGGTTATCGCTCACCCGCACCATCGGCGCGGCCTTCTTCCCCCGCATCGCCTGGATGGAGGGCAGGAGTTGCTTGATCTCCCAGGGCGAATGCTGCGTATCGAAGAGCAGGAAGTCGTAGCCCGACTCGGCCAGCAGCGCCGCGTCGACGAGCGGTGACCCGCCCGTCCCGATCACGGTCTTACCGGCACGGAGAAGATCCTTGACCGCGTTCATGGTGCTCCTCCACCTCGCGTCTCGGTCCCCGCTCGCGCCATCGGATCGCCGCGACCGGGCCCGTGGGCGGCATTGTTGCATAGCGAGAGCACAGCCGCTGACCCGGCCGGAACGGGTGTTGGGCGTGCTACTCGAGAAGCCGCCGTGTCGTAGCCCTCACAATCGCGCTGACGTTCAGTGGAAGTTGGCCGCCATACTTGGTGCGACGGGCCCTCCAGTCGATCGAACGCAGTTGATCGGCGAGAACGGCGCCGCGGATTGGCAGACCGTCCGGTAGAGGGATCTCGAAGGGACGGCCGCGTTGCCGCGACGTGACAGGAACGACGATCGCCAGACCGGACAGCGTGTTGTACGCGCGCGGTGACAGCACAATCACCGGCCGATGACCTGCCTGCTCGTGGCCAGCGGTCGGGTCACGGGAGAGCCACAGGATGTCCCCGAGATCGGGCGCCTGACCGGCCATCAGCGATCTGGACGTCCGATCTCATCTCGCGAGATCCACGGTTCGAGGCGCTCGAGGCCCACCGAATTGTCTGGCCACGCCTCACGGCCAACCGCCCCCGGCACATCATCATACGGCCGCGTGTTCTCCTCGGTGAAGCCTCGAAGGAGCTCCTCCAGGGTGGGAACCTGTACCACAGGTTCAGCAACCAGGCGCCCTTCCCGGACGGTCAGGTCGACTTCGCAGCCTTGAGCGACGCCAACGGCTTCTCCGAGCGCCTTGGGGATGCGGAGTGCGAGGCTATTCCCCCACCGCTGAACGCGCGTTCTCATCGGTGTCTACCTCCGTAGATACGCATTAGTCTAGTGGATGCGGGTGGTCGGGTTCTGGCTCGCCCGGATCGAAGCAGACGGCTCCTTCCCGAACGCTCTCGCTCGTAGAATCCTCCCAGGTCTGAACGTGGCTCGTCCACTGCGCTTCGTCTCGGGACTCCTTGTTCTTCTCCTCCTCCTCGCCTGCGCCGCGCCGGTCGTACCCGGACGCTGGCAGGTCGTCGACAACCCCGAGGCGGGCTTCGAGATCCGTGCCGATGGCACCTTCCAGGGGGAGATCGGTCCCGCCGCCGGGCCGCGTCTGCGCCTGGCGGGCACCTGGACGGCGGAGGGCGACAAGGTCACCCTGACGCCAAACCCGACCAAGGAGACGACCACGAACACGCCGCTGGTCGGGAAGATCTCCGGCGACGACATGACCCTCGGCGCGACGGTGCCGGGCATCGGTGCGCTCACGCTCAACCTCAAGCGTCGGCCGCGCGCGTAGCGGGCTGAGTCGGGCGAATCCTGCGTGCGAGATCGCGCCTGATATGCCGCGTCACGCCGCGTTCCTTCGCGCGATCAACGTGGGTGGGCATACCGTGCGCATGGACGAACTGCGCCGCCAGTTCGAGGCGCTGGGGTTCGGGCGGGTCGCGACGCTCATCGCTTCCGGGAACGTGATCTTCGAGTCCGATCTCACGGACCGGTTCGCCCTCGAGGAGCGAATCGAGGAGGCGCTCGAACGCTGGCTCGGGTACGAGGTCGCGACGTTCGTCCGCTCGTCCGATGAGGTCGCCGCCATCGCGGCATTCGATCCGTTCCCGGACGTGGCGCCGCAAGAGGGCGACACCCTCCACATCCTCTTCCTGCGGGAGGGCGCGTCCCCCGAGGCCCATGCCCGCGTCGCGGCGATCGCCCGGCCGGGGGACCTGCTGCGCCTGCACGAGACGGAACTCTTCTGGCTCCGGCGAGGGAAGATGATGGACTCCGCGATCGCGCCGCGGGACTGGATCGCCGCGCTGGGCCGAGGACCGAACACCGCGCGCACCGCGACGACGGTGCGGAAGATCGCCGCACGGATCGCCGGGTGAGGCGGCGGATCTCGGGCGTAGAGCCCGTCGCGCAACGCCATTTCAGGAGCGCGTGCGTTGCGCCCCGCGCGGTTGCTGCTGGATTCGGAAAAGCCTCCCCTCAGGCTGGACGAGCACGGCGTTCCGCGCGTCGGAGGGACGCGAGTCACCCTTGATTCGGTGTTGATTGCCCTCCAGAACGGCGCGACCGCCGAGGAGATCGCGGTGCGCTACGACGCGCTGCGACT
>CAZHZF010000200.1:1852-3046 GCA_964536925.1 uncultured Dehalococcoidales bacterium | reverse complement strand
GCGGCCGCTGCGCATGCCGCTGTTGCGCTGGCCCGGCGGCAACTTCGTCTCCGGCTACCACTGGACCGACGGCATCGGCCCGCGCGCACAGCGGCCGCGCAAGATCGAGCTCGCCTGGTTCAGCGAGGAGTCGAACCGGTTCGGCACCGACGAGTTCCTCCAGTACTGCCGCGTCCTGGGTACCGACCCATTCATCTGCGTGAACATGGGCACGGGCACGCTGGAAGAGGCCCAGGCCTGGGTGGAGTACTGCAACGGCACAGGGAACACCCACTGGGCGAACCTGCGCCGTGCCCACGGGCACCCGGAGCCGTATCGCGTCCGCTACTGGGGCCTCGGCAACGAGATGTACGGCCGCTGGCAGATCGGCGCCCTGCCGGCCGAGGAGTACGTCCGCAAGGCGCGCGAGTTCGCCAAGGTAATGCTCTGGACCGATCCCTCCATTGAACTGGTCTCCTGTGGCGAGGTTGGACTCACCGACTGGGACCGCGTCGTCATCGAGGGGCTGGCGCCGATGATCCGCTACCACTCGATCCACATCTACACCGGCAGTCCCCACTACTACGCCAACGTCTTCGCGCCCCACCAGGCCGAACGGGCGCTGCGCATCTGCCAGGCGTACATCGACCGCGTGCGCTTCGAGCAGAAGATCGCCCACCCGATCGCCATCGCCTACGACGAATGGAATGTCTGGTACCGGCAGCGAAGCGCGGCCACGAAGCTGGAGGAGGTCTACGACCTCAGCGACGCGCTGGCGGTGGCGACCTACCTGAACATCTTCGTCCGCCAGTGCCGCACGGTGGCGATCGCGAACCTGGCGCAGATGGTCAACGTGATCGCGCCCATCTTCACCAGCGAGACCGGGCTGTTCCTGCAGACCATCTACCACCCGCTGCGGCTCTACGCCGAACACCTGGGCGAGATCGCGCTCGATGCGCACGTGCAGGGCCCGGCGCACGTCCTGACTCCCGCGGACGAGACCGAGGGGCGTTCGGCGCAGCGGGGCGTGGCGGACCTGAGCCCGTTCCCCTCGCTGGATGTCTCGGCCACGCGCGACGCGGAGGGACGTCGGTTCACCGTGTGTGTCGTCAATCGCCACCGCGATGAGGCGATCGCGACCCACCTGCGGTTCGCCGATGTGGGCGCGCTCCAGGGCGCGGCCTGGGTGGTGAACGGGGCAGATCCCGCGGCGGT
>CAZHZF010000200.1:0-1752 GCA_964536925.1 uncultured Dehalococcoidales bacterium | reverse complement strand
TGCCCGAGCAGCCGCTTGGCGCGATCCGGCGAAACCCCCAGCAGCTCGACCACATCGCGCCGGGCGATGCGGCCACGCGACGCCGCCAGATCGAGGATCGCGCTCTCCTCGGGGCGGCGCGGCGGTCGCTCGTCCACGATGTACGGAGGTGGTGGTGGCTCGCGCACCTCGTGGCGGGGCGGTGCGGTGCTGCCGAGTCGGGCGTCGGCGAGGAGCCATACGCGGGCCCGCCGTTCTCCGACCGGCACGAGTAACCCGGCGCCGGTCAGCCCGGTCAGCACCGCGAGCGCCTCACCCTCCGATTTCTGCATCAGCGCGGCCGCCTCCGCCAGTCCGATCTCCGGCACGATCGTCAGCCGGTGAACGATGAGAAGCTCGTCCACCGCGAAGAGGCGCTCCAGGCGATGGGTCTCTTCGGCGATGAATCGAGCCAGGCCCATGTTCGCCCCGAGCGTGGGCAGCACCACCACCACATCGCTCGGGCCGCTCCGGGAGTAGGTCGGCGGCGGTCGGCCCGCGCGCAGTTGCTCGAAGAAGATCGTGTCGATGCCCCGGCCGGTCCGCTCGACGATGCCCGCGCGCTTGAACGCGTCGGCAAGCAGCGGATTGCGCGGCCGTGGCTGTGTGACGAGGAGATTGTCGAGGCGCACGCCCTCGGGGAACCCGCCCGGGTTCCCGATCTCCACCCTATCGGCGTGAATCTGCACGTGCACCGCCCCCAGGCGTGTGTAGTCGCGGTGCACGAGTGCGTTGGCGATCGCCTCACGGAGCGCGGCGAGCGGAAGCGACGGCACGCTCACGCGGATCGGGCCGACGAACAGTTCGTCCTCGCGGCTCAGCGCTCGCAACCGGCCGAAGACCTCATCGAGCACGCGAAGGAGCGGCCACCGGAAGAAGTCGTTGGTCTCGACGCGTCGGTCGGCCAGAACCTGCAGCGCCACCTCGTGGGTAGGAATGTGCGCGCGCAGGGCCTGCTCGCGCCCGAAGAGGAGGAGCGCAAGCGCGCGCACGGCGATGGTATCGCGATCGACCAGGACCGCCCCGAGCGCCTTCGCGATCTCCAGGTCCGGCAGATCCGCCAGCAGTGCGTCGCCCCGTCCCACCCCCTCGCGTACAAACCTCCGAAAGCGTTCGAACTCGAGCGGATCGAGATCGTTCCAAACGGCGGTCGGCAG
The DNA here is from genome assembly GCA_964536925.1 of uncultured Dehalococcoidales bacterium. Taxonomy (GTDB): domain Bacteria; phylum Chloroflexota; class UBA6077; order FW602-bin22; family FW602-bin22; genus VGOZ01. The sequence continues at coordinate 577 of CAZHZF010000200.1, read as the reverse complement.
GACGAGCGCGGAGTAATCGAGCGCACCGCGATCGCCGAGGAGACCCTGCATCTCGTGAAAGTGGAGCGGGAGGCAGGCGGGGCGTCCGTCGCCGCCGAGGCCGCGACGCACGTACCGACCGTCGACCGTGCCCACCGGCGTGGCAGGCCGCGGAACCTCGATGGCGAGGATCTCGCGCCCGTCGAGTGCGATCACGCTTGCCCCCACGAAGAGCGATGGCCTGGTGCGATTGGCGATCAAGGATTGCACCCGGCCGGGGTCGGTGCGCGCCCCGTTGCGCGGCCGCGCCCCCGTGATGCGCCCGTCATCCTCGACCCCGATCAGGAGCCAGCCCGGATCGGAACTGGAGCGGTTGGCCAGGCACACGACCGCATCGATCAGGTCGGCATCGCTCAGCGGCGACACGGCCTCCGCCTTGAACTCGACCGAGAGCGACTCACCGCCGCGGATGAGCGCGCGTGCCTCCTCCGCCAGCATCGGCGCCTCCCCTCCGCGGGGAAATGGCGGCCGGACCCCTCCCATATCCGCCCATTTACGACCGCGTACCGCCCATTATATGCCCATTCCCGCTCATATT
>CAZHZF010000199.1:0-3058 GCA_964536925.1 uncultured Dehalococcoidales bacterium | reverse complement strand
TCGCCGAGGTGCTGGATGGCTGGCGGATGCTGCTCCTTGTCCTGCTCGACCTCGCCGATGAGGCTTGGCGGAGGAAGGACTGATGCTGAATATACGATGACTATTTCTTAGCATCTGACACCTGATCCGAAAGCGAGAGCGATCGCTGGCTGGGAGGCTTGGTATGGCAGAACCCGTCATCGAGACTCGCGCGCTCCGCCGCGTCTTCCGCACCCGACAGGGCGAGGTGAAGGCGGTCGATGGCGTCGACCTCTCCGTCGCACCGGGCGAGATCTTCGGCTTCCTCGGCCCTAATGGCGCGGGGAAGACGACCACCTTGCGCATGCTCGCCACGCTCCTCGCGATCGGCTCGGGCGAGGCGAGGGTCGTCGGGTTCGATCTTCGCCGCGAGCCGGCACGCGTCCGGGAGAAGATCGGTTACGTCGCTCAGGGCGGGGCGACCGACCCGACGGTCCCCGGCCGGGAGGAGCTGGTTCTCCAGGGCCGTCTCTATGGCCAGTCGGGTGCCGAGGCGACGCGAAGGGCGACCGCGCTGATCGACCAATTCGAACTCGCGGCCTGCGCCGAGCGGCCGGTGGGCACCTTCTCCGGTGGGCAGAAGCGCCGGCTGGATCTGGCGCTCGGCCTCATCCACGAACCCTCCCTCGTCTTCCTCGACGAGCCGACCACCGGCCTCGATCCCCAGGCGCGCGCGCACGTGTGGGACGAGGTCCGCCGCATTCGCGATCGAGGGACGACGGTCTTCCTCACCACCCACTATCTCGACGAGGCGGACGCACTCTGCGACCGCCTGGCGATCATCGACCACGGTCGGATCGTCGCCGAGGGTACGGCCGCGTCGCTGAAGCGTCAGATCGCCGGCGACATCGTCCTCGTCGGCGCCGATGGCACGCACGACCGGGTCGAGGCGCTGCTGCACGGCGAGCCATTCGTCCGCGAGATCAGCCGCGAGGGTACGCTCGTTCGGCTCGCGGTCGATCACGGAGAGAGCGCGATGCCGTCGATCCTGCGGATCCTCGATGGGGCAGGCATCCGGGTCGAGACCCTCTCCCTTCACCGGCCGAGCCTGGACGATGTCTTCCTGCGCCAGACCGGTCGTTCGCTCCGCGAAGTCACCTGAGGGAATGCCGATGAAACTGCTGCGCGACACCTGGCTCATCTTCGACCGCTCGCTTCGACAGACGCTGCGGAACCCGGTCTGGATGCTCGTTTCGATCATGCAGCCGCTGCTCTTCCTCTTTCTCTTCGCGCCGCTGCTCGAGTCCATCGCCGGGTCGCCCGGCTTTCCGGCGGGCAACCCGTACAACGTGTTTGTCCCGGGCCTGCTCATTCAGCTCGCATTGTTCGGTACCGCGTTCGTGGGTTTCGGTCTCATCGCCGAGATGCGCTACGGCGTGATCGAGCGGTTCCGCGTGACGCCGGTCAGCCGCCTGGCCCTCCTCCTGGGGCGAGCCCTCCGCGACGTGCTCGTCCTTCTCGTCCAGTCGCTCCTGCTTGTGACCGCGTCGCTCCCGTTCGGCCTGAACGTGAACCCGGTCGGCCTCGGGGTGATGCTCGGCCTGATGGCGCTGCTCGGTCTCGTGATGGTCTCCGCCTCCTACGCGATCGCGATCTGGCTGCGGAGCGAAGATGCGCTGGCGCCTTTGCTCAACTCCGTCACGATGCCGCTCCTTCTCCTCTCCGGCGTGCTGCTGCCGATGAGCATGGCGCCAGGCTGGCTGCGGACGATCTCCGCATTCGACCCCCTGAGCCACGCGGTGGACGCGGCGCGTGCGCTCTTCAACGAACAGCTCGACGACGCGAGCATCCCCCGCGCGCTGGCGGTGCTGGGTGTGCTCGCCACGGTCGCGTTGGTCGCAGCGTCCCGATCGTTCAGCCGGGAGGCGGCGTAGGCGGATCGGCGACCCTCGCACAGATGGTGATGCTCCTCGCGGAGTACACCGGCGAAGTACGTCGCTCGACCGACGACGGCCATGACATCGCCGGACAATGTATATTCTCCGGACGTGGGATCGGTTCGCAAGCAGATCTACATCACGGCCGAACACGAACGAAAGCTGAAGCGTCTTGCCAAGCGCTGGAACTGCACCGAGGCGGCGATCATGCGTCATGCCCTGGATGGCGTTCGGGATGACGATCTCTCCCCGGAGGATACGCTCTTCGAACGGCTTCGGGCCCAGGGGAGCATCGTCGACTACTCGAGTGACCCGGATCTGCCCTCCGACGACGAGATCCGCGCGATTCGGGCACGGCTCGCGGTGTGGGTCGCTGAACATCCCGGCTCCATCGGATGGGATGAGGCTCTCCGCGAGGATCGTGACGAGCCGTACTGATGGCGATTGACTACCTCGACACCTCCGCATTGCTGCGTCGATACGTCGCGGAACCGGGCTCTGGACGGGTGCGCGACCTATTTGGCGGCCCGCAGACAGCGCGTGTCGCCATTTCGGTGATCAGCGGTCCCGAGGTCGCTTCCGCCCTCGCGCGCAAGCAGCGTGCCGGTTCGATCGACACAGTGACAGCTCGCGATCTCTGGCGGTACTTCATACGCCATCGCGTGGACGAGTACGCCGTCATCGATCTCGAACCGGCGATCGTCTCCCTCGCGGAGGCGATCGTACAGTCGGAGCCACTCCGCGCCGCCGATGCGCTGCACGTTGCATCAGCGCGTTGGCTTGTCGACAAGTTCGGCCGTTCAGATCTCGTCTTCTGGACCGCCGATCAGCGTCAGGCAAGTGGTGCACGGTCGGTTGGTCTGGCGGTCCAACTCCTCGCGTAGGCGGGTCTGCGCCACCCTTCTGTCGCGAGATGACACTGACCGGGCGCAGCGGCGGGTCCGTACGGGCGATGACGCAGTCGCTGACAGAACCGGCATTCCCAGAGTCGTGAAGGCATACCGGAGGGTTGAGCGCCAACGGGCGGGCCGAACGCACGGGTCCGGGCACATCGGAATCCTCAACCCCGACCGCCGTGCGCTCGTCGTCACGTGCCCGCGCGCGGATGGCGCTTGAGGAGGATGCCTCCCACCGCGACCGGCCGATCGATCGGCGTGATCCGG
>CAZHZF010000198.1:0-3069 GCA_964536925.1 uncultured Dehalococcoidales bacterium | reverse complement strand
GGGTGTACGCGGCCATCCGCGACTTCCTCGACGCCGTGGTTCCGGGGCCGACCGGGGCGGCCATCGGCTGAGCGCCCGCGACCTCCGATCGCGGGCCCCGCCGGTCTCTATGGAGGCGTTGCGACCGGCACGATCCCGAAGATGCGCTGGTAGAAGGCCAGTTCGCGCTCCAGCGAGTGCCGGATGTTCTCCGCCCGTCGGAAGCCGTGCTGCTCGCCCTCATAGAGGTGGTACTCGACGGTGATCCCGCGGGTGCGCAGCGCGGCGACCATCCGCTCGGCCTGATCGGGCGGGACGACCCGGTCCTCCGACCCCTGGAAGAAGATCACCGGGCAGTTCAGGCGCTCGGGACTGAAGATCGGCGACCGCTCCCGATAGAGAGCGGCCGCGGCAGGGTACGGTCCGACCAGCGAATCGAGGTAGCGCGATTCATACTTGTGCGTGTCGGTGGCGAGTGCGGCGAGGTCGCTCACGCCGTAGTAGCTCGCACCGACATGAAAGACATCCCGGAAGGCGAGCGCGGCGAGCGTGGTGAAGCCGCCGGCGCTTCCTCCGGTGATCGCCAGACGCGCGCCATCGACCTCGCCGCGCTCCACGAGGAACCGCGCACCGTTCACGCAATCGTCGACGTCCACCACGCCCCACTGGCCATTCAGGCGCTGGCGGAACGCTCGGCCGTAGCCCGTCGAGCCCCCGTAATTCACGTCCAGCACCGCGAAACCGCGGCTGGTCCAGTACTGCTTGCTCGGGCTGAACCCACCCGAGGCCGCGCTCGTCGGCCCGCCGTGGCTCATCACGATCAGCGGCGGCCGCTCGCCCTCCGGCGCCCGGTACGCCGGATTGCGCGGCGCGTAATACAGCCCGTACGCGGTCGCGCCCCCGGTCGTCGGAAACGCGATCGAGACGGCCGGCGAGACCATGGCGGGATCGATCTCCAGCGTCGTGGCGCGGCGGACTCGTGTGGTCACACCCGTACTGGGGTCGATCAGCACGACGGCGCTGCCCTCGCGCGCCGAAGAACCGACCGCGGCGACGATCCCCTCGCGCACCGCCAGCGACCAGATGGAGACCAGATCGGTCGGTATCGCCGCGATCGCTCCGGTATCGACCGCGATCCTGGCCAGGTGGGCCACCCCGTCGCGGTCGTAATGCGCCACGATGGTCCGCGCGTCAAGGAACCCATAGGTACGGACGCCGAAGTTCCACTGCGGCTGACCGAACTCCGCAGCCATCGGCGCGACAGGCTCGGCACCGGTGCCGGTCCATCGGTAGAGGTTCCACCATCCGGTGCGATCGGAGACGAAGTACAGCGTGCCGTCGGGCGACCAGGTCGGCTGGAACGTGGACTCGGCGGGGCCGCCGGCGACGTGCACGGGCGGACCGAGCGCGCCATCGGCCAGCACGTCGGCGATCCAGATGTCGCTGCCGTCCCAGGGCATGTTCGGGTGGTTCCAGGACTGCCAGGCGAGACGGCGCCCATCCGGGCTGAGGGCGGGCGTGGAGTAGAAGTCGCACCCGCGGGAAAGCAGGGTCAGTGCGCCGGTGGTGAGATCGATCGCGCCGAGCGCGTTCTCCGCCTCCGCGCGACCGCGGTGGTCCTCGACGATGGCGATCAGCCGCCCCCGCGACTGGTCCACGACCGCGTCGGCGAATCGCAGCGCGGAGTCGGGAACTTCCCCGGTCAGGGGGGTGATGGTCCCCTCGCTCGCGCGATAGAGCCGCTGATCCGCGAAGTGCGAGAAGACGAGCGTGCCGCCGTCGAGCAGCGCCGCGCCGCCGCCGTATTCGTGGACGCGGGTGCGGGCGTTGAACGGCGGCGGCACCAGGTCTTCGATCGATCCGTCCGGACGGCGCCGCACCACGACCTGGCGCCCCGCCTCGCTGGGCCGACCCTCGCTCCAGTACAGGTCGCGACCGTCGAGACCGACGTGCCCGAGGCGAAGCGATCCGGTCGCGAGCGCCTCGGCGGAGATGGGCGAGCGCCAGGCACCATAACGTTCGACGATCACCGGCCTATGATACGGATCAGCGAGGCAGAATCTGCCCCGAGGGGATATCGGTGACGGAAACCGAGCGTCTGTCCGGCCGCCGCAAGGTCGCCGCACTGATGATCGCGCTGGGCGCCGAACGGGCCGCGCAGTTGCTCCGCCAGTTCAACGAGACCGAGATCGAGGCGATCACCCGCGAGATCGTCCGCCTCGAACGCCTGCCGGACGGTGTCCGCGACAAGGTGCTCAAGGAGGCGGTCGAGGAGGTCGGCCAGAGCCAGTCCATCAACGCCGGTGCCGATTTCGCGCGCGAGTTGCTCATGCGGGCCCTGCCCAGCAACCGTGCGGCCGAACTCCTCCAGCGGAGCGCCCAGGCGCGCAAGGACCGTCCGTTCGGGTTCATCGCCGGGATGGACCTCGATCAGGTCGCGGCCGCGCTCGAGAACGAGCACCCGCAGACGATCGCGCTGGTGCTCTCCCACCTGCCGCCCGATACGTCGGGGCGGCTGCTCGTGCAGTTCGAGCCAGACCTGCGGGCCGATATCACCTCGCGGCTCGCGGTGATGGCGCCGACCAGCCCCGACCGCGTCCGCGATGTCGAGGCGGTGCTGAAGAAGCGATTCCAATCGCTGGAACAGCACGGCCTGCGCAAGGCGGGCGGCGTGGAGCATGTCGTGGCCATGCTCGGGTCGCTCGACAGCCGCTCCGAGCGGGCGATCCTCGATGCGATCGCCGAGCGGAACCCGGAGCTGGCCGAGGAAGTGCGCAAGAACATGTTCCTGTTCGAGGACATCAAGGGGCTCGACGACCAGTCGATCCGCCGGCTCATCACCGACGTGCGCAAGGAGTTGCCCGTCGCGCTGCGGGCGGCCTCCGAGGAGTTGAAGCAGCGCATCTTCGCGAACCTCTCCCAGCGCGCGGGGCAGCAACTGCGCGACGAGATCGACATGCGAGGCCCGACGCGGGTCCGGGATGTCGAGGAGGCGCAGGGGAAGATCGTCGAGACCGCGCGGAGACTCGCCGAGGAGGGGCACATCCTCATCCCCCGCGGCCGCGAGGACATCGCGATCTAGCGGCGGAC
>CAZHZF010000197.1:0-3106 GCA_964536925.1 uncultured Dehalococcoidales bacterium | reverse complement strand
CGCGCGACGTCGCAGAGGATGAGGATCGCACGCCGGTCCAGGCGATCGATCAGCGCCCCGGCGGGCAGGCCGAGCACCAGGTACGGTGCCGTCCGCGCCGCGGCGACGAGTCCCGCCAGCGCCGGAGAGTTGGTGAGCGCGAGGACGAGCAGCGGCGTGGCGACGAGCGAGATGCCATTGCCCAGCGCCGAGGCCACCTGGCCGAGCCACAGGCGGAGAAAGTCGAAGTTCCGCCCGAGGTGGCCCGGCCGGCCCGTCTCGAGCGACGCGGACGACGTGCCTACGCGGTCACCTCGGCACCCGCGTCCCACCCGGCACGGCGGTAGGGTACCCGCTCACCGCCCACGCCGGGGCCGCACGCGCGTTGCCCTGGTTCCGCGCTTCTCTTTACTCGTGCGATCGTGCGTGCGCGCGCGAGGGACGCCGGGTTTCTGTACCCCGGGCCGGGTTCACGCGCCGCGCCCCACCCACACGATCACCGCGGTCCGGCTTCGTCCGCCCCGAAGCGTGACCAGGCCGCGGGCATCCACTCGCCGTTCGATTGCCGCGCGCAGGGCGGAGAGCCGCGGCGAGTCCGCGTGCAGTCCCAGGCGCCAGCGCTGCTGCTCGATCGCCTGATCCAGGGGGATCGCGCGGGGCGGCGTCGCATCGAACCAGCGCACGTCGGCGTTTCGGCCGGTCGCGAGGAGGAGCACCGCCAGATCGGCGCCGCCCGGACTCTCGAGGAGCGGTTCGCCCATCACTTCGGCCCACACCCCGGCATCGGGCGAGCGGCCGGGCCGATCCGCCGCGGTGACGATGCAGAGCCGTCGTGCCCGACGCTCCATCGCCTCGATGAAGGGGAGCGGCTGTTCCATCGCGTAGAACATGTTCGCCGCCAGCGTGACGTCGGCCATCGGCAGGGCATCCGCGTCGTCGGGCCACCGACCCGCCCGCACGTCCACCGTCACGCCCGCCTCCCCGGCCGCGGTGCGCAATGCCTCACGCATCCGCTCGGAGGGGTCGAGGGCGACGAAGCGCCCGACGTGCGGCGCGAGCGGGATCGCCAGCCGTCCCGCCGCCGCGCCGGGCTCCAGCCAGGTCTCGTCGGGACGGGCGAGCGTGGTCAGGTACTCCAACTCCTCGCTCGGCGAGGCCCCGGCTCGCAGGGAAGGGAGCCGGGCGGCGAGGAACTCTTCGGTGCCGTGGAGGACCTCGTCCGCCAGGCGGGCGAACTGCTCCCGCGCCGCATCCACGAGCGCGAGCCACGCACGCGCCGCGTCGTCCGCGCCCAGGCGCAGCATCGGTCCCGCCGTCGCCCACGCGCCGAGGCTTCCTTCAAGTTCCTTCACCCCAGGCGCACCGCTCCGCCCGTCCGCGCCGACTCATACGCCGCCAGGGCGATCCGCAGCGACGCCCGCGCATCCTCGATGCGGGAGGCCGGCTCGACGCCACCCTCGATGCACTCGATCAGGTAGTCGAGCGCGCCGGGGTGGGGCGGCCCGTAGAGTTCGCCCGTCGGCCGCTCCTGGATCCACCCGGCCGCGCCGGCGGAGAGCCAGGTCGTACCCGACCCCTCTTCCACGATCTCGCCCCGCGTGCCGACGATCTCGAAGCGTCGCACGCTGTTCTCCTTCGGTGAGGGCCCGCTCGGCCGCGGCGCCGCGATCGTCCACGAAGCCTCGACGGTGGCGATGATCCCGTTCGCGAAGGTGAGCGTGGCGAAACCCCAGTCCTCGACCGCCAGATCGCGATGGACGAGGTTCGCCATCCGCGCCTCGACGCGGGTCACCTCCGAGCCGGCGAGCCAGCGCAGCCGGTCGATGTCGTAGATCCCCTCGTCGATGAACGCCCCGCCCGGCACCTGGGCCGGGTCAGCGAACCAACCGGGCGTACCGGAACGGAGCCAATCCTCGGCGATCGACCAGCGCCCGGTCGCGTGCATCACCGCGATCTCGCCGATCTCCCCGTCGTCGATGCGCTTCCGCATCGGCGCATCGGCGAGGCGGAACATCCCCTGGAACGGCACGCAGGTCACCTGGGCACGGCGGACCGCCGCGACCATCGCGTCGGCCTGCTCCAGGGTCATCGCCATCGGTTTCCCCAGGATCATGTGCTTCCCCGCCTCGGCGGCCGCGATCGTCGCCGCGGGGATCTCCGCCACCGGCGGACAGATGTGGACGATATCGAGATCATCCCGCGCCAGGAGTTCGGCGATGGTCGAATACGCGTGGACGCCGAAGGTCCGCGAGAACGATCGCAGGTGCCCGGGGTGCGTGTCGGTGACGCCGATCAGTTTTCCGCGCGGGTACTCCGCCAGCGCGCGGGCCAGCCCGTAGGCCGAGTACCAGTGCCCGAGACCGATGATCCCCACTCGCCAGGTGCGTGGCATCCGCCGTCCTTTCTCGCGCTCGCGCGCTCAACGCACGAAGAAGATCCCCATGAAGACGAGCAGCAGCAGGCAGAGGAAGAGGATGAACAGGAGCGTCAGCCCCACCACCATCAGGATGGTCTTTGTCTGCCGACTCATCACCAGGGAGTGTGCCACAGCCTGGGCCGGCCCGGCTCGGCTCGGGGACCGCGGGCTCCCGCCCGCCCACCGACCGGCGTCAGATATCGCGGAACGGATTCCTGACGAGGACGTCGCCGTACCGCTGGCCGTCAGACAGATCCTCGCTCCAGAGGACGGAGGCACTGCACGCGCGCGCTGCCACGAGGATCATCGCGTCCCAGAAGGAGATGTGCCACCGTGCGCTTTCATCGATCGCCAGGAGTACGTCCTGCGCGGAGGGAGACACGACGGTCCAGGCGCCAATGAGATTCTGAATCGCCGCGCGTGCCCTTGATGGTGGCACCGAGGATTGAGGTCGCGTCAGCGTGACATAGAGTTCCTGGAGAACCTGTACGCTGACCGCCGGAGTGGCCCCGTTCAGTCGCTCGACAAGTGCCTGGGCCGCGGCGTGCCGTGGGTCCGGCGCCCGCGAATAGGCATAGACCAGAACATTCGTATCGCAGAACTCAACGGCGATGGAGCGATTCCCTCGTCCACGTGATGCCGTCGGGGAGGTCGTAGCCGAGACCCTCCTTCAGATTCTCGGCGACGCGCGCTCGGGCCGCGGCCACGGCC
>CAZHZF010000196.1:0-3145 GCA_964536925.1 uncultured Dehalococcoidales bacterium | reverse complement strand
CGAGGAGGAAGTCGGCCTGGCGCCCGAGGATGGCGTCGGCCGTTGTGCCCAGGAGGTCGGCCGCGGTGCGACTCGCTTCGACGATCGACCCTTCGCTATCGACGAGAAGCATCGGCTGGGCCGATTCCGCGACGAGTCGCCGCAGGGCGTCGCTTCGCTCGACCTCGCGAGCGCTCCGGGCCTCGAGTTCGTGGTGGAGCCGGGCCGTGCGCAGTCCGAGCGCGATGAGGCTGGCATGGGCGGCGAGGGTCTCGAGGGAATGGAGTTCGTCGCCGACGAGGAGGATCGCCCCCTCTAGCGTGCCGCCGACGGTGAGCGGCTGGACGTGCCCGGGGATATCCATCGCCGCCGCCGGCCGATCGAGCGGCGCCTCATCGAGCAGCAGGCCGTCGGCGACGAGCGGGACGAGCCGATCGCCCTCGCGCCGCAGGATGCCGATGCCCCACGCGCCGGTCTGGTCGCGGACCTCGGCGAGGATGCGCGCCATCGCGCCCTCGGGTCGGTCGGCATCGGCAAAGATGTGGGCGGCCTGAACGAGCATCGCGGGATCGCTCATTCCCGCGACCTCCCGCTCCCCCACCGCCGGCTCCCCAAAACGCCGGTAGAGGCGCGGGGAGAGTGGAAGGCTCTCCCGGCGCGCCACATAGTGAGAATGGGCCGGGTAGAGCGTAGTGAGTCACGCGGTGAGCCCGAGTTACATTCCGGTAACAGCGGTGGTCATCGAGGTGGGGAGCCCCTCACCCTGGCCCTGTCCCCGCGGGGATGAGGGGAAACGAAGGTCGCGGGCCCTCAACCCCAATCCTCTCCCGCCGCGGCGGGAGAGGGAGTGCGCTGCCGACACGAGCGCCAGCGGCGAAGGGTGCGGACCCCTCGCCCGCGCGTTCGCGGGAGAGGGTGGAGCGAAGCGGAGGGTGAGGGTCGCTCCAGCCCGGTCCCATCGCCGTCGCACGCGGGATCGCGGGCTTCCCGCCCGCCCTCGTCAGCCCGCCGCCCCGTATGTCTCCGGCGGATAGCCGATGAGGAACGCGCCGAGTTTGACGTACTCGCTGAGGACGAAGAGCGCGCTCGTCTCATCGAGCCACCACGCGTCCGGCGAGAAGCGGGGCGAGGGAGCCGGCGCGTGGGCGATCGCGATGGGCGAGCCGGCGAAGACGAAGTCGAACGCCAGGGCGACCCGCCGGCTGTGCCAGTTATCGGTCACGACGATGAGCGATCGCCACCCGTTGCGCTCCGCGAGCAGGCGCGCGCCCCGGGCGTCGGTGACGGTGGAATCCCCCACGTTCGTGGCCACGATCGCCGCGCGCGGGACGCCGCGGCGGACCAGGCGCTGGACGGAGAAGTCGGCGTAGGTGGCGCGCGCCTCGCCGAGGACCGGGCCGCCGGTGGTGAGGACGGTGGGAGCGAGGCCGCGGCGGAAGAGATCCGCGGCGCGGGACTCCCGCGCTCCCTCGGGCTGGCCGCCGCCGAGGACAACGATCGCATCGGCCGGCGCGAGCGGCGATGGCGCGATGATGAGGAACCCCGCGATCGTCCGAAGCCAGAAGCCCAGGCCGACGACGAGGGTGAAGGCCAGGACGGCGAGCACGAGACAGCCCACGTGCACGGTCCGCCGGGGTATCCAGTAGAACGACTCGTCCACGCGCGGACGGCCGGTGGCGGCCCTCAGGCCAGTTTCTGCCGCACCGCGGTGAGGATCGCCGCGCGATCGCCGAATCCGCCATCGCGGTACATGGAGTGGATGAGGTCGTCGTCGACCCGCACGTCGTAGGCGCCATCGCCAGACGGCTTGATGGTGATGCCGTCCAGGAACATGTGGAACTCCTTCATGAGCGCGGCGGCGAGGTCGAGCGCCTCGTGGTCGTAGCCGCACTCGGCGCAGTAGTCGATCCTGATCTTCACGGGTCGGGCGGGCACGGCATCCTCCTCGATCGGGATCGATCATACAGCCGGGGCGTTCCCACCCCGCCGGTGCAGGCGCTCTGCTGATGCGGCCGGGCCCGGGCGGACGGCGGCGTCGGCTCGGGGCGCGGCGTGACGCCCTCCTCGCCCGTGGACAGGACGACCCGCGGCGCGCGCGAGGGTGGGCTCTACGCACCGACGCTGACCGCCGCCGAGCGTGCCGCGCTGGATGCCGCGGCCGGCCGCCCGCTCCTCGAGGATGAGGTCGCGCTCGTGCGGGTGCTCATCCGGCGGGCGCTGGAGGAGGCCGACCAGATCGACGTGCGCCTGGTGGGCCGCCTGATCGACACCCTGTGTCGCCTTCTGCGCACCCGCGAGGCGGTGGGCGCCGGCGGCGAGACGCTGGCGGAGACGCTCGCCCGATTGGGCGCCGAGGCGCTCCTCGAACGGGAGCACGCGGGCGGCGGCGCCGCGGCGGAGGGAGAGCCACGCGGCGGGCAGTTGCGCCTGAGCCTTCCCGAGACGGACGAGGAGAGCGCATGAACGCGGCAGCCCCAAACCCCGCTCAGGAACGCCGTCGGCGCGCCCGGCCGGTCGTCGCCTCCGAACCGCTGACCGCGTTCGAACTGGTGACGCGGCGCGCGGTGGAGGATCTGGAGCGGGAGATCGCGCGGATCGATACGAAGATGAACGCGCTGATGGTGGGGATGGTCGTGACGGTGGCGGCGGAGGTGTGGCGGGCGCTGTTCCGCTGAGGGCGCGGCGCCCGCGGATGAGGGTTATTCCCGGATGCGGCGCGCCACGGCAGGATCGACGCTGCTCCCACAGTGGTGGGTACGCGGGATCCGATCGCCGAGCAGGCGGAGGAGGTGGACGACCGCCTCCTCGCCGGGGCGCAGCATCTCATCGAGGCGATGACGGAGGCGGTGGTTCTCACCGACCGCGCGTCGCGGATCGTGGGCGTCAATGCCGCGGCGTGCCGGATGCTCGGCGCGGCGCGCGAGGAGTTCCTGGGTCAACTGGGTACGGAGATCCGCACGCCGCTCGACGTGGCCGCGCTGGGGCGCCTGCTGCGCACCCATCGCCATGTCTCGGGCGAGATTCCCCTGACCGATGCGCGGGGCCGCTCGTGGGTCATCGGGTTCCAGGCGACCGCCGACGTCCTGCCGGGGATCGATGTCTCCACCCTGCAGGATCTGACCGAGACGAGGCGCCTGGAGGGCGCCGTGCAGGCCGGGGAGACGCG
>CAZHZF010000195.1:0-3179 GCA_964536925.1 uncultured Dehalococcoidales bacterium | reverse complement strand
CGATCAGGCGGTGGCGAGGATGCCCTGGATCGCTCCGTCCGGCAGGGGACCCGCCTCGGCGGCGCGGATCGCCTGTTCGAGATGGCTCATCTCCGAGAAGCCGACGATCGTCGTCGAGACGCCCGGTGTGAACATCGCGAACCGCAGCGCCAGGTCCACCGGGCCGGCGGCGTACTGGCCCGCCAGCGCGGCAAGGCGCTCGGCCCGGGTGAGGTTCGAGGCGAACGTCGTTCCGCCCATCGCGCCGGTCTCGCGCGAGGCGTTCGGATGGGCCGGCGCGTCACCGGCCAGCGCCCCGGCGGCGAGGGGGCGGATCACGATCACACCGACGCCACGTTCCCGCGCCCGGCCGATCAGTCCGGCAAAGTCCTGCCCTCCGGCGGCGCGTCCGGCGTACCCCGCGCTCGGATTCGCCGCGTTGTGGTACGCCTGGGTCGAGGCGATCTGGCCCGAGTCGATGACCTGGTGCACCGCCGCGGTGTCGCCCATCCCGGTGATGCCGAAGTGGCCGATCGCCCCCTCGTCGCGCAGGCGGCGCAGCGTCTCAAGGACCGGACCGAGGACGATCTCCGGCGACAGCGCCCGCTCGCCGGGGCCGATCTGGTTGTGGAGTTGGAGGAGATCGACGCGCGCGAACTGCAGGCGCCCCAAGCTGGCGGCGAGCGACCGGCGGATCGCGCCGTCGATGTCCCCGAGATCGGCCCCATCGAGCCGGAACTTCGTTCCCACCACCACACCGGCAGGGCGCAGATCGCGCCAGACCCGGCCCAGGTTCTCCTCCGAACGCCCGTCGCCGTAGCCGGGCGCGGTGTCGAAGTAGGTGATCCCCGCCTCCAGCGCACGGACCACCGCGCGCCGCTGTTCGGCCACCTCGCCGCGGACCATCAGCCCGCCCACCGCGCCGCAGCCGAACCCGAGCGCGGAGACTCTCAGGCCGGTGCTGCCAAAAGGCCGCTGCTCCACGGTGGGATTCTACCGGCCAGCCGCGTCCCCCATACGCGCACGACCCGCCCGAATCGGCGGGATCGCGAAGGCGGTGCGACGCCGTTCCGTCGTCGAACCGCAGCGACGCCTTCTTGATGACCGCGATGATCCGCCGCCCATCACGCTCGACCCGCAAGGCGTAGGTCGCTTCGATCACGTCGATCGTCGCCTCCAGTCTCTCGAGGCCGATCGTCCTGTCACACTCGAACGCGATCACGCTCATTCCCGGAAAGCGGAGCGCGCCTCCGTGTGCCTGGCGGCGCGCTCGGCCGGTGAAGTGTCCGTAATTGAACGGGACCACGGTCGCCTGACGCGTCGAGGCCAGACTCGCGATCGTGTCATCCGTCGCGCCCTGCACCAGGATCTCGCGCGTGCGGCGCGTCTCGTGCCCGCGTGCGATCAGGAACCGGACGATCGATTCAGGCACGTCCTCGTCGCAATAGAGCAGCATCAGGCGACGGCTGGCTCGCGCACCCCCTCATAGGCGATCGCGGCCTCGATATCGGCGGGAACCAGGGTTGGGTACTCGCGGAGTATCTCCGCGATGGAGTAGCGGGCGCGATGGAACTCCAGGATGGCGCGCACGGGCACACGCGTCCCGGCGAAGGTCGCGGCGTGTCCAGGGATTCGATCGATGGCGCCGATCTGCGCGGGGTTCCGCGAACTCAGGCTCTGGATATCGGCCATGAGGTCCTTCCAGACGGTCCCTACAAAAACAGGGCTCCGGCCGTGCCTGACGAAGAAGGGGTGATGGATGCCGCGGCGTGCGTGGTGGCAGTGCACCCGACGATCGATGACGTAGAAGACCAGGTCGATCCAGTCCCGATGGTTCGGAGAATCCGTCGCGAAAAGTGACGCGACCGGCCTCAGGCGGGAGAGGGGTACCTCGGCGCGCAGGAGACCCAGCGTCCGTAGACCGACGACATCGCGGAGGGAGTAGAGCCAACTCGATGGGACGGACAGATCCGGAGCATTGATGGAGGGAGTGATGAACTCCGAACGGCACCACGAGATCAAGCGCCACTCGCTGACGAGAGCAAGGCGTGCCGTCTGGTCGAAACCAAACACCTCGTACAGACTGCCCATCGTCCCTCATATTCGCACATCGAGTCCGCACAACGGTGGCCGTGCACGATGCCGTGGGCCGGGCGGTTCCTGGCCCGGCGCCGCCACCCCTCACAGCTTCCGCACCCCCGACAGCCCCACGCCGACCCCGATCGTCAGGATGTACGCTGCCATCATCGCGAGCGCGGCACTCGCGCCCTGCGTTTCCACCAAGAACCCGGCCAGCGCTGTCCCGCCCGTCATCGCCGCGAACGACCCCATCCGATAGACCGAGTTCACCCGCCCCTGCAGCGCATCCGGAATCGTCGCCAGCCGGTACGACACCTGGATCACGCTCGTCATCGCCTCGGCGATCCCCACGATCGCCATGCCCACCATCGCCTGGACGACCGCGCCGGAGAGCGCCACCACGGCGATCCCCACCCCGTGGAGCAGGATCGTCCCCACCATGCTCCACCCGACCGGGATCGTCCGCCGGACGATCGGCGCCAGGAACGAGCCGAGCAGGCCGCCCGCGCCGGCCGCGCCGACGATCAGGCCGATCACGGAGGGGCCGACCGCCAGGATATCCCGCGCGAAGACGACGACGGCCAGGACGACGACGGATCCGATGCAGAAGCGGTGGATCATGTTGACGATCGCGAGCAGACGGATCGGGCGATCGGTCCAGAGGAACCGCAGCCCCTCGACGATCTGCCGACCCATACCCACCGTGGCGCCGGTGCGGTCGGTCTGGAACGGCTTCCGGATCGAGACCAGCATCGCCGCCGAGACGACGTAGGTGAGCGCGTCGACGCCGAATGCGATCACCGCCCCCTCGGCCAGCGTCCCGCCCATCCCGACGACGAATCCCCCAAGACCGGGGCCGACGAGCGAGGCGACTCCCTGCGATGAGACGTTCAGTGCCTGCGCCGAGGGGATCTGATCGCGCCGCACCAGGCGGGGCAGCGCCGCGACCTGGACGAGGTTTGCGAACGTGACCGCGACGCCTTGGACGAGCGCGACGACGATCAGTTGCGTCGCATCGAGCGTCTCCGCGACCCACGCGATCGGCACCGACCCCATCGCCAGGAAGCGCGCGACGTCGCAGAGGATGAGGATCGCACGCCGGTCCAGGCGATCGATCAGCG
>CAZHZF010000194.1:0-3276 GCA_964536925.1 uncultured Dehalococcoidales bacterium | reverse complement strand
GGTGTGGGCGTCGCCGTGCCCGTGAGCGCGATCGCGGTCGCGGTGGCCGGGTTCGGTGTACGGGTCGGGAACGGCGTACGCTGGTCGTCCGGCGCCATCCGCAGCGGAGGGATCGGCGTGGGCGTCCCCTTCGGGAAGGCCGCCTCGATGGGCACGTCCGGCGGCTTGTTCATCGTGCCCACGAGCGTCACGGAACGGGACGGCAGGTAGTTGCTCTTCATCTTGAGGATCCGCTTTTCCGGGCCATCCCCCGTCACGGTGCGGCTCAGTTCGACATCGAAGCCATCGCGCGGCGCCTCGATCACGAGCGTGCGCCCCCATGGCAGCGTCGGATCGGGCTGCAACACCGGTTCGGGGTCCGGCGCGTTGGCGTTGGTGATGATCGGTTTGGCGACCTCGACCTGCCAGCCCGGCTTCCGCCCGTGCAACTCGAAGATGATGTTGTCACCCTCCACGCGCGCCTGGATCACGATCGGCGTCTTCGCACTGTTGATCCACTTGAAGTCGACGTTGAACTCCTCGTCCACCGTCACATCCAGGCCCACGATCCCGCGGGATGCGTAGGAGGGGATCCAGTAGAGGTGCCAGTACCGCTCCTCGAGCGGGTATCCGGCCCAGAACACCGGCTGGAAGAGGGTTGTGGAGACCTGGCAGATCCCTCCGGCGACCGAGGGGACGGTGCGGATACCTTCCTCGGAGTTCGTGATGCCGTAGCCCCACTTGAACCCCGCGTCCACCGTCGTCGGTCCGACCGCGCGGTTGAAGGAGAAGACCTCTCCGGGCGCGACGACGTAGCCGTTGAGGCGGCTCGCCGCCAGAGTCACATTGTGGCGCTTCTCGGGTATCGCGCCGCCGAGCGGTGTGGAGCCCTTCTCGATCATCTCCGAGACGTCCAGCGCCGGCGCGCTGTCTGGCCCGTACTTCGGCGGGATCGATCGCACCGGCAGAATCACCAGGCGCGACTCTTCGTCCAGCGCCTTCTGGAAGGCGGCCAGGGCTCCGTCGCGGTCGAGTTGTTGTCCCGGTTTGCCCGGGTCGATGACCTTGGCGCGTCCGGCCTCGACGCTGAAGCGCGCGTTGACCGGTTCCGTCTGGATGATCGGGGCGAACTTCTTCAGGAAGGCGTCGAGCACCATCTCATCGGGAACGAGCCGAGCGGGAACGCCTGGTCGCGCGGGCGCGATGGCGAGGATGGAGGCGAAGTCCTTCCGATCGAACGTCCAGAAGCGATCGTCGCGGCGCGCGGTGAGGTACGGCGGCGCGCCGTCCAGCAGGCGATTGGCCCGCGCGAACGCCGCCGCGGTGAAGTCGTCCGCCACCCGGATCGGCAGCGGCGCCATCGGCAGGTCGGCTCGCGGTTCACCGCGATCGATCGCGGCCAGGATCCGCTCCCGGGCGAGTAGCCGATCGATGTCTTCGCCGGGACGCGCCGGGATGCGGGTGACACGCCCGTCGGCGGCGATGCGCAGATCCGCGTCGATCGGCTCGCGACGGCTCGCGCGAGACGCGAGGTCGAGCAGGCGGTCCATCGCCGCGTCGTCGGAGGGAGGAAGCAGGCGTGGGCGGCCCTCTTCGTACGTGACGGAGAGACCGAGCTCCCGCGGGCTGGTGCGCAACTGCACGAGCCCCAGGCCCACGGTGAGCGGTCGATCGAGCATCGCGTTTGCGGCGGCGACGTCCGGCGTCGGCGTGGCGGGAACGCGTGTGGGCACGACGGATTTCGGCGCCGAGGATGGCGCGGCCGCGGTCGTAGGGGCGGGCGCCGCGGGGACGTCGCCTCCGGGGGCGCGGAAGCCCGGCGCACAGGCGAGCGCGCCGGTGATGCCCAGCGCGGCGATCATCCGCCGCCGTGAGATCGCGTGCCGTCGTCCCATCAGTAGCCGCGCGCCTTGTCGACCACGTTATGGTAAGCGCTACCGTTCACAAACGCCCGCAAGTTCGCGATCGCGATGTCCACTCCGCGCTGCCGCGTGCCGGGCGTGCTCGCGCCGTTGTGCGGCGTCACGATGGCGTTCGGCAGGTCCCAGAACGGGCTATCGCCCGGAAGCGGCTCGGTCGCGTGGGCATCGAGGCCGCCACCGGCGATCCATCCCTCGCGGAGCGCGCGCAGAAGGGCTGCCTCGTCGGCGATCCCCCCGCGCGAGAAGCAGATGTAGTACGCCGAGCGCTTCATTGCCCGGAACTCCGCCTCGCCCAGCATCCCCCGTGTTTCCGGCGTGAGTGGCGCGGTGACGACGACGAAATCGGAGCGGCCGAGGAACTCGTGGAGCCGCTCCTGAAACCGCGGCGCGCCGGGACCCGGATACTGCTCGTCGACGTTCGGCGTCGGCGTGTCGCTCTGGCGCATGCCCAGGACGTGCATGTGGAACGCCTTGCACTTCAAGGCGAGATCCTGCCCCGAATGGCCGAGACCGATGATGCCGCAGGTGAGGCCGTTCAGTTCCGGATGGTTCCAGTGGTCCCAGCGATGCTCGGCCTGAGCGCGGGCCCATCGCCGCGCGTCGCGGTTGAGCATGAGCATCAACATCATCGCGTGTTCGGCGAGCGGGATCGCGCCGTTGCCTTTGCACGAGGTGACGACGATCGGGCTCGCCACGATCTCGGGGAGCATCAGCCGGTCTGGCCCGGCCGCCCAGCTCTGGATGAGCTTCAGCCGTCGCGCGCGGCGGAACGCCTCCGGGCTGAGTTCGGAGCAGACGATCGCATCGGCCTCGTCGATCGCGGCTTCGAACTCGGCCTGTCGCGCGAAACGGCGGACGTCCTGGCCCGGGAGAGCGGCGCGGATCTGCTCCCACTGCGGCTCGGTGAGCGTGCCGGTGATGAGGATCGTCGCGCGCTGTGCGCCGGCCATCGCGGTCGGTTCCCTCGTTATCGTGCAGTGGAGTGTAGGGAGCGGGGCGTGAGGGCGTCGCGAAAAGCGCGCTGTACCGGGTTCGGCAGACAACCCGCGCGACGCGCGCGATGGGCCCGGCCCTGCATTACCGCGTGGACGTCAACACCCTCTGGCCCACGGTGCATCCGAACGGGTGGGCCCTCACCCTCCGCTTCGCTCCGCCCTCTCCCGCGCGCGCGCGGGAGAGGGTTGGGTTCGCCCGTCGCCGCGGTTGTCTGGATGCGTGAGGGTCGCGGTCGGACCTCGTGTCCCTCTCCCCGAGGGCGAGGGATGAGAGCGGCACCGCCGCGCTTGGCTGGATGCGCGGCGGTCGCGGTTGACCTCGTGCCCCTCTCCCCGTGGGAGAGGGTGCGGGTGAGGGGCGTGCCGCTGCCGTCGCAGGC
>CAZHZF010000193.1:0-3327 GCA_964536925.1 uncultured Dehalococcoidales bacterium | reverse complement strand
CTACATCAGCGACTGGTTCACCACCAGGTGGACCGCGATGCTCGCGACGTACCCGAGCGCGACCGCCCACGACCAGCGCAGATGCGACATAAACGTGTACGTGCCGCGCGCCTGACCCATCAGCGCGACGCCGGCGGCGCTTCCGATAGAGAGCAGCGAGCCGCCCACTCCCGCCGTCAGGGTCACCAGTAGCCACTGGCCGCGACTCATTTCGAGACCCATGTTGAGGACCGCGAACATCACGGGCACGTTGTCGATCACCGCGGAGAGGAGGCCGATGAGGATGTTCGCGACCGTTGCCCCGAGGTTGCCGTAGAAGACCACCGATAAGGCGGAGAGATAGCCCAGCGTCCCCAACCCACCGACGCAGAGGATGATGCCGTAGAAGAACATTAGGGTGTCCCATTCCACCCGCTCCATCTGCCGAAACGTGTGAAGCGGTATTGCTTCCGCACGGCGACGCACGACACGTCGGGGGCCCGCAGCCAGAGGTGCCACTTCGGGCGGCGCTGATTCCGAGTCGCTCGAACCTGCGAAGACATCGTCGGGCGTGTTCACCCGTAGTGGCCGGCCGGGTGAATACCGGTTGAACGCGTAGGCGAACAACTGAAGCGCCCCCAGGCCGAACATCATCCCGACCGCTGAGGGAATGTGGAAGAGATTGTGGACCGTTACCGTGAGCGCGATGGTGCCCAGGAAGAGGAGGATGATCTCGAGCGCGCCCCGCTCCAGGATCGCGGCCGCCTCGACGCGCGGCGGTCGTCCCCGCTCGATCGCGATCATCATGATCGCGGCCGGGACCAGCCAGTTCACCAGCGAAGGGAGGACGAGCGGAAGGAACCCCTCGAACGGGACCAGGCCACGTTGCCACACCATCAGGGTCGTGATGTCACCGAACGGGCTGAACGCACCACCCGCGTTCGCCGCGACGACGATGTTGATGCAGGAGAGAGACACGAACCGGGGGAACCCCTGGCCGATCGCAATCGCGATCGAACCCATCACCAGTGCGGTGGTCAGGTTGTCGGCGATGGGCGAGAGCAGAAAGGCGCAGAGACCGGTGAGCCAGAAGAGCGACCGCAGCGAGAGCCCGCTCGTCACGAGCGCCGCACGAACCGCGTCGAACACCCCGCGCTCCTGCAAGGTGTTCACATACGTCATCGCGACAATGAGAAAGAGCAGCAGTTCGCCGTACTCGAGGAGGTTGTGCTTCACCGCCTCGGCAACCTCGCGGTCTCGTCCGAGCGTGTGCAGGTCCATCGCGACGAGGACCCAGACGATCCCGGCGCCAAAGAGCACCGGAATCGATTTGGGCAGGTGGATCACGTCCTCCAGCATCACGATCGCGTAGGCGACCACGAAGATGACGAGCGCCGCCAGGACCGTCCAGTGGCCGAGAAGATCCAAGGTGCCGGACTCCGTTCAGGAACCGCCGCGGGCGATTCGTGACGGACGGCACTTTATCCGGTACGCCCGATGCAGGCGCGATCGTTCCCGCGGCTCAGGATGCGCCGAGCGGCGAATCGGAGGAATGACCCACCGCCCGGCGGGAAACTGCTAGCTCTCCGACCGCCAGGTGGACTCGTTGCAGGACCGACAGACCAGCCACTGGCCGCGCGCGACCAGCGTGTGGTGGCCGCAGTGAGGGCAGATCCGCACGGCGCTCGGGACGCGGTCGATCTGCGGGGCGCTGTTCTTCATCGAACCTTCTCCTAAGTACCAACTGGTACATATGTCAGCATAGCGGCCGGCACGCCGCCGCGCAATCAGCCGCGAAAGGGGATTCCCCGATCTTTCATCCCGCGTTCGGGATGGATTCCGCGACGCGAGCGCGCGAGCGCGATGCCCACGCGCGCAGCGGTGCGACGCCGCCGGGTGTGAGGCGTCCCCAACAGGATGCCCATTTCTGGGCCTGCGGTGGAGCGTCCCCGTGGTGCAGCGGCACGACGCCGCCGGGGTGTGGGGTGTCCCCAACAGGACGCCCATACCCGGGCATGCGGTGGAGCGTCCCTACGTGGTGCAGCGGCACGACGCTGCCGGGGTGTGGGGTGTCCCCACAAGATTGGATATGTTCGGCTTCGATCCAGGGGTGTGGGGGCGTGCCGCCCGCCGCGGTCGCGCATCGCCTGGCGGCACGGCGAACCTGTCCCCGAGGGACGTGGCGTGCGGTACTCTCGCCGCGCCGACGCATGGGCGGCAGGAGGTTCTCAGCGATGGCGAAACTGAAGGTGGGTCTGGTCGGTCTGGGCAGCCTGGCCCAACGGGGCATCCTCCCCCATACGTTCCAGGACGACGCTCGATCGCTCATCGACGCGGTCGCGGTGTGCGACGCCGTTCCCGGGCGTGCTGAGGCCGTCGCCGAGAAGTGGGTCTGGCGCGATGCCTTCACCGACTACGACGAGATGATCGAGAAGGCGGACATCGAGGCGGTGCTCATCGCCACGCCGATCCCCCTCCACCATCGTCAGATCATGCGCGCGCTCGAGGCCGGCAAGCACGTCTACACCCAGAAGTCGATGACGACCCGCCTGGACGAAGCGAACGAGATCGTCGAGACGGCGGCGCGGAAGGGTCTGACGGTCTGCGCCTCACCGGGCGAGATGCTGCGCCCGCCGTACCCGCAGATGAAGGAGGCGATTCAGAAGGGCCTCATCGGCCGACCCTACTGGTCGCTGGCCGGCATGCAGGGCGCCGGGCACGAGTACGAATCGTTCCGCACCGAGAACGATGTCCTCGCGAACGTCGATCCGACCTGGTACTACAAGCCGGGGGGAGGCCCGGTCTACGACATGACGGTGTACTGCCTGCACGAGATGACGGGCATCCTCGGTCCTGTGAAGCGCGTCCAGGCGATGTCCGGCATCGGCCTGCCGGTGCGCCGCTGGAAGGACAAAGAGATCCTCGTCGAGATGGATGACAACACCCACATCACCCTCGATTTCGGCGACAGCGTGTTCGGGTTCGCCTACGGGGCCAACTGTCGCTCCGGGCCCGTCCCGCGGATCGCGATCTTCGGCAGCGAGGGGTGTGTCTACGCCGATCGGCCGGGAGGCCCGGGCGGCCCCCGCGCGATGGTGTCAGGAGCGAAGGTGCCGGGCGGCGAACAGGCGCTCGACCTGCCGGAGATGCCCTACCGGGTCGGTCCGCACCGAGACATCGGCGAGGCGCACGGCTACGCCGACATCATGCACTTCGTCGAATGCCTGCGCGATGGCCGGAAGCCGATCCCCAGCGCCGAGCACGCCCGCCACGTCGTCGAGATCATCGAGAAGGGGTACCAGTCGTCGCGAGAGGGGCGTGCGCTGGAGATCACCTCGACGTTCTGAC
>CAZHZF010000192.1:0-3337 GCA_964536925.1 uncultured Dehalococcoidales bacterium | reverse complement strand
GCGGATGCACCTCGCTCCAGCATCTGAAGGGTGGCGTGCCGTGTGAAGGTGATCGGCTTCAAAGGTGCAGACCCGTTTCCATCACGGGCTCGTACCAAGTGTGCGACCTGTTGTTACAGGGCCTGGGCGGCCCCGTCATCTCTCTACAGTGGCTCTCGGCCGGCCTGCGCTACCCGTCCCGAGCACGGCGCGCCACCTCGATGAGCGCCGACAGATCCCAGTCCAGGCGCCCGCGCGCTTCGGCGGCGCGGAGACGCTCCCGCACCGTCTCCGCGACCGGCGCGGGCGATCCGCCCTCCGTGGCGAGACCGAGCGCGAGGCCGATGTCCTTCAGCGCCATCGCGGTCGAGAACCCGGCGGGCTGGAAGGCGCCGCGGAGCATCCGCCCGCCGTACCCCTCGTAGATCGGCGTCGGGAACAGCATCTTGCCGATCTCGTAGTACCGCTCGGCGGGGAGGCCGTTCGCCTCGGCCAGCGCGAACGCCTCGGCGACCATCTCGACCGTGCTGACAAGGAGGAAGTTCGAGACGATCTTGGCGACGCTCGCCAGCCCGGGATCGTCACCGAGCCAGGTGTAGCCCCGGCCGAGGACGGCGAAGATGGGCTGGCAGCGCGCTTCCAGGGCGGGTTCGCCGGCGGCGAGGATCCAGAGCGCGCCCGTCGCGGCGACGTCGGGCCGACCCATCACCGGCGCGGCGACGAGGTCAGCCCCCCGCTGGCGGTGCGCCGCGGAGAGCTCCCGGGTGATGCCGGGTGAGACCGTGCTCATCACGATGTGGAGCGACCTCGGCGCCATCGCCTCGACGAGTCCACCATCGCCCAGCGCCACCGCGCGGAGCGCAGCATCATCGGCGAGCATGCTGACGACGACCTCCGCACCCGCCGCGGCATCGGCCGCCCGCGCGAAGGTGGCGATCCCGCGCGCCGCGAAGGGCTCCCGCGCCGCCGCGCCGCGGTTCGCCAGGCGCACCGTGAACCCGCCTCCGATCAGGCGCTCCGCCAGCGCCCGGCCCATGCTTCCCAGACCGATCACCGCCACCGTCGTCACGGACGCTCCCCCGCCAGTCTGTGGGTCTCTCGGCGCCGCCGTTTCACCGCGGCGCGATGCTCGGATCGATCGCGATCTTCAGCGCGGTCCGCCCATCGACCCGGTAACCGCCGTTCAGCGCCGCGATCGCATCGCCGGCGCGTTCGAGAGGCAGGCGGTGGGTGACAACCTTCTGGAACGGCAGCGCGCCCCGCTCGAGCACCCGCAGCGCGGAGATCCAGTGCTCCGTCGTCGTGCCCCAGAAGCCGTGCAGCGTCGTGTTCTTGTAGACCAGATCGGGCGAGGGGCGCATCGGGAACGATCCGCCGCCGGTCGCATTGCCGATCTCGACCATGCGCGCCGTACCCGGGCGCACGTATTGGAGACCCTCACCGACCGCGGCCGGATGGCCGACGCAGCCGAGAACGAGGTCGGCGCCGAAGCCGCGCGGCGTCAGGGCGCGCACTTGGCGCACCCGCTCGGCGGGGTCGGGCACGGCGTCGATGTCGATCGTATGGTCGACGCCGAACTCGCGGGCCAGCGCCAGGCGATCGGCCGGCCCACCCACGAGGATGAGCCGTCCCGCACCGGCGAGGCGTGCGCACGCCGCGGTGAGAAGACCGATCGGCCCGGCGCCCTGGACGACGACGGTCTCGCCCAGCCGGAGCTCCGCGCGCTCGATGCCGCCGACGCAGGTCGCCATCGGTTCGGTAAGCACCGCCACCTCGGGTCGGGCCGTGGTGCGGAACATCTGCAGCGTCTCGGAATCGAGGACCATGTATTCGGCCCAGCCGCCGGTGAGCGACTCGCCCGGAGTCACCCCCGGGGCGAGTCGGCGATTCGGGCACCAGCGCATCGCCCCACCACACAGGCAGTACCAGCATCGGCCGCAGCCGGAGACGCGCGGGATGACCAGATCACCCGCAGCGATCGGCTCGCCGAGGAAATCCACCGTCACTTCGGCGCCCAGGCGGGCGATCCAGGCGCAGTTCTCGTGGCCGAGGATCGCCGGAAAGGTGAAGCCCGGCCAGTCGCCCTGGAAGATGTGCGCGTCCGTGGCGCAGACGCCGCCGAGGGCCATCTTCAGGACGACGCCGCGCGGCCCGATCTCGGAGATCGGCAAGTCTCGGGTGACGAACGGCCCGCCCTGGGCGGTGAGCACCGCCGCGCGCGCCGTGCGAGGGATGACGCTGGTCATCGTGGCTGATTGGGGAGCTATGCGGGGCACGGTGTGCACCTCCGTCCGCGGTGGGCGCAGCGTACCAGGTACCGAAGACCCCACGGAAGCTCGGCTCGACCCGCTCTCAGCAGTCGAACGCGGACCAGCAGATGTCGTTCCGAAGCCGCTGATCGTCGAGCACCAGCGCGCGGATCGCCTGGGGGAGTTGTTCGCGCTGCCAGCAGCACTCCCGCTGGCCCGCGATCACGCCATCTCCCGCCGTCGCGGCGGCACGTACAGCCCTGATCGCGTAGGCGGCCGCACCGAGTTCGTGCGCGGCGACGTGCGCGACCGCGGCGGCCTGGCCGGCCGCATAGGCCGCGTACCGAGGCGCCCCGCTCAGGTCTCTCGCCGCGGCGTTGGCGGCGCCGGCGGCCGCGCGCGCCTGGGACATCGTGGCCTCGCCGCGCACCCAGCCACGCGCCCGCTCGATCGCCTGACGCGGTCGCGGATCCTCAGGTCGGACCGCCTCGAACAGCGCGAGAACATGCTCGGCGCACGAGGCCGCCCACAGGGCGAGGAGCCGATGGTCGGCATCGGTCAGGGTCCCGCCTCGCCGGATCGTGATGAACCGGGGATCGCGATCCTTCGGAAGGATCAACGGTCAGCCTCCGCCTCTGGCACCTGCCCGATCGACGCGCCAATGTTCTCGAAGAACCGCGGTCCGCTCCCGCCGAGCATCAAAGGGGCACGGCCTGCCGCTCGAGGGAGACTGGTGGGCGCGTGCCGTCGCGGAGCGCGATCACATCGACCTTACGCCGCAGTTCGTGCTGCAAGTCGAGGATCAGCTCGCTCACGTCAAGCGCGCCGCGCCCGGGATCGAGCTCGACGACCAGGTCAATATCGCTACTCGGGACGGCGTCGCCTCGTGCAACCGAGCCGAAGACGCGCACCCGCGCGGCGCCGTGTTCCGAGGCGATCCGCAGGATGGCGTCGCGGTGGAGCCGAAGCTCCGCCAGCGTGGGTGGCCGGTGGGGAACAGGCATGGCTCGATTCTCGCTGAATGGCTGAGTCTGGGGCAGTTCGATCTCTCGTTTCGCGGCGCCCGCGGCGGGTCAGCCCGCGTCACGAATAACACCAGCACCCTCCCC
>CAZHZF010000191.1:2273-3343 GCA_964536925.1 uncultured Dehalococcoidales bacterium | reverse complement strand
GAGGGTGCGCGCCATGGCGATTCTGTGCCTCCGTGGCCGGCCATGGTACCAGCGCGTCTTCGTGTGAGTGGCGGCCGCAGAGCCGCGTGCGGGCTCCCGGACTACAGTCGTGGCGCTGTGGACGCGCGTGTCCCCGGCCTGCGCGGCGAGCGGACGGAGCTACGGCACGTCACGACCGATGACCTCGAACTCCTGGCCGGGTGGTTCTCCGATCCGGAGGTCTACCCCTGGTGGGGTGGGGCACCGCTTCCGCGCGAGGTCGTCGAACGCAAGTACATCGGTCATCGTCGGCCGACCGTTGAGTCATACCTCGTGCTTCGCGGGGGGAGCCCGATCGGCTATCTCCAGTACGCCTGGCTCGACGATGGTTCGGTCGGACTCGACATGTTCCTCGTGGCGTCGGCGCGGGACCAGGGTCTGGGACCGGATGCGGCCAGGGCGGTCATCCGCCATCTGATCGATGATCTCGGGGTGCGCCGGATCACGGTCGATCCGCTCGTCGCGAATCCCCGCGCCGTCCGTGCCTGGATGAAGGCCGGGTTCGTCTACGAGCGCGACAGCGACGTTCATCCGGATGGCCCGGCCCTGCTCCTGTCGATCGATGGCGTGCGCTCGTGTGGCGCCGACTGAATCCCCCGCCAGAGGCGCGCTTCACGGGTGCGAATCGCTGACTGCCCGGTGGGGGCTGCGGGAGGATGACCCTATCGCCGACCTGTGTCGGGTTGGCAAAGTACCTCCGTACGTCCGTTCTTCCACGGCGGCGGCGTGAAAGACGGTGGCAGATCCCCGGGTGAGCCTGCGATCCAGATTCTGAGCCTCGTCGCGCTCGGTCGACGCGGGTGCCCGCTCGGAGCGCCTGGCCACCTCACAGGACGCGAAAAGGGGGATCCCCTCCGGCCGGGTAACCGGAGGGGATCCCGGGGGTGACAGGCACGCGCCGGAGGAGCGAACCGGCGCGTGGCTTCCCGGATCAGCGGGACGGGTTGATGTGATCCCAGAAGCCCAGCCCGGTGGGCTCGTTCATCTCGATGACGAAGTCCCAGAAGCCCATGCTCGTGGCGACGGGGAGC
>CAZHZF010000191.1:0-2173 GCA_964536925.1 uncultured Dehalococcoidales bacterium | reverse complement strand
CTCGTTCATCTCGATGACGAAGTCCCAGAAGCCCATGCTCGTGGCGACGGGGAGCACGCGGGAGACGGCCGGTCGTGCGTCGATGGCGTCCCAGTAGCCGAGGGTGAGGTCGTTCGCCGAGACGAAGGGGCGGGAGTCGACGTGGTCGGCATAGCCGAGGCTCGCGTCCAGGCGTCCAACGGCCGGGCGGGCGTCGATGGCGTCCCAGTAGCCGAGGCTCAGGTCGCTGGCGGACACGAACGGGCGGGCATCGACGTGGTCGGCGTAGCCGAGGCTCGCGTCCAGGCGCCCGACAGCGGATCGAGCGTCGATGGCATCCCAGTAGCCGAGGCTGAGGTCGTTGGCGGAGACGAACGGGCGGGCATCGATGTGGTCGGCGTAGCCGGTGCTGGTGACCTGGCCGATCGCAGGGCGGGCGTCGATATGGTCGACGAATCCGAGGCTGGAGTCCATCGCCGGGAGGGTGGCGGGTCCTCGCGCGAGCATCAGGGCGATCGCGCCGACCGCGACCGTGGTGGCGAGGATGGTAGCGACCCCCACGTGGGGGAACCGGGGGAAGCTGGCCGAGCGGCCCGAGGTCTGGATGGTCTCGCGTGCGATTGTGGCTGCCATGGTGTTTCCTTCTCCTCCGACTGTCCTCGCCGGGCTCTGTGTCCCGGTGGCGTCGATGAGGAGATAGTGCGGTCGGGGCGGGTGGGCTCTCTAGGCGGACTGTTCCCACAGTCTCCCTGGAACGTCCCCGGGATGTCCCCACGATGTCCCCTTCTCAGGAGCCGAAGCGGCGATGACCGACGGCGAGGTCCCACCCGGCAGGGCCCGTGGCAGGGGAAGTGCTACCGGCGACGGGCCTTACTCAGCCGGGAGCGCGGGTCCCTTCAACTGCAGCGACGTGGTCACGAGCGGGGCTCCGCGATGGCGAGCGCCACGGTCATCTCAGGGCTCGCCGACAGTCCCTGGCGCCAGACGCGCGCGAAGGCGTCGGGTCCGAGCAGCGCCTTCAGCCTCTCGGTCAGCGCATCGTCCGGAGCGGGCGGCGGTCGCGCGTTCATCCAGTGGGTCGTGCGGATCGCCTCGGCGCCGGCCGCGATCCGGGTCGCGCGCTCGGGATCCATCGCGGCCTCCAATGCGGCAAGGCGCTGGAGCGCGCGCACCTTCACCTCGGAACCGATCGCGGTCTGATCGCGCAGGTGCGCCAGTGCCTGGCGATAGTGGGCGCGGGCGGTCTCGGGATCGTTCGCCATCTCATAGGCGCGGCCCAGCCCCTCGTGGGCCACCCAGCACCCGGAGTCATCGCGGAGCGCGCTAGCGTGGGCGAGCATTTCCTCGTAGCGAGCGATCGCGTCCGCCGCGTCGCCTCGCCGCAGGGCGATCCCACCCAGCGCGCGTGCGGCCGCGAGCCGGTTGAGCGGCCCTCCGGCCCGCTCGAGGATCGGCGCGACCTCGTGCAGGACCGCGGAGCTGCGCGCATCGTCGCCGATCTCCTCCAGATGCCGGCCCGCGAGCACGAGCGCGATCTTGAGCTGTGTTTCGTCGCCGAGGAGCCGCGCTTCGGCAAGATACTCATCGATCGAACGGCGCCGCAGCTCCGTCGCGGCCTCGACCCATCCCTGGAGCGTCACCCGCGCGTGGAGGGCGACCACCCGAGCGTGACGGTCGCCGATGGCGTCCGCGATAGCCAGCGCCTCGTCCACCGCTCGCGCGGCGATGGCACTGTCCTCCGGCGTGGCGTCGCTCAGAAACGCCCGCGCGGGAAGGGCGCGGGCGCGGGTCTGGAAATTCACCTCACCGCCCGGCTGGAGGAGCGCGTCGAGCCAGGCGCTCGCCTCCCTGCGGTTGAGCACCAACCAGGACCTCCAGGAGCCGGTCATGATCCGCAGCCCGGACTCGGCCTGACCGCGACGGATCGACCATGACAGCGCGGCACGCAGATTGTCGCGCTCGGCGACGAGTCGACCGTGCCAGACCAGCTGATCGCGGCCGTACAATCCGGGCTCCGCCTCCTCGCAGAGCGCGACATACCAGGCGAGGTGGCGCTGCCGCACGGCGTCCGATTCACCAGCGTCGTCCAGCCGCTCGGACGCGTACTGCCGGATCGTGTCGATCATCCGATAGCGGTCGCCTTCGTCAAGCACGACCAGCGACCTGTCGACCAGGCTGCCCAGAAGCTCCATCA
>CAZHZF010000190.1:0-3371 GCA_964536925.1 uncultured Dehalococcoidales bacterium | reverse complement strand
TCACCCCAGTCCCGCCAGCACCTCCCCATCCCCCATCCGCCGCACCAGCGCATCGAGCAGGCGCGCCGCGGGAGCGCCATCCGCCACCCGGTGATCGAACGTCAGGCTGAGGACGCACGTCCGCCCGATCGCCAGCGCGCCATCGCGCACGACCGGCCGCGGGTGAATGCGCCCGATGCCGAGGATCGCCGACTGCGGCGGGTTGATGATCGGCGTGAACGCGTCCACACCCAGCAGACCCAGGTTGGAGATCGTGAACGTTCCCCCGGCCATGTCCTCCGGGCGTAGCTGACCCGCCCGCGCCCGGCCGCTCAGCGCGAGGACATCGGCGACGATCGCGCTCAACGGCCGCGCGTCGGCATCGCGCACGACCGGCACGACCAGGCCTCCCTCGATCGCGACCGCGAAACCCACGTGGATCTCCGCGTACTGGACGATCGCGTCCCCCTCGATGGCGCTGTTGAACTCGGGGAACTCGGCCAGCGCGAGACCCATCAACTTCACGAACAGCGCATCGTAGGGCAGCCCCTCCGGGAAGCGGGCGCGGAGTGCCTCGCGGGCGTCGACGAGCCGACCGGCATCGACCTCCCGCGTCAGCGTCACCGCCGCGGCGGTCGCCTGACTCGCCAGCAGCCGCTCCGCGATCGTCTTCCGCATGCCAATGAGCGGGATCCGCTCCCGCACCTTCCGCGCCGGTCCCGGCGCGCCGAGCAGCGCCGCCTGCGGCGAGGGTGGCGCGGCGGACCGGGCCGCGAGGGCGGCGAGGACGTCCGCCTCGACGATGCGCCCACCCGGGCCGGTGCCGGCGATCGCCTCGATCTCGATCCCGTGCTCCTTCGCCATCCGCCGCGCGACCGGCGTCGCGCGGACCTCTCCCCCGGACGCCGCGGGGACCGACGCTCCTCCCGGGGGCCTGGGCGCCATGGGCGGGGCGGGAGCCAGCGCGGCAGCCGGTGCGGGCGCGGCAGGAGGCGGCGACGCGGCCGGCAGCTGCTCTCCGGCGGCGAGGAGGTAGCCGATGAGCCCGCCCTCGGCCAGGTTCGTTCCGATCGCGACCACGGGGTGGAACAGCCCCGCCTCGGCCGCTTCGACTTGGTAGCTCGCCTTCTCGGTCGTGACTTCCACGATCGGGTCACCCGCGGCGACGGCGCTGCCCGGCGGCTTCAGCCAGTCCGTCACCGTTCCCTCGGTCGTGTACATCCCCAGGCTGGGCATCACAATCGGTCGGGCCACGTCGTCTCCTTCAGGCGGGCGGGCGCGGCGGACGGTTCACCAGTTCCGCTGTTCGTGCACCGCGGCGACGATCGTCGCCGGACTGGGCGCGTAGATCTGCTCCAGGACGGCCGCGAACGGTACCGGCGCCTCGGGCGAGGTGACAGTCTTGATGGGCGCGTCGAGATCGCCGAAGCCGCGATCGGCCACGCGCCCGGCGATGTCCCGCGCCATCGAGGCAGTCGGCGTGTCCTCATCGACGACGACGAGTTTGTGCGTGCGCGAGACCGACTCAAGGATCGTGTCCTCGTCGAGCGGAGCGAGGGTGAGCACGTCGACGACCTCGGCCTCGATCCCCTCCGCCGCCAGGGCATGCGCGGCATCGAGGCACATGCGCGTCATCCGCCCGATGCCGCACAGGGTGACGTCCCGCCCCGGCCGAATGACCTCGGCCTTGCCGATGGGCAGCGTGTACGCCTCCTCCGGCACGTGGCTGCGCGAGCCGAGGCCGAGGAACTTGTTCTCCAGGACCACGACCGGGCCATCGTCGCGGATCGCCGAGATCATCAGCCCCTTCGCGTTGTACGGCGTGGTGGGGACGACGACCTTGAGCCCGGAGATGTGCGCCAGGACCGAGTACATCGTCTGCGAGTGCTGGGCCGCCGCGCCGCCCCCGTGCTTCTGGGACGAACCGGGACGGCTGCCGTAGGTCGTGCGGATGACCAGCGGCATGGGCACCTTGCCGCCCATCATGTAGTGCATCTTCGCGGCCTGGTTGACGATCTGGTCGTAGCAGACGCCGATGAGGTCGATGAACGAGAGATCGACGATCGGGCGCAGGCCGGTCATGGCCGCGCCGACCCCGGCGCCGACGAACCCCATCTCGGCGATGGGGCAGTCGATGACGCGCTCCGGGCCGAACTCGGCGATCAGGCCGCGGCCGCGGGCGGCGAACCACCCCTCCGGCTCCGGCTTCTCGCGCCCGGCGCCGCCGGCAACGTCCTCGCCGAGCATGATGATCGTGGGATCGCGCCGCATTTCCAGACGGATCGCCTCGAGGATCGCCTGGGTGAAGGTCAGTTCGCGGCTGGTCGTGACCACGGCACTCCTCCTCAGCGTTCCGGCACGTAGACGTCGGTCGTCAGTTCGGAGAGATCGGGCAGGGGGCTCTCCTCGGCGAACTTGATCGCCTCATCGATGAGCGCGCTGTTCCGGGCGTCGATCTGGTCCAGTTCCGCGGCGGTGAGGAGGCCGCGCCCGGTCACCTGCTCGCGAAACCGCTTGATGCAGTCGCGATCGCGGTAGTACTGCTCCTCCTCGGCGGTGCGGTAGCGGCGCGGATCGTCCGACGAGGCGTGGCCGTGGTACCGGTAGGTCTTGCACTCGATGAGGGTGGGGCCGTCGCCCCTTCGGGCGCGCTGGACGGCGACCTGCGCCACCTCGTAGACGGCCAGGCAGTCCTGCCCATCGACGACGACCCCGGGCATCCCGTATCCCTGGGCGCGGTCGGCGATGTTCTCGATCGCGATCGCGTACTCCACCGGGGTCGATTGCGCGTAGCGGTTGTTCTCGCAGACGAACACGATCGGCAACTTCCAGATCGCGGCGAGGTTGAGCGACTCGTGGACCGCGCCGATGCTCGAGGCGCCTTCACCGTAGAAACTGGCCGTCACCCGCCCGTTCTTCAGCACCTTCGCGGAGAGGCCAGACCCGATCGCGTGGGTGGTGCCCATCCCCAGGATCGGGTTGACGCCGATCATCCCTACGCTGATGTCGGTGATGTGCATCGATCCGCCCTTGCCACGGTTCGTGCCGGTGACCTTGCCGTAGAGCTCGGCCATCATCGGGCGCACATCGACGCCTTTGGCGATGCAGTGGCCGTGGCCACGATGGGTCGAGGCGATCCAGTCGTCGGCCGCCAGCGCGGCGCAGACGCCAACGGCGACGGCCTCCTCGCCGACATAGTAGTGGGTGGCGCCCACCGGCAGGCCCGTCTCGACCAGATGTTTCAGCCGTTCCTCGAACTCGCGGATCAGTGTCATCCGATCGTACATCCACACGACCTGGTCGCGGCCCAGCGTCGTCCAGCGTTCAGCGGCAACCGTCATTCGACCCTCCTGGTGTAGATCGATTGTGGGAGCCGGTCACGCGGGGGAGTA
>CAZHZF010000189.1:0-3372 GCA_964536925.1 uncultured Dehalococcoidales bacterium | reverse complement strand
TCGGAGTCCCGGTCCATGCGAACGATCGTATCCACACACACCCTCCTGCCGGTTCATACTACCGTGCGGCGACGGCGGTGGCGCAGCCAGATCGCGATGCACTGGAAACCGCCCGAGTTCGCCGGTTCCTGCGCGAACATCTCCGACCGCCCGGTATGTGCCGGTTTGGACGGGCGGCCGTCCCCGCGTGAGCGACGACGTTCGACATGCGGCTTCGATACCGAGAGCCGGGGACCCTGACCCTTACCGTCTCCCGCCGCGACCGACGGGAGATACTGGTCGAGGATCTCCGCGGTCGTCGGATCGATCAGCGCCGGCCGCGCTTCGGTGACCGGACGCGCCATCTGGCGTAACAGTTCGCTGTGCGATGCTGGACCTCCAGGGGCGCCGCCATCGAAGGCGAACGCGATGCGCTCGAAGATCCGTTCCAGGCCATTGTAGAAGTCCTGAAGGATGCTGCCGGCCGCGCGCCGGTCGAACGAACCTGCATCCACACCGAGCCGGGGAAGCAGTCCGGCCATCTCGGCCTGGAGCGCATCCAGGTTCGCCAGTTCGGCATCGATCGCCGCGGCGAGGACGACGAACCTAGGCTCGCTCACACACCACCTCGCCGGTCACGTCGATCTGCGCCCGCAGCGCGTCGGTAGCATCCTCGAGCGGCACGAGGTCGATCTCCATCCCCGGGGGGAGAAGAGCGGCGAGGTCCCTGAGCGCTG
This sequence comes from uncultured Dehalococcoidales bacterium, assembly GCA_964536925.1. Classification (GTDB taxonomy): domain Bacteria; phylum Chloroflexota; class UBA6077; order FW602-bin22; family FW602-bin22; genus VGOZ01. The sequence continues at coordinate 2,656 of CAZHZF010000189.1, read as the reverse complement.
CCCAGTACCGGTCGTCCGCCAGGCCGTCGATGGCGAGATCGAGATCGGAGCCGCGATGGTAGGCGAACGGGCACCGCCTGGAGAGCGAGCCGAAGAGGATGACCCGTCGCGCGCCGAAGACCTCCACGAGGTGCCGCGCACACCGCTCAGCCGCCGCGCGGGCCTCGGTCTCTTCCGCCGCGAGCACCTCCCGCTCGCGCCGGCGCCGCTCCCGCCAGGCGCGGGCGTACGACTCGATGTCGGTCACGCCTTGATTATCGGACCGGCCACCACACGATGAGTCGTCTCGCCATCCTGCGCCTCGCCCCGGACGGGAGCAACACCGACGCTTCGACGATCCTTCCGCTCTCGGGCAGGGCGCGTGTCCGCGCCACGGGCGTCGCCCATAATCTCCCGGTGCGGACGATCGAGCACCGACGGCACACGATGCGCGCCAAGCCAGGCCAGCACCTGAACCAGGCCGGAGTGGACATGGCCCGATTGGTCGGCGATGGCACAGGACGTTTCGACCGCGCGGTCACCAGCAGGGTGCCGCGGGCCTACGAGACCGCGATCGCGATGGGTTACGCCGTCGACGACCAGATCGAGGCGCTCTCCTCCACGCCCCCCGGACTGATCGGTGTGGATGCGGCGGTCGACCTGCGACGGGGCTGGGGCGAACTCCAGCGCGTGGCCCGGGCGGGTGGTGAGGCGGAGCGCTTTGTCCGCCTCCAGGGCGATCTGATGCACGCGATCGCCGCCGCACTGCCGGAGGGCGGCCGCGCGCTGGTCATCTCGCACGGGGGGATTGTCGAGGCAAGCGCGATCGGCTGCCGCCCGGATGACGACTTCGCCGGGTGGGGCCCGGGCTGCGGGTACTGCGAGGGAGTCCGCCTCACGTTCGAAGGCCAGCGCTGCGTCGCCGCCGAGCCGCTGCGGGTCCCGGGGTCCGTGCTGGAGTCCTGATCCTGCGGGTCAGTCCGCGCGCCTGGCGTCAGCCTCAGCGAATCCGCACCACCCCGGATTCCCAGTTCACGTGATCGCCCGGAACGAGCGCTCCCGGATCAACCGCGCCGGACCGACCTCCACCCGCCGTGACTGGTGCCAGGACGAACTCGACTCGCGATCGGGGCATGCGACACAACGGTGTGCCGATCGCGGTCGGCTCAGTGCGAGTGGTGCGCCTGCATGACCGCGTGGCCCCGGCCGCGGCGGATCAGCCAGACGTTGATCGGGAACGCGGCGACGAACGCGATCGCCAGCGCAACGGCCAGGCTGAACCAGAAGAAGAGATCTGTCGGGTGGGCGTCCATCGCGCCGGGAATGGCGAGCATCACCGCGTTGTCGACGATCTCCATCACCACGATCGAGGCGGTGTCAGCGGCCAGGGCCAGGCGGGTCGCCGCCCCGAACGGCATCCCCGCGGCGAGGAGAGGCCGCATCGTCAGGCCGTAGCCGAACAGGAACGCGAGCACGACCGCGAGACCGATCGCCGGGATATCGTGCCAGCCGAGCGAGGATGCGATGACCAGGCCGAGCACCTCGCCGAAGCCGCACCCGGTCAGACAGTGGACCGTGGCCGAGAACGCGAGGCGATTGACGCTGGCCGCGGGCGCGGGTGTGGCGAGTCGCTCCGGGGCGTGCGCGTCACGGTGGTGGGCGTGATCCATCAGCGGCGCTATTCTGCCACATCGCAGAACACGGCCGCGTCGCCATCACTCCTCCCGTCGATTGATACACTTGTGCCCGGCGTGGATATAGATCGTCAGGGGGGCCGACGATGGAGCGTGTGATGCTGACGATGCCGGCGGACTTGCTCCGCGAGGTCGATGCGGTGGCGCGCGAGATGGGTCGGAAGCGGAGCCAGCTAGTGCGGGACGCCCTGAACGAGCTCATCGCGCGGCGACGCGCGGCGCAGTTCGAGGAGATGCTGGCAGCCGGCTATCTCGAGACGACCCCTGTGGCCAGGGAATGGGTCGAAGACACCGCCTCCGCGCTACCCATGTCGGCCTCGGACGTGTGGCGGTGGGATGACTGAAACACCGGGCTTTCGACGGGGCGACGTAGTCCTCGCTCGCGTCCAATTCACCAGCGATCCCGCGCAGGCGAAATGGCGACCCGCGGTGGTGATCCAGAACAACGTGGGGAACCGCTACAGCGCCAATCTCATCGTCGCCGCCCTATCGAGCCGCATCCCTACACGGAACTACCCGACCCACGTCATCGTGCGGCGCAGCGATCCCGGCGCCGCGCGCAGCGGACTGGATCGTGACTCAGTCGTTCACGCCGATCTCATCATGACGATCGGGAAGGACAGTGTGGTCCGTACACTGGGCCGCCTCGACGATGCGGTTATGGACGCCGTCGATACCAGCCTCCGGGTCTCACTCGCGCTTCGCTGAGGTCGGGTCGCGGTGGCAGGGGTTGACGCCCGGAGTCGCCGCCCCTGCGCGCGCATCGGCGCGATGGGGGAACCATCAGCGGCGCTGTCTGTGTCACATCTCCGATCCAGGGTCGCGGGCGGCGAGGATCGGGCACCGCACTGTCGCGGCCTGCCCGGCGGAGTACCACGGAGGCGTGCCAGGTCGCCGCCTCAGGGGGAGATCCCGCGATCGTTATGCCGATACGGTCAAGGCCGCCGCCGATGGCGGCGACGGGGACGTCAACGGCTCCCGAG
>CAZHZF010000188.1:0-3417 GCA_964536925.1 uncultured Dehalococcoidales bacterium | reverse complement strand
GGATAGCCCTCACCCTCCGCTTCGCTCCACCCTCTCCCGCCGCCGCGGGCGAGGGTTTGTCGGTTTGTCCGCGCCCGAGCCCCGGCGAGGTCAACGAGTTATGGGGCGCACCGCTGCCTACGAGATCGTGCTCGTGCGCTCCTCGGCACAGTTGGAACGATTAACGGCTCGGCGCCCGCGACAGGCCCCGCGGGACCGGCGCGCCTTCGAGGCAACATCGCGATCGCTTCATCAACCCTCAGCGCGTCGATGCGCGCCTGCACAGCGAGCAGCGATTTCTCGCCTGGCACGATCGCGATACCCGGTCGGCTCACAGCCTGAGCGCTGTCTCCGTCGGGGAGGCATTCAGAGCAGGTTCGGCACCGAGCCGCGTGGTACACTGTCTGTCAGTCGAATACGCGAGCCTAATCTCCGTGAGGAGAACGGGGGACCCAACTCCCTTGGGGTGAATCGCGAATCAGGCCGCGTTCTGGGCGCGGCTGGATTCGGTAGGGTGTTCTTCGCCCGAACCCGTCAGCTAACCCCGTCGGCTGGGAAGATCGCCCGGACCTCGCCAGTGTTTCGAGAGGTTCGGTGCCTCGAATCGTTCTTCCTGCGCGCAGGCGAAGGCCCCGTTCAGGCTGCCCTGAGCAGGGACTCAGCCGAAGCGGCCGCGTAGGCGACCGTGCGCGCGCGAACGACGTGAGGGGTGGGCAGAATGCAGGAACGGAAGAGAGCCGGCCCGCTGCGGACAGCCGGCGACCTGAAGGTGTTTCTCGGCGAGCGATTGGGCGAACGGCGCCTCATCGTCGTCTCGAATCGCGAGCCGTACATCACCACGCGCACTGCCCGCGGCATGCGCTGGGAGCGGCCTGCCGGTGGCCTTGTGGCCGCGCTCGACCCGGTCCTCCGCGCCAACGGGGGCACCTGGGTGGCCCACGGTTCCGGCAGCGCCGACCGCGATGTCGTCGACGCCACCGACGGCGTGATGGTGCCGCCCCGTCCCCCGCGCGCGGGCGGCGGCCAGTTCCGCCTCCGTCGCGTCTGGATCAGCGAGGCCGACGAGCGTGCGTACTACGACGGCTTCGCCAACCAGGCGCTCTGGCCGCTCTGCCATCAGGTCTTCGTCCGCCCGCGATTCGAGTCCGCCGAGTGGCTCGTCTACCGCAAGGTGAACCAGGCGTTCGCCCGGGCGATCCTGCAGGAGGTCGGGGACGAGCCGGCCATCATCTTCGTGCAGGATTACCACCTCGCCCTCGTGCCGCGTCTCCTGAAAGCCGCGCGTCCGGACCTCACCGTCGGCCTCTTCTGGCACATCCCCTGGCCCACGCGGGAGATGTTCCGCATCTGCCCCTGGGCCGACGAGATCCTGGACGGCCTCCTGGGCGCCGACGTCCTCGGCTTCCACATTCAGGAGTACTGCACGAACTTCCTCACCAGCGTCGATCGGTCGCTCGAAGCCACCGTCGATGTCGAGGAGGGCGACGTCCTGCGCAAGGGTCGGCGCACGCGGGTCCGTCCCTTCCCCATCGGCGTCGATGTCGGCGAACTGACCGAGATGGCGAGTTCGCGCACGATCGCGGATCGGGCCCGCTCCCTGCGCCGCGAGCTCGGCCTCCAGGGGAGCAAGATCGGCGTCGGCGTCGATCGGCTCGACTACACCAAGGGCATCCCGGAGCGGATCGCCGCCGTCGATCGCATGCTCGAGCGTCACCCCGAATACAGCGGCAAGTTCACCTTCCTGCAGCTGGGACCACTGAGCCGAAGCCGCATCGATGCCTACCAGGCGCTCTCGACCGAGATCGTGGAGATGGTCGCGGCAGTGAACCAGAAGCACGGCCGCGATGGCTGGGAACCGATCCGTCTGCTCACCGAGAACCACCCGCGCGAGCGGCTCCTCGCCTACTTCCGGATGGCGGATGTGTGCATCGTCAGCGCGCTCCACGACGGCATGAATCTGGTCGCCAAAGAGTTCGTCGCCGCGCGGACCGACCGCGGCGGGAGCCTGGTGCTGAGCGAGTTCGCCGGGGCGGTGGAGGAACTGGATGGCGCGCTGACGGTCAACCCCTTCGACGCCGACCGCTTCGCCGATGTCATTCGCGACGCCCTCACCCTGCCGGCGGACGAGCGGCGACGCCGGATGACCCGAATGCGCACCGCGATCGAGCGGAACACCATCTACGACTGGGCAGGCGCGATCGTCGCCGAACTGGGAAGGATCGACCGGATCCGCCAGGCCCGCCGGCGCGCGACCGCGATCGGCGCGTGATCGAGGAGAGGCTCCTCACGGTCCTGCGGCGCGCGCCGGCAGGGCTCGCGACCGACTTCGACGGCACACTGAGCCCGATCGTCTGGCCGCCGGAGGTCGCCGCGCCGCTGGACGGAGTCGCCGACACCCTGGCTCTCCTCGCCCGACGGCTGAGCGCGGTCGCGATCCTCTCCGGTCGTTCGGTCGGCGATCTCCGCACGCGTATCGGCGCACCCGGTGCGCTGCTGATCGGCAACCACGGTGCGGAATGGGCGGGCGCCGATGGGTCGTCACCCGGCGTCCCGCCGGGCCTGCGTCTGCGTCTGTTTGTGGCCGCGACCATCCTTCGGCTCGCCTCGCGGGCGATCGCCGGCGTTCAGGTGGAGCCGAAGGGGTGGGCGCTGGCCGTCCACTACCGGGCCGCGTCGGACCCCGAGCGGACCCGCCGGTACCTCGCCCGGATCGTTCAGCCCCTCGGGCGGGTCGGCCTGGCCGCCCACCACGGGAAGAGCGTCGTCGACCTGCGTCCGGCCGGCGGCGCGACGAAGGGCGACGCGCTTGAACGACTCGTCCGACACGATCGCCTCGGCGGACTCGTCTTCTTCGGCGATGACATCACCGATATCGACGGTTTCGTCCGCCTGCGTGCGATGCGGGAGCGGGGCGCGATCGAGGGCGCGGGGGTCGCCGTCCTCGGAGGGGAGACGCCGGAGCGGGTACGGGCGGCGGCCGACCTCGCCCTCGATGGCCCGGAAGCGGTTGCGCGCTGCCTCGCCGCGCTCGCGTCGCGCCTGTGATCGCGGCGCGAATGCACCACCGGACGACAGCGCGCGACGGGCAGAGTGCATCAAGGTGGCTCCAAGGAACCTGCCCTAGCCTGGAGGTCACGCGACTCCAGGCGGAGAACCATCGATGGCCGATCCTCGCGTCGATCCCATTGCGGAGAAGGTGTCCCGTCGGGCGGCGCTCGCCACGCTCCTCGCCGCCAGTGCCGGTGCGCTGATCGCCGGCTGCGCGCCAGCGGCGACCCCGACGATGATCCCGGCGCCGACCGAGCCACCCCTCACCGCCACGCCCGCACCGAAACCAGTCGTCGCCACCCGTCCGCCCGCGCCGGCGGCGGCAGCCACGCCGACCACCGCCGCCGTGACGAAACCCGCGGCCGCCAGCGCGCCTACCACATCGGCGGC
>CAZHZF010000187.1:0-3430 GCA_964536925.1 uncultured Dehalococcoidales bacterium | reverse complement strand
CAGATCGCTCACGGAGCGACCCGTCGCTCTGCGGAACTCCCGCGGGGAGAGGGGAAGCTGACCTCGGTCCGTGCGGCGGATACCCGTCGGCTCGGCGCGGGCGTAGCGACTCGCGCATGCGTACGAGCGCGAGGACGCCGGCCGCGGCGGTCAGGGCTGCGACCAGGCCGATCGCGGTGGTGGCGCCCAGCGCGTCGGCGGTGAACCCGGCGAGCAGCGCGCCCACCGCGTACCCGCCATCCCGCCAGAGCCGATACACCCCCACCGCGGAGGCGCGCCAATCCGGATGCGCCACGTCGGTGATCGCGGCGATGAGCGTGGGATACACCATCGCGGTTCCCAGACCGAGAAGAACCATCGCCAGAGCCCAGAGCGCGCGATCGACGGTCGAGGCGACGAGCGCGATGCCGATCGCCTGAACCCCCATGCCGGCCACGATGAGCCCTTTGCGGCCCAGCCGATCCGAGAGCGCGCCGGTCACCAGTTGAGCCAGACCCCAGACCGCGGGGTAGAGCGCGGCCAGCGCGGCGACGCCCTCGATGCCGAGGCCGCTCGCCGCGAAGACGATGGGGAAGAGGCCCCAGGCCATGCCATCGTTGAGATTGTTCACCATCCCGGTCCAGCAGACCGCGGAGAGCGTGCGATCGCGCCAGCTCGCCACGGCGATGATCTCGCCGAATCGACGCCGCGCGGGAGGCGGGCCATAGAGCCGCGCTTCGTGGCGCGCGTGCCCGTGCGACTCACGGATGGCCAGCGCCGAGAGCGCGAGCCCCGCCAGCGCGATCGCGATTCCCAGCCCGAACGGCCAGGGACGCAGGCCGTAGCTGCCCGCGATGTAGCCGGAGGCGAGCGCCGCCGCAGCCACCGCGCCATAGCCCGCCGCCTCGTTGAGGCCGAGGGCGAGCCCGCGCCGGTTCGGGCCGACGAGGTCGATCTTCATCACGACGGTTGTCGACCAGCAGAGCCCCTGATTGATGCCGAGCAGGACGTTCGCGGCGACGACCCAGGTCCAGGAGGGCGCGAACATCACCATCAGCGGCACGGGCAGACCGGCGACCCACCCGGCCACGAGAACGCCCTTGCGGCCGATGCGGTCGCTGAGATGGCCGGCCAGGAGGTTCGTCAGCGCCTTGACGATCCCGAACGTGGCGATGAAGGACAGAACGGCCGCGTGCGAGGCGAGGCCGAACTCCTCCTCGGCGAGCAGAGGGAGGATGGCGCGTTCCAGGCCGACCATCGCGCCGACAAAGGCGTTGACGGCGACGAGCAGGGAGAACTGGCGCCAGTTCGCGGCCAGCCCCAACCGAGGACCCCCGCTGGCGATCAATCGGGACCCGTCACCAGAGGTGTCTCGTGTCGGTTTGCCCACTCCTGCATCGATCCGTCGTAGACGCGCACGCGGTCGAACCCCATCAGCGCGAGAACGAACGCGGCGTGTGCCGCGCGAATGCCGGCCTGACAGTGCGTGATGATCTCGTGGTCGGCGGTCAGGTCGCGCTCCCGCAGCATCTCACCGATCTCCGCGGGAGGCCGGAAGGTGCGCTGCTGATCGCGTGTCATGCAGTCGGCCCAATCGAGATGGATCGCGCCGGGGATGTGGCCGATCCGCACGTTGCCGTAGGGCTGCGTGCCCTCGCCGGTGAACTCCGCTCGGTTGCGCGCGTCGAGGATTCGCATCCCGGGATCGGCGACGCGCTGGCTCAGCTCCGCGAGGTCGCAGGCGACCGCGACGCGTGGACGCGATAGGAAGGCCGCCCTCTCGACATGCGTCGGCACGGCGCTGAGGGGCCGGCCCTCGCTCAGCCAGCGATGCCAGCCGCCGTTCAGCACCTTCGCCCGATCGTGTCCGTGGCGACGCAGCATCCACCACAGACGGGTGGCCCACATCGAGCCGATCATGTCGTAGGCGACCACGGTCGTCTCGTCGGTCACGCCGAGGAGGCTCATCAGCTCACTGAAGGTCTCTTCCTCCATGAGGTGGAGGCCATCCGGCTGTTTGAGCCACCCGGGCTGGGTGTTGCCGAGGGCGAAGGTCCGATGCGCCGGGCCCTGGTCGATGCTGACGGCCCCCGGGATGTGCGCGCGCTGGTAGGCATCGACCCGCGCGCAGTCGATGATCCGCACCCGCGGATCGTCCCGATGGGCCCAGACCCAGTCCGGCTCGGCGAGGAGCTCGGCGCGGGGATAGTCCGTGGCGAGGCTCACCCGGCGTTGCCCAGATTCAGGCTCCGGATCCGCGCGAACTCCTCCGGCTGCGGGGGAAGGTCGGTGGTCATGAAGTCGATGAACTCATCGCGCGTGCGGCGGTGGAAGGCCTCATTGAAGCGCTTCTCGAAGCCGATCGTAGAGGCAGGCTTGCCGCTCATGCCCCGTCCGCAGGCCGAGCCCGCGAAATGGCCGGGATACACCTCGATGTATTCGGGCAGAGTGGCGAGTCGGGCAAGGCTCTCGTGGAGCTGGGCCGCGAGGCGGCGCGCGGCGGCCTCGCCGTGGAGATCCGGCCGCCCGGCCGACCCGACGAACAGCGTATCGCCGGTGAGGAGCAGCCACGGATCGGGACCGCGCGTCCGGTCGCCGACGAGGAAGCAGACGCTATCGGGTGAGTGGCCCGGCGTATGGAGCACGCGGATGAAGTCGTTGCCCAGATCGATCTCGTCGCCCTCGCGCACGGTGACATGGGGAAATCCGACGCCGGCGGCCTCGTGCAGGTAGATCCGCGCGCCGGTCCTTCGCGCGAGTTCGGGACCGCCGGATACATGGTCGGCGTGGACGTGCGTCTCGAAGATGTGCCCGATCGGTGCGCCGACCCCCTCGGCGAGGCCGAGATAGTCGTCGATATGGTCGATGTGCGGATCGCAGACCGCCAGCTGTCTCTTCCCCGTGCACCCGAAGAAGTAGCTCGCGCAGCCCGTCGCCGGATGCAGAACCTGTCGAAAGATCACGTCGCTCCTCCCACGGCGAGGCCATCGGGGGCCTCGGCCATCGATGTCTCGATCGGCAGCCCGGCTGCCCGCCATTCGGGATAGCCCACGGTGAGTCGCGCCGCACGCCGCCCCTGCGCGCGCAGGAGGCGCACCGCCTCGTCGGCGAAGACACAGTACGGGCCGCGACAGTAGGCGACCACGGGTCGGTCCACCGAGATCTCATCGACCCGCGCGGCGAGTTCGTCGATCGGGATGGGGACGGCGCCGGCGATCCGTCCCTGATGCGATTCGAGGAGCGGCCGCACGTCGAGGACGGTGACGTCGCCCGCACGGAGGCGGTCGAGCAATTCGGTCGGTCCGATCGCCTCCATCGTCTCCCGATCGGCGAGGTAGGCGTGGACGACCCGGTCGATCTCGCCGAGATGGGCCTCGCCGACCGTGCGCAGCGCCTGCCAGAGTGCGAAGACGTCGGGACCGGCCAGCCGGCAGAACACGCGATTCCCCTC
>CAZHZF010000186.1:0-3495 GCA_964536925.1 uncultured Dehalococcoidales bacterium | reverse complement strand
CCCCACGCCGGAGTTCGATGCGCGGGTGCGCGAACTCACTGCCCGCGCCGGCGCGACTCCCCCGGGACCCGACATCGGCCGCCGCCTGATCGACATCTATGCCGAGGTCGCGAACTCCCCGCTCTATGGCGTGGTCTACCTGCCGTTCCGCCTCGGGCGCGAGTCCGATCTGAGGTTTATCGTGCGCGGCGAGGGTCAACCACTCCGTCTGGGCGGCCTCACCGTGGCCCGGTTCTCCCGCTGGCAGGTCCCGCTGACGCTGAATGCCCCCACGTGAATGAGGTTGTGAGTCGAGACTCCGTGGTGACGCCTGCTGAAGCACTGACCGCCCGATCCTGATGAGCCCCTTTCCGGCGGGGCTGCGCTCGACGATGCGTTCTGGTGGTTCCTCGCGCGCCTGGGGCAGACGGTGCCCCGGACGGCTGATCATCGTCAGCGACCATCGCTCTGAAGCGCCGATCGCACCTCATCGTCCGATGGCGGCGCGAAATCGCTGTAATGCGCGCCCACCGCCACGAACTGTCCGGGCGTTTCCAGCGCGATGACCTCAACCCTGTCCCGGGCGATCTCTCGGACCGTGTGGGGCGACGCCACCGGCACCGCGACCACGATTCTGCGCGCGCCGGCCGCCCGCATCGCCTGGATGGCCGCCCGCATCGTCGCGCCCGTGGCGAGGCCATCATCGACCAGCACGATGTCCCGTCCCTCCGGTCGTAGGGGCGGTCGACCGGACCGATAGGCCGTCTCCCGCCAGGCGAGCTCGCGCTCCTCCCGCGCCGCGATCGCGGCGATCTCCCGCCGGGTGATGCCCGCGTGACGCACGATCTCCTCGTTGAGGACCCGCACGCCTCCGCTCGCGATCGCCCCGAACGCCAGTTCGGGCTGATCCGGCACACCGAGTTTGCGTACGAGGCAGGCATCGACCTCCGCGCCGAGCGCCCGGGCGACCGGGCAAGCGACGATCGTCCCGCCGCGCGGCAGCCCGAGAACGAGCGCGCCGGCGAGGTCGGATCGCCCGGAGAGGAGTCGGCCGAGCGCTTCGCCGGCGGCGCGCCGGTCGACCCACACGTCGGGTCAGTCGCCCCGGGCCTGGCGCAGCGCGTCCCAGACACGCTCCGGCGTCAGGGGCGGATCGATCGACGTGACGCCGTAAGGGTGGAGCGCGTCGAGAACCGCGTTCACGACCGCGGGCGGCGCGGCGATCGTCCCCGACTCCCCGTGGCCCTTCGTGCCCAGAGGATTCCACGGGGACGGCGTGGATGTGTAACTCACCTCGAACCAGGGCATGCCCCGGGCGCGCGGCATCGCGTAGTCCATCAGCGTGCCGGAGAGCGGTTGCCCGTCCGCGCTGAACTGCGACCACTCCGCGAGCGCGGCGCCGATGCCCTGGGCGAGACCGCCGTGCGACTGCCCGAGGAGGAGCAGCGGATTCACGATCGTCCCGCAGTCATCCACCGAGACGAGGCGCTCGACCTCCACCTCGCCGGAATCGAGATCGACCGCCACCTGCACCGCGCAGGTTCCGAACGACCACGGCTGATCCGCCATATGGAAGAACGCGGTCGCCTCCAGCCCTGGCTCCATCCCCGGTGGCAGCCCGGAGCCATAGGCGGCCGCCGCGACCCGCGTCCAGGCAATCTCCCGTCCCGGTGCCCCGACCACCACGAACTTCCCCTCGCGAAGGTCGACATCCGCCACCGCCGCCTCGAGGAGATGTGCCGCGATCTGGCGGGCCTTCTCGCGCACCCGATCGGCCGCCTGGACCAGCGCGCCGCCGCCCAGGGTCGTCGATTTCGACCCGCCGGTCCCGGTTCCCGGTGGACCCGCCGAAGTGTCACCCTGCCGTACCGTCACCCAGGAGAACGGGATCCCCAGGCGATCGGCGACGATCTGCCCGAAGGTCGTCGCGTGGCCCTGACCCTGGGGGTGCGAGCCGGAGAAGCAGGTCACGCGCGCTGACTGTTCCACGCGGACATACCCGCTCTCATAACCGTTCGCGGTCGGCTCGACATAACTCGCGAATCCGATGCCGATGGCGCGTCGCCCGCGCCCGCTCGCGGCCTGTCGCTGGCGGATGCCGGCATAGTCGATCGCCGTCGCGGCGCTCTCCAGCGCCGGTTGGTAGTTGCCCGAGTCGTAGAGTGGGCCGAGCGCGGTCTGATAGGGGAAGCGGTCCGGCCCGATGAAGTTACGCCGTCGGATCTCGAGCGGATCGAGTCCAAGCTCGTGCGCCAGGGCGTCGACCATCCGCTCGTGGAAGTAGCTCGCCTCGGGTCGGCCGGCGCCGCGATACGCCCCGGTCGGAGTCGTGTTCGTGAAGACACCCTTCAGTTCGACCGCGACGCCGGGGATGTCGTACGGCCCGTTCGTGCATTCGAGGATCCGGCGGCCGGGCCCAGGAACCTCCGCGTAGGCACCAAGCGCGAGGAGCACACGGGCCCGCAGGGCGAGGATCCGCCCCTCGTCGTCCGAAGCGATCTCCGCGTCGGCCACAACATCGCGGGCGGCCCGGCTGGCCAGAAGGTCTTCCGAACGTGTCGCGACCCATCGCACCGGCCGGTGAAGTCGGTGCGCGGCCGCGGCCACCGCCAGGTACTCCACGGCGACGGCACCCCGGGTGCCGAACCCACCGCCCACGTCTGGAGCGAGCGCGCGCACCGCCGTCTCGGGCAGATCGAGCGCCCTGGCGATCGCTGCCCGAATGCGCCACGGACTCTGCGTCGTGCAGGAGATTGTGAGGACCTCCGCCTCGCGATCCTGCCAGGCCGCGACCGTGAGCGGCTGGATCGGCACGCCGGCGAGGCGATTGACGCGCAGACGCCGGCGGACCACGTGGGTGGCGCTTGCGATCAGGCGATCGATCTCCGCATCCGCCGTCCCCGCCCGTGTCGTGAACGCCACGTTGCCGCTTAGCTCGGCGTGGACCGGCGCCGCGCCCGGTTCAGCGGCATCGACCAGGTCGGCGACCGCCGGGAGGGGCTCCCACTCGATTTCCACGAGCGCCGCCGCATCCACCGCCGCGGCCGCGGTCTCCGCGACGATCATCGTGACCGGTTCGCCTACGAACCGAACCGTATCGCCGGTCAGCGTCGGCTGGGCACGGCCCCGGAATCCGGGACCTCCCGGCGCGGTCTGCATGCTCTCGCGCACCGCGCCAGGCCGGGCCGGCGTCGCCACTGCAACGGGGCCGGGAGGTGCGAAGTCCGGAGCCGCGTATACCGCCACCACGCCCGGGGCGCTCCGCGCCCGCTCGACGCTCACAGATCGGATCGTGGCGTGGGCGAACGGCGATCGGACGAATGCCGCGTGGAGGGTGTCGCGCGGAGCCAGATCGTCCGGATACCGGCCCGCGCCGGTGATGAGGCGGCGATCCTCGACCCGTCGCCGATCTCGCCCGATCTCGGGTGTGATGCCGTCTGTGACCATATGCCCATAGTACCGGACGGGCCGCGTGCGCACTGCCCACCTGCCTGGCGATGACCGCCGTTCGTGGCC
>CAZHZF010000185.1:0-3538 GCA_964536925.1 uncultured Dehalococcoidales bacterium | reverse complement strand
ACGCCATCGCGCACGAGCGCGACATCGGCGCTGGTCCCCCCGATGTCGATGGTCAGCGCGCTCGCGATGCCGGCGCGGCGAGCCGCGGCCTGCCCACCGAGAACGCCGGCCGCCAGGCCCGAGAGCACCGTCGCGACCGGCCGCTCGAGCATCGCCTCCGCGCTCGTGATGCCGCCGCGCGAGTGGATCATCTGGAGCGGCGGGCGAACCCCCGCGGCGCGCAGGCGATCGCGCAGGCGCCCGACGTACCGCTCCATCACCGGACGTACGTAGGCATCGAACCCGGTGACCGCCAGGCGCTCATACTCGCGAAAGCGCGGATCGATCCGGTGGGACAGGCTGAGCGGGAGATCCGGCGCCACGCGGCGGGCGATCGCCGCGGCCCGCTCCTCATGCACCCCATTCGCGTAGGCGAAGAGGAAGCAGATCGCGATCGCCTCCACGTCCTGCGCGACCAGGGCGCGCACGGCCCGTTCGACCCCGGCTTCATCGAGCGGCCGGACGATGGTGCCATCCGGCGCGATTCGCTCCGCAACCTCCTGGACGCGATGCCGCGGTGCCAGGAAGCCCGGCGTCTCGGCCTCCATGAACAGGTCGTACATCCGGGTGCGCTTCTGGCGGCCCAGGTAGAGCGTGTCCCGAAAGCCCTCGGTCGCGATCACGCCGATGCGCGCTCCGCGCCGCTCGAGAATCGCGTTCGTACCCACGGTCGTGCCGTGGACGATCCGTTCCACGTCCGCGCCGCTCGCCCCGGCCTGCCGGAGCAGATCCTCCAGCGCGGCGGCGAACCCGATGCTCTGATCTTCGGGCGTCGAGCGGACCTTGGCGGTGTAGGTCCATCCGCGCGAACGGTCGAAGGCGACCGCGTCGGTGAAGGTCCCCCCGACGTCGACTCCGACGAGCAGACTCACCGGAGCGCGAGGGCCGGCAGCGCGCCGCGATCCAGCGCCGGCCGTGGTTCTCGCGCGGCCCGCATCCGCGCGCGCAGACGGCTCGTGCTCACCTCGTCGATCGAGCCATCACGCCCGATCTCGACGCCGTACTCCTCCCGCGCGGCCTCCAGCGAGACCCGGCCATCGCGCACGTCATCGGCGACGAGCGATGCCGCCCGATCGAGCGGATCGCCATACCCACCGCCGCCGCTCACCCATACGTGCAGGCGATCCCCCGCGCTCAGGCGCACGATCTGCTTCGAGGCGACAGTCTCCTCTCGGCCATCGCGCCGCACGACCCAGGCCCGACTGCTCGGGGCCGACATCCCGCCGGCGATGCCCCACGGTCGGGTCGTGTGCCGCTCGCCGCGGTAGGTCGCGGTCGCATCGCCGCGCAGGAGATGGAAGACCTTGTACGTCCCCAGGCCGCCACGCCACTGTCCGGGGCCGCCGGAATCGCGGCGCAACTCCCAGCGCTCGATCCGGACGGGAGAGTCCCCCTCGATCGCCTCGGCAGGGATGCTCATGCAGTTCGTCGCATCGGTCTCGACGGCGTCCACGCCGTCCATCCCCGGTCGCGCTCCCATCCCGCCGGCACCCAGTTCGCTGGTGACGTAGGTCCGCCCGGTCAGGGGGTCGACGCCGCCGAAGTTCATTACCAGGACCTGGCCCGACGAGGCCGCCGGCAGTCTTCCCGGCATCGCCTGCACGAAGCATCCCATCAACACATCGACGAGCCTCTTCACCGAGGCCGTTCGGGCGTTCACCGGCGCCGGGGGACGCGGATCGACCATGCTCCCCGGCGGTCGGGTGATGCGCACGGCGCGATAGCAACCGCTGTTGTTCGGAATATCCGGTCCGGTGACCGCGCGGATGATGTAGTAGACCGCCGACAGCGTCGAAGAGCGGACGCAGTTGTACGGCCCCGCGAGTTGTGGACTGGTGCCCGTGAAGTCGACGTGGACGTCCGACCCCTCGATCGTCACCGCGGCTGCGATGCGCACGGTCTGGCCGACGCGCACCCCGTCATCGTCCATGTAGTCCTCGAACCGATACGTCCCATCGGGAATCGCCGCGATCCGCGCCCGCGTGACCGCCTCCGCCCGATCCGCCAGGGCGCGGTGCGCCGCTTCGAAGTCGTCCGCACCGAGGTTCGTCACCATCTCCTGCAGGCGGCGGCGGCCGACGTCGCAGGCCGCGATCTGGGCGCGCAGGTCGCCGAGGACGGCATCGGGCACGCGCACGTTCGCGCGCAGGATCGCGAAGATCACGTCTACCGGTCGCCCCGCCTCGATCAGTCGGAGCGGAGGAAGGCGGAGGCCTTCCTGGAACAGATCGGTCGCGTTCGGCGGCAAACTCCCCGCAACCATCCCACCCATCTCCTGGTGGTGGCACATCGTGGTCGTGAGGGCGACGAGACGCGGAGCGCCGCCCTCCTCGACGAAGACGGGCATCACGAGGGTGATATCGGGGAGGTGCGTGCCACCCTGATACGGATCGTTGAGCGCGAAGACATCGCCCGGGGCCATCGTCTCGCGGGGGAACGACTCGAGGATCTGCTCGACCGCGGGAATGAGGCAGCCGAGGTGGATCGGGATCGCCGCGGCCTGGGCGATTACCTCGCCGTTGGCGGAGAAGATCGCCGACGACGCGTCGAGGCCCTCCTTCACGATCGGCGAGTACGCTGCCCGGAGCAGGCTGGATTCCATCTCATCGGCGATGGAGGTCAGCCGATTGCGGATGACCTCGAGGTGGATGGGGTCCATATCGGCCGCGATTGTATGGGCGAGTCCACCCGCGGGCTCCTCGTGCGAGGGCGGATCACGGTTGGATAAGCTCGATACCCGATCCGACAACCGAGCGGAAATGAGTGATGTTGAACGTCACGATTGCATCGACTCGGGCAGCACGCGCACAGTGCGCGATGATTGCGTCGAAAACGCGTCCGCCGGTGATTCTCTCCATCCCTGCACGGATAAGGAGGTCGCTGTAAGCATCTGCGTCGAGGGCGGCGATTTCAGCCTGGTCGATGAAGTTCTGTCGGAGAATCGTCGCGGCAAGATCGGGACCGAGTCTGTGGGGAGGCGGAAGTCGGGTGAGCACGGAGTACGCTTCGACCAGGGCGTGTCCGGCCAGCACCATCCGACCGCCGCGACCGAGCAGTCCATCGAGGGCCGCGACAGCCCGATGGTGGGCGCCGTGCCACGGACTTACCGCCGAGACAAGCACATTGCTGTCCGGGAGGAAGCGCGTTGCCACGCTCAAAGACCGAGTATGTCGCGCTCGCGCTCCAACCGTATCTCGTCTCGAAGGCTCTCGTACTCCTCCATCGTCAGTGTCGGTATCGGTTCGTCAGACTCCGGCAGGATGAACCGACCGCGCCGAACCAAACGTATCCGTGGATGCACCGGTTCGAGGATGATCTGGGTGTTCTCGCAAGTAATGTCAATACTCGTTCCAGGTCGAAGTCCCGTTCGGTCGCGGATCTCCTTGGGAATGACGACTCTTCCGGCAGAATCGATGGTTGTACGCATGGGACGGAGTCTACCAGTTCGGCTACCATTCGCGATGGGTGTCTGGGTCGATCAGACCGGGATCCCCTCGCG
>CAZHZF010000184.1:0-3551 GCA_964536925.1 uncultured Dehalococcoidales bacterium | reverse complement strand
GGTCGGTGGTGCGCGCCGGCGACACGCTGGCCCTCATCAGGCACCTCACCGCGCCGATCGAACTGCGGCAGGCCGAGGCGTCGGTGTCGGCCGCGAAATCGGCGTACGACCTGCTCAAACGCGGATCGCGGGAGGAAGACATCCGCCAGGCGAAGGCCACGATGGAGAACCTCGCGGCCGACCTGCGGCGCGCCGAGGAACTCTCCCGCGACACGCTCATCTCGGCGAGGGAGCTCGACGAGGTGAAGACCCGCTTCACCGTCGCGAAGGAGACCTATGACAAACTCGTGAACGGGCCGCTGCCGGAAGAGATCGAGCGGGCGCGCGCCGCCTACGAACAGACCCTCGCCCAGGCGGAGCTGGTCAACCAGAAACTCTCCGACTCGCACGTCATTTCCCCGGTGGACGGGGTGGTCACCCTCCGCGCCGTCGAGGTGGGGGAGATGGTCCAGGCGGGTTCCGCCATCGTCAGGGTGAGCGTCCTCGAACGTGTCCGGCTGGTGATCTACGTCAGGGAAATCGACCTGGGCCGGATCCGTGTCGGCGACAAGGCCACCGTGACCATCGACAGTTATCCCGACCGGTCCTTCGACGGGCGCGTCATCTACATCGCCCCGACCGCTGAATTCACGCCGAAAAACGTCCAGACGAAGGAGGAACGCGTGAAGCTCTCCTTCGCGGTCAAGATCGAAGTGGAAAACCCCGGCGGGGAGCTGAAGCCCGGGATGCCGGCCGACGCCCGCCTCGGTAATGCCGTTCGCTGAAGAACCTCCCGGCCCGGCGATCTCCACGACCGGGCTCTCCCGGTCGTTCGGCGATGTGGCCGCGGTACGGGGTCTCGACCTCACGGTCCTGCCCGGGGAAATGTTCGGCCTCGTCGGGCCCGACGGCTCGGGAAAATCCACCTTCATCAGGCTCCTCTGCGGCATCCTCACGCCCGATTCGGGGACGGGAAACATCCTCGGCAGGGACATCGTCCGTGAGCGGCCCGCGCTCAAGCGGGACATCGGCTACCTCTCGCAGAAATTCACCCTCTACGGCGACCTCTCCGTCGACGAAAACATCGAGTTCTTCGCCGAGCTCCACCGCGTCTACGAATACCGCGACCTCCGGGAGACGCTCCTCAAGTTCACGCAGCTCACCCCGTTCCGCAACCGGCTCGCAGAACGCCTCTCCGGCGGGATGAAGCAAAAGCTGGCGCTGATCTGCACGCTGATCCACCAGCCGAAGGTCATCTTCCTCGACGAGCCGACGACCGGCGTCGATCCTGTCTCCCGGCGTGAGCTCTGGGGCCTGCTCCAGAAGCTGAACGCCGACGGAATGACGATCGTCCTCTGCACCCCGTACCTCGACGAGGCGGAGCGGTGCGCGCGCGTCGCGTTCATCCATCGCGGCGAACTCCTCCGGTCCGACACCCCCGACAACCTGCGCCGGCTCATCCCCGGCCGGATGGTCGAGGTGGTCTGCGACGACCCGAGGAGGGCGGTCGGGGTCCTGCACGCGCACGGGGGATACCGGCGGCCCCAGGTCTATGGCGACCGGATCAAGGTCAGCGCCGGCGACGACGGGACCGACCCGCTTCCCGGGATCGGACGGGTCCTCACGGAGGCGGGCATCGGAGTCACATCGACCCGTTTTGTGCGGCCTGCGCTCGAAGACGTCTTCATCTACCTGATGGAAGACGCCCCCGCATGAGGCCGCCCACCGGAAACGGAAGCGCGATCGTGGTCGAGGGCCTCACGAAGAGTTTCGGCCCGTTCCGGGCCGTGGACGATCTATCGTTCGAGGTGAAGGAGGGGGAAATTTTCGGTTTCCTTGGGGCGAACGGCGCCGGAAAATCCACGACGATCCGGATGCTCGTGGGCCTGCTGGAGCCCTCCGCGGGGCGGGCCGTGGTCGGGGGCTTCGACGTGATGAAGCAGACCGATCTCCTCAAGGCGGGCATCGGTTACATGTCCCAGAAGTTTTCCCTCTACGACGACCTCACCGTGGAGCAGAACGTCAGGTTCTTCGGGGGCGTGTACCGCCTCCCGGCCGCTCTCCTCAGGGAGCGGTTCGACTGGGTGATCGAGATGGCGGGACTCCGCGGCAGGGAACGCACGCTCACCGGGACGCTCTCGGGCGGGTGGAAGCAGCGCCTCGCGCTTGCGGCGTGCATCCTGCACGAGCCCGAGCTGCTGCTGCTCGACGAGCCCACGGCCGGCGTCGATCCGAAGGCGCGGCGCGAGTTCTGGGACGAGATCCACAGGCTCGCGGCGCAGGGGCTCACGGTCCTCGTCAGCACGCATTACATGGACGAGGCCGAGCGCTGCCACGAGATCGCGTACATCGCCTACGGCAAGCTGATCGCGCGCGGCACGGTCGCCGAGGTCATCGGCCGCTCGGGCCTCGCGACGTGGTCGGTCGAGGGCGACGGGCTCGGCGAACTGGCGGAACGCCTGCGCGAGACGCCTGGCGTCGACATGGTCGCCGCGTTCGGCACCGCGCTGCATGTGTGTGCCATGGATGCGGCGGCGCTTGAGCGGGCGATCGCGCCCTATCGCGGCGACTCGCGCTGGCATTGGCAGCGTTCCGAGCCGAGCCTCGAAGACGTGTTCATCCAGTTGATGGCGCAGAGCCAGAAGGAGCAGCCATGAACGGCGTCTCGTTCGGCCGCTTCGTCGCGATCATGGTCAAGGAGCTCGTGCAGATGCGGCGCGACCGCCTGACCTTCGCGATGATCATCGGCATCCCGATCATGCAGCTCGTCCTGTTCGGCTTCGCGATCAACAGCGATCCCAAGGCGCTGCCCGCCGTCGTGCGCTCGGCCGACAACGGCGCGTTCGCGCGCGCCTTCGTCGTCTCGCTCAAGAACTCCGGCTATTTCGCGATCAAGGGCGATACCGGCAGCGAGGCCGAGGCCGAGCGGCTCATCGAGCGCGGCGAGGTGCAGTTCGTCATCAACATCCCGGCGAACTTCGCGCGCGAACTGATGCAGGGGCGGCGGCCACAGATCCTGATCGAGGCCGACGCCACCGATCCCGCCGCCACCAGCAACGCGATCGCGGCGCTCACCAATGCCGCGCGCACCGCGTTCGACCGCGAGCTCGTCGGCACGCTCGCCAGCCTCAGGCCCGGCACGGACCCGATCGATCTCGTGATCCACCGGCGCTACAACCCCGAGGGCATCACGCAATACAACGTCGTGCCCGGCCTCATGGGCGTCGTGCTCACCATGACGATGGTCGTGATGACGGCGATGGCGATGACGCGCGAGCGTGAACGCGGCACGATCGAGGGATTGCTGGCCACGCCGGCGCGGCCCGGCGAGGTGATGCTCGGCAAGATCGTGCCCTACATCGCGGTGGGTTACATCCAGGTGGTGCTGATCCTGGGCGCGGCCTGGGCGCTGTTCTCCGTGCCGCTGATCGGCAGCCTGTGGCTCTTGCTGGGCGCGCTCGTCGTCTTCATCGCGGTCAACCTCTGCATCGGCTTCACGATCTCGACCGTGGCGCAAAGCCAGCTCCAGGCGATGCAGATGTCGTTCTTCTTCTTCCTGCCGTCGCTGCTGC
>CAZHZF010000183.1:0-3592 GCA_964536925.1 uncultured Dehalococcoidales bacterium | reverse complement strand
AGCCACTCGCAGAAGTACTCCGAGCAGCCGAACTCCTTCGGCCCGCCGTGCCCGGTGACCCCCCGGGCGAGGTAGACCTTCCCGATCGCACCGGCGGCGACGAGATCGCGCACCTGCTCGTACACCGGGTTGTAGGCGGAGTGATAGGCGCACATGTACACAATGCCGGAGGCGCGGACCGCCGCGGCGATCCGCTCCGCCTGGGCCAGCGTCGCGGCCATGGGCTTATCGGAATAGACGTGGATCTTCCGCGCAGCCGCCTTCTCGACGATCTCGGCCTTCGACCCGTTATCGGCGCAGATGAGGATCGCATCGACCTTCTCGGCGGCCAGCATCGCGTCCAGCGTCGCGTGCGTCGAGGTCAGCTTCCAGCGCTCGGTCGCCTGGCGGCGCAGTTCCTCGTACTTCTCCGCGGCGGTCACGAGGTGAACGCCCGGCTGGGCGGCGAGGCCATCGGCCATGGCCCAGATGTGATCGCTGGAGAGGCCGGCGAGGCCGACGCGCAGGGGTTCTGGCATGGGTTCTGACTCCTTGGTGTCCCAAAGTACCGCATCGGCGCACCGGGCGCGGCAGGTCGGGTAGGCTTCCGCGCGGTGCGACGCCTCATCCTCTCCGACGTCCACGGGCATCTTCCCGCGCTCCAGGCTGTCCTCGCGGCGGCCGGGCGGGTGGATGAGATCTGGTGCCTGGGCGATACTGTCGGCCTCGGGCCCTGGCCGGATGAGTGCGCCGCGACCTTGCGCGAGGCCGGTGCCCTGATGGTGATGGGGAATCACGACATCGCCGCGGTGGGCCGTCCCGGCCCGGAGTTCGGCCGGGTTCCGTTGCTCGGTGAGTCGAACCCGTGGACGCGGTCGCTCCTGAGCGCGGATCAGCGTGCCTGGCTCGATCGCGCCCCGGAGCGACTCTCGCGGGATGGCGTCGCGCTCGTTCACGACATCGCGACGCTCCGCCGGGATGGGCCGACCGCGCCGCTCCCGGTCGCGGAAGATCTCGCGCGGACCATCGACGGGCCTACGCTGGTGGGGCACTTTCACTTACCGCACGATGTGACACGGGCCGCGCCCGATGACGCCGACATCCTCGCGCGCGTGCCAACGCCGGGCCCGCTGCCGCGCCTGGGCGGAGAACCCCGCGTCCTCAACCCCGGCGCGGTCGGCGTGCCGGATGCCCATCCGGGTCACGCCTCCTTTGCGATCGCCGAAGATGGGACCCTCGCATTCCACCTCGTGCCGGTCGACCTCGAGTCGGGCCTTTCGACGGCGCGCGCACGCGGGGCACCGCCGCTCGTCCTCGCGCAGACAGCGCGCCAAGCCGCCGATGCCGCGATCGCCACCGGCGAGCTGGATCGGGGCCGGGCCCTCCTCCGGGAAGCGATCCCGGCGCTGGGCGCCTCGGGCAGTCGGCGCCAGGATGGCCTCTCCCTCGTCGCGATCGCGGCGATCGCCGCGGCGGAGGGAGATGTCGAGAGCGCGGTAACGCTCCTCGCCTCGGTCCCGACTGATCTGGCGGATCACCCGCTGCAGCGCTACCGCGTCGCGACCGCGCTCGCCCGCCTGGGCGCCCGAGTGCCGGACCTCGACGCGCGGGTGGCCGACGCGCGTGCCGCCGGACCCGACTCCACCGCGGAGATCGCCCGCCGCATCGTCGGCTGACGGCCCTTGACCCTCACGTTACGTGAGGGTGTACCGTCCAACTCGAGATGAGCGATTCGCCCGCGGCGCCACCGCTCCGGGTCGGTGAGGTCGCGACCCTGAGCGGACTGACGATCCGGACGCTGCGCCACTATCACGACATCGGCCTGCTCGTGCCGTCGGGCGCAACGCAGGCGGGATATCGCCTGTACGAGAGGGGTGACCTCGCCCGCCTGCAGCAGATCCTGTTCTTCCGCGAACTCGCGTTCCCGCTGGCGCAGATCCGCGCGATCGTCGGCCGACCAGACTTCGATGCCACCGCCGCGCTCGCCGAGCATCGCCGCATCCTCGCCGAAAAGAAGCACCGCCTCGAAGCATTGATCGACCTCATCGATCGAAGCATCACCGAACGACAGGGAGGAGACACCATGACCGACCAGCAGCGGTTCGCACCGTTTGATGACGCGAAGGTCGCGGCCTATCGCGAGGAAGCCCGCCAGCGGTGGGGACACACCGATGCCTACCAGGAGAGCGAACGCCGCGTGGCGCGCATGACGAAGGCGGACTGGGAGGCCATCGGCGCTGAGACGAGCGCGATCTACGCCGGGCTCGTCGCGCGGATGGAGCGCCCCCCGACCGACCCCGAGGTGCAGGCGCTGATCGAGCGGCACTTTCGGCAGATCAACGATCGCTTCTACAACTGTTCCACGGAGATCTACCGCGGCATGGCCGACAACTACGTCGCCGACGCCCGGTTTGCGGCGCATTTCAACGGCGTGAAGGTGGGTCTGGCCGAATTCATGCGCGCGGCGATGCACGCCTTCGCGGATCGCCGGGAAGGAAAGGCCCGATAGGCATCGTGCGTTTCACGTCGATCGGTGCCGTCAGTCCGGGTGAAGCACCTTCTCGAGGCGCAGTTCGGCGGGACCGGGCGCGAACCCGAGTTCGGCGTTCAGACGCAGCATCGGGATGTTGGTCGAGACCTGCCGGGTTCGGATCGATCGATATCCGGCGGCACGCGCGAAGGCGATCGCACGCATCTTCAGAGCGCGGGCGATGCCGAGCCGACGATGGGAGCGCAGGACACCCGTGAACCCCTGGTGCAGGGTGTCCGCGGGACCGCTCCTGTCCAGGACACTCAGGCCCACGTACTGGTCGTCCGCGCATGCCAGGAAGAAGGCCTCTGGAATCGCGTGCGGGCTCTCCACCATCCAGGTACGCCAGGCAGGAAAAGAGAGTTCCTCATAGGGGTCGATGCGGGGCACGTCATGAAGGCAGGCGTTGTGGAGGGCGCAAATCCGCCGCAGGACCGCATCCGCGGTCCCGTCTCGCGCCAGAGTGGTGAAGGTGATCCCGGAGCGCCGCGCGAGCGCCTGCACGCGATCGGTGGCGGCCTGACCGGTGCCCACCGTGGTGAGGTCTAGCGAGGATGGGCTGGCGCGCTCGAGTTCGACGTATCCCCGCCCGCTGAGAAAGCCCATCGCGGGCAGGTCGGCCTCGGCGACCCACAGCGTGCGGAGGGCGCGCGCACCGCGTCGCGCGGCGATCTGCTCCAGCCGGTTGAGGAGCGCGGTGCCGATGCCCGTTCTCCTCCGGGCCGACAGGACGCCGATATCGATGCCAGGATTTGGACCGGTGCCGTACATCGCGGCGTGACCGACCGGCTCGCCCGATGAGTCGCTCGCGATGATGCGGGTGACGGGGCGTCCTCGCATCGTGAGATAGCGATCGAGGCTTCTGAGCGACTCCTCGGTCGCGGGATTCGCCGGATGCGTCAGGCTGATGAGCGCCGCCAGCGGGCGATAGTCAGCCTCGTCCGCCTCGCGCAGGCGCGGCCCAATCACGGGGAGCCTGTCAGGTACGAACGGGACCGGGACGGAGTGCGCCGGATGAGTGCACGGCCGTCAGAACGTCGAGGTGATCTCCAGCGCACGCCCCTCTCGCGACGACTGGTACCC
>CAZHZF010000182.1:0-3623 GCA_964536925.1 uncultured Dehalococcoidales bacterium | reverse complement strand
GCAGGTCCCGCTCCAGAATTGCGGCGTGGACTGCCGCACCTATCCGCGCCGTGTCGAGGTCCCGCCCCATCCGGACGTTCTCGCTCAGCGTCTCGCTGAAGAGACGCGGCACCTGCGGCGTGTAGGCGGCACGCGGCGGGATCAGCACCGGCGCCGGATCGTCGACGACGCATCCGTTCCAGCGGATCTCCCCCGCCTCCCTCGGCACGAGGCCGAGCAACGCGCGTAACAGCGTCGTCTTCCCGGCGCCCACCCGTCCGGTCACGACGGTGAACGATCCGCGGACGCAGTCGAGGTCGATCGTCTCGATGCCCCGCCCGGTCGATGCATGCCGATAGGTGAGGCCGCGCACGACGAGTTGCCGGAGGCGATCGCCATCGAGCGAGGGCGGCTCCGCCAGGGGCGGTGGCGGCGCCCGCAGGTGGAGCGGCGCGTGGGTCACCATCTCTTCCGGCGGCGCGCCCGGAGTCAATGCCTGGAGCCGATCGAGCGAGACGCCCATCTGGCGGTGTTTCGCCATGTATTCGCCCACCCACGAGGTCGTCTGCGCCAGCCAGACGAGGTAGGAGGCGAAGAGTGAGAAGTCGCCCACGGTGAAGCGCCCGCTGCGCATCGCCTCGGCGCCGACGAGCAGCATGATCCCGGTGCCGACGTTCGCCGCGTTCTGCGAGATGCCGTCGACGAACTGGCTGAAGACGCGATCGCGCAACTGCGTCTGGAGGCGCCGCTCGTTGATGCGCCCGAGATAGGCGACGACCCGCTCCTCGGCTCCGGCGACTTTGATCGCCAGCGCCGCGCCGAAGAGGTCTCCGAGCAGGCCGGTCACATCGCCGATCGCCTGGTGGGACGCCTGCCGATAGGCGCGCAGCCGCCCTCGGGTGCGATTGACGAGCGTGACGACGAGGATGAGCGGCAGGAACACGAGCAGCGTCATGAGCGGGTCGACGCTCACGAGGACGATGAGCGCGAAGGCGTAGGTGAGGATCTGGGCGAGCGGGTCGAGCGTCCAGCACAGGTAGTTGCCGATCTCGTCCACGTCGTTGCGGAACCGTCCGACCGCCTCGCCGGCGGAGGAGGGCAGTGCCCGCGCGCCATCGCGGTGGCGCAGGATCCCGCCGAGCAGGTTGTGGCGCACGAGCGCATCCACGACGCTGGCCAGCGCCGGTTCGGCGATCGCCCCGGTCAGACCGGTGATCGCGCGCACGACCGCGATCGCGACGAGCACCGCCAGGATCGTCTCCACGTTCCATCCGGCCGGGGCGGCGTCGGTCAGGCGGTCGAGGAACATCCGCACGAAGATGGGTGCGATCAGCGGACCGAGGTAGCCGTTGACGATGACCAGCACGCCGCTCAGCCAGTAGAGCCACGGCACGTACCGCGCCAGGGTCCAGATGAGACGCAGTTGCCTCACGCGAGCACCTCATCCGCGCCCTGGCCGACCCGGAGCAGGCGGGAGAGTCGGGTCGTCGCGTCGGCAGCCAGCGCGGCGCGGTCGCCGGCCTCGACGATGCGGCCGCCCTCCAGGATGACGATCGCATCGGCGCGGCGCACGGTCTCGAGCCGATGGGCGATGACGATCGCGGTGCGTCCGGCGAGGAGACGATCCACCGCCCGTTCGAGCATCCGCTCGGTGGAGGGGTCGAGACGGGAGGACGCCTCGTCCAGCACGATCAGGCCAGGGTCGGCCAGGAAAGCGCGCGCGAAGGCGAGCAGTTGCGACTCCCCGGCGGAGAGCCCACCCCCGCCGGGCGGAAGGACGGTGTGGATCCCGTCGTTCTGCGTTGCCAGCCACTCCTCGAGCCCCACCTCCGAGAGGACCGCACGGACGCGATCGTCCGGCACGGTCGCGTCGAACAGGGTGACGTTGTCGCGGATCGAGGCGTGGAAGAGCTGCACCTCCTGCGTGACGAGCGCGACGCGCGAGCGCACCGCCGCCAGCGGCAGGTCGCGCAGGTCGGTCCCGCCGAGGCGAACGGTCCCCGCGGTCGGGTCGTAGAGGCGGAAGAGCAGGCGGGTGATGGTCGTCTTGCCGGACCCGGTGCGGCCGAGCAACCCCAGGACCTCGCCCGGTTGCAGGCGGAAGGTCACGTCGTCGAGGACGAGGTCGGCATCGCCGTACGCGAAGCGCACGCGCTCGAAGTCCAGCCCGAGCGGACCGGCCGGGAGGCTGCGTGGCGCGTGGAGGGATCTCTCGGAGGTTGCGACGGCGCTCCGTTCGGCGAGGACGGAGCGGATCCGGCCGATCGAGGCGACGGCCTGCTGCAGTTCCTGGAGGTGGCGGCCGACACCTTCGAGCGGTTGGCGCAGCGCCTGGGCGTACGCGTAGACGACGTACACGGCGCCGATCGTCAGCGCGCCCTCCCGGTAGAGCAGCGCCGCACCGGCGAGGCCGGCCACGGTGGCGAGGTTCAGGCAGAGACTCATGCCCGTGTACCCCGCGCCACCCGCGATCTGCGCGCGCACGCCGGCCCAGACGACGGCCCGCGAGCGCTCGGCGAGGCGCCGCAGCGTGTAGGGGATGCCGCCGTTCGCGCGCAGATCTTCCGCGCCGGTGAGTCGCTCCTCGATGAGGCCGTACAGATCGGCGAATGCCTGGCGCTGGGCGCCGTAGCGCGGGACGGCGATGTGTCGCAGGCCGAGGACGATTCCCAGACCGAGGAACGCGCACGCGCCGACGGCCAGGCCGATGCGCGGGTCGACCGCGATGAGAAGGCCGAGCGCCCCGAGGAGGAGGATCGCGTTGCCCACGATCTGCACGACGAGGCGGGAGAAGAAGCTTCCGAGCGTGCCGACGTCGCCATCGGTCCGCTCGATCAGTTCGCCGGGCGGGTGCGCGGCATGGAACGGCGGGTCGAGCCGGAGGACGTGGAGGGTCAGGTCGACGCGCATCCGGTTGGTCGCGACGAGGCCGACCCGCTCGGCGACGAACACCTCGGCGACCCGCGCCACCTGAAGCACGATCGCCAGACCGAGGAAGAGGAGCGCGACCTCGGCCAGGCGGCTCAGCGGCGCACGGGCGGCGGCCTCGTCGATGAACAGGCGAAGGACGCTGGGGCCGGCCAGTTGCAGCGCGATCGAGGCGGCGACGAGCGCGGCGAGGGCGAGGACGCTCCGCCACTGGGGCAGGAGGTAGGTCGCGAGCAGTGCGCGATAGCCATACGAGGGGGACACGGCATCTCCGTCCAGAGAGTTGCGGGACGGTCGGCGCCGCGGAGGCTAGAGCGCGGGGGCGGTCACCCCGGGCACCGACGGAAGGGCGAGGCGGTGATGGATGGCGACGCCTCCTCTCGGTGGGGTGGGCGGGGATGATAGCGGGTGGCGCATCTTCCCAATCGGGTCCACGAGCCCCAGGGACCGCGAGCGTCCCGCTCGCCTCGTCTGTTCCGGGGCGTTCCTTCCGGCGGAGACGCGAGAGTGGCGCCGATCAGTGAGGGCAGACAGTGGCGGACGGCCATCAGGCCCGGCGGGCCCGAGTTGGCGATCGTCAGCGGGAACCCGCCCCCTCGTGTCCGGCTGGGCGGGTGAGGGCGCGCCGCCATCACAGTGCTGATGCCGCTGATAGCGACCACGACCACCGTCCTGGTGTTGCACGCGGTCAGGCGGCGGGCTCGGGTCCATCGCGC
>CAZHZF010000181.1:0-3629 GCA_964536925.1 uncultured Dehalococcoidales bacterium | reverse complement strand
TCGGGGACGGCTGAGCGCGCGCGAATGGTGGTGGCTGACCCCGTATCGGGGGCTCGGGGGCGAAGCCCCCGAATGAACTGCATCCTCCCCTCTCCTGGGGATCAGGAGAGGGGAATGAGGGGTGAGGTCGATGAACCTCTACCCTCGGTACGGGAGTTCGCCAGACCCCACCCGAACCGGCACCCCCGCCTTCGCCCCGGCCCGCTGGAGCGCGGCCGTCACCCCGGTCCGCCCCAGCACCCGCCAGAGGAAGTCCACCGCCTCCTCGTTCGTCAGGTCGGTCATGGCCACCGCCCGTTCGACCCGGCGGCCACTGACGCGGTAGCCATCGTTTTCCGCCGTCACGGTGAACATCTCGTCGGCGCGGGGGCGGAGGACGGGCAACTCCTCGGTCGCGAGCGGGGGCGGCGGCTTCGCCTGTTCGATGCGCAGCAACCGCCGCGCCTCGCGGGCGAGCGCGACGCAGTTCTCCCCCGTCGCCGCGGAGATGGCCATGCAGGGCAGCCCCTCCGCCGCGAAATGGGCCTGGAGCGACGCGACGGCCGCGCTGGCCTCGGGCACATCGATCTTGTTCAGCGCGACCACCCGGGGCCGATCGCGCAGGTCCACGTCGTAGAGCGCCAGCTCGCTCTCGATCGTCGCGTACGCGGCGAGCGGATCCTCACCGCTCGCATCGAGAACGTGGATGAAGACGCGCGCCCGTTCGACGTGGCGCAGGAATGAGTGTCCCAGGCCGACGCCGAGGTGCGCCCCTTCGATGAGGCCGGGGATGTCGGCGAGGACGAACGGGTCGTCGTCCAGGTCCACGACCCCGAGGTTCGGCTCCAGCGTCGTGAACGGGTAATCGGCGATTGCCGGCCGGGCGCGAGTCAGCGCGCCGAGGAGGGTGGACTTCCCCGCGTTGGGAAGGCCGACGATCCCCACGTCGGCGACCAGTTTCAGTTCGAGACGAATCCGCCGCTCCTCGCCCGGTTCGCCCTTCTGCGCGTGGCGCGGCGCCTGGTTCGTCGACGTCGCGAAATGCCGGTTGCCCAGGCCGCCGCGGCCGCCCCGCGCGACCATCACCTCCTGGCCGTGTTCGACCAGATCGGCGAGCAGCGTCCCGTCGGCATCGTCGTAGACCATCGTTCCGGTCGGTACGATGACGCGCAGGTCGTCCCCGCGCGCTCCATGTCGCTCGGACTTCGCGCCGCGGCTACCCGAGGCGGCGGTGAGGTGACGCTTCCGCTGGAGCGATCGCAGCGTGCTCGCGCTCCGATCCGCGACGATGAACACCGAGCCGCCGCGCCCCCCATCGCCCCCATCCGGGCCGCCCTCGGGTACGAACTTCTCACGCCGGAACGAGATCGCCCCCGCCCCACCGTCACCCCCGCGGGCGATCGCACGCGTCGCGTCGAATGCCATCCCGCCATTCTAGGTACGGGTCCCCGAGCGCCCCGCGCAATTCGGCGGGGCTGGGACGAGGTGTGCGGGCGCCCTGCTGCGTGGCAGCGTGGGCCGAGGCGATAGGATGCCTCCGTGGTTGGCGGGGACATCGACAGGAGATTGGTGATCGAGATCCCCGTGCCCGAAGTCGACGCGATCGCTCGAGCGCTACAGGACCGCTACGCTCCGACGACCCCGGTTCGTGAACCGCTCCATGGCGCCGCGTTCGCCCACGTCAGCATCGCCGCGGTTCCCTCATCCCTGGCGGCGCTGGATGAGGGGACCTGTGCGTCGTTGGCCACGGCGTGCGCCGGTGTCGAGCGATTCACGTTCTCCCTGTGGGAGATCGGCATGTTCGACGGGCGGGCGATGTACCTCGCCCCCTCCCCTGAGGAACCATTTCGGCTCCTGATGAACCGCTGCGCGCGGGTCTTTGACCCGGGAAGCCTCGGTCCGCCGGCGAACCGGTCGGTACCCCACGTGACGATCCTCTACGGGTCGGCAAGCTCCGAAGTACGCCGGGCCGTCGAGGCCGACGTGCGACCGCTACTTCCCGTGCACGCGGAGGCCGTCGCGGCGCATCTGGTCCTCCTGGAGCCCGGCCGCAGGTCGCTGCTCGAGCGCTTCCCCCTCGGCCGGCACCTGACGTCGGACTCGTGATCGGGACGCTGCGCGGGGCGCTGTCTGCGGCGGGCGATGGCCGGCGGTACGCTACGCGGGCGCAGGGTCCCACGCTGGAGGACGGTCAGCGATGAGTCAGTACACC
The DNA here is from genome assembly GCA_964536925.1 of uncultured Dehalococcoidales bacterium. Classification (GTDB taxonomy): domain Bacteria; phylum Chloroflexota; class UBA6077; order FW602-bin22; family FW602-bin22; genus VGOZ01. Next base: position 1,438 of record CAZHZF010000181.1, on the reverse strand, counting down.
CAGGGCAGCCTGCCCGTCGCGGGCATCGATCTCCACTACTACCGGATGGGCACCCCCGGCGGACCGCCGATCGTGTTCCTGCACGGCTTCAGCGATGGCGGCCTCACCTGGCTCCGCCTTGCCCGCGACCTCGGCCCGGCGTACGACCTGGTCATGCTCGACGCGGCCGGCCACGGCCTCTCCGGCGGTGTGGAGCACGGTTTCCGCGAGCGCGCCGCCTCGGACGTACTCGCGGCGATGGACCACCTCTCCCTCCGCCGTCCCATCCTCATCGGCCATTCGATGGGTGCCGGGACCGCCGCGGCGGTCGCCGTCCAGGCCTCGGACCGACTGCGGGCCGTCGCGCTCGAGGATCCGGGCTGGTGGGACGGAGCCTCGCCGCCGACGCTCGGTGCCGCACCCGCTGCGACCGGTAGCCGCGCCCCACTCCGGAGCGAGGCCTGGGTCGCGTGGATCCGCTCGGTCAAAGCGATGACGCCGGCGGAGCGGCACGCCCACGCCGATGCGGAGCGGCCACAGTGGGATGCCGAGACCCGCCACAACTGGATCGACATCAAGGCGCAGTTCAATCTCGCCGTTCTCGACGCCACGGCCGGCTTGCCGCGCACGCCGCCGGCCTGGCGCGACACCGTACGGGCCATCGGGTGCCCCATGCTTCTGATCACCGGCGATCCCACCCGGGGCGGCATCGTCACCGCGGCGGTGGCCGACGAAGCCCGCCGCCTGGCCGCCCGTCTCCAGGTCGCGCCCATCCCCGAGGTGGGCCACAACATCCACCGGGACAACTACCTGCCGTATCGGGACGCCGTGGCCGCCTACCTCGCCAATCTGCCCGCATAGGCGGTCTGTCGAGCGGTCAGTCGCCCGGCCGCGTCAACCGGACGATGGGGATCTCCCGATCGGTGCTCTGCTCGTACCCGGCGTAGACCGGCTGTTCGGCGACGATTCGGGCCCAGGCGGCGGCCCGGGCCGGGCCGGAGAGAGTCTCCGCCCGCACGCGATGGCGCTGGCCTTCCACCTCGATCCAGACCCGATCCGGGTTCGCCGCCATGTTGTGGACCCAGGCCGGGTGCGTCGCGGCACCGCCCGCGGAACCGACGACCAGCCACGCGCCGTCCGCCTCGGGAAACTGCGTCAGATAGACCACCCGCTCCTGACCTGACTTCGCGCCCACCGTCGTCACCTTCACGACGCGCATCCCGCGCGATTTCAGGAACAGATTCATGATGGGCATCAGGATGGGCACGAGAAACGCGGGCGGACGCGGCATTGTCCCGCCCCTGGTCCCGCGGGGTGAAACCTCGAAGGGCATGGCGATTCTCCTTCACGCTCGATGACCCGGGCGAGTCCTCAGAAGCGTAGGCGCATTCGTCGTGAACGGATACCGGAAATCCGAGGGGTTTCTGGTTACCACCCTCACCCTCCGCTTCGCTCCACC
>CAZHZF010000180.1:0-3631 GCA_964536925.1 uncultured Dehalococcoidales bacterium | reverse complement strand
CGCGCCGTCTCCGGCGCGGGAACATCCCGGATCTCTTCGTGGCAGGGCACGCTCGTGACGACGAAGCCCGGCTGGAAGAGCAACTGCAGTTTGAGGAACTGGGCCGACTGGCCGTGGAGGAGATGTTCCCACCAGTCGTTCGGGACGTACTCGGGCAGCACGACCGTCACGTAATCGAGTCCTTCGGCCCGTCGGAGCTCGGCGAGGTACTGGAGCAGAGGCCGGGTGAGGCTCCGATAGGGTGATTCGATGACCGTCAGCGGTACGCCGGCGCCCCAGCGGCTCCACTGTGCCTCGAGTTCCTCGACCGACTCGTGCTCGACCGCGACATGGACGGCGGTGACGTCGTCGGAGAGCGAACGCGCGTAGCGGAGCGCCTCGATCGCCGGGCGGTCCAGCCGTGCCAGGGGAATCACGACAGCGTTGCGCAGGTCTTCCGCCGAGGTCGGTTCTCCCGGCAGAGCACGATGCGCGGCCGCCAGCCGGTAGTGCGCCTTGACGTTCATGAAGACCCAGATGAGGAACGGGATCGCGACGAGGATCAGCCAGGCACCCCAGCCGATCGGCAGGCCGGGGATGATCGGCAGGTTGGGGTTCGAGAAGTTCGTCACCGCGGCGATGAGCGCGACGAAGCCGGTGACGGTCGCTCCCACGCCATTGATTCCCGCCTTGAGCCACCAGCCGTTCCCCTCGCGCAGGGTGAGGAACCGCTTGACCATGCCCGCCTGGGAGCAGGTGAAGGCGATGAAGACGCTCACCGCGTAGAGAGGCAGCAGCGCGCCGGTCGACCCGCCGAACGCGACGATCAACAGCGCGCTCATGAGGCCGAGCAGCACGATCCCGTTCGAGAACGCCAGCCGCTCGCCTCGCAGCGCGAGTTGATGCGGTGCGAAATCGTCCCGCGCCATGAAGGAGGCCAGGCGAGGGAAGTCGGCGTAGGCGGTATTGGCGGCCAGCACGAGGATGAGCACCGCCGAGGCCTGCACGATGTAGTAGAGGACCGAGTCGGCGAAGACGGAGCGGGCGATGATGGAGATGAGCGTCTCGGAGTGGGAGGGGATGATCGTCCCGCCGACGATGAGAATGGAGAGGCCGAGGAACATCACCGCCAGGATCACGGCCATGATCACGAGCGTCATCGCGGCGTTCTTCTGCTCCGGCGGCTTGAACGCCTGGATGCCATCCGAGATCGCCTCCGTGCCCGTCATCACGGCCGACCCGACGGCGAACGCGCGCAGGAGGAGGAACAGCGAGAACTCCTGCGTTCCCGGCGGAAGCTCCAGGGGGTGGGTGACCTCGAACGTGCCCGTCGCCAACCGGTAGAGACCGACCCCGATCATCAGGTACATCGAGACGAGGAAGACGTACGTCGGGATCGCGAAGATGCTCCCCGAGTCCTTGATACCGCGCAGATTCGCCAGAGTCACCAGGAGTACCAGCGCCACGCCGATGGCGACCCGGCCGGGCAGCAGGGCCGGTACCGCCGAGGTCAACTGATCGACCGCCGAGGCGATCGACACCGAGACCGTCAGGATGTAGCCGATGACCAGGCTCGCCGCGGCGATGAGCCCTACCCGGTCGCCGAGGTTCCCCCGCGCGACGATGTAGCTCCCGCCGCCCTTCGGATACGCCTGGATCGTCTGCCGGTAGCTGCTCACCACGATCGCGAGGAGGCAGACGACCGCGACGGAGATGGGTAGGGACCAGGTGAGCGCCGCCGTCCCCGCGGCCAGCAGGATGATGACGGTCTCCTGCGGCGTGTACGCGACCGAGGAGAGTGCGTCGGAGGAGAAGACCGCGAGCGCCTTCCGCTTCGAGAGCCTCTCCTCGTGTTCGAGCGCGTTGTGGATCGGATCGCCGACGAGCCAGCGGCGGAACGACCCGAAGGTGCCGCGCGGGCGCTCCAGTTCGGCCATCGCTTCCAGGCGGCCCCGCCCGATGCGTTCGAACCCCTTGAACGAACGGCGCACGACGCGGACGGTCACGTCGCCGGGGTGGAGCGCGGGCTTGACCCGCGCGCGCGTATGGCGGTCCATCGGCGCGCGACGCGGCGCGTTGTCACCGCCGGACTGCTGGTTCTCCTGGCTCACGCCATCTCTCCGACCGACTCTTTCGAACCGCGTTCAGGCGTGCACCGATGCCCGCGCTGAATCTTCGGACCAATTCCCGTCTCACGCAAGGTGGCGTGACCGGGCGTTTCCTCCGCCGTCGATCGCGGCCGCTTACACCTTCGGCAGCACATCCTCGGCGATGATCGCGAGCCCCTCCATATCGTCCAGATCGAACCGCTGGACCATGATCTCCTCGACCCCGGCCGCGGCATGCGCGCCGATCCGATCGATCACCTCGGCCGGGGTGCCCACGATCGTGTGGGGCGAACGCGCGCGTTGGGCCGCCAGCGCGGCCGCGGCATCGAGACCCGGCATCTCCGCCAGCAGGTGACGGACGCGGGGCGCGAGGTCATTCCCGCGATAGCAGATGACCTGGATCATCTGCGTGCGGCGGACATCCGTGGGCTGGCGCCCCGCCTTCACGAGGAGATCGGAGAGCAGGTCGGAACTCTCCCGGAACGCCTCTGGCGCGCGCGGTCCGACGTTCCAGATGTCGGCGTACTTCGCGGTGAGCGGCAGCGTCCGCAGCGGACCGGCCCCGCCGATCATGATTCGCGGCCCGCCCGGGTGGGGTGATCGCGGCAGCAGAACCGCGTCTTGCAGGCGATAGAACCTACCGCTGTGGCTCACCGGTCCCTCGTGGCGGGTGAGGAGGTCGATGACCTTCAGCGCCTCGGCGAGCCGCGCCATCCGCGTGCGGCGGTCGCCCAGTTCGTAGCCGAAGCCGACGTGCTCCCGCTCCATCCACCCGGCGCCTACGCCGAGGATGAACCGCCCGCCACTCAGGTTATCGAGCGCCAGCGCATCGCGGGCGAGCCAGACCGGATCGCGGAAGGAGACCGGCGAGACGAGCGCGCCGAATTCGAGGCGGTCGCTATGGTCGGCCAGGTAGCCGAACGCGAGACCGATCTCCACCGAGTCGACATAGCCCTGGCCCGACGGGTAGAAGTGGTCGCAGCAGTAGAGGCCGCGGTAGCCGAGCCGATCGACCTCGGCGACGATCCGCTTCCAGCGCGGCCACGAGAGGCCACCGGCGATTTCGATCTGGACCGAGAGCGCGACCATGGCATCCCTCCGCGCGACCGCGCCCCGGGACGATGGCCGCGGCCCCGGTGTAGTTCAGGGGCGGGGTCGCTGTCCACCGGTGGGTCGTTCGCCGGTGCTGCGACGGACGCGGGCAACGGTTTCCCCCTCCCGTCGCGACGGGGGAGGGTCGGAGTGAGGGCGTCCGCCTCCGCCTCGACATGCGCCGGCGACATTCCACCGGTGCCCATCGCGGCGCGAGGCGCAGCCTGGAGGTGTCCCCCGACGCAACGATGTATAAGGGCGGGCGAGACGCCCGCGGTCCTTGGCCAGGTCGGCCGTCCGCTCGTCCACCGATGCGGGCGAGGGTCGTTCGCGAGTGGCGCGACGGACGCGGGCAACGGTTTCCCCCTCTCTCCCGTCGCGACGGGAGAGGGGTCGGGTGAGGGCGTCCGCCTCCGCCTCGACATGCGCCGGCGACATTCCACCGGTGCCCA
>CAZHZF010000179.1:0-3655 GCA_964536925.1 uncultured Dehalococcoidales bacterium | reverse complement strand
CTCAAAGCCGTCGCGCGGTCTCCCGGTCGGCGTAAAGGGTCTCCCGCGACGGCGCGGAGTGGCCGCCGCCAGTGAGGAGACCGCTCCTCAGTCGAGGCTGAGCCGGATCGGCTGCCGCTGCCCCGCCGCGATCGTCTCATTGAGGCTCCCGCTCCGGAATCCCTGGAGGTCGACGGTCACGTACGCGTAGCCAATCTCCTTCAGGCGGAGCACGATCGCCTCGTGCAGACCCTCGGAGAAGATGCGCGGCAGATCCTCGCGCGGCAGTTCGATGCGGGCGATGCGCTCGTGGTGACGCACCCGTACCTGACGGAACCCCATGCCCTTGAGCACCTGCTCGGCGGCATCGATCTGGCGCAGTTTCTCCACTGTCACCCGCTCGCCGTAGGGGATGCGCGAGGAGAGGCACGCCGCGGCCGGCTTGTCCCACGTGGGGAGCGCGCGCCGCCGCGCCAGTTCGCGGATGTCCGTCTTGGTCATTCCCGCTTCGTCCAGCGGCGAGCGCACGCCGTGCCGTTTCGCAGCCACGCGTCCGGGTCGGAAGTCGCCGCGATCATCCACGTTGAAACCATCGACGACCGCCGCGAAACCCTCCGCCGCCGCTAGGGGGCCGAGTGTCGCGAACAGCGTGTCCTTGCAGTGGAAGCAGCGATCGGTGTTGTTGACCGCGTACGCCTCCTTCTCGACCTCGTCGGTATGGACGTACCGGTGGGCGAATCCAACCTGCCGGGCCAGGTTGCCCGATTCATCCACTTCGGTCGGGCTGATGCTCGGCGAGATCGCGGTGACGGCGAGCGAACGAGACCCCAGCGTCTCGTGGGCGACCGCGGCGAGCAGCGTCGAATCGATCCCCCCGGAGTAGGCGACGATGACACTTCCCAGGTCGCGCAGGATGCCGACGAGACGGCCCTCGCGATCTTCGAGAGTGTCGGTGCGCGGCGCGACGCTTGTTTCGATCACGGTCATAGCCTAATCCAAATCCGGCCCGGCGTGAACATCGTGCGGCATTTCAGGCGCGGATCGCGACAAGATTCCCCGACTCGTAGCGGCGGAGTCCCAGGCGGAAGATGACGATCGCCAGTCCGACGTAGAGGGCTGCTGCCGCCACCATCGCGCCGAGTTGCCACGGCGCGAAATCCCGCAGGTAGCGCACCGGGATGTAGGCGACGAATCCGGCCGGGATGGCGGTGAATAGAATCACCCGGACGATCCCTCCAAACAGCGAGGTGGGGTAGGTCGAGAACAGGATCATCGCGTTGTGGAGCGCACCCGCGACCCCCTCTGCCTGCCCGAGCCAGAACGCCAGTGAACAGGCGATCGTCGCGTGCGCCACGATGATCGCTCCCGCGCAGAGCGACACGGCGACAAAGCCGGCCAGTGCCAGGGGGCTCGGCTGCACCACGATGAGGTAGAGGCCGAGACCGAAGAGCGCATCGCCCCAGGCACTCACCGACATCTGGCTCACCAGCAGGTGAAGGAGCACCGGCCGCGGAAGCGTCAGGTAGTAGTCGAGCCGCCCCTCGGCGATGATCGGCGCGAACCGGTGGCAGTTGCCGAACACCGCCACGCCGATGCCGAAACCGAACGCTGCCACCGCCCAGATGGTGAGGATGTCTCGCACGTCGTAACCCTGGACCTCGGGAAACCGCGTGAAGAAGAAGATCCAGAACGTCACCCACATCAGATCGTTGAGGAGCATCGCGAACACGTTTGCCCAGAAGGCGACCCGGTACTCCAGCGCGATCTTCAGGTTCGCCCGAAAGTAGGCCCAGAGGAAGGCGGCTTCGATGGCGAGGCGGCCCATGGTCAGAATCACCCCCCGTTGGCGACCAGGCGCCGCGTCGCGAATGCGAACAGCGCGCCGAGCACCCAGAAAGCGAGCGCAGCGGTCACGAACAACTGCAGGACGATGATGCCGATCGTGCCGCCGTCGCCGGTGACGATCAGGCGCGCCGGCGCGTAGAGCAGGAGCGGGAATGGCAGGTACGCAACCACCCGGGCCACGACCTCGGGGAACAGGTCGATCGGCAGGATCATTCCTCCCAGGAGCATGAGCAGCCGCTCGTAGAGCAGCGAGAACGGGGCCGTATCCTCGACCCAGAAGGCGCAGAGGCCGATCGCCATCGAGATCGCGAAGTCGATCAGCAAGCCGAAGGCGAGCACGGCCAGCGCGACCGCCGCCGCGACGGGATCGACCGCGATCGGCCCCACGTACAGGAGAGCCAGCGGTACCCCCGTCGCGAACCCGAGTCCGAGTCGGAGCAGGCGATCGCCGAGGTGGTGGGCGAGCCGGTAGCCGACATACGAGTACGGCCGCATGAGTTGATACGCGATGTCGCCGGAGCGCACCTCTGCGTCGATCTCCCGCGTGAAGCGCGGTCGCGAGATCACGATCACCTCGGTGATGAGCAGATACCAGACCATCTGCGCGAGCGAGAGTCCGGCGATCGCCGTGACACCGAGCGCGGCGTAGGTCACCTGCCACAGGCTGAGGAAGACGAAGAGGATCATCGCCAGGAATACGGTCCGTGCGGCCACCTCGCCGAGGTAGACGGCCTGAGTAGCCAGCGACGCGCGCGCGATCGCGCCGTACTTGCCCGCGTCGCGCGACCATCGCGCGAGAGTCCGAGCCGGACCGCCAGCCGTGGCGACGTCGAGCGCGCTCACGCTGCCTCCCGCGACCGCTGATAGATCGCCGCGATCACGCTCTCCAGCGGCGGTTCCTCGATCGCGATGTCCTGCACCGGGTACCGCGTGACGACATCGGCGATCGTGCGATCGATCGGCGACCGCGACGCATCCAGGTCGATCGACGCCGAGTACGGATCGTTGCGCCGCACCTCGCCATCGAGCGCGGTGAACTCCTCGATCGGCGTTGCGAAAGTCAGGCGGATCACCCGGCGCTGCAGGACGTCGCGCCGGAGCCGGGCGATCGGCGCGTCGACCACGATCCGCCCGTGGTTCACGACGATCGCGCGGCGGCAGACGTGCTCAACGTCGCCGGTATCGTGCGACGTGAGGAACACGGTGGTGCCCTCATCCCGATTGACTTCTCGGATGAGATCGCGAATCCGCTGCCGCGCGACCACATCGAGTCCGATCGTCGGTTCGTCGAGGAAGATGACCTCGGGTCGGTGGAGGAACGCGGCCGCGATCTCGCAGCGCATCCGTTCGCCGAGCGACAGGCGTCGCACCGGGGTATCGAGGTACGGGCCGATCTCGAATCGCGCGATGAGGTCGGCGATCCGCGGACGATAGCGCGCCGGGTCGAGTTCGTAGACGCGCGCGAGGAGGTCGAAGGTATCGCGCGGCGGCAGGTGGTACCAGAGTTGCGAGCGCTGCCCGAAGACCGCGGCGATCCGGTAGGCGAGGCGTCCGCGATCGCGCCACGGGGTCAGGCCGAGGACCTCTGCCCGGCCCGAGGTCGGATGGAGGATGCCGGTCAGGATCTTGATCGTCGTGCTCTTTCCGGCGCCGTTCGGGCCGAGGAAGGCGACCAGTTCACCAGGCTCTACCGCCAGGGAGATCTCATCCACCGCGGTGACGACGCGGGTTCGCGGCCGGACGACATCGGCGAAGGGGCCCAGGCGTCCGGGTCGCGGCACGCGGAGCGTGAAGTCACGACGCAGGTTCTCGACCTCGATCGCGCGCATGG
>CAZHZF010000178.1:0-3696 GCA_964536925.1 uncultured Dehalococcoidales bacterium | reverse complement strand
GCGCTCGCCGCGGCCGCCTGCAGGCGCATCCAGTACGTCGCGATGCCGATCAGCAGACAGATCCCGAGGATGGGCGTGAAGATGGCGACGAGGCTCAGGGCGCCGACCAACTCGACCACCACGAATCCGATCCAGCCGATGCTCATACCCCAGAAGACGACATCATCCGCCCAGGCCCAGGTCTGCGCGCGCGCCGAGGCGGTAACCGCGAGCACGGTCGCGAACATCAGATTGGTGAGGACGCCGACGAACTCGGTGTGGCTCAGGCCGATCAGCAGCGGGCGGGGCGGTTCGCCCCCGGCCGCGAAGTACGCGAACACGATGTAGACGAGCAGCGCGACATCGACGACGATCGCGATCGCCGCGAGCGCGGCGTGCCGCTCACCCCCCCGCCCCAACCAGGGCGCGCTGACCACGCGACCGGCCATCCGGACCGCGAAGATGATCGTCGCCGCGATCTGCAACAGAAGGATCGGCTGGAACAGCGCGGGCTGCGAGATGACCGCCGCGATCACGGCCAGCCACCCGCCGACGACGAGCAGGGCGATGGAGATGGTGCCCCACAGGCTCCGCGGGCCATCGGCGCCACTGCCGAGCCGCCATTCGACGAGCGCGAACGCGGCCGGAAGGACGTAGCCGACGGTCATCATCGCGGGGTGGGCGGTGTTGACGTCTCCCGGGAACGCCAGCCCGGCGAACCGCAGTTCGACGAGGACGCCCAGGATCGTGCCCAGTGTCAGGTTGATCAACGCGCCCAGCACGCCGAGGCGGGCCACACTCATCGGCACCCGCCCGGACTGCTGGATCGTCCAGACGAGCATCCAGACGATCGCGATGAGGGCGAGCGTACCGAAGACAGCCAGCGCGGCCGCGTTCGAAGCGGGGCCGCCCGGATAGAACAGGTAGAAGGTCAGCGGATACACGCCCACCGTCATGGCGGCGAACCGGGGCAGCATGCCCGGTGCACCGTCGCCGTTGCCGAAGAGCCACAGGGTCACGCCGAGGAGCGCGAGGGTGATCCACCCGACGGTGCCGGTGTGGAGATGGGTCAGGAGCAGCGATCGCTCGGCGGTTGGATCGATCGCGCCGACCCGCTGGCCGTTCATGAGGCCGATGAGGATCGTCACGATGAAGACGAGCAGCGCGACCTGCCACGCCAGGCGGGCGGCGGAAGCGTACGGCGCGGGTGGTGTGTAAGCAGTCATCGGTTCCTTCTTCCTCCCCGAAGTCGCGAACCGCTCCACAGTATCCAGCGCACACGGGAATGCACGTTAGATGCGCGTCAGAATGTCAAGGACACGATAGCCGTTCGGCCGGTCCCCGGCCGCTGTCCCTTCTCGGCGGTCCAGTGAAGAGATTCGTGACGGCCGTGACAGGCTAGCTGTCGCGACGCGCTGGTAGGATGCCGTCAGGCGATGGACGAGGGACTGACTGGCGACGCGGCGGGTCAGGCGGAGGCACCGATGCCCGCCCCATCAGGGTCGGACGCGGAAGTCCCCCTCGACGATCCGGCAGGCGAAGCCGCGCGACTACCGCCGGACGTTCCCCGTGTGCCCGCGGCGGACGACTTCCACCGCCTCGATGCCTGGGTCCTCACGAAGCTGGATCCGGCCGGAGTCCGCGCGATCGCGGCGACGGTGCACGCGCGGCAGAAGGATCTCGTTCGCGACCAGCACCGCGCGATCCTTCGGGCGGTGAAAGTCGACGGACACAGCGATCCCCTGCACGCCCCGCCGAACGTCTTCGCGAATCGGTGTGGCCAGGCCCTCGCGACGAAGGGCTTCGGACCGGTGCTGACCGTGATCGCGGCGTGGGGAACGCTCGCCCCAGAGATCCTCTTTCAGCCGATCGCGGACTGGTGGGGCAGTCGCTGGGGAGTGCGCGCCCCGGCGGAGTTCGCCTCGATGAGCGACGCGGAGCGCGATGCGGCGCTGGCCGAAGCCTCGGAGGCGCTTGGCGAGGCGTTCGATCGAGCCCAGGTCGCCGCGGCGCTGTTCGCGCGGTGCGTGGTGGCAAGGACCTCGCCGGTGCCGCGGGAATCACCGGATCCATCACCGGTCGCACGCGGCGCGCGACCGTCGGTCCGAACCACCCCACCCAGGTACCGCGGAGCGCGACCACCGGTTGCCGAGCCGAAGCCTGAGAGACGCCCCCAGCCCGAACCAATCCCTCCGTCACGGGAGACGGAGGAGCCGGCCCTCGATCCGACCGCGCGAGAGGGACGGGACCGATCCCGCGGTGCGATCGCCGCGGGAGGCGCAGCGACAGCGGGTTCCGGCACACGAGACGGCGACCCTCTCCCCGACCGTCTCCCGCCGCCGCACGAGAGAGAGAATGGCACCGCCGGCGAGGACACGCGCGCAGGGGCGGTGGGGCACCCTGACCCCGATCCGCTCCCGCCGGCGCGCGAACCTGGGAACCGGGCCGATCGCGCGTCGGTCGCCGGGGACGGCAGCGCAGGAGCAGCGGCCCGGATTCCCCCTGCGGAACCCACTGCCGACGGTGAGCCGGAGCCGGCGGTCTCACCGGTGTCAGCGTCGCCCCGCGAGGGTGGCAACGACCCCGCGCCAATCGATGAACTGCCTTCCGACCTCCGCCGAGCCTTCGACGAGATCGCCCGTGTGCCCGAGCGTCTGGTATCGCCAGCCGACCTGCGCGCGCTCGCGGCACATCTCAACCGGCTGGCCGCAGAGCGAGAGGAGGGTCACGAGCAGCGTCTGCGGTTCGTCGCCGCGATCGAGGCGTTGCGCGCGGAATGGCCGGCGAGCCTCCCGCGCGATGCGATCGTTGCCTTCGATCCCCGCGCGGTCGGCGACGACGTCGGCGGGGCGTTACGGCTGCTCGATGAACTGCGCGGCAGGCTGGCGTCCTACGACGCGCTCGTCGCGGCGCCGCCGTCCGGCCTGAGGGAGCAGAGCGCCCACTTCATGCGCCTCAGCGCGCTCGTGGAAGAGATCGCGGTCGCCGCCGAACTCCTCGCTGAATCGTGCGCGCCCGCCGCCGTCGCGACTCAACCGGCGATCGATCGGAGCGCTGCGTCTGGGACCGACGACAATGGTCCGGAGGTCGCGCGCCTGCGTGAGGAGTACGGCGCGCACTCGTCCCGGATCGCCGAACTCGAGGCGCACCTGCGGGCCGCCGAGGCGAGCGTCGCCTCTCTCCAGCGGCGGCTCGGCGATCGCACGCTCAGCCGGAGCGCCTCGGAGGGTGACGCGTCGGATGCGGAGGAGGATCGGCCCGAGACGATGGCCGAGGCGGTCCGCCTCGCCGAGCAGCGTTACGCCGGCGAACTCCTCTTCCTCCCCAGCGCCCACGAGTCCGCCGCCGATTCGCCCTACCGCGATAGCGGCAAGGTGTTCCGGGTCCTGACCAGGCTCGCCGCGCACGTCCGCGAGTGGCAGAGCGCACCGGATGGCAAGCTCGGGAACGACTTCCGCGGCCTCCTGAAAGATGACGGGGTGGAGTGGAGGCGACGGATCTCCGTTACGGCACGGGGGAAATTCGGCGAAGAGTACACCTTCGTGTACGAGGGGGAACCCCAACTCTTCGAGGAGCACGTGACACTCGGCGCCCGCGGTGCGAACACCTGCTGCTCGATCCACTTCCTGCGCGACGAGGAGAAACGAATCCTCGTCGTCGGCTGGGCAGGCCGGCACCTGACCAACACGCAGACGTAGGGCCTATCGCCACGGGCGG
>CAZHZF010000177.1:0-3702 GCA_964536925.1 uncultured Dehalococcoidales bacterium | reverse complement strand
ACGCCCCGCTCATCACCCGCACCAGATCGAAGAACCCGCGCTTCCGGTCGGTGTTGATCCGCCAGTTCACCGGCACGTTCTGGAAGCCATCGATGTAGTTCGATCGCGCGCCCGCGCCGCCCGCACCGGAGGCAGGGTCGAAATACCCCCACGAGGCGTGGTTCTCGATCGCGACGACCATGTTGTTCCGCGGCCGGTCGAAGTCGAAGTGGTCGTCCTCGTTGAACACGATCGGCATCGGCCGAGCCGCCCGCTTCCGCGTCTCCCGCACCATCTCGCCGATGTACTCCGGGTCGACCACGCCATTGCCGTGGATGAGCGCGAGGTCGGAGACGGCCAGAACCTGCTCGGAGGGCACCGACCGGCCGCGATAACTCGTCCCCACGAGGAGGCGGCGCCCACCCCGCGATGTCGCCCGGACCTGCTCGATCAGTTCGTGCACCCGGTGCGGCTGGAGGATCTCATGTTCGTAGCGGGGCACGTCGCACTCGTTGTTGATCTCGACGATCGCGTTGGTGTGCCCGCCATCGAGGAGGAGGTCCGTCACCTGCGCTACCGCGCGGCGCACCGCCGCCTCATCGGCCAGGCGCTCGTCCTGCCCGAAATAGAAGATCCCCACGATCGCGACCATCCCCGCGGCGTCGAGCGCGTCCAGGGCACGCCCGAGCCGATCGCGGTAGCCCGGCAGGAGTTCACCCGCGCGGGTGAAGCCGCAATTGTCCCAGGGCTGCACCTTGCTGTACCCCTCGGGCGATCCGCCCTGGAGGTTGAGCGTCACACCGAGGAGACCGTGCCGGCGGTACTCCGGCACCATGGCGAGGAACTCGCTGAGGTTCCGTTCCGGGTCCCATCGGCCGGTGTCCGGATAGGCGAAGCGATCCCGCGTCTCCGGGTTCGCGTCGTCGAAGGTCGCCTGGACCATGCGCGAATTGAGGAGCAGCCCCTCGATGCGGTGGCCGCGCCAGATGCGGCCCGGGTACGTGACCTGGCCGTTGAGGTGGAAGTCCTCGCCGACGATGCTGACGCGCGTCTTTCCGGGCATGGGCCTCGTTCCTCCTCGCTGCGGGCGGCGCGATCAGGCGATCTTCGGGTAGGCGAGCAAACCACGCCGGTCGGTCTCGGTCCGGTGCAGGTGCCCATCGATGTCGGTGACGTAGAGGGTCTGCAGGCGGGGACCGCCGAACGTGCAGTTGGTGGGGCGCCGGGCCGGGTCGGGCAAGCGATGCTCCTCGAGCACCCGGCCATCGGGCGCGAAGATCGCGATCCTTCCGCCCGGGCCGCCGATCTCCCATCCGCAGGTGGCGATGATGTTGCCCTCCACGTCAAGACACATCCCGTCGATGCCGCGGTTCTCGCCGAAGTCGTGGAGCACCTGCATCGCACCCAGCGTGCCATCTTCGCGGATCGGGTAGGCGCGCAACTGACGCCCCTCCGCCGGAACGTAGCTCGACTGCGCGACGTAGAGCCAGCGCTCGTCGGGCGAGAGCAGGATGCCGTTCGGCCGGGTCGTATCGAAAGTCATGCGTTCGACGGACCAGGTGTCGCCCCGGGGCGTGGCGCGGAGGACCGATTCGTGATCGAGCTCCATATCCGCGCGATCGTCGCCGTACCGGGGATCGGTGAACCAGATACGTCCGCGGCGATCGATCGCCAGATCGTTCGGGCTGTTCAGCCGCCGACCTTCCAGGCGATCGGCGATGACCGTCGTGCCCCCATCCGGCTCGTACCGCACGATGCGCCGGCCACCGCCCTCGCAGGCGTAGAGGTGACCCGCGGCGTCGAACATGAGGCCGTTCGCCTGGTTCGTCCCCGTCCGCACGATGTCGACGCGGCCGCCGTTCGGGGCGAAGCGGAGGATGCGGCTGTTTCGGATGTCGGTGAACAGGAGGCCACTGCCATCCCAGGCCGGTCCCTCGGTGAGCGTGTACGGCCCGGCCAGTCGCTCGAAGGTCCACGCCATCTCGGTCTCCCCCTCGTCCCGCGATCAGAGCGGGTAGTTCGCGCGCGGCGTGGCCATGCCGACCACCGTCCCACGGTCGCGGCGGACGATCTCGGCGCCGAATCGCTCCAGAAGCGGGTGGAGCAGGATCTCGCCGCCGCCGGCCTCGCGTGCGGCCGCGAACACGCTCGTCCGGTTCGCGAGCACCGACGACATGTGGTAGATGCCGACCTCGGCATCGTCGCGTCCGATCGTCAGCGCGAAGCCATCCGGCGCGCGGAAGGGTGGGAACGACGCCGCGATATGCGCTTCCCACTCGGCGATGCGACCGGCAGGCACGCGGATGACGATGTGGTGGTACTCCATGGGTGCCATCGTACCCGTTTTCGGTGCTGGTGACGGTCCGCCGGGACTTGGTCGGTTCGCGTGCGGGCGTGTCAGGCCGTCACGGGTTGCCGAGGTAGGTCTGCGCGAACTGACGCAGCGCGGCGTAGGCCGGCTCCGTTTCCGGCCGGCCGGGCATATTCGCGCGACTGACGATCGAGTACCAGGTGGGCGCGTCGCAGACCTTGTCATAGTGGTTGACCCAGCCGGCGGCGGAGAAATCGAAGTTGAACATGAACATCCCGGTCATCCACGGCCAGTTCTGCCAGGCGTGGGTGTGCGCGGCGGCGAGCTGGGTCGCGACATCGCTCGGCGAGCGCAGCCAGGCGACCCGGCCGCCCAGACCGGCCAGGCAATCTCGCCCCGCGTAGGTCCCGTAGCCGTACGCCCGCGGATCGACCAGCCAGCCGAACTCGGTCGCCCACAGGCCTCGGGCGCTGTCGCCGTTCTGCACCATCACCGCGCGCGCCTCTTCGGCGCGGCGGAAGTACACGCCGGTCGGATCCCCCACTCCCTGGTCGTAGGTGAAAGCCCCACCGTAGGGGTGGATGCCCAGATGATCGAACCGGGCGCCGCTGGCGTACATGCGCTGCAAGAAGATGAGGTCGCCGATCGCCTCGGGTCCGCCGTTTCCGGCCGGCGAGACGCCGCCGGTGATGACGAGCGCGCCGGGATCGGCCGCCTTGATCGCGTCGTAGGCGGCGTTCAGGACGCGCGTGTACCCCAGCGCCGAGGGGAGATTGCCGCCGCCGGCGATGTGGGTGTTCCACTCCCACTTCAGGTTCGGCTCGTTGAACAGTTCATAGGCGTGCACCCGCCCGCGCATGCGCGGCACGAGGTTGGCGAGGTACGCCTGCAACTGCGCGCTATCGATCGGGTCGTCGTCGTTGCCGGTTCGCGCCGCGGCCGGGCTCCGATCGATCCGCATGAGGATCTTCACGCCGGGGTAGCGGGTGACGGCGATGTTCACCTCGTTCTCGGGGTCCGCGCCATCCCAGTCGGCGTACAGCTTGACCCACGGAAATCCCATCGCCTGGATCAACTCATAGTTACGATCGATCACGCTCGCGCCGAGGGCCATCGTCGGACGCGGGGTAGGTGTGGGGGTGGGGTTGTTGATGACCGCCGGCACGAAGACGCGCGTCGCGGGTGTCGCCCGCGCGGCCGGCAGGCCACCGGCGAGCAGAACCGTCGTGAGGAAAGCCGCCAGAAGCCAGAGAGCGCGCACCCGCACGTGAGAAGTGTGGTCGAGCCGGTGCTCGGCGGTGAAGTGCCCGTTCGGGGGAGGGCGAGCCGGTTTCCGCTACCGCATCGGTTGGCCTGTGCACGTTGCATGGCGTACCGATACCTAGGACGGATGGGGGAGAAATAGGTACGTG
>CAZHZF010000176.1:0-3714 GCA_964536925.1 uncultured Dehalococcoidales bacterium | reverse complement strand
GACGCCTCCTGGCGGCGCATCATATCGTTGCTCCGACTCGGTACGGCGGCCTGTCCCGTTCCGGAAGCGACTGATGAAATCGTGCGCGTGTTCTGGCCCTCAGTTCCAGACGGGCCGGGCGGCAAGATTCGGACCGGCCGCGGGCGAGGGTCTCCGCGCCGTCGCGGCCGTGCCCAGTCGGTGTGGGGGCGGGCGAGACGCCCGCGGTCCTGATCGGCGACGCGAGGGCCGAGCGAGTCTCTCTAGCGGCTCCGTACGGCGCGGACGGTCGCCAGGACGATGCCGCCACCGAGGAAGAGAAGCGCCGCCTCGCCGAGCATCACCCGGTAGCCGAGGTCGGCTACGAGCGCGTTCAGGACGTCGATCAGCGGCCCGTTGAAGCGGGCAAGGGCCGCGCCGCCGGCGGTCGCGAGGTTCGTCAGACCCATGTAGCGCGCCGCCTCGGCGGCGGGCACGATGCGGGTCAGCAATGCCCAGTTCGAGGC
Source organism: uncultured Dehalococcoidales bacterium (assembly GCA_964536925.1). Lineage (GTDB taxonomy): Bacteria > Chloroflexota > UBA6077 > FW602-bin22 > FW602-bin22 > VGOZ01. The sequence continues at coordinate 3,229 of CAZHZF010000176.1, read as the reverse complement.
GATGAACAGCCCCATCCCCGCGCCGACGAGCACGCCATAGGCGGTGACCGCCGCCGCATCGGTCGCCGTGATCATGAGCGCGCACCCCACCGCGCCGAGAACGGATGCCACGAGCGTGGGAATCCGGTGGCCAAACCGGTCGAACAGCGCCCCGGCTGGCAGGCAGGCGACGAGGATCGCCACCCCGATGCCCGTCACCATCCCCCGGTAGACCTCGATCGGCTCGGGCGCGTCGAGCACGTCGCGGATGAAGTTGAACGCGAACGACTGCACGGAGGTCATCGCGACGACGAAGAGGAGCCGGCCGAGGAGCGCGCGGCGAAAGTCGGCCGGCGCATCCTGCCCGATCCGGAAGGCGCCCGGGTTGAACCAGCGCCCCGCGCTCCCGGTGGCTACCGGCGTCGGCAGCCCGCCCCACCCCTCGCGGACCCAGAGGAGCGTCGCCCCCGCGGCGACGAAGAGGCCGAGCGCGGTCGCGGCGATGCCCACGCCGACGCCGCCCTGCTCGACGAGCATCGTCACTACGAGGGTGCCGACGATGATGCCGAGGATGTCGCCGAACGATCGCGCGCCCCCCGCAATGCCCCGTCGATGCACGGGGACAAGGTCGGGGATGAGCGCCTGATGCGCCGCGAGGGCGACGTTCATGGTCACCTGAAGCAGGATGTAGAGCCCGGCCAGCGCGACGAGCGAGGTCGGGCCGAGGATCGCCATCGCCCCGAGGATGACGACGGAGAGAAGCGTCCCCAGCGCGATGAGCGGATGGCGGCGTCCGAACGGCAGGCGCGCCCGATCCGACAACGCCCCCGCGAGCGGCTGCGTCACCATCGCGACGACGAGACCGACGAAGGTCAGCGTACCGAGCGCGGTGTTCTGCAGGCCCGGTTCGACGAGGCCCGCGAGGAGGATGGGGAGCAGGAGCGGGTGGATCGCGTTCCAGAGCAGAGAGAGTCCGATCGGGAAGGCGGTGAGCGCGGCAACCGCGCCCACCAGGGGGGCCGCCCGCTCTCCGGCGAGCGGGTTGGCGGGCGCGGGAATCGACCTATCCACTGCCGCGCCTCCTGGCGGCGCATCATACCCTTGCCGCGGTGCAGCACGCCGGGTCGTCGGTCCCCGCAACCGACGCGGTGAGTCCGACCTGGAAGCGCGACTTCGCGGTGCTCTGGTTCGCCCAGTTCTCCGCGATCGTCGGTTTCGGCCTCGCGCTGCCGTTCTTGCCCCTCTACATCCAGACGCTGGGGGTATCCGAGCCGGCCGAGGCCGCGCTCTGGGCCGGGGGAATGGCCTCGCTGGGCGGCCTGGCGATGGCGGTGATGGCGCCCATCTGGGGGACGATGGCCGATCGGTACGGCCGGAAGCCGATGGTGACCCGCTCGATGATCGGCGCCGGCCTGTTCGTCGCGGCGATGGCCATCGTCAACGACGTGCGCCAGTTGTTCGCGCTGCGGTCGGCGCAGGGATTGCTCTCCGGCACCGTGCCCGCATCGCGTCTGCTCGCCGCCAGCGTCGTCCCGCCGGATCGGCTGGGGCAGACGATGGGGCTGATGGCCACGGCGCAGTTCGTGGCGAGCTCGTTCGCGCCGTTTCTCGGCGGTCTCATCAGCGAGCACTGGGGGTTCCCGACCGCGTTTCTCATGACCGGCGCGTTGCTCCTGGGCGCGGGACTGCTCGTGCTCTTCTCGATCCGGGAGCGGTTCACGCCGCCGGCCCGCGGCCAGCGGGGCGGCCGCCGCCTCTCCGATGTGAAGCGCATCTTCGGCGCACCGCGCGTGGCGGCCGCGATCGGGATCATGCTCGCCACGCACATGGCGCAGATGGCGATGGGGCCGATCATGCCCATCTACGTGCAGTCGATGCTGCCCGCGGATGCGCCGGTGGCCTCTACGGTCGGGACGATCGTCGGCGCGGCGGCGCTGACGAGTGCGATCGCGGCGACGGTCGGCGGCCGCCTGGGCGATCGGATCGGCCACGCGCGGGTGCTGCTCATCGCGTCGGTGGTGGGGGCCCTCTTCTTCATCCCGCAGAGCCTGGCCGCCGATCCGACGCAACTTCTGCTCTTCCGCGCGGCGGGCGGCGTGTTCCTCGGCGCGATCGTCCCCGTGGGGATGGCGTACATCGCGCTGGCGACGCCGGCGCACAGCCGCGGCTGGGTCTTCGGGATGTCGACGACCGCGACGTCGCTGGGCAGCGCCGTGGGGCCGATGCTCAGCGCGCTGGTGGCGGCGAACTTTGGCCCGCGGGTGTCGTTCCAGGTCGTCGGCGCGATCGTGCTGCTGGGAGCGCTGGGGGCGATCCTGGCGTCGCGGACGCGGGAGGAGACCGAGGCGTAGGGTGGTTTAGGCACGGGCAGTCGGCGGGGACGAATCCGACGGATCATCCCGTCCTCCGCCGAGCGTCGCTTCAGGATTGCGCCACGCCGGAGGTTCCGTCGGCCGGGACACGCTGCAGACTCCCCGATGCACGCTCGCCCGTCCGCAGTTCGGAGCCGGGCGAGGCGTCTGCCTTATCAGGAGCGGTACATTGCCAGAATACCGAGCGCGTCCGCATCCTCCGGATCGAGCAGATCGAATCCGTCCCGGCGCGCAGCGTCGAGAATCTCCCGATCGCTCGTGACAAACACCAGGCGACTGGCACCCGCCCGACGAGCCTCCCGGGCTGTCGCGAGATGGATCGCATCCGGGGCTCGAAGGGCAAACTCTTGAGCGACGTCCGCGGCTCCTTGGATCAGGGTGTTCGATGTCGGCTCAAGTTCCAGCCCGCCGGCGAGATCGGCGCCGTACCGGCTCAGGAGCGCGAAGTACGTTGGCAGCGTGATGATGGCGCCGCGCAGCATCCGGGCCGCCACTGCCTCGATCTCGACTGTCGTGAAGTACGCCGTCAGCAGGCGGTCGCTGGGCCGCCTCTGGTCGAAGAGTTGGTCGAGGATATCGCTGCCGCGCTCCGTTCGGTACCGCTTGAACAGGCCAGAGGTCTCTACGTAGAACGACGCCATCCCGCATCACAGCATCAGGGACGTGCTTCGCGCTCCTTCTTGAGCAGATCAGTCAATGTGACGTCGCCCATCTCGGCGTCGAGCATCCGCCGAGTCTCCGCTGGCGAGCGCAGATATTTACCGTACCGCCTGTTCAGATCGGCGACATATGCACCGACTGCCGGATCAACGCCCGACGCGGCAGTATCCATCATTGCAGCCGGTCTGCGTTTGCGCATCGCCATCCCTTCAAGTGTA
>CAZHZF010000175.1:0-3761 GCA_964536925.1 uncultured Dehalococcoidales bacterium | reverse complement strand
GGGTGGGATGCAAGCGAACCCGCTCTCAAGCGTGAGTGCGAGGCACGGGAGTGCAGGAATGGCGCCCCTCACCCTGGCCCTCTCGTCTGAAAGTGGCAGTCACTTTCAGATCGCTCAAGGAGCGACCTGTCGCTCTGCGGAACTCCCGCGGGGAGAGGGGATCGCAGGAAACGCGAGCGGGGCGATCGAGTCGGCGACTCAGGCGAGCGTCACGAGAGGACGGACATGGCGGCCCTCACGCGGACGCTCTGCCGCGGCGGGAGGGGACCGCCGCGCGCCGGATAGCACGTCCATAGCGATCTGACCGCGGAAGGGGAAGGGATGCGTTTCGGGATTCAGATCAATCCGTACTTCGACGGGCCGAGCGGCAATGTCTGGGACGCGGTCGCGGCGGCATCGCGCGTCGTCGATCGGACGGGGTTCGACTCGCTCTGGGTGTACGACCACCTGCTCTACGAGGGAGGCTACTCAGGCCATCCCGTCACCGAACCGGTGATGGAAGCGTTCACGATTCTCGGCGCCATCGCCGCGATCACCGATCGGGTTCGGCTCGGGCAACTGGTCCTCGGCACGCCCTATCGCAACCCGGCGCTGACCGCGAAGATGGCCACCACCCTCGATCTCATCAGCCACGGCCGCTCCATCCTGGGTATCGGCGCCGGCTGGCACAAGCGGGAGTACGAGGCGTACGGCTACGGGTCGTGGGAAGAGACGCCCGTCCGCATGCGCCGGCTCGAGGAGGCGATCAGACTGATCCGCGCGTTCTGGACCGAGCGGCCGGCCTCGTTCAGTGGACGTTACTACCAGTTGCAGGCCGCGATGGAGAACCCGGCGCCGGTCCAGAAGCCGCACCCGCCGATCCTCATCGGCGGAAGCGGCGAGGTGGTCACCCTTCGCCTCGTGGCCCAGCACGCGCAGATGTGCAACGTCTCCGGCGATCCCGCAACGGTCGAGCGGCGCTTCGGCATCCTGCGCGAGCATTGCGAAAAGCACGGGCGGCCCTACGAAGAGATCACGAAGACGATCTACACGACCATCATCATGGGCAGGGACCACGCCGATGCCGAGCGACGCCGCGATCGGTGGGCCGACTTCGTTCCCCGGCAGGGCGCCGTCGCCGGTACGCCCGATGAGGTGATCGATCAGCTGGCCGCGTACGCGCGGGTGGGGTGCCAGTACGTGATCTTCCGGACACCGGACTGGATGGACGCGGAGATCCTGCACCTGTTCGACCGGACGGTGCTGCCCGCGCTCGCCTCGGCGTAAGTGGCGCCCGCGATCGGCGTGGGGGAGGTATCTCTCGACCGATTCCTCGCCCCACGGCGCGCCTATGGCCCGGCGTTCTCGCCCGATGGGCGGCGAATCTTCTTCATCGCCGATCTCACCGGCGTGCCGCAAGCCTACGCGGTGGGGCCCGGTGGCGGTTGGCCGGAGCAACTCACCTTCACGAACGACCGCATCGGGCTGATCCGGCCCTCGCCGCGCGGCGACCTCCTCGCGATCGCCGGAGACCGTGATGGCGACGAGCGAGAGCAGATCGCGCTGCTGGCGCCACACGGCGAGTCGCTCGATCCGATCACCCACGATCTCAGCGCGATGCACCCTTTCGGCGCCTGGTCGCCCGACGGCACGCGGCTCGCCTTCGCCTCGAACGCGCGCTCGGCACGGGACTTCGACATCGTCGTGCACGACGTCGAGAGGCGCGTTGCGCGGATCCTCCTCGAGGGCGAGGGCGCCTTCCGGGTCGAGGCCTGGTCGCCCGATGGAACGCGGCTGATCGTCTCGCGGGCGCAGGGGGAGATGGACAACGATCTCTTCGAGGTGGCTCTAGCCGATCCGCGCCCCCGGCCGCTCACGCCCCACGCGGGTGCGGCCCGTCACCTCCACCCCGCGTACAGGGCGGACGGGCAGCGCATCCTGCTCGTGTCCGATCGGCTGACCGATGCGCTCGCGCTGGTGGAGATCACCCTCGGTGAAGCGGAGCCTCGCCTCGTGCTCGACCTGGGCTGGGACATCGAGACGATGGCGCTCTCGCCCGATCGGGAGCGCCTGGCGTTCTCGGTGAACGTGGGCGGATTCTCCGAGCTGTACGTGCGCGATCTGAGCCGGGGGCGGAACCGCCAGATTCCGTTACCGCCCGGGGTCATCGCGCGCGGCTTCGTGGGGAACCTGGGCGACGGCATCGACTGGTCGCCGGATGGCCGCTGGCTCACCTTCAGTTTCACCGGGCCGCGGATGACGCAGAACGTCTGGCTGGTCGATCTGACGATCGATCGCGCCGCGCCCCTCACCGCCGCGCACCAGGGAGGCCTCCCATCAGAGCGGCTCGCCGACGCGCGCGTGGTCTCCTACCCCACGTTCGATGGCAGGGAGATCCCGGCGTTTCTCTACGCGGCGGCCGATGCGCGGCCGGGCGATCGTCGTCGCGCGGTCGTCCTCATCCACGGCGGTCCGGAATCGCAGATCCGGCCGGGTTTCGACGGCGTCACGCAGTTCTTCGCGCACCAGGGATGGGTGGTACTCACGCCGAATGTTCGCGGCTCGACCGGGTACGGCAAAGCGTACACCCACCTGGACGATGTCGAGCGGCGCATGGACGCGGTGGCCGATGCGAAGCACGCGGCGCTGTGGTTGGCCTCGTCCGGCTGGGCCGACCCCGGCGGGATCGTCGCGATGGGCCAGAGCTATGGCGGCTTCATGGTCCTCGCCTGCCTGGCCACCGATCCGGATGTGTGGGCCGCCGGGGCCGATCTCTACGGGATCGCCGACTTCGTCACCTTCCTGGAGAACACCCACCCCCATCGGCGGCACCTCCGCGAAGCCGAGTACGGCAGCCTTTCGCGCGACCGAGCAGTGCTCGAGCGCATCTCCCCCCTGCGCCACGTCGACCTCATGCGAGCGCCGCTCATTGCGGTCCACGGGGAGAAGGACCCGCGCGTGCCGATTGGCGAGACCGAGCAGATCGTCGCCGCGCTGCGGAGCCGCGGAGTGCGCTGTGAGTTCGTCCGCCTGGCCGACGAGGGGCACGGCATCGTACGGCTGGAGAATCGCCGGCGGGTGTACGCGGCCATCCGCGACTTCCTCGACGCCGTGGTTCCGGGGCCGACCGCGGCGGCCATCGGCTGAGCGCACGCGACCTCCGAGTCGCGGGTCCGCTGGCACGGGGGACGAAGTTCACGGGGGTGAGCTGGAGTCCACCGTCCTGAGATCGCAGGGCTGAACCAGGGCGGGGGCGCGCCTCCAACCCCTGCGGACCGCTCTCTAGAGTAGGCTTCCCAAATTGGGGCGGCAGAGCGACTGAGATGATCGAGCACGCATGTTCCGAGTGCGGAGCGGTCTTCTGCACCGACGTGCCGGCCGACGGCGAGAAGGTGTACTGCAAGGGCTGCTTCGCCGAGAACCTCAGAAAGCACGATCTCGACCTTCTCGACGACTACTCGCAGTTCGGCATCCGTGCGCGGATCGCGTCGGCGGAGCTCTTCCTCAAGGCCTTCCGGCAGACCGACAGCGCCCTCCGCCGCAAGTTCTACGCGCTCAAAGTCCTCGAAGAACTGACGCTCGCGACCGAGGACTTCGCGATGGTGTACTTCGCTCTGCGCGACCACGGCACCACGCCGGTCATCCAGTTGCTATTGACCGTGGACGTAGACCAGAAGCTCGAGGCGAGGTGGGCCGACGAAATCGACGATGCCAATGGCGACGAGCTTCCCGAAAGGCTCGGGTGCACACCGCTACCGCGGGAGGACGAGGAGGCGCTACGC
>CAZHZF010000174.1:0-3764 GCA_964536925.1 uncultured Dehalococcoidales bacterium | reverse complement strand
GACTTCACGACCATCGCGGCCTACTCGGAGCTACGCGCTGAGAGGTTGGAGTAGGCCACGGCGTCTCCACGCCAACGCGGACGCTCGACACGACCTGGCGACACCGAAGCGCGGCAGACTCGGAGGAGGTCGCCCGGTCATCCGGTTGGCACGGATACCAGCCCTCGCGCGCCTTCGCTACGCGGAATAGGGGTCGCCCTTCTCTGTCACGTGCACGTTGGTTGGGTGAAGAGGCCTCGGAACGGATCACGTGCCTTCGGCTCGAACGATACGTGCTCGCCGTTCCTCGAGGACCACCAGGGAGAGATCCAGTGCAATGTCGCTAATGTCGCTGCGGAAGAATCGGGCTAATGCAGCGTTGAACCTGCTCACGGTGCGTGGTGCAGGCTGCGGGTCTCCTCCCTCTTGACGCGTTCTTCGCTGAACCTCAGCGCGGCCCGAATGTCCTCGCGGGTCAACACCGGGTACGCCTCGATGATCCGGTCGAAGGTATAACCGTGTCCGAGCAGGTTCAGGACGAGATACACCGGGATGCGGGTGTCGCGCACAACGGGCTGACCGGCCAGGATGTCCGGGTCAATGGTGATGCGCTGTCGCACATCGTTGCGGTCCCGGTCCACGGTGTCGTCACCCCTATCGTCGCTTCCAAGAGATTATCTCACGCGGCTTCGGTCCCGACCTCTCCGTCGCGATCGTTGAGCAAGGCGAAACAGACCATCTATCAGATCGTCGTGGTGGCCTTCGCGATTGTTATGGCAAATTGCGCGCGGGAGTCCGTCTTCCGCATCTGCTCGCGCCCCTAACGTCAACCGCAGCAGGGCCCAAGGACATGCCGGGGCCCTGCGCCGTGGCCAAAGCCATTGGCGTGCGGCTTGTCTCGCTCTACACCCGCAGCAACGCCTCCTCGATCGACAGCCGTGCCTCCCGCGCCGCAACGTCCGGCGCCTTCAGCCCGCGCAAGACCGGCACGATGAACTCCCGCTGGACGATCGGCAGAACCGAGAGCGGCAACTGCCCGGGCAGGAACCGCGCCGTCTCGACCGTCGCGCGGAGGGCCGCGGCTTCCTCCTCGTTCAGGTTCATCGCATCGGTCCGCAGATTGGAGAGCGCCTTCTTCGTCGGCGTGAGCATCGTCGTGCCACCGGCGTCGAGGTAGGAGCGCAGCGCGTTCAGCGAGTGGCGGACGTCCGGCGCGGCCCGGGGGATGCCGAGCATCAGGAACGCGACGCCGAGAGCGCCGCCCTTCCCCTCGGTCGGCAGCGCGGCGAGCTGGGCGTCCATCGGCCGACCCCACGAGAAGCCGCCGACGAATGCCCCGGCGCTGGCGGCGTTGCCCGGGAAGCCGCGTCCGAAACCGGGGCCGCCCTGGCCCATCCCGTAGGCGCGGGCAAGGAGGTGCGCCTCCTCCGACGGCAGCGTGCCATCGATCGGCGGCGCGATCCGGTACCGGTTGATCAGATCGCCGAGGAACGCGGCGACCCGCTGGGTCGGCCCCTCGGCAAGGCTGAGCCGCGCGCCATCGGCGCTGACGATCTCCGCGCCCTGCTGCCAGGCGAGCGACCAGAGGCTCGGCGTCATCGCGGTGATCGCGGCGCCCCAGGCCGGGCGCTGGCCGGGTCCGAGCGTCAGCCGCTTCGCGATCTCGAGGAACTGCTCCCACCCCACGCCGGTGACCGGCACCTTGCGGCCCAGCGACTCCCACGCGGGCCGGTTCCGCCACATCATCTCCACCGAGATCTCCAGCGGCAGGGCGACGAGTTTGCCGCTGTGGGTCGCGGCCCGAAGGACATCGCCCGTGAAGTCCGAGGTCTGGAACCACCCCTCGCGGGCGAGGAGCGGGCCGAGGTCCTGGAGGACGCCGTTGCTCGCCAGGGCGCCGACCGTCGTCGGGTCCGCCATCAGCAGGTCGGCCGGAAACGCGCTCGTCTTCGCGCGCTGGGCATAGACCCGCGGCACCTCCCTCATCGGCGGTGGGACGTCCAGCGAGTCGTTGTCGCCGGTGGAGATCGCCAGGCTGATGCCCTGGATGTCCGGCGTGAAGCGGCGGTCGGCCGGCATATCGCGCGCCGCGGTCTGGAGGCGGGTCTTGAACGAGTAGTAGTAGTCCAGGCGTGGATAGCCGATGCGTACGACCGGGAGCGGCGGCACCGGGGTGAGGGCCGGGGTGGACTGCGCGGCACGGGCGAGCGTCTCCACGGTGTCGCAGGCGGCCAGGAGCGGCGAGGATGCGAACGCGGCGAGCAGGGCGCGGCGACTGAGGCGGCGGGTGCGATCGGGCGAGGGCGCGCGATCCATAGCGCTCAGCCTATTCCGTTCCCGGAACGACATCGAGAATGGGGCGGGCGGCGACGATCACCCCGCGCGGAGGAGCGTGGCGCGTCGCGGAGGGGGAGCCGGCCATCGGGCAGGGCGATCGTGAGGCACCCATCGACGCGGGATGCGCGGGCGCGCGCTCGCCCGCGGGACGGATGACGGCGGTGCCCCGGGCCTGCCGGAGCGCCGCCGACGGATGACTACACTGTGCGCCGGGATTCCCGAAGAAGCGAGGACGCAGCATGCACGTCACTTTCATCACCGCGAACTACGTCGCGCGCGAGTCGCATTATGCGCTCGATCCCTTCGTGTGGGGCACCGCCGATAAGGCGACGGTGGACGCCTTCCACGGCCCGAACTTCGGCAAGAAGTTCGACGAGATGTGCGGCCTCATCGCCGCCGAGGGTTTCCGGAACATCGACATCTGGGTCGCGCATCTCAATCCGCTCCATGTGACCGACTCGATGGTGAACGAGGCGAACGCGATCCTGAAGGCGCGCGGCCTGCGCGTCGCCGCCTACACGGGTGGCCTGGGGCGCCCCGACATGACCCGTGCCGACGCCGAACGCGTCTACAAGGTCGCAAAGGCGATCAACACTCCGGTCCTCGGCGTCGGACTCAACCGCTCCAATGAGAAGCTCGCCTTCGACCTGGGCAAGGAGTACGGCATCAAGTACGCGATCGAGAACCACCCGGAGAAGACGCCCCACGAGTTGATCGAGCGCCTGAGGTCGATGCCGTCGGGCTACACCGATGTCATCGGCGTCGCCCAGGACACCGGGTTCTGGGGGATGTTCGACTACGACGCGGTGAAGGCGACCCGCGAACTGGCGCCCTTCCTCTACCACATGCATCTGAAGCAGGTGAAGCAGTTCCCGGATGGGAAGTTCCACTCGTGCGGGTACGACGAGGGGATCGTCGATATCCAGGGCGTGGTGAAGACGCTCGTCGACGTCGGCTACAGCGCCGCGGTCTCGGTCGAGCACGAGCCGACGAGCGAGGATCCGATGCCGGCCGTCTCGCGCAGCGCGAAGATGCTGCGCGGCTGGCTGGGCGGCAAGGCGCTCAGCTAGGGGGGATCCAGGGCCGCGGGAGGCTTCGGGGCGCCCGCGGTCCTCATGTGCCCCCCTCTCCTGCCGCGGCGGGCGAGGGTTGTCTGTCCGCCCCGTCGCGATCGTGGCCCTCGAGGCGGAGGCGGGCGGGACGCCCGCGGTCCTCGTGTGCCCCCCTCTCCTGCCGGCGGCGGGCGAGGGTTGGGATGAGGGCGTCCACACCGCATTTACCCCGAGCGATCGCTCCATCGAGCCTCCGGATTCGCTCCGGACCCTCATCCTCCGCTTCGCTCCACCCTCTCCTGCCGCGGCGGGCGAGGGTTGGGGTGAGGGCGTCCACACCGACTTGCCCCGGGCGATCGCTCCATCGAGCCTCCGGATTCGCTCCGGACCCTCACC
>CAZHZF010000173.1:0-3772 GCA_964536925.1 uncultured Dehalococcoidales bacterium | reverse complement strand
CCGCAGTGGCGGACATCGCCCGACCCCGCCTCCAGCCTGGTACCCTGCGACCACAAACGGACGCCGCGCGCCACGCGGACATGAGAGAGGGCCATGAAGATCACCGCGATCTCCACCGAGGAGTTCCGCTGGCCGCGCCACAAGCCCATCTCCAACGGTAAGCACACCTACACCCACACCGGCCTGGCGCTGGTGAAGATCGAGACCGACGCCGGCGTCACCGGTATCGGCCTCGGCGGCGGCGGCGCCATCGGGCGGGCGACGGTGCAGACACTCGCCCGCGACCTCATCGGCGAGGACCCGATCGACGTCGAGCGGCTCTGGCATCGGATGTGGGTGCCGAAACTCATCGGCCGCCGCGGCCTGACGACCCGCGCGATCAGCGCGATCGACATCGGCCTCTGGGACATCCGTGCCAAGGTGGCGGGGATGCCGCTCTACAAACTGCTGGGCGGCTTCCGCGATCGCGTGCCCACCTACGTCGCGGGCGGCTACTACGAGGAGGGCAAGGGGCTCCGCGAACTGCAGCAGGAGATGGTCGAGAGCGTCGCGCTCGGCGCCCGCGCGATCAAGATGAAGGTCGGCGCGGTCCCGATCGCCGAGGATGTGGCGCGCGTCAAGGCTGTCCGCGAGGCGATCGGTCCCGGGGTGAAGCTACTCGTCGACGCGAACTGCGCGTACCGCTTCTACGAGGCGATTCAGATCGCGAAACGCATCGAGCAGTACGACATCTTCTGGTTCGAGGAACCCGTCGCGCCGGACGACTACGAGGGCCATCGCAAACTCGCCGAGCAGACCTCGATCCCGATCGCGACGGGCGAGAACGAGTACACGCGGTACGGCTTCCGCGATCTGATCGCCAACCACTGCGCGGCGATCCTCAATGCCGATGCGAAGGTCCTCGGCGGCGTGACCGAGTTCATGAAGGTCGCCGCGCTCGCTCAGGCGCACGATCTCGATATCGCGCCGCACGGCTCGCAGGACATCCACGTCCACCTCGTCGCCGCGATCGCGAACGGGCTCATCCTCGAGTACTACCGCGATACGGTCGACCCGATGCACGGGCGGGTCTATCACCACACCCTGCGGATCAACGACGATGGCACGGTCAGCCCACCCGATGTCCCGGGGATCGGTGTGGATCCGAACTACCGCGAACTGGAGCCGTACCGGGTCGCGCGGGACGCGGTCACCGCGGACGTGTGATCGCCGCGGCGACCGGAGGAGGGCCGAGGATCCGACTGCGTCCGATGGCGACGTTCGCCCGGTCCCCGGCCCGGGATCGTAGACTGAGTCGGCGCCGGGGAAACGACGGTCCGTCAGGATCCCCGAGCGCAGGACAGGAGCCACAGTGAGCGACGGTCCACGCGTGGGAGTCCTGTGGCGCGGGGATCCGAAGGTCGAGATCGGCGCCATCGCCGAAGAAGGGCGCATGCGCGCCACCCTCGCCGCGCTACGCGCTCGCGGCCTCCGGGCCGAGCCGGTCGTCTTCGCCGAGGAGGTCGCCGACGAGGTTCTCGCGCGGCTGCGCGACCTGGACGCCGTGCTCGTCTGGGTCGATCCGATCATGAACGGCGTCGACCGAACGCGGCTGGACGCGACGCTTCGCGACGCCGCGGCGGCCGGTGTCTGGGTGAGTGCGCACCCGGATGTGATTCTGGCGATGGGCACGAAGGATGTCCTCGTACGCACGCAGCACATGGCGTGGGGGACGCCATGTCACGTCCATCGCAGCGCTGAGGATCTCCGCGCCGACCTGCCCGGGCGACTCGCGCTCGGGCCGCGCGTGCTGAAGCGGTACCGCGGAAGCGGCGGCGACGGAGTCTGGCGTGTCGAGTGGTCCAACCCGGGCGCGCCCGGTCCCGCCGGGGCCGTGCGCGTGCAGCATGGCGCACGTGGCAGTGGGGTCGAGGAGATGACCGTTGAGGCGTTCGTCGAAAGATGCCGCGGCTATTTCGCGGGAGGCCACGCGATGATCGAGCAGCCCTACCTCGACCGACTCGGCGAGGGCATGATCCGCTGCTACCTGGTCGGCGATCGCGTGGCCGGCTTCGGGCATCAGTATGTGACGGCGCTCCTACCCCCACCTGAGGGGACGCGCCAGGTGCCCGCGCCCCCGCCGCGGCTCTACCACGGCCCAACGCGGCCGGAGTTCCAGGAACTGAAGCGGCGGCTCGAGTCCGGCTGGGTCTCCGAGATGGTGGCGACGCTGGGATTGAGTCGCGACCAACTTCCCGCCCTCTGGGACGCCGATTTCCTCCTCGGACCAAAAGACTCCCGAGGTGAGGATACCTACGTCCTCTGCGAGATCAACATCAGTTCCGTCTACCCGTTTCCGGACGAGGCGCTCGACCCGCTGGCGGAGCATGTCGCGCGGCGCCTCCTCGCACCTGCCCGACGCTGATCCGGTCGCGCTGGCGACCAATCCGGTGCGGCCGTGTCACCTCCCTGAGGCCTCGGCGCCTTCGCTCCCACCTCTCAGCTATCCAGAAGTCGGTCGATCGCCGCCACCAGCGCCTCACGCGTGAAGCCGCCGCGGATGATCTCGTCGTACAGAGCTGGCTGGTTCGACAGACTCCCTCGCGCGCTATCGAGCGCGATGGAGCGGACGCCGCCGACGCCAGGAAGTGCGGCGAGAGTCAGCAGGATCGAGCCCGGATCGGGCAGTGCCATATCGATGAGGACGACATCCGGGGCATTGCGCTCGGCGGCCGTCCGCGCCCGATCGACATCGGGCGCCAGATCGACCGCGTAACGGTCGCGGAGCATGCCTTCGATGACCGCCCGCATCGCCGGCTGACGGACGATGGCGAGAATGCGCCACGGGCTCCCCTCGCGGCGCGCGCCCGCGGTCCGCGGATTCGTCGTGTCCGGCGAAGGTTCGTCCCGCAATTCCCCGCTCAACAGGCGGCGCACGCGCGCGCGTAACTCTGCCGGCTCAAACGGCTTCACCAGGTAGTCGCGCGCTCCGGCCGCGATCGCGGCGTGCACGTTCTCGGTGTGGCTGTCGGCTGTCAGCATCATCACCGGGATGTGACGGACCTCGGGCCGACTCTTGAGCCAGCCGAGCGCCTGCAGGCCATCCATGAAGGGCATGGCGAGATCGAGCACGATGGCGCCGGGTCGGTGTCGCAGCGCCAGTTCGATCGCCTCGCCACCGTTGATCGCCAGCACGACGCGGATGTTCTCCGTGGTCAGCGTTGCGCGCACGAGATTGCGAATATCGCCGTCATCGTCGGCACAGAGGACCACCGGCGCGTCCACGGCCTGATGCTACTCCGGCGGATCGTTCGCCGCGCTGTGCTCGCCCGCCAGCGGCAGGGTGAAGGTGGCCATCGTGCCCTCGCCCGCCGCGCTTCTGAACATGAGGGTGCCACCGTGCGCCTCCACGAGCGCCTTCGTGATGACGAGGCCAAGCCCCGATCCCTCGACCGTCCCGATCGCCGGGTTGCGGGCACGGTAGAAGCCCGTGAACAGCTGACTCAACTCGGCCTCGCTCATGCCGATGCCAGAGTCGGCCACCTCCACGCGGAGGATGTCCGTTTCCCGCGTCACCCGCACCGACACGCGGCCGCCCGGCGGTGTGTACTTGACGGCGTTCGAGAGCAGGTTGATCAGGACCTGGACGATGCGATCCCGGTCGACATCCACGGCCGGAAGGTCCGGCGGGAGATCGATCTCGAGGTCGTGCCCGCGGGCATCGATCGCCGGGGCCAGCACCTGCGCCACCTCCCAGACGATCCCACTGAGGTCGGTCGGGGTCCGGCGCAGG
>CAZHZF010000172.1:0-3857 GCA_964536925.1 uncultured Dehalococcoidales bacterium | reverse complement strand
GGTGAGGATGGACAGATCCCCCTGAGGGTGTACCCTCCGGAGCACGGAGGGCGCGGGATGAGCCGGCTGGGCGACCAGGATCTCCACCTCTTCAACGAGGGCACCCATCGCCGCCTCTACAACTGCCTGGGCGCCCACCCCGGCCCGGACGGCACGTGGTTCGGGGTCTGGGCGCCGAACGCGCGCGGCGTCGCCGTGATCGGCGACTTCAACGACTGGCACGGCGAGCGGGACTGGCTCCACCCGCGCGGGTCCTCCGGCATCTGGGAGGGCACCATCGCCGCGGCGCGGCCGGGCCACCAGTACAAGTTCCGCATCCTCCCCCGGGAGGGGCCCGAGATCCTGAAGGCCGACCCCTTCGCGTTCCAGGCTGCCATGCCGCCGGACACCCCCTCGGTGATCTGGTCCGGCACGCACGCGTGGGGCGACGACCACTGGATGGCCGAGCGGCCGAGGCGCCTCTGGGGCACGGACCCGATCGCGATCTACGAGGTCCACCTCGGCTCCTGGCGCCGCGTGCCGGAGGAGGAGAACCGCTGGCTCACCTACCGGGAGCTCGCCGCGCCCCTGGCCGACTACGTCACCGCGCGCGGCTTCACGCACGTGGAGTTCCTGCCCCTCACCGAACACCCCTTCTACGGCTCGTGGGGGTACCAGCCGCTCTGTCTCTACGCCCCGACGGTGCGGTACGGACCGCCCGAAGACCTGATGTACCTCATCGACTACCTCCACCAGCGCGGCATCGGCGTGATCCTGGATTGGGTGCCCTCGCACTTCCCGAGCGACTGGCACGGCCTGGGCGCCTTCGACGGCACGCACCTCTACGAGCACGCCGATCCGCGCCAGGGGTTCCATCCCGACTGGCTGAGCCTCATCTACAACTTCAGCCGGTTCGAGGTCCGCTCCTTCCTCCTCAGCAACGCGGCCTTCTGGCTCGAACGGTTCCACGTCGACGGCCTGCGCGTGGACGCGGTCGCCTCGATGCTCTACCTCGACTACTCGCGCCGCGAGAGCGACTGGATTCCCAACGAATACGGCGGGCGAGAGAACATCGGCGCGATCCATTTCCTGCGTGACCTGAACCGGTTCGTGGTCGAGGAGTTTCCCGGCGCGATCACGATCGCGGAGGAATCGACCTCCTGGCCGATGGTGACCCGCCCGACCGAAGTCGGCGGTCTCGGGTTCTCGCTGAAGTGGGACATGGGCTGGATGCACGACACGCTGAAGTACTTCCAGACCGACCCGATCTACCGCCGCTACCACCACCATCAACTCACCTTCCGGTCGCTCTACGCGAACTCGGAGGCCTTCGTCCTCGCCCTCTCGCACGACGAGGTCGTCCATGGCAAGGGCTCGCTCCTCGGGCGCATGCCGGGCGACCCCTGGCAGAAGTTCGCCAACCTGCGCCTGCTCCTCGCCTGGATGTACGCCACTCCGGGGAAGAAGTCGCTCTTCATGGGCGGCGAGTTCGGCCAGTGGCGGGAGTGGAACCACGACACCAGCCTCGACTGGCACCTGCTCGATCACGAGCCGCATCAGGGCGCGCTTCGCCTCGTAGACGATCTCAACCGGCTGTATCGGACCGAGGGCGCGCTCCACCTTCAGGAACTCGCCCGAGAGGGGACGGCCTGGATCGACTGCAACGACGTCGAATCGAGCGTCGTCAGCCTCATCCGCTGGGATCCCGCCTACGCGGCGCCGGTGATCTGCGTGGCAAACTTCACGCCCGTGCCGCGGTACGACTACGAGGTCGGCGTCCCCCGCGCCGGGCACTGGCGCGAACTGCTCAACACCGACGCGACGATCTACGGTGGGTCGGGAATGGGTAATCTGGGCGGCGTCCACACGCGGGACGAGCCGCTCCACGCCCACCCCTGGCGGCTGCGCCTGATCGTGCCGCCGCTGGGGGCGCTCTTCCTCACACCGGACTCGCCCGCGAGCGACTGATCGCCGGCTGGTCTGGCCACGCGCGCCGTCGGCGCACGCCGCCAGCCCGCCTCCGGCTCAGGCGCGTTCGGTGAACCAGATGTCCGGGGTAGAGGCGACACCGGCGTTCTGCATCACCTCGCGAAGCCGGCTACTGGCCGCGAAGGCGCGGGCGCTCTCGACCGTCGCGAAGTCGTGGGTGATCGTGAGGTCGTTCGGGTCACCGGCGAGTTGGTACACCGCGTGGCCGGTGACGCCCATGCCGCGCCGCTCGGCGTCGAAATCATCGTAGGCGCGCCGCCAGCGGGCGTAATCGGTCACGCGGTGTCGGATGAAGATCGTGGCCATGCGAATGGGGGCCTCCTCCGTGAGTCCGCTCATCGTAGGGCAACGAACGCGGTGAACGCCCAGTGCTGCCGGCAGTCGCATCCTGTCATTACAGTTCCATCGTGCGTCAGGTTCGTGTCGAACGCCCGCGCTTTCCCGAGGGGTACGTCGGCGCCTTCAAGGGCGAGCCGTTCGCCCTCGATCACCTTCGCGAGCGCATGATGGCGGCCCGGGTCTACTGGGTCTCGACCATCACCCGGTCGCGCCGCCCGTACGCTCGGCCGATCTGGGGTGGGTGGATCGACGACATCCTCTACCTCGAGGGCAGCCCTCAGAACGGGACCTTCGTCAATCTCGCCGCCTCGCCCTACGCGGTCGTGCACCTGGATAGCCAGGGTGGCGACGATGTCGCGATCGTCGAGGGGCCGATCGACGTGGTGGAGGAGATGGACCCGGCGATCTTCGCGCGCCTGGCCGACCAGATGGCGGAGAAGTACACCGCGTTCAACTATCGCCCGGAGACGGGATCGGGCATGCGCCGGTTGATCCCGCGCAAGGCCCTCGCCTGGCTCACGATGGAGACGGCGACCCGCTGGGTGTGGGAGTAGGCGCGTCACCAGCGTCCGTGCCGCCCTGGCCGCGTTCGGCTTCGATCTGCTCGGTGACCCGATTCCGGTCGTCGGCTCGGTGCGGAACGAGAATTACCGCGCGGAGAGCACCTTCGGGCCCGTGTTCGTGCGCATCCACCGCCCAAACCGCACCTGGGAGCGGCTTCGGCGCGAGCACCGGGTGATCCACTGGGCGGCAGCGCAGGGGCTGCCCGTCCACCCACCGCTCCGAGATCCGCGGGGCGAAACGCTCGTGGAGGTCGACGGGCGGATCGTCGCGTTGTTCCCCTGGCTGCCCGGCCGCTCGCTGGAGCGCGGCGCGATCACTACGGCGCAGGCCGGGGCGATGGGGGACATGCATGGGCGGCTCCATATGACCCTGGCGCGCTACGAGGATTCGGATTTGCCGACATTCGCCCACGTCATGCCGTCAGCGGACCCCATCGCGGACCTGCACGACTGCCAGGCGCGCCTCGGCGAGGTCGACCTGACCGCGGCCGAGCGAACCACGGTCGCGCAGTATCTGGACCGCCATCTGGCTCTGCTCGAGGCGGAGGGCGATCGCCCGTTGCTCCAGCCGACGCTGGTGGGCGCCCAGCCCATCCACGGCGACTACCACGAGCGGAACATCCTCGTCGACGACACCGACCGCATCACCGCGGTCGTCGATTGGGACATGGTCCGTTCGCTGCCGCGCGCGCTCGAGGTCGCGCGGACGATCACGTTCTGCCTGCTTCTGGGCGAGGCCGGTCTTCTCGAGGCGTATCTCCGCGCCTACGGCGCGCACGTCACACTGACGCCGGAGGAGTGCGAGGAGGCGGTCGCGCTCTGGTGGGAGTACACGCTCCGCGATACCTGGCTGGCGCGCACGCGCATCGTCGGGCGGGACCCGCTGGTGCAGCCGTTCTTCGCCGAGACGATCGATCACCACTTCCGGTACCTGGGCGATCCCCCGTTCCGGGCAGGGCTGGTGGGCGAGTTCCGTCGCTGGGCCGG
>CAZHZF010000171.1:0-3974 GCA_964536925.1 uncultured Dehalococcoidales bacterium | reverse complement strand
TCGGCCGTGACGATCCTCGACGCAGCGCACCTCACCTACACCTATCCCGGTGCGCGCCGGCCCGCGATCGAGGATCTGAGCTTCGCTCTCGCGCCGGGCGAGATCCTCGGGCTGCTCGGCCCGAGTGGCGCCGGAAAGTCGACCACCCAGAAGATCCTCATCGGACTCCTCTCCGACTATCGCGGAGTCGTCACACTCTTCGGTCGCGATCAGAAGTCCTGGGGTTCGGAACGGTACGAGCGCATCGGCGTCGCCTTCGAGACGCCGAATCACTTCCTGAAACTGACCGGCCGGGAGAACCTCACCTATTTCGCAGCGCTGTATCGCGCGGCGCCCCGCGCGGTCGATGGCGTCCTCGAATCGGTCGGACTCGGTGAGGCGGCGAATCGACCGGTCGGGCAGTACTCGAAGGGCATGAAGACGCGATTGAGCGTCGCGCGGGCCATCCAGCACCGTCCGGAACTCCTGTTCCTCGACGAGCCGACGTCTGGATTGGATCCGCGTACCGCGCGGCGTATCGAGGAACTTCTTCAGTCCGAACGCGCGCGGGGCGCCACGATTCTGCTCACAACCCACGATATGGCCGCGGCAGAACGGCTCTGCGATCGAGTCGCCCTCATCGTCGATGGTCGGATCGCCACGCTCGATACCCCGCGTGCGCTCAGGCTCCGTTACGGTCGGCGCGTCGTTCGCGTCGAGACCACGGATCGTGATGGTGCGCCGACGCACGAGTTCCCCCTCGACGGACTGGCCGACCGCAAGGAGTTCCTCGATCTGCTCCGTCAGGGATCGGTGCAGACGATGCACACGCAGGAGGCGACTCTCGCCGACGTCTTCGTTCTGCTCACGGGCCGCGCGATCGATGCGAGCGAGGCGGAATGAGACGCTTTCTCGCGACCGTCCGATGCGACGTGCGGGTGCAGGCGCGCAACGGTCTGTATCTCGTCACGGCTCTCGTCATGGCCGGCTGGGTCGCCGTGCGCCTTCGGCTCCCCGCGGAGGTCCTCGGCGATGGCTGGCTTCTGCCGCCGTTCCTGGTAGGGAACCTGTTCCTCAGCACCTTCTATTTCGTGGCCGGGCTGGTTCTCCTCGAGAAGGGCGAGGCGACGCTGACCGCCCAGGTCGTCACACCGCTCCAGCCGGCAGAGTACCTGGCCGCCAGGGTCACCACGCTCACGCTCCTCTCACTGATCGAGAACATCGCGCTGGCAGTCCTCGTCTTCGGGCCCGGGGTCTCCCTGCTACCGCTCGCGCTGGGCTTGATCCTCGCCGCGGTGGTCCTGACGCTCGCCGGCTTCGCGGCGGTCACGCGGTACGACTCGATCAACGCGTATCTCATGCCCTCGGTGCTCTACACGAGCGCGCTCTCCGTGCCGCTGGTGACCTACCTGCTCGGCATCGACGGGTGGCCGCTCTATCTGCATCCCCTCTCCGGGCCGCTTGTGTTTCTGGAGGCCGCGGTAGGATCGATCGAGCCTCCAGAGATGGGCCTCGCCTTCGTCTCAGCCGCCGCGTGGATCACGATTCTCGCCACTCTCGCCAGGCGCGCCTTCGACCGTGTCACTCTCGGCGGGGGACGCACGGTCTGACATGGGGCTCTTCCGCGCGGTCACAGCCCTCGGCCCGCTCGATGCGCGCACCATCTGGCGCGATCCACTGCTGCGCTGGGTCGCGCTGATGCCCATCAGCATCGCGGTGCCAGCGCGCTTCATCCTCCCCGGGGCGATCGATCGGATCGACGGCGCGCTGGGCACCGACCTGATGCCACATTACGTCCCTCTGATGGGCGCCGCGCTTCTTCTGTTCACGCCCGCGATGGTGGGCATGGTGATCGGATTCCTGTTGCTCGACCAACGCGATGATGGGACGCTCCAGGCCATGAGGGTGACGCCACTGCCCCTGGGGACGTATCTCACGTACCGACTCTCCGCGCCGATGGCGGTGAGCACCGTGCTGACCTGCCTCTGCTTTCCCATCGCCGGTCTGAACGAGATCGGCGCGATCGAACTGGCCATCGCCGCCCTGTCCGCCGCGCCGCTCGCACCGCTCTACGCCCTGACACTGGGCGCATTCGCGGCAAACAAGGTCCAGGGGTTCGCACTCGTGAAGGTGCTGGGCATCCTCCCGATCGCGCCGTTGATCGCCTATGCGATCGACTCACCGGGGGAGATCATCCTGGCGCTGGCACCGACCACCTGGCCGGCGCTGTCCTACTGGGCATTCCTCGAGGGAGACGCATCGGCGCTCATGTGGGCGGGCCTGGGATTCATCTACGCGGGGCTACTGATTCTCCCGCTGCTTCGTCGGACCTCGGAGCGGAACGGATAGCGGCCGATCCGGCACGGCGCCGAGCCGCGACTCAGGCCGCCAGTTTCGCCTCGACGGCCTGCGCGATCGTGGCCGGATCCGGGAAGCCGCCATCGCGGTACATCGAATGGACGAGGTCGCCGCCGACCCGCACGTCGAAAGCGCCCTCCTCTGCCGGAAAGATCTCGATCGAGGAGAGGCGATGCTGGAAGCGGATCATCAGCGCCTTTGCCAAACCGAGGGTCTGCTCCTCGTAGCCGCACTCGGCGCAATACGCGATCGTGACTTTCACGGGCAATCCGGCCACGTCTCGATTCTAGGGCGTGCGACGCCCGAGGTTGCCCGGTGGACATCGCCAGCCGCCTCAGGCTCCGCATGCACGCGGACCGGACGGGCGCCGCCCGCCGCTTCCTCATCTGAGCCGAACCGTAGAATCGCCACCATGACCGCCGCTCACCGCGCGATCGCCGCCCAGTACCGCGCTACGCTGGCGATGATGCGGCAGGCGATCGAGCGCTGCCCGAGCGACCTCTGGATCGCGGGCGATTCAGAGAACGCCTTCTGGCGGGTCGCGTACCACGCACTGTTCGCGGTCGACCTCTATCTGGCGCCGCGCGAGGCGGACTTTGTGCCATGGCCTGGCCACCGACCCGAGCACGAGCATCTGGGACCCGCGCCGTTTCCGCCTTATCACGAGCCACAGATCGGCGCGCCGTTTGCGCCGGTGGAGGTTCTCGGGCTGCTCCAGCACGTCGCGCGCCGGGTGGAAGAGCAGGTTCCCGTCACCGACCTCACCGCGCCATCGGGATTCCACTGGCTCGGCTTCGACAAGATGGAGTTGCAGATCTACAGCATTCGCCATCTGCAGACGCACGTCGGGGAACTCGCGAGTCGTCTGGCCCGCCGGGAGATCGCCACCGAGTGGGTCGGTACGGTCGCCCCGGGCCAGCGCGTCTGACGGATCGCCCGAGGGCACGACGGCCCAGATGCCGCAACCCCGGCGCCGCACGCTGATGCCGATGAGAGGCGTCCCGCCGGTTCAGCCCGCCTCCGCCTGTTTCGCCGCCTCATCCAGCATCGCGATGTAATCCACGCCCGGCGTGGCGATGCCGCGCGCGCCGAGGACCGAGCAGATCTGCGTCCGGTGCTGAAGGCTGTGGGTCAACGCCTGGAGCAGACAGTCACGCCAGGCGAACTCCCGGTCGAACCAGGGCACGTGGACCGGCCGGGCGAGTGTTTCCGCGTCGGCGGAGGCGAGAAGCGCGGCGAATCCGTGGGCGATCTCCTCTGCGCGCACGAAGAACCAGGCCAGGTCGCGCCGGTAGTAGGTCGCGCCAGGTCCGAGCGCCTCGCGGGGATCCTGGCCGCGCAGTAAGGCGAGGAACGCGTCCTCCACCCCCACGGCGTGCTTCAATGTCCGCTCGATGTTCCCGGTGGTGCCTGGAGCGTCGGCGCGAAGGGTCGCGGAATCGAGACCGAGGCACACCTCGTAGACACGGCCATTCGCCCAGCGGTTGTAGGCGACCAGGGCGCGGAGATCGTCCACGTGGTCCTCCTCGCCGCCGTGACCGACCGCGGCACGGTGACTCTAGTCGGGAGATCGACGGTCGGCGACTGACCACCGCGCACATGGAACCCGCGACAATCGCCCACGCGGGAGGAGACAG
>CAZHZF010000170.1:0-4096 GCA_964536925.1 uncultured Dehalococcoidales bacterium | reverse complement strand
GGTAGCGATCCCAGAACGCGACGTGGGCGAGCGTGGAGCGCACCGTCCATCCCTCGCCGAGATCGCGGTCGAGGCTGGCGATGGCGAGGCGGTCGAGGAGTCCGGAGAGTCGGGAGCGGGAGGAATCGTTCCGGACGATGAAGGATCTGTCCATCGCCACCAATCGTAGGAGGTTCGCGCTACAGCATGATGGTTGTGCCGACGCTGTTGGCGACGTAGGCATCGGGCATCGCCTGCGCGATCTGCAGAATCGCCGAGTAGCCGGTGCAGTGGCCGGGGATGAGGTACCGGGGGCCAATCACCTTCAGCGCAGCCACTGTCGCCGGGATGATGGGCTCGAAGAGTCCACCCGTCAGGTGAAACCCACCCATCACGGCATAGATCTCCTGGATGCCGGTCAAATTCTGGGCGTTACGGACGATGTTGACGATGCCGGAGTGGCCACAGCCGGTGATGACCACGAGGCCGCGGCCACGGACGTTGACGATCGCGCACTGGTCATCCGGAATCAAGAAGTCTGGCCCCCACGCGCCCTCGCGTTTGGCGTGATGAACACGCATCCCCGTCTCAAACTCCGTTGTGCGGGCGACCTCTCCCGATACAAGGACCATCCCGTCGACCAGCATCGAGGGGCCGACGCTCTCGATCAACTCGATGTTCTCGCGGAGCAGGTCGGATCGCTGTGGCGGCCGCAGAAAGAATTCGTCTCCATTCGGCAGGATGAGCTTGCGCTCGAGATAGGCGTCGGGATGAAGTACGAGCGGGATTCGTGCGCTGCCAAGCCGATCGACCAGGCCGAGAAACCCCATCGCGTGATCGGCGTGCCCGTGGCTCAGCACAATTGCCTGAACCTTTTTCAGATCGATCTCCAGGACGTCGAGATTCCAGAGAATGCCTCGGCGACTGACACCGGTATCGAAAAGGACCGTGCCGCGTCGATCTCCCGCGCGGACGTTGATGAGCACCGAGTAGCCGTGCTCGGCGATAGGAAAGGGATGCGCGAACACATCGGGCTTGAGCGGAAAGCGACGGGCGACCGGCGTACTGGCCATCAGCAGGTCCAACGCGTTATCGCTGATGGTGGTGATCTGCACGCTGTCGACCGCAGGCAGTGGAATCGTCTGATGTGACATCGCGATCTGAACCTCCCCGCCTGGGATGCGACCGACCAGCGGTCGTCGCGACGATCCTACAGGTACCGGTGTGCATCGAGAAGCGGTCACTCTCGCAGCGCCAGAGAGGAAACGGACGGCCCGTCGGTGGTGGCGCCGCGCGCGGCGTACCATCGCCATAATCGCGGCACTGTGATGATCGACCGGACCGCGCTCAGCTACCGCGACGCCGGGGTGGACATGCACCGCGCCGAGGCGGGGCTCCAGGGGCTGCTCCGCCACATTCGCGGCACGTTCACGCACCGGCCCGACCTGGGCCGAGTGGAGCTGCCCATCGGGTTCTTCGCCAACGTCCTGCGCCTGGGGGAGAACGTCGGCCTGGCCTTCTCGACCGATGGCGTCGGCACGAAGACGATCGTCGCGCAGATGGTCGACCGCTACGACACGATCGGCATCGATTGCATCGCCATGAACGTCAACGACATCCTCTGCGTCGGCGCGGAGCCGCTCTCGCTCGTCGATTACCTCGCCGTCGCGGAGGCCGACCCGGCGTTCCTCGAGGAGATCGGCCGCGGGCTCGCCGCGGGCGCGGCCCAGGCGCGCATCTCCATCTCCGGCGGCGAGATCGCGCAACTCCCGGAGATCATCGCCAGCGAACGTCCGGGCCGCGGGTTCGACCTTGTCGGTACCGCGGTGGGGATCGTGCCGCTCGATCGCCTCATCGTTGGCCAGGCGATCGCGCCCGGCGATGTCATCGTCGGCCTGGCGAGCAACGGGATCCATTCCAACGGCCTGAGCCTGGCCCGGAAGACGCTCTTCGGGACCGCCGGCCTCACCGTCGCGACACGGCCGCCGGAACTCGATCAGAACCTCGGCGAGGAACTTCTCCGCCCGACCCGCATCTACGCCCGCGAGGTGGGCGCGATGCTCGCGGCCGGGCTGGCGATCCGCGGGCTGGCGCACATCACGAGCGACGGCTTCCTCAACCTGTGCCGCTTCAGCAGCGCCGAGGTCGCCTACCGGATCGAGTGGCTGCCCGAGACGCCGCCGATCTTCTCTCTCATTCAGCGCCTGGGGGGCATCGCGACGGCGGAGATGTACAGCACCTTCAACATGGGCATCGGGTTCTGCGTCGTCGTCGCGCCACACGATGCCGACCGGGCGCTCCAGATCGCCGCCGAGGAGGGCACCGACGCCTGGATCATCGGGCGCTGCGTCGCGCCGGACGCGTCGTTGGCGCCCCGCGCGGTGGTGGTGGTGCCGGCCGGGCTGGTGGGCAGCGGCCACGACTTCCACGCGTTCGGCTGAAGCGGGAGTCGAGCCCGTCTCCGCCGCGGGGAGTCAACGGTAGGCCGGCTGAGCGCCGCGGGGAGGGCACGCACCCGGAACTCCGGGCATGAACGTCGCGGCGATCGCGAGTCGTTGACCGGGTTGGGGGGAGCCCTGCCGCCCACGCGACACCTGGTCTCGCATGGCGAGGACTACGTGACGAGGAGGGGATTCTCCCAGCGCCGGCCCGCCGCGCCGAACCGGGCGAAGTCGCCGTCTGACGAACAGAGGATCAATCCGTGCTCGATCGCCAGCGCGGCCAGGTGCGCATCGAGCCACGTCCGGGACGGATCGTGGACGGCGGAGCTAGGGGTCGTCGCGTGGATGAGAATATTCGCGTCGACGACGATCAGCGACGCCCCTCGCCCTCACCGATCGTCAGCGCCGCCGCGACGTCGTCCACGTCGACCAGGTAGCGTCCCGTATCGATCGCTCTGGTGCCGGATGGCCGCCCGACCGCGCGCTTGCCGATGAGAGGCAGGCCCTGCCGGAGGCCGAGATTCACCGCCTCCCTGAGGCCGAGCGACTGCACTCCCCGGACGCGTGCGAGGAGGGCGGCCACGTCGTCATCGAGCGTGATGGTGGTGCGCACCTTCCGCATCATAGGCGTCGCGGTCCGCCAGGTCGCGCGGTCCGGTCACGCTGCATTCGGTCGGGCTTGACCGACGTGCCCTACGCTCCGCCTTCCGAACAGGATTACAGGAGGCAGCGCCGGTGCCAGCGCGCGCGGGAGAGTTCGTCACCGAGACGTTCGCGTACGACGGTGGTCGTCGGGTCACGGCCTACGTCCCGCCGAGGCCGCCCGAGGCGGTCGTGTTCGCCGGTGACGGTGGCTGGCATATCTTGCGGCTGAGCGAGGCGCTCGAGGATTCCAACACGCCGCCCACGATGATCGTCGGCGTCCACGGGCTGCCCGATGACGACGGACGGCTCAAGGAGTACGTGGCGGGGTTCGACCCGGAACGGTTCGCGGTGCACGAGCGGTTCTTCGTCGATGAGGTCCGCGGATGGGTGCGGTCGCGCTTCGCCATCGCGCTACCCACCGACCGGACCGCGGTTTGGGGCGCCTCTCTTGGGGGAGAACTGTCGCTCGCCATGGGAGTCCGACATCCCGACATCTACGGCGCGGTCCTGTGCGCCTCGCCCGGCGCGGGTTTCAAGCCGCCCGCGGTGATGCCGCCATCGCTTCCCCGCTTCTATCTCGTCGCCGGAACGCAAGAGCCGTTCTTCCTCGACAACGCGACACGGTGGGCTGGCGCGCTTCGGGACGCAGGCGCGGAAGTCGTCCTGACGGAGCGCGACGGCTCGCACGGCGGCGCCTTCTGGGGAGAAGAGTTCCCCCTCATGGTGGCGTGGGCGTTTGGACGGTGAGCCTCGATGCGTGTCCGACGGTGATCGCCGTCGAATGCCCGAACTCCGTGCCGCTCCTGGGCGCCGAGCGGTCGCACCCGTACTGCTCGCCATAGCCGATCGCGATTCCGCAGCCGGTGTACTCCGCGCTCTCTTTCCTGGTGCTTGCTCTGAGTCAGCGCGTGTGCCGGTAGCGCATGGCGGCCGCGCCGGCCGTAGCCGACCAGCCCGAGCTCAAGATGGCCTGGGATCAGCGCCAACAAGATCGACCGGCGCCTCTACCCCGGCCTACGCGCCGCCCAGGC
>CAZHZF010000169.1:0-4112 GCA_964536925.1 uncultured Dehalococcoidales bacterium | reverse complement strand
CGCGCGTCCGCGGCGGCGCGTTCGTGGACCTGGCGGTCGAATCCTCCCGCCGAGACGAGGAGGAAGTGCCCGTCCCGGGCGCGGCGCGCCCACTCTCGGCCCGAGGCCGCCAGGTCATCCACGTCGCGCCGGAGATCGTGCAGGAGATCCAGGCCGCGTCGCTGCCGCGACCACTTCACCTCCCCGACGAGCATCGATCCATCGGCCAGCTCGGCGACCAGATCGATCTCGATCGGGCGACGGTGGCGGTCGCTCCCCTGCCAGCGCGCGATCCTCAGCGGAGCGCTTCCGACCAGAGCGCTGCCGGCGCGGCGCAGCGCCTGGAGCACCATCCGCTCGAAGATCAACCCCATGTAGTCGTCCAGGCGCGGCGCCACGACCTCCGACCACAGGACATCGGCGGCCCCGACCGCGAGATGGCTGCGGTGCGGCACGACGAATCGGTGCCAGAAGTTCACCGCGTTATCCGCCACGCGGTAGAAGTGCGGGCTCGTGCGCGCCGCGTCGATGTTCCGCGTGGCCTCGACGACCTCGAGGTCCGTCAGGATCTCCAGGGCGCGGCGAACGGTGCGCGGCTCGGCGCCGAGTCCAGCGGCGTGAGAGATCTCGTTGAGCGTGGTGCGTCCCGACGCGACTGCTCCGAGGACGGCGCGGAACGCCGCGGTCTGCCGGATCCCGCGTTCTTGCTCGATGAGGACGCTCTGCTGGACGTGGACGCTCCCGGTAACCGCGAGCATCTCGCGAACCGCCGCGGAGGAGGGACTGTCGCTGGCGCGAATCGCGGCGAGGTAGCGCGGTACGCCGCCGAAGATGCCGTAGAGGTAGGCGAGTTCGCGGTGCGGCCGACCCGGTGTCATCGCGGCGGCATCGAGGTAGTCGAACGGTCGCAGACGCTCCACCCAGTCGGCGCGCCCGTGGAGCGGCTGGCTCGCCCCGGTCAGCCGTTCGATGGTCGATACCTCCGACCCGCTCAGGACGAGCGTGAGCGAGCGCCCGCGCGCCTCCCGGTCCCAGACCGCCACAAGTTGCGACGCCGCGTCATCCGGACCCTGCAGCAGGTACTGGAACTCATCCAGCACGACGACGAGCGGCTCCTCCATCGCCAGCTCGGTGAAGAGCCGGAAAACGGTGCGCCAGGTCGGAAAGTCCGCGAGGGCGAACGGGCGGCCGACGAAGGCGCTCAGATCGCGCAGCAGATCGGCGCGGTTGATCTCGGGCGAGCTATCAGCGGCGAGGAAATAGAAGACACGTGGCGTCTCCCAGGCACGGCCGAGCAGGAACGTCTTCCCCACCTGGCGCCGCCCATAGAGGATTCCCAGCCGACGATCGCCCGGCACGACCAGATCGCGGAGCGCCTGTACCTGCCGGGCGCGATCGACCAGGCGCGGTAGATTCACCGCCAAAGCTATGCAAGTATAGTTGTTTACAACTATGTATGCAGAGATGATCCCTGGGAAGGCGGGTCGCGCGGCCTTCTGCCCGGTTCGCACGCGGACGGGGCGTCCGCCGAGCGGGGCGGCGCCGATCGCCGCACACGATGGCGCGTATCCCTGCGGACGCGGCGCACCACGCGGCCGGCGGACGGGAATCGCGCCGGTATGATGGGGTGATGGTGGATGCTCCAGGCCGACTCGACGGCAAGGTCGCGCTCATCACCGGGGTCGGCCAGAACCTGGGGCTCGCGACGGCGCGTCTGCTCGCCGGCCGAGGGGCGGCGGTGGCGGTGAGCGACGTGGACCCCGCCCGCGCCGAACGGGCCGCGGCGGACCTGGCTCCTCTGGGCAGGGTCGCCGCGCGGGTTGCCGACGTGCGCGATCGCACCGCCGTCCAGGCGCTCGTCGCCTGGGTCATCGCCGAGTTCGGGCGGATCGACATCCTGGTCAACAACGCGGGCCTCACCTCGATCGGCACCGTCCTCAGCATGCGCGAGGAGGACTGGGATCGCGAGATGGATGTGAGCCTGAAAGGGGCCTTCCTCGCCTCGCAGGCGGCGGCCCGGGCGATGGTGGCGCAGGGAGAGGGCGGGCGGATCGTCTGCCTCGCCTCGACCGCGGCCGAGTCCGCGCGTGTGGGCGGGGCCTCGCACTGCGCGGCGAAGGCTGGCGTGGTGATGCTCGTCAAGGTGATGGCGCTCGAACTCGCGCCCTACGGGATCACCGTCAACGCGGTCGCGCCGGGCCTAGTCCCCCACGAGGACGAACGCACGTCTCCGGCGTACCGCGAGGCGTTCCGAAGCCTCGTTCCGCTCGGTCGGCTCGGCCAGCCCACCGATGTCGCACGGACGATCGGCTTCCTCGTCTCCGAGGAGGCGGCGTTCATCAACGGCGCGGTCGTGCCCGTCGATGGCGGCTTTCTGGCCGGTCGGCCGCTGCCCCCGCAGCACGGCGGCGCCGCGGCGGAGGTGGTATGAAGGAGATGGCTCGCGACGCGCTCCTGCGCGACCTCTCGGTCGATCGCGCCTGGGACGACCTCGTGCACATCACGCGGGCGATCCCCTCTCGTCTGGCGGGGTCGGCGAACGCACGGCGGATGGCCGAATACGCGCGGGATTCCCTGGCCGGGGCGGGTCTGGCGAGCCGGCTGCTCGAGTTCCCAGGACTGGTGTCCTTCCCGGGTCCGGCGCTCGTCCGGGTGATGGATGTGGGTGGGCGCGAGATCGCCGCGAACACTCTCGGGCATTCGGCGTCGACGTCGGGGATCGAAGGCGACCTCATCTATGTCGGATCGGGCGCGGAGTCGGACTACGCGGACAAGGACGTCGTCGGGAAAATCACACTCTCCGAACTTTCCTATGCGCCGGCCCGGCACGAGAAGGCGCTCGTCGCCTGGCAGCGCGGTTCGATCGCCCAGGTGATGATGAACTGGGGCGACGAGACGAACGCGGCGCTCCCCTACGGCTCGATGAAGTCTGCCTGGGGCAACCCCACGCCCGAATCGCTGCGTGCCGAGATGCCGGATCTGCCCTGCGTGGGGATCGCGCGGACCGATGGCCTGTGGCTCAAGCAGCGCTGCCGGGAGGGCCCGGTGCGCGTCTGGCTCCAGGCCACGGCCGAGAACGGCTGGCACGACCTGACGATGACGACCGCCGATCTGGCCATCGCGCCGCGCGATCGGGGCGGGACGGAGCAGTTCCTCCTCCTGGGCGGACATATGGACTCGTGGCCGGGACCGCAGGCGACTGACAACGCGGCCGGGTCGGCCTGCATCTTCGAACTCGCGCGGGCGTTTGCCCGCCATCGCGATCGCCTTCGACGCGGCCTGACCGTGGGCCTGTGGATGGGGCACGAGACCGGGACGATGATCTCCTCCAGCCGGTTCGCGGAGACGCAGTGGGACCGACTGCGCCGCGGGTGCGTCGCCTACCTGCAGATCGACCAGCCGGCGATCGCGGGGTCGTCGGTCTGGCGGCTCGACGCGACGGACGAGGCGGCCGACTACCTGGCAGCCGCGACGCGCGCGATCGTGGGCGATGCGCCGATCCATCTCGCGCGGATGCGTCGGACCGGCGACACCTCCTTCTTCGGCGTGGGGCTGCCGACGATTGCCGGAATCACCTCGTTCACCGACGCGGAGATCCAGCGGACCGCCCTGGCGACGCTCGGATGGTTCCACCACTCACGGGAGAACACGCTGGACAAGGTTGACCGGGGCCGGCTCGCGGAGCATCTCCGCTTGTACGCCACCTGGATGTGGGGCCTGATGACCGAGCCGCTCCTGCCGTTCGCCTACGGTCCGATGGCGCGCCGCATCGCCGGGCGGATCGGGACGCTGGCGGCGCGCCCGATCGGCGAGATCGACCTGGGCTCGCTCGAGGGCCGCGCTCGCGACCTGGCGGATGCGGCCGAGCGGTTCGACGCGTGCGTCGCCGCCGAGCGCGGGCGGCTCACCTCCGGAGGTGACGAAGCGACCGCCGAGCGGCTGTCCGCGGCGATGCTGCGACTCTCGCGTATCCTCGTCCCGCTCACCTCGACCGTCGCCGGTCCCTACGGGCAGGATCGGTACGGGCACGCCTGGCAGGGGGCGGACATCCCCGCGCTGGAGGGGCTGACGGCGCTCGCCGCGCTGGCGCCGGAGAGCGAGGCCTACCGGACGGGCTGGGTCGCGGCGATCCG
>CAZHZF010000168.1:0-4125 GCA_964536925.1 uncultured Dehalococcoidales bacterium | reverse complement strand
CCGCGACGGCTCCCGACGAGGGCCTGGCCCTGGAGGTCACGCTCATCCGGCCCGGCCGCAGCGCCAACGGCTACCTCTACACGCCGGAGGTCCTGCGCGCGAGCCTGCCGCTGTGGGAGGGCGCGGCCGCGTTCGTCGATCACCCGACCGCGCTCGATCTGACTCGCGCCGGGCAGCGGTCGCTGCGCGATCTGGTCGGCGTCTACCGCGATCCGCGGTGGGAGGGGGGCGCGCTGCGGGCGACGCTCCACGTCTACCCCGGCGCGCGCTGGGCCTACGACCTGGCAGCCGCGACCATCGCCGATCGCGCCGCCGCGCGGCCGGTCGCCGACGTGGGCATCTCGGCCGACCTGCGCGTGCGGCGCCAGCCGAACGGCGAGGGGTGGACGGTGGAACGGATCACCCGCGTCGTCTCGGCCGATCTCGTCTTCCAGCCCAGCGCCGGCGGCTCGCTCGACCGCGTCCGCGAGGGGGAGGACGGCGCCCTCACCCCGCCGGAGACCGCCTTGCACCGCGCTGGAACCAGCCCAACGCGCGACCCGACACAGAGGAGGAACGACATGCCCGATGCGATCGCCCAGGTTCTGACCCCACCGGCCGCGGCGCCGGAGACCGCCGAGGAGGCCAGCGCGATGGCCCTCACCGCTGCCCTCGCGTCCGGCGGCGCGCCCTCGGCCGGGCCGATTGCCCCGCCAGCGGGCCCGTCCAGCCCGCGCTCGCCCGAGGGGCCGGCGGTGGCGGTGCTCCACGCCGCGAACGGGGCGGCCCCCACGGCGCTCGATGCCGACCTGGCCCGGCTGGAGGAGGTCCGGCGCCGCGCCTGTGGCGAACTGCTGCGCCTGACGCTCAGCGGCAGCGACCTGCCCGAACCGGCCCGCGCGCTGGTGCGGAGCGAGTTCGGCAGCCGGGTGTTCGAAGCCGCGGAACTGGATGCGCGGATCGGCGCGCTGCGGACGATGCTCGGGGCGGTGTTCGCGCCCAGCGCGGTGCGTGGCCACGGCGCGGCGCGGCCCGAGACGCGCGTCGGCCTCAACCCGCTCGATCGCGTCCAGGCCGGGCTCGATCGCCTGTTCGACCTGCCGCTGCCGGACGCGCTGAGCGGCGTGCCCCGGCTGAGCGGCATCCGCGAGGCGTACCTGGCGCTCACCGGCGACACGCTCTTCACCGGGCGCCCGGACCCGGAGAACGCGGTCGTGCGCGAGGCGAACGAGGTGACCACCAGCGTGCTCGCCAACGCGCTGGCGAACTCGATGACGAAGCGGATCGTGATGGACTACCGCGCCCAGCCGCGCTGGTGGGAACCGCTCGTCACCCGCGTCGCCATCTCGGACTTCAAGCAGCAGCAGCGCATCCAGCTGAACGACTTCGCCTCGCTCGCGACCGTGGCCGAGAACGGCGCCTACGCGAACCTGGCCTGGGGCGACAGCCGCGAGACCTACACCCCGGCGAAGCGGGGGAACCTCGTCGTCGTGACGCTCGAATCGATCGTGAACGACGATACCCACGCGATCACGCGGATCCCGCGCAAGCTCGCCTCGGCCGGGGTGGCGACGATCAACGAGTTCGTCGCCGGCCTCTTCACCGCCAATAGCGGCGCCGGATCGACGATGGCGGATACCTACGCGGTTTTCGACGCGACCAACCACCAGGGGAACGCGGGCACGAGCGCGCTGGCGGTCGCGGCGCTGCAGACGGCGCTCGTCGCGCTGCTGAAGATGACGAACGCGGCCAGCAAGCGGCTGGGGATCGTCGGTCGGTACCTGCTCACGCCGCCGGATCTCTACTTCACGGCGCGGACGATCCTGGAGAGCGTGAACCTGCCGGGGTCGGCGAACAACGACGTGAACCCGCTGCGCGGCGCGCTCGTGCCCATCAGCGTGCCGAACTGGACCGACACGAACAACTGGTACGTCCTGGCCGACCCGGGACAGATCGAATCGATCGAACTCGGGTTCCTGAATGGGCGGGAGGAGCCGGAACTGATCGTGCAGGACCAGCCGAGCCAGGGGAGCGTGTTCACCAACGACGCGATCTCCTGGAAGGTCCGGCACGTGTTCGGCGGTGGATGGCTGGATTACCGCGGCGCGTACGGGTCGGTGGTCGCGTAGGGGCGGACTGATCCCTCGCGCGGATCATGCCCCGCAGGGAGGGCCCGGCGTCGCTTCGGCGATGTCGGGCCTTTCCGTTCTGGGGGTCGTGGCGACGGTGAGCCCAGTTCGTACGTTACACTCGGGCGGTACGTACGGAGTAAGGAATTGGCTGTTACGGCTTCCGAACTGCGCCAGAATATCTACCGACTGCTCGATCGCGTGCTCGAGACCGGCGTGCCACTTGAGATCGAGCGGCGCGGAAGGCGCCTGCGGGTGGTGCCCGCGGCGGCCGTCTCGAAGCTGG
The DNA here is from genome assembly GCA_964536925.1 of uncultured Dehalococcoidales bacterium. GTDB lineage: Bacteria > Chloroflexota > UBA6077 > FW602-bin22 > FW602-bin22 > VGOZ01. Next base: position 1,731 of record CAZHZF010000168.1, on the reverse strand, counting down.
ACCGCCTGGTCGGGCACCCCGAGAGTGTGGTCGGCGATCCGGAGGACTTCGTCCACATCGATTGGTCGGGCGAGTGGCGGCCGGAGGCTTGATCCTGGTCGATACGCATGTGCTCGTGTGGCTCTATGGAGGACAAGGCCGGCGGCTCCCCGAGGCGGTACGCGTGCGGCTCGAGCACGAGAATCTGGCGCTGTCGCCATTTGTGCACCTGGAGCTCGCCTACCTGTGCGAGGTCGGGCGCATCAAGGACCCGGTGGTCTCCGTGGTGGAGGAGTTGACCACGCGACTCGAGATGACGCTCGTCGATGTGTCCGCGGCCCTGGTCTGCGCGCGCGCCGCGCACCTCAACTGGACGCGGGATCCCTTCGACCGTCTGCTTGCCGCCCACGCCATGGTCGCAGGGATCCCGCTGGTGACGAAGGATGAGACGATGCGGAGACATCTCGCGCTCGCGTGGTGGAGCGACTGATCGGCGTTGTCGCGCCGAGCGTCATCCCCGGCCTGCTGTAGCCCTCCGGACTCGTTTCGAGGCGGCACGCTGCGGCACAGGCGATGTCGGGTTGCTTGCCTTTCTTCAGCCCGTCGCAACGAGTACCCGATCACCGCGGGAGTCGCCAGATCCTGCACGATCGCGACGCCAGACGGCACAGTGCCTCAAGCGAGCGGGTTCTCCCAGCGCAGACCGGGAAAGCGGGCGAAGTCGCCATCGGTCGAGCACAGGGTGAGACCGTGTTCGATCGCCAGTGCGGCCAGGTGGGCGTCGGGCACGAGGTTCGCGGTCAGCGGCTGTCCGAGCATGAGTTGGGCGAGGACACGTCGATGGTTGGGACCAGGCGTTGGCACCCAGGCGACGGGACAGTCCAGCCAGGACTCGACCTGGCGCCACGCCTCGGCCACCGGTGCAGGCCGCTCGGACAGCCTCGGATTGGCCTTGACGCGCACGAAGGCCAGCAGGCTCTGCCATGGCAGCCCCACCGCGGTCGTTCCGCTCAGGCGTTCATCCAGCCAGTTGCGCGACGCCAGGTGCTGAGGCGCCGCCGGAGTGGTCGCGTAGAGCAGCAGGTTGGCATCGACCAGGATCAGCGAAAGTCCTCGCCCTCGGCGTGGGCGAGCGCCGCCGCGACGTCGTCGATCGGGATCAGGAATCGGCCCGTGTCGAGCGGCCGCGTGCGGAATGGCACGCCGATCGCCGGCCTCTCCAGGTCGCGCAACCCATGGCGCAGGCCGAGGTTGACGGCCTCCTTGAGCCCGAGCGACCTCGTACGCCGAACGCGGTCGAGTAGCGCGGCGACATCGTCGTCCAGGGTGATGGTGGTCCGCACAGAAGCATCATAGCATCACATGAATGATGCCCAGCGCATCAATCGAGGCGGTCCCGCGCCGCCACCCGATGACCGCGGCGGGCCCACGGCCGTCACGGGCCCCAGTCTGACGCGACGGTATACTCAACGCATCAGGACGCAGGTGGCGGTGCGGCTGCCGGACGAGATCCTCCGCCGGCTCGACGCGCTGGTGCCGACCGCGCACCTGTCACGGTCGGAGGCGGTGCGGCGGGCGATCGAGTTGTACTTGTATCGCCTGGCCTGCGAGCGAGACGCCCGGCTATACGAGCAGCTCCCGCTCATGGACAAGGAGCTGGCTCTCGCCGACGACGCCGACGCCTGGCGCGAGACGCAGCCATGGTGAGGGGCGAGGTGTGGTGGGCGACCACACCGGGGGGCGAACGGCCGG
>CAZHZF010000167.1:0-4133 GCA_964536925.1 uncultured Dehalococcoidales bacterium | reverse complement strand
ACGCCATGCGCGCGGCGGCCTCGGCGGCGACGCGGTTCAGCGGATCGAGGCCGTAGGGCAGCGGCTCGCCCTCCAGGAAGGCCGGAACAGGTGTCTCCTCCGGGCCAACCGAGCGGATGCCCGACGCGCGAGCGACATCGCGCGCCGCGACGAAAGCATCGCACAGGCGGCGGGGGACCTCCGGGTGCTCCCGCGCGACCGACTCCCGGAGCACGATCATGTGGTTGACCGGGTAGACGCCGGTGCGCGCGAACCAGTCGCGCTCGGCCGCTCCGACATCCGCGATCACCGGCCGGGTCCCCACGCGTTCGGCGGAGGACAGGCCGATCGCGGCATCGATCGCGCCGGAGCGCAGTAACTCCCCGAGAGACTTCCCGGTCGTATCCCGCTCCACATGCGGCGGATCGGCGAACGCGGCGACGTGCGACCCCTCCTGCACCACCCAGCGGAGGGTGGCCAGGTCAACGCCGTACGACTCCGCCAGAACGCCGCGCACCCAGAGCGCGGTCGTCTGGGTGTAGGAGCGCACCCCGATCCGTCGTCCGGCCAGATCCGGCGCGCCGCGCAGCGACGACCCCTCCAGGCAGAGGATCGACCCGTGGTGGAAAGCGCGGAACACGACGATCGGCAAGCCGACGAGTGGACGACCAAACTCCTGGGCGATGAGGAACGTACCGATCGCCATCTCGCTGATGTCGTAGGCGAGGCTCTCGACCATCGGCCGGAAGGCGCGGTTCACCGGCTCGACGTCGACGAACCGGAGCGCGATCCCCTCCGGACGGACCCGGCCCTCGTGGAGCGCGCGCGTGTGCGGGTAGCGGCCCAGCGCGATCGTGAGGGGCAGGTTCGCCACGAGTCAGATTGTCGGTACGGCGGTCGGCCAACACAGACCCCGCGACGCGGCGCTCACGCGTGCGGCCCGACCAGGTGGTGCGCGTGGGGATGGCCGTGATCGTGGAGCGCGTGGTGCTGGCGCAGGAGGTCGCGCCCATAGTCGTTGCCGTTCGGCGTCCGCACGACGGTGTGGATGTGGTCGTGGTTCCAGCCATCGGTCGCGAGCGCGACGCCCCACTGGTGGTCGAACTCGATCATCACGACGGGACTCTGGATGCGGTAGTAGAAGACGCTGTCCTCCTCCACGCCGCCGATCCAGGCGAACGTGGTCTCCGCCAGGTGGGTCCGCACGTCGGCCATCTGAAGCGCGGCGTGATCGACCCGCGTTCGCCCGACGTAAAGATCGATCAGGGTGAGGAGCCGTTCCCGCTGATCGACCGTCAACCGATCGGCGCGCACGCCCACCTGGGGCAGCACGGCGTTATCGGAGAAACCTCCGTGGACGTCGTACGGCAACTGGTCCCCGATCGTGGCTGCGATCCGCTGCGCCGTGGTGAGGCCGCGCATCATCGCCAGACCAACCCGCTCCTCCTCGGCGAACACGCGTGTTCCGGCGTACTTACCGGCGCGCGCCCACACCGGCTCGGAACCCATGAATGTGGGGGTGGTGACGATCTGGTCGCCGAGCACGAAGGCGTTCACGATCAGGTGGTGGCCATCGATCTGCCAGCCCCAGGGCGCGGTGACGGACGGTGAACCGAACAGACTCAGCCAGTAGAGGAACTCGCCGCACTCCTCCCAGCGACCGGTGATCTCGGCGATGGTGTGGTTGAGTCGCATGATGTCCCGCGCGGTCCGATACCCCCGATCGCTGAGCGTCGCCGCGAGGACGCCGTAGGCCGCCTCCCGCTGCGCCGGAGCCAGATCCTCCAGAAGGAGGCCGTGCCGCATGACGAAGGCGTGGATGTTGCTCCAGCGCCGCCAGGCGTCACTCTCGATGGGGTAGGTGCCACGCGCGGCCTGTCCGTCGTCGAGCGTGGCCAGGAATGCCTCGGCCGCGGTGCGAATCGGCGCGGTGGAGACGCCGGTGCGACGGAGCGGGAACAACCCCTTTACGGGCGTGCCATCGGTCGTGATCCCGCGGAATGGCTCGGCGACCGCCGCATCGGCCCGGGCACGGAACTCGTGCATGCGGTCCGCCATCGGCGGGCGGCCGCTCACCGGAACCCGATCGCGCGGCGGAGCGGTGGAGTGGGAACGTGCCATCGCGAGCCTCCTCCTCGTGCGAACGGCGCAGGCTACAGAGATCGGACCAGATTGGGGAGGACGCGCTGGAACGCCTCGGCGTACCGAACGTCGCTCGCGCCGGAGACCCGCCGGGCATGGTTGGCGCGGTGCCCGGCCCGTTCGGTGTAGTACTGGCGCAGGTACTCCTGCGCGCCCATCGCCGCCATCGCCGCGCGCTTCTGCTCCCACACGGGCGTGATATCGAGAAAGAGGGTCGGGACGAAGCCGCAGAGTTCCGGCTGGTGCGGCTCGAAGAGCAGGAACTCCGGCGGGCGGCGCACGGTCGGGAATCCGCTCGCGACGCCAGCACCGCTGGCGAGTTGTCGCGCCCGCTCGGTCATCTGATACGCGACTGGGTGGTCGGGGTTGAAGGGGTCCTGCGCGGCGTGGGTGAGGATCACATCCGGCGCGGTAGCGACGATGAGCGCGATGAGTCGATCGATCGCCGCCTCGGTGCTGACGAGCGGATAGTCGCCCAGGTCGAAGGGGACGAACTCGGCTCCGAGTGCCTCCGCGGCGCGCGTCGCCTCCTCGTGGCGGATCGCCTTCACCCGCTCCACCGTCTGGCCGCTCTCTTTCCAGAGCTCGCCGGACTCGCCCCGTTCGCCGTAGGAGAGCGCGACCACCACCGCGCGTCCCCCGCCGCGGGTCGCGGTCGCGATCGCCCCGGCGGCGCGCCAGACGAAGTCGGCCGCGTGCGCGCTCACGACGAGGAGCGAGCGCCCGGTGGCCAGGGTATCCGCCATCATCCGCCGAGCGATCTCCTCCCCGCGCAACGCCGGGTCACCGCGGTTCCGCGGGGCGAATCCCGGTACGTTGGGTGGCATTGTCGGCGATCGGCGCTGCGGGCCGGCGGAGTCACCACACCTCAGGCACGGTGCTGGTCGGCCGTGGCGGGATCGTCGGCGAGAGGCGGCGTGCCGTAGGTGTGGAACGTGGGGACCGTCGGGAGGCCCCATGCTTGCCCTCTCCGCCGCTCCGCCTCGGTCCATACGACCGGCGTCCAGTCCGGGGCGAGGATGAGGCGGGCGCCCGGGCAGGCGACCTCGAAGCGGTTGCCGCCCGGTTCGCGCAGGTAGAGGAAGAACGTCTGCTGGATGGCATGCTTGTGTGGACCGGTCTCGATGGTGATGCCGTGTTCGAGACAGATGTCGGCGGCGCGGAGAACTTCCTCGCGACTATCGAGGGCGTAGGTCACGTGGTGAAACCGCCCACGCGCGCCGGAGCGATCCTCCGCGATGGCGAGTTCGTAGGTCTTGTTGTTGACCGTCAGCCAGGCGCCCTTCTCGGAGCCGTCGTCGAAGACAACCTGTTCGGTCAGGCGCATCCCCAACCGTTCGAAGAACTGGCGACACGTGCGCACATCGGCGGCGAACAGATTGCAGTGGTCGATGCGCCGCAGGTTGGCGCCACGGGCGGGGAAGCGGGATGCCTGATTCCGCAGCGCCGGACGATCGGCATCAGTCGGCGTGTACCACTCGGTGCGGTCATAGAGCTCGATCCGGTGCCCCTCGGGGTCGGCGAAGGTGTACGCCGCGCCGTGGCCGAGATCGCCGTCGGTCCATTCCCCGGCTACCCCGGCGGCCTGCAACGCCGCGACCTGCCGTGCAAGCGCCTCCGGGCCCCGAGTACGGAACGCCAGGTGCCCCATTCCGGCCCTCGTCGCGCCGGTCAGTTTCAGGGTGTGCCGCTCGTAGTCATCCCACCCGCGCAGGTACAGGGAATCCCCTCGTTCGCCGCTCACGGTCATCCCCATCACCTCGACGAAGAAGCGGCGGCTCTCCTCGAGTCGGGGCGTGAGCAGCTCGACGTGGCCGAGGTGGGCGAGGTCGTTCACGGTCGCGGGGCCGCCCACGGCCGCGTCACCCTCACTGCACACCTGCTCGAGACACTCTTGCCCGGCGAAGGATACAGATCGGCATTGGAACCGGTGGTGGAGCGGGTGCTGCCGAGGGATACCGGCGGACCTGCTCCGCGAGGTCGATGCGGTCGCGCGCGAGATGGGTCGCAGG
>CAZHZF010000166.1:0-4243 GCA_964536925.1 uncultured Dehalococcoidales bacterium | reverse complement strand
CCTACTCCAACCTCTCAGCGCGTAGCTCCGAGTAGGCCGCGATGGTCGTGAAGTCGGCGTCGCGATGGAGAAGGACCGCGTCGTGCTGGATCGCGACCGCCGCGATGAGCAGGTCGATCGCCGGGGCGGTCACTCCCTGCCGTCTCATGCCGAACCCGATTCGTCCAGCCAGCGAGCAGGCGGCTTCGGTGACGGGGAGCACGGCGAGCCCGGAGAGCATGGTGTCCAGGGTCCGAAAATCGGCATCGCCCCGTGCCCCGCGCAGTAATTCCACGCGTACGGGTCCTGAGGTGGCCGCCTGACCATTAGCGAGCAGTGCGTCGATGCGATCGATGTACCGAGCGCGAACCGGAGATCGCCGCAGCACCTGGATCCACAGCGATGAGTCGATCAGATACCAGGAGGCGGTGTTTCCATTCTGCGTCACTCGAGGGGTCGATCCCGGCGCATCTCCTCAAGATCATTCGCGTCGATGTCAAGATAGTCGTGATCGCTGCGCATCGCCTCTCGCAGGAGCTGGATCCGTCGACTTCGTATCGACTCGCGTAGGCTTGCCTCGATCATCGCGCGGAGCGTACCGGCTCCCAGCGTTTCGCGCGCCTCCGCAACCAGGGTGTCGTCGAGTACCACCGTCGTCCGCACAGCACACCTCCAGACATCCCGACACGGGAGTGTACATACGATCGATATGACGCGAAATGTGCCGTCTCGATGTGGTCGTGCCTTCCGCATGCGAAAGCACTGGCGCGGGCGGCCAGTCATCCCCGGGCGTTGGAATCGCTCGAGCGCCGCAGCCCCCGCAGCGCGACGATCCCGATCGCGTACACCGGCGCGGTCAGAACGAACAGCGCGGGGACGCCGACCAGCGCCGCGACGATGCCCCCGGCCACCGGCCCGGCGCCGTTGCCGAGCGCGCTGGCGGTCGCCTGCCACCCGAAGATGACGCCGCGCCGGTTCTCCGGCGTCAGGTCGGTCAGGAGCGCCTGCGCCGCCGGGGTCAGCCCGCCGAGCGCCAGGCCGAGCACGAACCGCAGCGCGCCGAGCGCGAGCACTCCCGGCGCGATCGCCTGGAAAGGCGTCACCGCCGCGGCGACGAGCAGGGCGAGGAAGAGCGTCGCGCCGCGCCCGAGCCGTGCCATCAGCGGGCCGATCGCCAGCGCGCCGAGGATCGATGCCACACCGGTCGCGGCGAGGATCGCCCCCGTGATCGTCGCGACCGGCGCGCCGGGCGGCACCATCGCCTCGATGTAGAGCGGCAGCACCGGCGCCGGCGCCATGCTTGCGAAGCGGACGATCCCGGCCAGACTCACCAGGCCGACGATCGTCCCGCGGCTCGCCGCGGTGGTCTCTCCCGAATCCTCCGCGACGGGGCGGGCCGCGGTTTCTCCCCGGGGAGGCTCGGGAACGAAGAACAGGACGAGCAGGGCCGCGACGAGGAAGAGGCCGCCGGTCGCGAGAAACGCCATCCGGTACCCCAGCGCGTCGGCGAAGGCGCCCCCGATCAGCGGGCCGATCGAACTGCCGGCGAACATCGCCGCGTGCATGAACCCGAGCGTGGTGGCCAGGTACGGCCGCGGCACGGTGAGAGAGACGACCACGCTCGCCGCCGCCACCACGCCCGTCACCGTTCCCTGGAGCAGGCGCAGGACGAGCAGTTGCTCCACGTTCGCCACCAGGCCCATCGCGCCGATGACGATGCTGGCGCCGAAGAGCGCGCGCAGGATCATCAGCCGCCGCCCAAACCGGTCCGCCAGCGCACCCCAGATCGGCGCCATCGCCGCCTGGACGAACGCGAACGCGCCGGCCATCGCCCCCGCCCAGAGACCCACCGCGACCGGGTCGGCGACCCCCAGGTCGCCCAGGTAGAGCGGGATGAACGGGAGGGCGAAGGAGAACGCCATCTCGGAGATGACCTGGGCGACCCAGAGGATCGCGACGACGCGGAACCACGGCGCGCGGATGAGGGCGCGTGCCGCCCCCATCCGTCCCGCCCGCGCGGAGATGGCCGCGCTCAGTACGCCGCCGCGGTCGCCTTCAGGAGATCGGCCGAGCGTGGATAGACCGGATCTTCGGCGGTGATCACCTCCAGGAGCGCCACCCGCCCCTGCCGGGTCTGCTCGATCGCGCGGCGGAGCGCGGGAACGACGTCACCCGGCTTCTCCACCCGCTGCGCCCAGGCGCCCAGACCCTCGGCCACGCGCGTGTAGTTCCCGGAGAGCATGTTCGACTGATACCGCTCGCTCGCCCGCGGCATGTGGTGGCCGTAGCCGCCCATCCGCGAGTTATTGAGGATGACCGTCAGCGTGGGGATCCGCTCGCGGACGGCCGTCTCGATCTCCATCCCCGCGGTGCCGAAGGCGAGATCGCCCATGATGTTGATGCACAGCTTCTCGGGGTAGGCGAGCTTGGCGCCCATCACCAGGCCCAGGCCGGTGCCCAGCTGGGTCGACTTGCCCCAGCCAAGGTACCCGCGCGGCGTCACAGCCTCGTAGAACGTGAGTGTCTGGTCGCGCGGGTTGCCCGAATCGTGGGTGATCACCGTCGTGGCGCGGTCGACGGTGCGGTTGATATCCCAGACCACCCGGTAGGGGTTGATGGGCGCATCCTCGGACGTGAGCCGTGGCATCCACTGCTGCAGGTACGCCTCGTTTGCTTCGCGCAGACCGGCCGCGACCTCCGGCTTCGGTGTGCCGCGGGCACCGCCCTGGCGCAGTGCGTCGATCAACTGGCGGGCGACGAGTTTGACGTCGCCCAGGACCGCCGCGTCCACGGCGTACCCCTTGCCGATGTCCCGCTCGTTGTTGGTGACCTGCACGATCGCGCGGCCGGGTGGGATGGGGGTGACGAAGCCGCTCTTCGAGAGGCCGGTGCCCAGCGCGATGACGAGGTCGGCGCGGAGCAGGCTATGCGCGGCGCCCCCGGCGAGGGTCAGGCCGCCGGTGCCGGCGGAGAGGGGGTGGTTCTCCGGGAAGACGCTCTTCGCCGCCATCGTCGTCATCACCGGCGCCTGGAGCAGTTCGGCGAGTTCGCGCAGTTCGTCCCACGCCTGCGCCCAGAGGACGCCGTGCCCGGCGAGGATCATCGGCCGGGCGGCGGCGAGCGCGCGTGCGGCCACATCCGCCACGTCGCCGGGGTCACCGGCGGAGCGGTAGCCCTTCACCGGCGTGTAGGCGAGCTCCTTCTCGTCGATCTCCGCGCCGGCCACATCGCGCGGGAGTTCCATGAGCACCGGTCCGGGCGGGCCGGAACGCAGGTGGGTGAACGCGCGGCGGAGCATCTCGGTGACGCGTCCCGGCGTGGTGATCCGGGCCGACCATTTGGTGATGTGCTGATAGGGCGGGATGGGGTCGAAGTTCGTCGGCGAGAAGTGGCGGGCCGGTTCGGGTCCGCCGGGGATGATGAGGACGGGGATGGAGTCGGCGAAGGCCTGGGCCATCCCGCCGAACGCGTTCTCGATGCCCGGGCCCTCCTGGACGCACAGGACGGTCGGCTTCGTCCCGTTGGTCGCCCGGCAGTAGCCGTCGGCCATGTTGATGAGCGTCTTCTCGCCGCGGGCGATGATGGGGCGGATGCCGAGCGCGGCGGCCGAGTCGATGAGCGAGTTATTCGGGTAGGCGAAGAGGTACTCGACCCCCTCCTGCTTGAGGATCTTCGCGACGGCATCGACACCTTTCACCGTGAGCCCTCCTGGACGTGCGCCGGGGGCGCATTATGAACGGTTGGGAGGTGCGCCCGCGCCGGGTGTGGCCGGTGCGAAGGTGTTGGACACAGCCGCCGCGGAGGCCGCGAAGCCGGGGACCATCAGGGCAGCGCCGATGGTCGCGGTGGTGATCGCGAATGAGTCAGAAAACGCACCGCGCGCCACTGTGACGCTTCGTCGTCGCTGCGAGTACGGAACGCGGGCGCGGTGCTGGCAACGTGGGGCTGAACTTCTACAACGAATCCGGTACCGCGGCGCTGAGTTCGGCGTACACGACGACGGTGGCGGCGAATGGGTCGACCTTGATCTACCTGCCGAACGTGAGCGGGTTGGCGGCAGGGACGTACACGACGCGGATCGACGCGGACCAGGCGGTGCGGACGATCGCGAGTTCGGCGACATCGACGGGGACGGCGGCGGTGGCGGCGGATGGGTTGCCGACGACGGAGATGGGTCGGAGCTTCTACGTGCCGTCGGCGACGAGCGGGTACTACGGATTCAACAGCGGGCTGGTGCTGCAGAACACGCAGGGGACACCGGCGA
>CAZHZF010000165.1:0-4290 GCA_964536925.1 uncultured Dehalococcoidales bacterium | reverse complement strand
TGATTTTGGAGTATTTGGGCGTTATACGATACCATCCCTCCGTTGTGAATCGAGGTGCCTCCTGGTGACCGCCAGTTCGCTCGCCGCCGCCGAGCCCCGTCTTCGCCGGGTGATCGAACACATCGAGGAGTTGCTCCGGGCGGGGCGCGACGAAGATGCAGAGGCGATCGGGTTCGTTCGGGATCTTGCAGAAGTCGTGTTGCGCGAACTTCGGCCGCGCCGCCCGCGCGCCTTGCTGACAACTGGCGACGCAGCGACGGCGCTCGGGCTCAGCAATCAAACCGTCCGCAACTGGGTCGCGGCAGGTCGACTCCCGGCCGTGAAGCGCGGGGTCCGGACGATGATCCCGAGGCAGGCTGTCAAGCAGGAGATCGAGCGCTCGCACATCGGTCGCGACTCGTCGACCACCCCACCTTCGGACCTCGATGATACGAGCCTGGCCTGGCGGCGGGAGCTCCTGGCGGCAATTCCGCGAGACACCGCAGGTCCGCTTGATGCGCTGCACTCTAGGCTGGAGGATGGGCGCGAGCTGACGGCCGACGAAAGCGCCGAGTTGGTCCGTCTCGAACGAAGGATGGCAAACGCTGCGGCGCGTCTCCTCCGGCGTGAGATCCGGCGTGGGCGGACCGGCGCGGCATAACGCCGCGTGCCGATCTCCGAAGGCGAACGAGGGGCTGTCTGGCGTCGCGCTGGATTCCAATGCGAGTACTGCCTCATCGTGGGCTGGGAGCTCCAGGTTGACCACGTGATCCCGCGCTCGACGCGCCGCCGGGAAGGCGGAGCCGTCGTGATGGACGCCGATGCCGACCTGCCGTCGAATCTTGCGGCCGCGTGTGCTCATTGCAACCGGCTGAAGAGCCACTTCACGACCGGGCGGGATCCACTCGGCGGAAACGAGGTTCGGCTATTTCACCCGCGTCGCGACGCGTGGAACGATCACTTCGCCTGGAGCGCCGACTACCTCCGCGTGTTACCGCTGAGCGCGATTGGCGGCGCCACCATTTCACGCCTCCGCATGAACGATCTGATCCTGATCCGCCAACGACGATTGCTTCGACAGGCGATGGCTGCCGGGGCACCAACCTGGCCGTAGACGAAATTCCTGCCCCCCGCGTGCGGCCCTCGCCGACGAGGAGGCAGACGCAGCCTTCGCGGCGGGGGAGGCCACGCCGATCGACGACGCGGTTGAAGAGGCGCTGCGCGACGCGAACGGAGTGCGCACCTCCTCAGTCGTGATCGGTGAGCGCATCGGCGATGGCTTCGGCCGTCGACATCGCCCGCCCGGCGGCCATCGCCGCGGCGACCGCGTCGGGCGCGAGCGCTGCCGTGGCGGTGGTGATGATCTCGGCGACGCCGATGCCGGCGAGGCGCTCGGCGACCGTCGACGGGACGTGCCCGGCCGCGGCGAAGGTCGCGTCACCCGCGGGAGAGCGGGGTGTGGCCGCGGCGGGCGCGTTCTCCCCATCGACCGGGGGTTGTAGGCCCGCGGAATCATGGACTGGGGGCCAGCGATGCAGGGTTCCCCATGCTGCCTGGACAGCTGCCGCGATGCGGGCGGCCTGGCGGGCTCTGCCCAGGTCCAGCGCGATCCGGGCCGCCCGCGCGAGCACGTCCCAGGCGTCCGGATCGTCGCCATGGATGTCACGGAGGATTCCGAGCGCCCTTTCGGAAAGCGCTCGTGCCTCGCGGAGCCGCCCGAGCCGTCGCGCCGTCTCACCCCGGCCGCCCAGGGCGACGGACTCGCCGGTCCGGTCGTCGATCCGGCGATAGGCGGCGAACGCGTCCCCGTACCGCCGTTCGGCCTCGGGAAGGTCCGCTTCGATGAGAGCGGCGTCCGCGAGGTGCATGCTCGCGGTCGCGACACCCCAGTGATTCGCCACCGATGCGAACAGGTCGCGTGCCTCCAGCGCCAGCGCGCGGACGAGTTTGGGATCGCCCGCCTCGCGTAGGACGCGCTCGGCGCGACGCTGGAGACCCAGCGCTACCCGTCGCGGGTCGTCCAGCGCGCGGCCCAGTGCGACCACCCTCTCCCAGAACGCCATCTCGTCTTCCAGCGGGATCCGCGACCGCGCCTGCCCGATCGTGGTGAGCGCCGCGGCCTCGCCCTGGAGATCCCCCGCGGCGCGTGCCTCGGCGGCCAGCCGCCAGGCATCAGCGACCGCGAGCTCGATATGCGGTGTGGTCGTGAGCAGTAGCGAGCCGCCGTGGCGGCCGGGACCGAACACGAACTCTGCCGGCGCGCCGCGTAGCCAGCGCCGCCCCTCTTCACGATCGCCACGCAGGATCCAGTAGGCCGAGACGTCGGAGGCCAGCTCCCAGCGCGCCGGGTCGCCGCGCACCTCGTAGTAGCGGATGGCGGCGCGCACGTTGTCGAGGTCGCGGGTGATCCGGTCGAGCGCCGTTGCCTGCGCCAGCGTGCCCCACGGGGCCAACGAGACGTCGGCGGCGAGCCTCCGCACCCAGATGGCGTGGGCAGACGCAGCGTCGTCGGCCTCGCCGGATGCCCGCAACTGCTCGCGCGCGTACTCGCGGACCATCTCGAGCATGCCGAAGCGCGGCTCGCCAGTCGCGGCCGTCTGCACCAGCAGGCTGTGATGCAGGAGCGCCTCAACCGCCGCCTCGGCACCAGCCCCCGCCACCGCGGACGCGGCCGCGAGGTCGAATCCACCGACGAAGATGCCGAGGCGGCCGAACACGCGCCGCTCGTCGGGGGTCAGGAGGTCGTGGCTCCAGGCGATCGCGGCGCGCAGGCTGCGCTGCCGCTCGGACAGGTCGCGGGGGCCGCCCGTGCCGAGATCGAGCGCGCCGATCGTGGCGTCCAGCCGCGCCAGCATCGCTTCGGGCGGCAGAAGGCGGACGCGTGCGGCGGCCAGTTCGACCGCCAGCGGCAGGCGGTCGAGCCTCCGGCACAGTTCCCGGATGACGGCCGGATCTGACGCGAACGTCGGTCGCACCGCGCGCGCCCGATCGACGAACAGCCGCGCTGCCGCCTCGTCGTCGAGCGGCGAGAGCGGCATCTCTTGCTCGCCGTACACGTGCAGCGGGACGCGGCTGGTCGCGAGCACCGACAGGTACGGGCACGTCGCGAGCAGTGAGGCGACATCGGCCGCGGCCGAAACGACGTGCTCGCAATTGTCCAGGACCAGCAGAAGGCGCCGTTGCAGAAGCCAGGCGCGCAGCTGAGCGAGGCCCTCCTCGCCCGCGGGCGTGCGCAGCCCGAGCGCGCGGCCGATGGTGGGTACCACCAGCGTCGGATCCGCGACCGGGGCCAGTTCGATGAACCGGACGCCGTCGGCGAATCGGCTCGAATCGAGCCCCGCCAGCACCTCGCGCGCCAGCCTCGTCTTGCCGGTCCCCGGTGCACCGGTCAGGGTGATCAGCCGCGCGCTCCCCAGCAGGCCCCGCAGCCGGGCGACGTCCTCGTCCCGGCCGACGAAGCTGGTCGGCGCCGGCGCCAGAATCGACGCGGCGACAGCGCCAATCGACGCCGCTATCGGCGATCCATCGCGGTCGGCGAGCCACACGATGAGGGCGGCGAGGCCCTCGCCGTGGGCGCGGTGGTACTCCGTCTTGCCGACCCCGATCTGTCGGCTTACTTCTGCGATCGAGAGTGCCTCGATGTAGCGGAGCGTGAACAGCCGGTGCACGCGGTCGGAGCCGCGGGCGTCGGACGGCGCGAGCGCGGCGATCGCGTCGACCAGGCGGGTTTGCAGCGCCGTACCGACGCGGGCCGGGCGCACCGCGGGGTCGGCGCGCAGCGCCTGGGCCAACCGGTGGCGCTGCAGGTATGGCAGATCGTGCAGGTGTGCCAGGGCGTCACGTACCGCCCGTGCGAACGATCGATCCCACACCACATCCGCAGACACCATGACGCCGCGGATCGTACCGGAGGATGTTCCGCGCGGTGCGGTCGCTCTTCCGACAGATCGCCTGTGTCTATCCTGCCTGGTGGCATGGTCGCCGGTTCGCGATAGAAGCGCGGGTACAGGGGCGTACCATGGCGTGACCGTATGAATGCGCGTGCGGGGGACGCCGGCTCGATGTTGACCCAGATCCGCGCCGCGCTCGCCCATCTTCACGATCCTGGGTACCTGCAGACCCACCCGGTCGGAGAACTGCGCGGGCGAGCCCTGTACCGGGCGCTGGTGGAGGCGATCGACGGACTGAAGCCGGCCCGCAGCACCGTCGTTCCTCGCGCCGGGCGGGCACACGATCTGCTGCGGCTGCGGTACGTGGAGGGATTGTCGGTTGAGGAGGTGCAGCGCCACCTTCTCATCGGCCACAGCGAGT
>CAZHZF010000164.1:0-4315 GCA_964536925.1 uncultured Dehalococcoidales bacterium | reverse complement strand
GGCGATAGCCGAACTGGGCGCCGCCGGCGATGTTCGTCGCGAAGTTGCCGGGATCCACGTAGGCGACCGCGGCGACGAACGCGGGGCCGAGGAACGGCCACAGCGCGCGTATCCCGCGGGTACGTCCCTCGAGCGCGCCGCGCCCGAAGCCCTCGGCCGAGGGGGACGCCGCGCCCTCCGCCACGGTCGGTCCCATCCCCGCGGGGGCCACGCCCCGCGCCGCCAGGGCATCGCGCCCCGTGGTGGGCTGGAGGTGCATTAGTCCAGGCTAATCCATATCTTATCCGTCGGGATCGGGAGATTCCCTGAGATAGGTGGTAGTGGGTAGTGAGTAGTGGGTAGTGACTCTCATCCCTCTCCCCGCGGGAGAGGGTGGAGCGAAGCGGAGGGTGAGGGCAACCCGCTGTCCTCATGTTCTCTCGCCCGCGCGCGGGAGAGGGTCAGAGCGCGGGGAGACGCCGGCATACACCGCCGGGAAGAAGAACGGCGCCGGCGTCCGGACTAACGGCGCGTACGCTGCCCTGAAGCACCGTTCGACGGCGGTGCGAGCGGGTTGCGCCAATCGAGATCGGGAAAGCGGGCGAAGTCGGTGTCGACGCTGAAGACCGTCGCCCCATGCTCGACCGCGAGCGCGGCCAGGTGCGCATCCATCGTCAGATTGCCGGCGACGCCCGCCGAACGGATGAACCCGAAGAGGAGTTCGTGGTGCCGCCGCCCGGGGTGGACGATCCGCACGTGTGGCTGCGCGAGCCACGCTTCGACGGCCGCGGCAGCATCCTGAACCTGGACTGGCTCCTCGAACATGCGCCGACTGGTGCTCAGGCGGACGAACCCCAGGATGACCATCCAGGTCAGCGCGACCGGCTCATCTCCCGAGAGCGCGTCATCCCACCAGGCGCGTGCAGCATCGTGATGCGCACCGCGCGAATCATGCGCGTAAACGAGGATGTTGACGTCGGGCAGGATCACGGCTCGGGGGGCGGCACGTCTCCGCGGGATCGCTCGCGCTCTCGCCTCAAGAACTCTTCGGTCTCCAGTTCTCCGACCATGTCGTTCAGTCGCGTCGGATCGATACCCGCCCGCAGGCCCATGGGAAACGCCTTGGTCTGGAACCGGGGCCGTTCGGCACGCCCGACCGTGGCGC
The DNA here is from genome assembly GCA_964536925.1 of uncultured Dehalococcoidales bacterium. Classification (GTDB taxonomy): domain Bacteria; phylum Chloroflexota; class UBA6077; order FW602-bin22; family FW602-bin22; genus VGOZ01. Next base: position 3,171 of record CAZHZF010000164.1, on the reverse strand, counting down.
GCAGCCCGAGCCGGAGCGTGCGATTGACGACTTCCTTGAACGGCAAATCGCTTCGCTGGGCCTCCTCGCGAAGGAGGACGGCCAGATCATCGTCGAGCGTGAGAGTCGTGCGCATCTCCACCCATCATGATGCGTCGTCGATCTCGCGTCAAGATGCCCTCGATGGATGGCGCGGCCCGGCTTCTACCCGGGGAAACCGCGCGCGGGTCTTCGATCGCGCGCAAGACAGCCAGATCGCGACGCCGGACCCTCCGGGACCGCGGGCTTCCAGCCCGCCCCTCACCGTGGACGATGGAACCGCCTCTTCCCGACCAGAATCCTGTGCTGACCACGAAACTCGTCACACGCGATGAACTCTTGCAGACGCGCGGCATACACTGTCGTACGAGGAACCGAAGGTGCGCGCCTACCGAAACCGCAAGCACGGAAAGCCCGAGCGACGCGACCCCGCGATCGCCGCGTATCTGGCTGAACTGAACCGAGAGTACGGCCCATACATCGTCTCCGCCGAGGAAACGCGCCGCATGGTCGATCACGATATGGGTAACGTCACGCTGACGGAGCTGCTCGACAAGGACCGCGCCGAGAACCCGTGATCCTGGATGGCCTCCTTCTATCTCGAGACCTCGGGAGGGTGCGGTTCCTGTGGCAATACGACCTGCCGGCTTACTACCGGATGCAGTACGTAGTCGACGAGGCCACGCGAACGGTCAGAGTCGAATACATCGGCCCGCACCCCTAATCGTTGGCCACTCAGGCTCCACGGCGGGCACTGCGTTCAACTCGGCGGGCTCGCCTCGTCCCACACAACGTAGGTCCGGTCGGTCCTCGCCAGCTGCGCCATCAGGCCGGCATTGCTGTACGCTTCGGCCGTTGCCTGCCACTCATCCACCAGCGTCTGGAAGGGTGACTGGTCTCCGGTGCGCTGCCACGCGATCGCGGCCTCCCGGAGTTCCGCGAGCATCTCCAGGAAGTCGTCGGCCGGCAGCGTCGCCGACCACGGGAGCGAGGTGATGATATCGCGCGCCACCTCGGCCGTCTGATAGGCGGCCTCGCTGGTCGTCGTCGCGGCGACTCTCTCCAGGACCGCGGGTGCCATTCGTCCTCCCTTACATCGATCGAATGCAATCCGGTAACCCGCGCGTCCCTCTGACCCCTCTGCCACAGAGCATACCCGCTCGCGGCATTCGGACTCAATGGGAGCATCGGAGATGCCGACCGCGATTCCGGATATGTGCGTTGGACAGCGCGCATCCCGTGCTGCAATCAGCCCCTGCGCACGACCTCTTCGGCGATCGCGCGTTCGACCTCAGCGCGAACCTCTGCCCAATCCTCCGGCCGCCGCCGCGACTGCATCGCGCCGTGGCCTCGCAGGAGCCGCGATCGACGCGGCGTCGGCGTCTGCCCCCCGCGAAGGGCCTTCCCTCGTCAACGACCTCTCACGCCCGATGTTACCGCGACGCCCCCACCGTCGGCCGCGTCTTCCACGCCTCCTCGTTCACCGCCAGCCGGGCCAGCAGCGGCCGCCACCACGCCTCGTTCGCCTGGTACCAGCGGATCGTCTCCGGCAGCCCCGTCGCGATATCGATCGTCGGCTTCCAGCCCAGCTCCCGCCGGATCTTCGAGGAATCGAGCAGGTACCGTCGGTCCAGCCCCGGCCGGTCCTCCACGTAGGTGCGCAGCGCGGGGCTCACCCCCAGCGTCGCGATGATCGCGTCGGCGATCTGCTCCACATCCAGCTCCACGCCGGAGCCGACGTTGTACGTCTCGCCGATCCGCCCCTGCCGGAGGATCAGATCGATGGCGCGGCAATGATCGATCGCGTGCAGCCATTCCCGCCGGTTCGCGCTGGAGCGGTAGAGCGGCATCGGCTGCCCCTGCAACGCCCGCACCGTGAAGAAGGGGATCACCTTCTCCGGAAACTGGTAGGGCCCGTAGTTGTTCGCGCAGATCGAGATCGTCGCCGGCAGCTTGAACGTGTGCGTCATCCCGCGGACGGCCATGTCTCCGGCGGCCTTCGAGGCGTTGTACGGCGTCTTCGGGTCGTAGGGCGTCGCCTCGGTGAACACCTCGGCCGAATCGAGCGCCAGGTCGCCGTACACCTCGCAGGTGGAGACGTGGTGGAACCGGGGCATCCCCGCGTCGCGCACCGCCTGGAGCAGCGCCAGCGTGCCCAGCACGTTCGTCCGGAAGAACGCGGCCGGATCGAGCAGCGCCCGGCTGTTGTGCGACTCGGCGGCGAAGTTCACCACCCACGTCGGCCGCTCCCGCTCGAACAGGTGGACGAGCAGATCGAGGTTGCCGATGTCGCCGCGGACGAACGCGTAGCGTCCCTCCAGATCGGCCAGGCTGGGCAGGTTCCCGGCGTAGGTGAGCGCGTCGTACACGACCACCCGATCGCCGGGGTAGGCGCCGAGCCAGTAGCGGACGAAGTTCGCGCCGATGAACCCGGCGCCCCCGCAGACGACGATCGTGGCCAGGGACGTGCCTCCCGGTGGGGTGGGGGGATTATCGGCTATGGGCGCGGGGCGATCTCGGTCCAGGCAGAACGCGAATGAGGCGCGGCAATGCCGCGAAATCAGCGCCTGGCGGGCCGCGACTACAGGCTAGAGAGACTGCTTCAATGAGGCCGCGGGAATCCGCGGAGCAGCCGACTATACGGCATGCCGAGCGCCGAGCGCGCGCGCCATCCGTCGCTTCAATGGAGCCACGGCCTCACGACCGTGGTGGCGCGTCCAGTCCTCGGGGGAGATAAGGCCGTGCTCGCCGCGCTTCAATGGAGCCACGGCCTCACGACCGTGGTGACTTCACCCGCCTGCGCGAGGCCCGCGCGGTGCGGGAGCTTCAATGGAGCCACGGCCTCACGACCGTGGTGACACGAGCACGCCAAGTTGGCGGTCTCGCGTGCTCTCCAGAGCTTCAATGGAGCCACGGCCTCACGACCGTGGTGACCTGCTGGAGCCGATCCGGCAGCGTGGCCACCAGGGCGTCGCTTCAATGGAGCCACGGCCTCACGACCGTGGTGACGCGGGTACGTCTACGGCGCGCCGTATCGCGGCGAGGTCCAGCTTCAATGGAGCCACGGCCTCACGACCGTGGTGACCCATCACGCCGATCACGATCAATCAGACGGGGCTTGTGCTTCAATGGAGCCACGGCCTCACGACCGTG
>CAZHZF010000163.1:0-4330 GCA_964536925.1 uncultured Dehalococcoidales bacterium | reverse complement strand
GAGGCGGAGGATCTCGAAGTGCTTGCGCGTGCCGAGGGATTCACGTCGATCTACGCGCGGCAGCACGGAAACGGTCGCGTCTGTTACCTCGCGCCAGGCCACGACAGCCGCACGCTGACCCACCCAGCATATGCCCGCCTCGTCCATCAGGCGATCGCGTGGACCGCGCGCACCACTTCCGACCTCGCCTGAACTCACTCCGCGACCCGCGCGATGCGGATCACCGCAGGCCGTCACCGTTGGTGGGCCGCGCCGAACCCGCGTAGAACTCACTCTGGAGGCGAGCGGACTCCGTGTCCGCCTTGATCGCGCGTACTGCCCGAGCGACGGCTTCGGCCCGCGCGTTCAGGAGCCTGTCGCCGGCATCGGCCGTCGCGTAGCTGGCATCGCCCGCGTAGTGCGTGGGATGGTCGGCGTACCACCAGATGCCGGGCGTGACACCGACGTCGCGCAGCGGGGCGAGACGGCCCAGGGCGCTCCCCTCATCTGTCTTCGGGACGAGATCCATTCGGACCAGATCGGGGCGGACGGCGAGCACGGCGCTCGTCTCACCCGGGCCAGCGTGCCCATCCTTCTCGCGCGGCCACGGCACTTCGGGCCGCGCCACCGCCCCGCCCATCGTCTCGACGACATAGACGACGTAGTCGCGCGGCGCGTAGAGCTCGAGCATCGGGAAGAGCGACACCAGACCGCGATTGCCCCCGTGGGCGCTCACGAGCACGATCTTCTTCAGGCCGTTCCGCGCGATCTCACGGCAGACGTTATCCAGCAGGCGGATCATCAGGTCACCGTCGATAGCGATCGTTCCCGACAGGTGACGTGCCTCGGGGATCTGGGTGAAGATGAAGTCCGGAAAGGTGATCACCGGTTCGATCGCCGCGGCCCGATCCACAACCGCGCGACCGATGTAGGTATCGGTCCCCATCGGCAGGTGATGACCGTGCCGCTCGACGACGCTGAGTGGGACGAGGCACACCCCCTGGACTTCCCTCACGGCCTCCGCGAACCGGTCGCTGCTCAGCTCTTCCCAGCGCACGCTGCCCTCCTCGATTCGGAGCCATTATCCATGCGTGACAGAACGCGATGCGCTGCTACGATCGGCCGCCCGCTCATGACAGCACCTGACGCGTCCTTCTGGCGATCGCGGCTGGCGATAACGATGCGCTGAGATGGCGGGGGGCGGCCGTGACTGCCGCTCGAGCGCGCCTTCATCCCGTTATCCTCCGCAACACTGCGCTCCTCGCCCTCACGCAGGCTCTGACCGGGGCAGGCACGCAGTTGGTACCCACGCTCGGTGCGATCCTCATCGAGCGGCTCCTGGGTGCCACCACATTCGCCGGGCTGGCGACCAGCCTCATCTATGCGTCCCGTCTCGTTGTCGCCTATCCGATCGGGTGGTTCACGGATCGGGCGGGCAGGCGCGCCGGCATCACGCTGGGCCTGGCGCTGGGGCTGGCGGGCTCGCTCCTCGTCGGTATCGGCGCGCTCGATGGATCCGCGCTCGTGGCGCTGGTCGGCCTGGTGGTGTTTGGGCTCGGCATCGGCGCGAATCAGCAACTGCGGACCGCGGCGGCTGATATGTATCCGCCCCATCGTCGGGGTTCGGCGCTCGGTCTGGTCCTCACCGGTTCGCTCGTCGGGGCGGCCGCCGGTCCGCTCATCATCGAGTTGGCCCGACGTGGAGCCGAGTCGGCGCAGCGCGACGTGGTCGCGTTGGCCTGGCTGTACGTGCCAATCGTGCTGGTGCCGGGGATGATCTGCGTCTGGCTGATCCGCCCCGATCCCGCGCGCATCGCGACAGACCTGTCACGCTACTACCCGGACGAGAATCTGCCCACCGCCCGGGGGCGCCCTGACAGCGAGGCCGGCGCGGAGCGCGCCCCCCTCTGGACCGTGCCGGAGATCCGCGTCGCCAGCGCGATGATGCTCGCCGCCCATGGGACCATGGCGATGACGATGGCGCTCACCCCGCTCGCCCTCTCCCATCACGGCCACTCCCTGACGATGATCTCGCTGGCCGTGTCAGCCCATGTGGTGGGGATGTTCGGACTGTCGCTGCCATTCGGCTGGCTGAGCGACCGTGTCGGGCAGCACCCGGTAGCACTGGCGGGCCTCGTGGCGAGCCTCGTCGGGACGCTATTGATCCCGATCAGTTCCGACTACTGGGTGGCCACTGCTGGTCTGACGATCATCGGCGTGGGCTGGTGCGCGGTCAATGTCGCGACCACCGCGCTGGTCGCCAACGCGGTCCCGTCCGCCCGCCGCGGGCAGGCCGTCGGCGTGGTGGATAGCGTGGCGGCCGCGGCATCGATCGGGTTTCCGCTGCTGGGCGGCGTGCTCTCCGACGCGATGGGTTTCTCCGCTCTTGTGCTGATCGCGTCGCTGGCGATGATCGCTCCCGCCTGGGCGCTGATAGCCAGCCGTGGTCAGCGAGCCGATCGACTGTCCGCATCGGCCGGGCGTGAGGCGTAGGCCGCGACCGCGGGCTATCGCGAGACGCAGCGTAGAATCAGAGGGCCTCAGCATCGCGGCCCTGTGGTGGAACTGGCATACACATGGGTCTTAAAAACCCACGCCCGAGAGGGCTTGCGGGTTCGAACCCCGCCGGGGCTACCGCGTCGATCGAGGGCGATCGCCGACGGGATGCGTGCCCTGGGTCACCGGTAGAGTTGCTTGACCTGCTTCTCCCGGACGTGCTGCGTCGCACGCGCCAGGATCTGCTTCTCCATGTTCGCGTTCTCCGGCAGCTTCGCCCATTCGGCGTAATCTCCGTCCTCTGCCCAGCCGGAGAGGAGCCTGAGCACGTAGCCGATGTGACGCCCATAGGGCGTCTGGAGCGCGCGCCGTCGTTCCTCGGGATCGACCTGGCGCAAACGGATCACGATCTCCGCGAGCGGGTAGAAGCGCCGCTCCAGTTCGGTCCCCAGTTCACTCTGACTTGTCGCCATCGATTGCCGCTTCCTCCGTGCTCGACGAACTGATTGTAGGGACCGGGCACGCGCGATCGGCTCGACCGCCGCGCGAACTCACGCCACTGCGCTGAGGCGTTCCCGCAGGATGCGCCGAAGGTAGTCCCCGGTGTGCGATCCTTCCCGCGCCGCGACCTCTTCCGGGGTGCCCACAGCGACGACCGCGCCACCGGCCGTTCCGCCCTCGGGCCCCATATCGATGATCCAGTCGGCCGACTTGATCACATCCAGGTTGTGCTCGATGACGAGCACCGTGTTGCCGCTGTCGACGAGACGATGCAGGACCTGGAGCAGCCGTTCGACATCGGCGAAATGGAGGCCAGTGGTCGGTTCGTCGAGGATGTAGATCGTCCTGCCGGTCGCCCGTCGGGATAGCTCCGTCGCGAGTTTGACCCTCTGGGCCTCACCGCCGGAGAGGGTGGTCGCGGGCTGGCCCAGCCGGATATAGCCGAGCCCGACATCGGCGATCGTCGCCAGTTTCTGGCGGATGGACGGGATGTTCTCGAAGAAGGCCACCGCCTCGGTCACGGTCATGTCGAGGACATCGGCGATCGTCGCGCCTTTGTACCGGATCTCGAGCGCCTCGCGGTTGTATCGCTTCCCTTTGCAGACCTCGCACGGTACGTACACGTCGGGCAGGAACTGCATCTCGATCTGAATGATGCCCTCGCCCTGGCACGCCTCGCAGCGTCCGCCCCGCGCATTGAACGAGAAACGGCCCGGCTGGTAGCCGCGCAGGCGCGCCTCGGGCACGGCCGAGAACAGTTCTCGGATCGGCGTGAAGACCCCGGTATAGGTCGCGGGATTCGAGCGAGGCGTTCGACCGATCGGACTCTGATCGACATCGACCACCTTATCGAGGTGCTCGAGTCCCAGGATCTCATCGTGCTCCAGCGGCCGATCCTTCGCCCGGTAGAGATACTGCGCGATCTTCCGGTAGAGGATGTCCTCGACGAGCGTCGACTTCCCGGAACCGGAAACCCCGGTCACGCAGACGAACGCGCCCAGTGGGAATTGGACGCTCACGTCGCGAAGGTTGTTCGCCCGAGCCCCCCGTATCACCAGGTGCTTGCCATTCCCGGGTCGCCGCTCCCCGGGGATGGGGACGGCGCGCTCGCCGCGCAGGAACTGCCCGGTGATCGACTCCGGATGGGCGAGCACCGCGGCAAGTGGACCGGAGACGACGATGCGCCCGCCCGACTCACCCGCCCCTGGCCCCACGTCCACGACCCAGTCCGCCGCGCGGATCGTCTCCTCATCGTGCTCCACGACGATGACCGTATTTCCCAGGTCCCGGAGACGGGTCAGAGTCGCGATGAGGCGACGGTTATCGCGCTGGTGGAGACCGATGCTCGGCTCGT
>CAZHZF010000162.1:0-4336 GCA_964536925.1 uncultured Dehalococcoidales bacterium | reverse complement strand
CGGGACCGCTATCCTGACGCGCGAGGAGGATCCCCGTGACCGCGAATCCCATGAAGGTCGCCCTGGCCGAGGGCCGCGTGCAGATCGGCACCTGGATCAACCTCGCGCGGAACCCGGCGATCCTCACGCTCCTCAAGAGCGCCGGGCTCGACTACGCGCGCGTGGACATGGAGCACTCCTCGCCCTCGATCGAAACGGTCGCGGACATGGCCGTGCTCGGCCGCGCGCTCGGCTTCCCCATCATCGTCCGTCCGCCGGCCGGCAACCGCGAGTGGATCACTCGCCTGCTCGATGTCGGCGTGCAGGGGCTCCACATTCCTCAGGTCGATACACCGGAGATCGCCCGCGAGGTCGTCAACGCGGCGCGCTACGCCCCGGATGGGTTGCGCGGGATGTCCGGCACCGGACCGCACACCGACTTCGGCGCGCCCGACTTCGCGGCACTCAACGCCGGCGTCCATATCACCGTGATGTTCGAGTCGGCCGAGGCGTTCCGGCACATCGATGGGATTCTCGCCACGCCCGGCATCGACGCGGTGACGCTTGGTCCGTCCGATCTGGCGCAGGAGCTGGGCGTGATGGGCACTTCCCGGCAGGCGCGCGTCATCGATGAGCACCGCGACCGGCTCATCGAGGCGGCGCGTCGGCACGGCAAGCAGGTCGCGATGCTCGTGCAGACGCTCGAAGAGGCCGAACGGTGGATCGCCGCCGGAGTGCGGATCATCGCGTACGCGTCGGACGTCGCGATCCTCCACCGTGGGTTCGCGGCCGCGTCCGCCCGTCTGAAGCCCGGCGGCTGAGTGTCCCGCCGCGGGGCCCTCACCCCGCGAACAGCTGCGTCCCACCGTCGACGCGCAGCACCTGCCCGGTGATGTAGGACGCCGCATCCGAGGCGAGAAACGCGACCGCCCGCGCGACCTCGATCGGCCGGCCGTACCGCTCGAACGTGCCGCGCTCGACCATCCGCTCCTCCTCGACCGGCCGCGTCGCGACGAAGCGCGGCGTGACGATCCCTCCCGGCGCGACCGCGTTGACGCCCACATCGTGGGGCCGGAGCTGTGCTGCCAGGCAGCGGGTGTACTCGATCACCGCCGCCTTGGCGGTGGCGTACATCGCCCGTTGCGGCGTGCCGAAGAGGCCGTCGATGCTGCTGATGTTGACGATGCGTCCCGATCCCCGCTCGATCATCGACGGCGCCACAGCACGGCAGGCCAGGATGCACGACCAGAGGTTCCGATCGAAGATCGCCCGGATATCGGCCATGGGGATGAACACCGCGTCGTTCGGATCTGGCTTGCCGCCGCCCGGCCCGCCTGTGCCCGCCGCGCCGATGTCCCCTCCGGCGCAGTTGACGAGGATGTCGATTCTGCCGAAGGCGCCCTGGATCGCCTCGACCATCTGACCGACCGCTCCTTCGTCGGCGATATCGCCCGCGACCGGTACGACCCGCCGGCCGTGCTCTCGCGCGATCGCCTCCGCCACCGCGCCCAGCGACTCGGCCTCGCCGAACGCGCGGGCGGAGGTGAGGGTCGACCCGTGCACTGCGACATCCGCGCCCAGCGCCGCGAGGTGGGTGGCGATGACCCGGCCGATCCCGCGTGATGACCCGGTGACCCACGCGGTCTTCCCCGCCAGCGAGCCTGCGTCTGTCATGTCTCCTCCGTTCGGTGGCCGAGGATACAGAGGAGCGAAGGCGAAGGTCAGCGGGTCAGGCGTCCCCGTGCGATCTGCCCGGCGAGCACCGTGAACATCTGCGGCAGATCCTCGGTCTTCCGCAGGGGGAAGTAGCGATCGCAGGTCCCGGGCGAGGAGGAGGAGACGTCGCGGAGCAGGCTATCGATCGCCGAGGCCTGCGCCTGATTCCATGGTCCCGGGCACGGATGGGGCGCGGGCGTATCCGCCATCCGACTCCGACACCACTTCTGAGGCGCCGAGGAACTGGTCGAGTAGGGGGTGCAGAAGAACCCCACGACGTAGACTTCGACGTCATCGACCGTGCCGGCGGTGCCGTCCGGTCCCAGTTTCAGGGCCGCCGCGCGGGAGACGACTTCGCCATCCCAGGGGGACGCGTCACCGGCCGGGTTGCCGTATACCGGCCACAGTTCGTTGTACCCATCGGTCATGAGCACCACGACCTTGCGCGCCCATCCCTCGCCGCTGGCGTCGTTCCTGCCTCCGTTGGCGGTCGCGAACCCGTAGTAGCCGCCGTTGTTGAGCACGGAGATGGCGTTGGGGAGCTTCGTCCCCGTGTACGTGGGGTAGTAGGAGCCGAGGTTCGACCCGTTGTACCGCAGGCCGAGCGGGGTGGTGGACGGGCCGGCGACGACCGGCGCGGTGTAGCGCCACGAGACGAGCGGGCACGCAAAGATGCTCATCCCCGGTGGGCAGGTTCCCGTGCCGGTGTTGTCGGCGAGTTTCACCAGGGTCGGCGCGCTGGCGGTGAGGTTCGTCAATACCGTCACATCGTCGCTACACGGTCCCACGTACTCGCTGGTGCCCGGACCGAGGTCGATGTAGCGATCGCCGTACATCCAGTCGGCGCTCCGATCCCAGCCGCACTTGATGCCCGCCCAGCGCGCCATCCCGATGCGCGGGCTGCGCGGATCGGCGGTGGTGAGGCTGAACTGGCCGACGAACTGGACGACCGCACGGCGCAACTGGCTCAGGTCGTTCGTGCCGGAGAGTTCCATCGAGCCGGTCAGATCGAGCGTCAGGAAGATGTCGATCATCGATCGGCTTGCCTCCGCCTCCGCGACCGCCGCGACGGTGGCCTCCTCGATCCCGATGACGCGGATGAACGCGGTCTCGCGCCGGCGGGTCACCTCGATGCGCATCCGCTCGTCTGGCCGTCCCGCCGCGGTGGGGAGGACTGTGAGCGTGACCGTGGTGTCAGCATCGTTCGCATAGCCATGGAGGGTGAGAAAGGTCGTCGCGGCCGCGGTCGCGGCGGACGGACCTGCGCCGACCCCGGCCACGAGCGCCCGCGCGCCCGCCAGGCTGGCCGCGTCGGCCGCGTTCTGCAGGCGGGTCCGCTCGACGAGCAGGAGGCCGTAGTCGATCCCGAAGCCGACGACGGCGATGAGGACAACCTGAACGAGCGCGGCGAGGATGAGGATCTGGCCGGACTCCCCGCGCCCTGGGGACCGGTTCGCGGCCTGATACCACATCACGATCCCTCGACGATGAGGAAGAGGCTGTAGGCGGGGAGGACGGTCGGAATCGGCGCGCCGATCACGCCGGTCGAGTACGCGGTGGGGATGAAGAAGTGCGACTGCGCGTCGTACGTGAGTGTGACGCCGAGCGTGGAGCCGATCGCGCGATCCGGACAGCGTCCGGCGCTGAGCACGGGACAGGGCGGCGAGAACGTCGCGTTCAGATCGCCGGGGACCAGGTCTCCCGGCAGGCGCGCCCGCAGCGCGACGAGCGCGTCCGCGTCCGTCGTGTGGGGATGCAGGGCGAGCCAGCGGCCCACGTCGCGCCCGCCGTTGAGGAGGCTGAGGTATGCCATGAGCACCACCGCGATCTGAAAGCTGACCAGGACGAAGCCGAGGAAGAACGGGAGGTAAAGCGCGAACTCGACGAGCGACTGCCCGCGCTCGCGGCGTCGGATCGCGGCGCTCACTCGATCGTCACCGCGACGGTCTGCGGCGCCAGTTCTGTCGGCAGGCCGACGACGACGTTTCCGAGCGCGATGCCGGGTGGCAGGAAGAGATGCGACGTCAGGTCGTAGCGGACAGTGAGGGTGAGGGTGTCACCGGCGACGCGTGCGGTGCAGTGGCCGCCGCTGAGCGCTGGGCAGGGCGGATCGGCGTCGGCGGCCAGGATCGCCAGCGGGTCCATCGCCGGGAGGACACGCGCGCGGACCTCGTCCATCAGCGCCGCGTCGGTCGTGTCCGGGTGGATCGCCAGCCAGCGGGCCGCGGATCGCGTGACCTCGCGGACGCCGTACGCCTGCGCGAAGAGGATCGCCACCTGGAGGACGACGAGGAGGAGCGTGATGAAGATCGGTGCGACGAGCGCGAACTCGACGAGCGAGGTGCCCCGTTCGCGCCCGCGCCGACAGCCGATCACGGAGGAATCGTGGCGGGTGAGGGGGCATCACTCCCATCCGCCAGGTGGGGGAGGATCGGGTGCCCGATCGGGTGGGCGCGTGCCGATGCGGAGCCGCACCGTCTTGTGAAGCGTCAGACCCACCATCGCCGAGGGTTCGGTCACTCAGCGCTGCCACGATGTCAAGCATGGGCGGGGCACGGTCTCTGTCGCCCTGGTCATATGCCATATAATGTGGCATATGCGCACGACGCTCGATCTCGATGCCAATCTGGTCAACGCTCTC
>CAZHZF010000161.1:0-4336 GCA_964536925.1 uncultured Dehalococcoidales bacterium | reverse complement strand
GACCGAGCTGCCTTACCCCGCGCCGGTGCCGTGCCCCCGCGCCAGGCGGCTGACCCGCCCGGGCAGTTCCTCGATCCAGGTCGCCATCGAGCGCGCGCCGACGCGCGGCAGGCGGATGCGCGCGATCGTGCCGCCCTCGGGGGGAACGATGAGGGTGAGCTCCCCCTTGTGGGCATCGATCAGGGACTTGGCGATGGCCAGGCCGAGCCCGGCGCCGCCGCCATCGCCGCTCGCACGGTGGCGCGCCGAGTCGGCTCGGTAGAACCGCTCGAAGACGCGCGCGATCTGCGCCTTCGGGATGCCCGGGCCCGTATCGGCGACCTCCACGATCGAATGGCCGTCATCGCTCCGGGCGCGCAGCGTCACCCGCCCGCCGCTCGGGGTGTGCGCCAGCGCGTTGTCGACGAGGATGAGCAGCACCTGGCGCAGGCGGTCCGGGTCGGCCTCGACGAGGCCGGCGTCTGGTTCGGTCTGCGCGCGGAGGTCGATGCCCCGTTCTCGCGCCAGGGGATCGATCTGCCGGGCCAGATCCTCGACCAGCGGCGCGACGCCCACCTCGGCCATTGCCAGTTCGAGGCTGCCGTTATCGGAGCGGGCGAGGGTGAGGAGGTCGTTGGTGAGGCGCTGCAACCGGCCGATCTCGCTCCGCACATCGTCGAGCAGGTCGGCGTTGGCGGAGAGCGGCTCGTCGCGGTGGCGGTCGAGCAGATCGGTCGCCGATTTGATGACGGTGAGGGGGGTGCGGAGTTCGTGCGACGCATCGGCGGTGAACTGCTGCTGTCGCTTGAAGGCGAGCTGGATGGGCACGAGCGCGCGGCCGGCGAGGAACCAGGCGCCCCCGAACGCGAGCGCGAGCCCCACCAGCGCGGTGATCCCCAGGACGGTGAACAGCAGGTCGAGCGCGCGCCGCTCGCTGGCCAGGCTCTGCCCGACGACGAGCGCGACGCCTTCGATGCCGAAGGGTGGCCCGCTGATGCGCGCCTTGACCGCCTCGCCCGGCTTCGCCGCCGACTGGTCCGCGGGGACGATGACCATCCGCGGCGGACGCATGGGCGCGGCGACCCGTTCGGTCGGTAGGGGAACTGCGAGGAGGCGGACCTCCTCGCCACCCAGTTCGGCGGTGACGCCGTGGCCGGGCTCGCCGACCGCGGTGGCCAGTTCGAGGCCGGCGGTATCGATCCGCTGCGGATTGAGGAGGACGCGGCCATCGTCGGCCACGACGAGGAAGAACGCCCCGGCGCGGTAGCGGACGCTGTCCGGGTCACCCACGCCGACGAGCAGCATGCGCGGATCACGCATCACCTGATCCACCCGCGCGATGAGGAAGCGGTCCACCTGGCCGACGAGCGTGGCCGACATCGCACCGTAGACGGCCACTCCGGCCAGGGCGAGGATGAGCCCGACGACGAGCATCGTCCAGGCGACGAGCCGCCCGCGGATGTGCCCGAACATGGGGTTCACGTCTTCAGCGTATAGCCGACGCCGCGAATCGTGCGAATGAGGGGGTTGCCGAACCCGCGATCGACCTTCTCGCGCAGGTAGTGGATGTAGATCTCGACGACGTTGGAGGAGGCCTCGCTCTCGTAGCCCCAGACGTGATCCATGATCTGATCCTTCGCCAGGACGCGGCCAGTGTGGCGCATGAGGAAGGCGAGCAGCGCGAACTCGCGAGCGGTGAGATCGATCGACTTTCCCCCGCGGGTCACTTCGTGGCGGCGCGGGTCGAGCGTGAGGTCGCCGACCTGAAGGATGCTCGACTCGGCCTGCTGTGCACGGCGGCCCAGCGCGCGGACGCGGGCGAGGAGTTCCTCGAGCGCGAACGGCTTGGTGAGGTAGTCGTCGGCGCCGGCGTCGAGGCCGTAGACGCGATCGGCAACCGCGTCCCGCGCGGTGAGCATCAGGATCGGGGTGCGCTGCTCCTCGCCGCGCAGGCGCCGCGCGACCTCGTAGCCATCCATGCCGGGCAGCATCACGTCCAGGACGATGAGGTCGTACTCGCCTTTGCGGGCCCGGAGGAAGCCGTCGCCCCCATCGAACGAGGTATCGACCTTGTGGCCGGCCTCGCTGAGGGCGCGACCGACGAGCCGGGCGACGCGGGAATCATCTTCGACGAGCAGGATATCCATCGGAGGTCAGGATACGGTGGGGATGCTTGGAACCGCCTGTGAGGGGGCTGAGATGGCGGCCCGGTGTGGCAATGCCACTGGCCGCGAAGCGCTCGGTCAGACACCCGCTGTGCCGGCGAGAATTCGGACGAACTCCCGTGGGCTCACAATCGTCACGCCTTCGTGAGAGCCGAGACGCAGGAGTTGCGCATCCCCGGTCACCAGGTACGGAACGTCCGCGGAGACGGCGGTAGCCAGAACGATGTCGTCTTCAGGGTGTGATGCGGTGCCGCGAACGTCTGCGGTAACCACGATGAGTGTTGCCCTTCGCCGCAGCAGCGATCGAACGAGCGTTACCTGACGTGGGGTTACGCGCCGTAGAAAGTATGGCTTCTGAAGGGCGCGCACCATTTCCGTAACGATGTGCTCTGACACGACAAGCTCGAAGGCGCGATCGCGCCACGCCGAGACAATCTGGCCGGGCGGGCTATGTGGATGGCGCGCGCCAATAAGACCGGAGAGGAGGACGTTCGCATCCAGCGACAGCCGCGATCACCGATCAGAGACGAGGTTCCTCTCGTTTCCGCTCCGCGCGGACATCGGCGAGCGCCCGAGCCACCTCGCGATCGATCTCCCCGTCGGGCGCCTCCTTGAACGCCTCGCTGACCTCGTCCAGGACGGAAAAGTCCCTCGCTCGTTCCTCCTCGAGCCTGCAAAAGCGCTCGAGATCGTCGGCCGAGATGATCGCCGCGACCGGAATGCCGCTCTTCTCTACCACGACCCTGAGCTGGCGTCGAAAGACCCGGTTCAGCACCTGGCTCCACTGCTGCCTGGTCTCCGACGCCTTCATCGCCCGGGTTGTGGGCACGCGCTCAGCCACGGTCAGGCCTCCTGTGAGATCGGCTTCAATCGTACAGAATGCGACAAAACAGTACGAGTCGCGGACACTCGGAGCCGTTGGCGCGCGCAGTGAGACGGTTGAGATCGGATGCCTCGGTCCCGTGCCCTCGTTTGAACGAGGACGGTCACAGGGTAGGAGCGGGGCGCGATCCTCACGCGGATTCGTCGCAGCCCCTGGTTGGCACGTCGCGGTGGGGGAACGGACGGATCACGCCCCACGGGTGGATCGTCAGGAAGGACGGCTCGCCGAGGACCCGCGCCGCGAAGAAGTAGCCGCCCTGGCGAAGCGGCAGAGCCGGAACCTCGACATTCTCGAAGCGGTAGACGGTCCAGGAGACCGGCGTCGGCGGGTACTCGGGTCTCGCCGCCCGCGGATACGGATATGCCTCAGGCTCCGCGGGGATCTTGTTCGCACCCAATCCGTGGACCTCGCGCAGGAACGGCGCCTGACCGACCATCTCCAGCATCCCATCGTTGAGCGCCCGGAAGAGACGCACGGAGCGGTTCCGATCGGGCGCGGCAGGTCGCCAGGGTTCCGTGGTCCGCCAGAACAGCATGATGTCGTTCAGACGCTCATCGGCGGGCGGCCGGTAGAGCCGATCGAGCGGAGGCTCCCTCGCCCGGAGCGTGACCTCGACGTGGACGGATCGGGCTGGCCTGCCGGGGTCGCGGGGATCCACCGGTTCGGCGCCGACGATCGTCAGGTGCGTATCGACGCCCAGCGGCGAGTTCTCCGGGCGATAGACCATGGGCAACGGGGCGTCGGGACGTGGTAGGTCGTCTCCGGATCGGCTCCAGTGCCACCAGACATTCGTGCGGGCATCGACTCCATCAACCTTGACGAAGAAGTAGGCGGAACGACCACGGACCAGGACGTCGTTAAACATCCAGACAGGCAGGCGCCGGCCTTCGATGATCCGCACCTCTCGGGTGCCACGGCGGGCGAAATCCGGATCGGCGCCGCGGGCGGTCGTCCACCCCAGCCGGACCGGCGCATCGAAGTCGCACGGTACCGGCTCGCGCGTGCCCCGCCGGAACAGCGCGACCTCGACGTTGACGTAGAGGCTCCCCAGTGGCTCGGGCGGCATTTGACGTGGAGGCGTCACGCCGTGCGGCCAGACGACCTGGATTCGCGCATCCACCGGTTCGGGAGCTTCGGCCGCGAAGGAGGGCACTCGGGCGACGGCCAGCGCGCAGACGATCGCGATCGCGCCGAGCAACATCACCCGGACGAGGCGGCCGCGCATCGCACCAACGTTCGTGCGGGAATGGAGCGATTCTGTCACCGCTACCACAATAGCCCGGGCTGGCGCCCGCGTCAGCTATGGCGA
>CAZHZF010000160.1:0-4353 GCA_964536925.1 uncultured Dehalococcoidales bacterium | reverse complement strand
GGGCGGCGACCACCGGCGATCTACTGGCGCGGCTGAGCCCAGCCTCGCGGCCATACCCCATCGCGGTCGCGTCGCAGTGGCAACGCGATGGCCTGTCCCGGCACCTGGATGTGCGCCGCGTTCACATCATCCCTAACGACAGCGGCGGCACGGCCCGAGTTCCCTGGTCGGGAGGCGACGGCAAGACACTGCGCTACCTCGGGCACACTCTCTGGTACAAGGGTGTCGACATCGCGATCGATGCCCTGAGTCGGCTGCGAGCGACGCGGCCCGGGTTGCGCCTCGAGGTCGCCAGCAGCATCGTGGATCGGCGTCTCGGCCGCACGCTTGCCGGCGTGCCCGGCGTGACCCTGCTCGGGGAAGTCGACGCGGCCGGGTTCATCGCCGGGGCCGATCTGCTCCTGCTGCCCCTGCGGACGAGCAGTGGCACCAATGTGTATCCGAATGTCCTGATCGAGGCGATGGCGGCGGGCGTGCCCCTCCTCACCTCGGCCTTGCCCGTGCACCGGGAACTGCTTGGCAGCACCGCCGCGGCGTCCACGGTCGTCAGTTACGACCCCGCGACCTGGGCCGATCGGGTGGACGCTCTCCTCGCGGACTCCGCGGCGCGCCAGCGACTGGGAGCAGATCTCCGCGCACGTGCCGATGAGATCTGGGACCCTGACGCGATGGATCAGCGCTGGACGTCATTCATCGACGCGATCGAGGCATTGTGAGGTCGGAGGAGGCCAGCGGCGCCGCGTCCGCGAAGCGCGCCTTCTACGCCGACGCCGCACACGCCCGCGCCTTCGCGCAAGACAACTGGCTCGGGCCGACCGGACGCGCGATCCATGCCGCGGAATGCGCCATCCTCGATCGCCTGATTCCGCGATCCACCGACGAAGGCCTCGCAATCGATGTCGGATGCGGCAACGGCCGCATGCTTCCGGAGCTCCGTCGCTATGGCTACCGCCCGGTGGGACTCGACCTGTCGGTGACGATGCTGGCTCTCGGTCCGGAGGACGAACGCCTGCTCGCGGTCGCAGAGAGCGCACATCTGCCGCTGACGGACGGCTCCGCGCTCGGAGTCCTCGCCCATCGCCACATCTACCACCTGCCTCGTCCCCAGGTCGTGCTCGCCGAATTCGCCCGTGTCCTCCGCCCCGCCGGATGGCTGTGCTTCGACTTCATCCGCTGGAGTCCCGGGAGCGTGCTTCCGAGCATCGCAGGTGTCCGCGCCCGAGCCGTCGCCCTGCACCGGCCGAGCGATATCGTCGGCGCGCTCGGCGCGGCCGGATTCAGAATCCACCGCTCCATCGATGCGTTCGCCCTGAATCCGACCTGGGTGCGCGGATTGCCTCCGGGCGTCGCGCGTGCCCTTCTTCGCCCGGACCGCTTCCGGAGGTTCATCCCACGGGTCAAGACCTACGTCCTCGCTGTACGCACCGCTCCGTGAGGCAGGTCCGCACGCGCTTCGGGCGACATAAGTTGTACCGACCGGCGCCAGCGCATCGACGGGGCCCGTCGGCCTGTGAACCGATCAGGTCGCGGGTTCCACCTGCACCATGCGCCTCTCCGCCGGCACCGAGCGATGCTGCATCGCGGCCAGAGCTCCCCAGAGCAGGACGATCCCGACCGCCTGGTACGTGGTGAGGGCCGCGCCGAGAAGGAAGTAGTTCAGGATGACCGCCGAGACAGGAAAACTGAGTTCGCAGAGCGTCGCGACCGCGGCCGGTGTCTCGCGCAGGCCTCGGTAGTAGATGAGCAGGCCGGCGAGCCCGGAGAGCAGAGCCGTCGCCAGCAGGTTCGGCCATTGCTCCGTCGCGGGAACACCGCCCCATCCATTCGCGAGTGCGACGATCGCCAGCGCGGGAAGCGCGAGCGTGAACCGGAGCGATGTCAGGGTCGTGAAGGAGAGCTTGCCCAGGAGCCTCCGGCCGAGCACCGTACCCGCGCCCCACAGAATGGCAGCGCCCAGTGCCAGTGCCGCGCCGGTGACGCTCCCACCCGTCGAGCCGAAGAAATCGAGCGGCCCGGTATCTCCAAACATGATGAAGAACGCGCCGAGGAGGGCAATCGGTGCCATCATCCAGAAACGCCCCGGCAACGGCTCGCGAAGCATCAGCGCCGCCAGGCCGATCGCGAAGAGCGGCTGAGTCTTCTGCAGGAGCAGAACCGTGGTCGGACTCGCCATCGAGAACGCCTGCGTGAAGAGCACGGTCGCCAGGGCGCTGGCACCCACCGCGATCACGATCAGCGCGGCCCAATCACCACCGTTGAGCGAGCGCAACTCCTCTCGCGCGATCCAGACTATCCATCCGATCGCGATGACGAGGATGACGTGCTCCCAGAACACGATCGTCGGGGCGGGCGTCGTCCGTATGAGCGCCGTCCGCCAGAGTCCGTCCGTGCCCCAGAGCATGGCCGCCAGCGCGACAAGCGCGGGCGGGACCCATGCCAGATGACTTCCACGATCGCCAGCCACGATGCACCCTCCTGGGCGGCCCGTGGGCAGCGCGTACCGTCACGCACGGGTTACCGGTCTCGCTCGCAAGCGCGAACGCGAGACCGGCGCAACCCCTTGCGCGGCCGTGTCGCTCTCTTCCATCCGGACTGTACCGTCGGCCCAGGCTCTGCACCTGATCCACCCCGCACGACCTGCGTCGCCGGGGGTCGCGGGCTCCCGTGACAGCATCACGGTTACCGCCGGTCGGGAATCACACCCTGCCCTGAGAGCTCGCCTCTTCAGTTGCGGTCGATTCTAGCCAGAAAGCGTGGAGCCGGTCATCCTGATTGAGCTCGGGGTGGAACGCGGTCGCGAGGAGCGGCCCCTGACGGGCCGCGACGATCGTGCCGTCGGTCAGGCGTGCCAGCACCTCCGCCTCGGGCCCGACCGAGGCGATCGCGGGCGCGCGGATGAAGATCGCACGCATCGGGGCGCCTCCGATCGCGGGTAATGGAACGCTCGCCTCGAAACTCTGCAACTGACGCCCGAATGCGTTCCGCTTGACCGTGATGTCCATCACGCCGATCAGGGGTTGGTCGAGCCCGCCGATGTCGCGAGCCAGGACGATCGCACCGGCGCACGTGCCGAATACCGGCATCCCATTCGCCACGCGCGCGCGAAGCGGTTCGAGGAGGTGGAAGTCGACGAGCAACTTCCCGATGGTGGTGCTCTCTCCGCCCGGAATGACGAGGCTATCGACCGCGGCCAGGTCGGCGGGCAGACGCACCTCGCGCACCTCGGCACCGAGGCGCCGCAGGGTCGCGACGTGCTCGGCGAAGTCGCCCTGGAGCGCGAGGACGCCGACGCGCCGCCCGGTCCCCGGAAGCCGTTCCGCCGCGGGCATCTCTCCCGCACGATGATTCTCGCCCGTCAGATCGGGGCGCGGCGCGCGACTCACCAGCCGCGCGCCGCCATGTGTTCGGTCTTTGCCATTGCTGCCGTGTTGATGCTGGACATCGCCTCACCAAGACCGCGCGAGACCTCGGCGATGATGCCCGGATCGTTGAAGTGTGTGGTCGCCTTCACGATCGCGGCGGCACGCTTCGCCGGGTTATCCGACTTGAAGATGCCCGAACCGACGAACACGCCCTCCGATCCCATCTGCATCACCAGCGCGGCATCCGCGGGGGTGGCGATGCCTCCGGCGACGAACGTCACAACGGGCAGACGGCCGTCCTGCGCTACCTGCTTCACCAGGTCGTACGGCGCGCCGAGATCGCGTGCTTCTCGCATCAACTCTTCGCCGGGGAGCACCGTGAGCCGCTTCATGCCGTCCAGCACCTCACGAAGGTGGGTCACAGCCTGAACGATGTCGCCCGTCCCGGCCTCGCCCTTCGTCCGGATCATCGCCGCACCCTCGCCGATACGACGCAGGGCCTCACCTAGATCGCGACAGCCGCAGACGAACGGTACCCTGAAGCGGCTCTTATCGATGTGGTACTTCTCGTCCGCAGGCGTCAGGACCTCCGACTCGTCGATGTAGTCGACACCGAGCGCCTCCAGCACCTGTGCCTCCACGAAATGGCCGATGCGCGCCTTCGCCATCACCGGGATGGTGACCGCGTTCATGATCTCGACGATCTTCTCGGGATCGCTCATCCGCGCCACGCCGCCGGTCGCGCGGATGTCCGCCGGCACTCGTTCGAGCGCCATCACCGCGCACGCTCCCGCGTCTTCGGCGATGCGCGCCTGCTCGGCGGTCACCACGTCCATGATCACGCCGCCGCGCAGCATCTCGGCGAGCCCGCGCTTCACCCGGGCGGTCCCGGTGACCGGTGTCGCCGACTCGGGTGCCGGAGGCTGACCGTCAGTCATGACCTCAGTGTACCGAGCCCACCTCGCCCGCTCCCTGCCGAGCTGCGGGGTGC
>CAZHZF010000159.1:0-4373 GCA_964536925.1 uncultured Dehalococcoidales bacterium | reverse complement strand
CCCACCTACGTCGCCGCGATCCGCGCCGGGCAGATCAACCCGCGCCCGAGCATCCGGATTGTCCGCGATGAGGGCGGGCAGTGCGTCGTGGATGGCGATCGGGCGATCGGGCAGCTGGCCGCGTACCGCGCGAATGAGATCGCGATCGCGCGCGGGCGGGAGCACGGCATGGCCGGGGTCGCTCTCCGGAACTCGACCCACGCCGGGGCGATGGCCTACTACCCGATCCGCGCCATCGCTCATGGCCTCATCGGATGGGCGGCGACGAACGCGGGCATCAACATGACCCCCACCGGCGGCACGAAAAAACTCGTCGGCAACAACCCCTTCGCCATGGCCGTGCCCACGAACCGAGAATGGCCCATGGTCCTCGATATGGCGACGAGCGTCGTCGCCGGCGGCAAGCTGGACGTGGCGCGCTCGAAGGGGGAGTCGATCCCGCTGGGGTGGGCGCGCGATGCGGAGGGGCGCCCTACGACCGATCCGCTGGCGGCCCGCGCCGGATCGCTCGAACCGGTCGGCGGTCCGAAGGGGTACGGGATGGCGCTCATGCTCGACGTCCTCGCGGGCGTCCTCTCCGGCGGGCGGTTCGGTGCCGGGCTGGGTGGACCCGGCAGCGCCCAGTTCTTCTGGACGATCGATGTGACGCGCTACATGCCGCTCCCGGAATTCAAGGAGCGGATGGATGAGATGATCGACCAGATCCACGCCTCGCCCCTGGCGCCGGGGGTGGATCGGGTCTACGTGCCCGGCGAGATCGAATGGCTCTCGCAGTCCCGCCGCCTGCGCGAAGGGATCCCGATGGAGGAATCGGTCCTCGCCAGCCTCGACGTGGTCGAACGCGAACTGAAGGTGTGATCGACGTCTGCCTGCTCGGCACCGCCGGGACGGTGCCGCTGCCGGACCGGGCGCTCGCCTCCGCGCTCGTCCGGGTGGGGGGTGCGCTGTTCCTCATCGACTGCGGCGAGGGCACGCAGGTCGCCATGCGGCGGGTGGGATGGGGGTTCGGCCGTCTCGAAGCGATCCTGCTGACCCACGTTCACGCCGACCACATCGCCGGGCTCCCCGGTCTCCTGCTCACCCTGGGAATGAGTGGACGGACGCGCAGCCTGGAGATCGTCGCGCCGACGGGGTCGCTCGATACCGTTCGCGCGCTCCTCTCCATCGTCCCGGGGCTCCCGTTCGCGGTCTCGCTGCGTGAACTGCACGGCGAGCGCGATGAACCTGCCGTCCTGGGCGAGCGTCTGACTCTGACGGCCCTGGCGCTGGCGCATCGCGTGCCCTGCCTCGCATACCGGTTCGACCTGGCCCGTGCCCGGCGTTTCGATCGCGCGCGGGCCGAGGAACTGGCGATCCCTCGTGCGCGCTGGCGCGAGATCGGAGCCGGAAGATCGATCGTGGTGAGCGGTCGCACGATCTCCGCCGAGCAGGTGCTGGGGCCGCCGCGTCGCGGCCTGAGCGTCGCCTACGCGACCGACACGCGCCCACTCCCGACGCTGGCGCCCTTCGCCGCGGCCGCGGACCTGTTCATCTGCGAGGCGACCTTTATGGCGCCCGAGGATGCGGAGCGTGCGGTGACGCACCAGCACCTCCACCTGGGCGAGGCGATCGTGCTCGCCCGAGAGTCTCGGGCCCGGCGGGTGTGGCTCACGCACTTCAGTCAGAGCATCGTTGATCCCGGGGCTTATGCCGCCGAAGTGCGCGCCGCCTGCCCGACGGTGGAGATCGGGCACGACGGTCTCATCGCCCATCTCGCCTTCGACGAGGAGGAAGCATGATCGGCGAACGGATCGTCATCGTCGGCACGCGAATCAACCTCGATGAGTGCCGGGGTGGCCGAATTCCCGGACCAAGAGAGGTGCCGAGAACTCGATCTCAGAGACAAAACACAATTGAGCTAGAGCAGATATGCTATAATCGCGCGGGGTGCCGTGGGAGGTCGAGTACACCAACGAGTTCGAAGAATGGTGGCGCGGGCTTACCGCCGAGCAGCAAGAGCAACTCGAGCAGGCGGTGATGGCGTTGTCCATCGGCGGGCCCACGCTGGGTCGGCCGATGGTCGACACGCTCAAGGGCTCGTCGCTCCCGAACCTCAAGGAGCTGCGCGTGAGCGCCGGGGGAAAGTTGCGGGTGCTATTCGCGTTCAATCCGCTGCGGACCGCGATTCTCCTGCTAGGCGGCGATAAGTCCGGGCGCTGGTCTGAGTGGTATCGGACAGCGATCTTCGAGGCTGAGCGACTCTATGCCGAACACCTGCGCGAACTGCGCGAGGAGGGTCTATGGCAGGACACCGGAAGTTCCGCGATCTCGTAGCGCCGCTACATATGGCGGATCCCGACCGCCGCAGGCGAGTCGAGGAAGGTGCCCGACGGCTGCTGGCCGATGTCGCCCTCGCCAGGGTCCGACGGGCGCGCGGACTCACCCAGGAGCAACTCGCCGCTGCGATGGGAAAGCCACAGACAACAATCTCGCGCCTCGAACGGCAGAGCGACCTCTATCTCTCGACGCTGCGCAGCTACGTCGAGGCGCTGGGCGGCGAACTCGAGCTCCGCGCGGTGTTCGCCGACGGGTTGATCGTACCGATCAACCGCATTGAGGATCTCGTCGAGCATGAAGGGGTGGGGGTTGTCAGCGAGGTGTGAACCCGGTGCTACTCGGCCTTTCGAGTGATCGCCGGCGGTCGTGGCCGTAAAACGCAAGCGCGCAGCGGTGTTGCTGGCTCACGGGAGCGCCTGCCGCCCGACGCGAGGAGGTTGGGGCACCGGGCACTCGCGGAGGTGCGGGCTGGCTCCGAGGTGATCCAGATCCGGCACGACGGTCTCATCGCCCATCTCGCCTTCGACGAGGAGGAAGCATGATCGGCGAACGGATCATCATCGTCGGCTCGACCGGATCCGGCAAGACGACGCTGGCACACCGCCTCTCCGCCATGCGTGGCCTGCCGCGGATCGAACTCGACGCGCTCCACTGGGGGCCACACTGGACTCCCGTGCCCAAGGAGGAGTTCCGCGCCCGCGCCGCACAGGCGGTCGCGTCCGATCGCTGGGTGGCCGATGGCAACTACGGTCAGGTGCGTGACATCGTCTGGCCGCGCGCCGACACGCTCATCTGGCTCGATTACGGCCTGCCGGTGATCTACTGGCGTCTCCTCAAGCGCACCATCACCCGTGTCTTCGCTGGCACGGAACTGTACGCCGGGAACCGCGAGTCGTTCCGCAACGCCTTCCTGTCTCGGGACTCGCTCTTCGTCTGGGCGGCGCAGACCTACCGCCGTCGTCGAAAGCAGTATCCGGAGGAATTCGCCCGCCCAGAGCACGCCCATCTGAAGGTCCATCGCCACGGCAGTCCGCATGCGACGGAGCGCTGGCTCGCCGCGATCGGGGCCTCTCCCGACGCGGACCGCGCCGATGGGCGGGGACGGCTGGCGCTGTGATCCGCAAACCTGACCCTACACGGCGAGGGGCACCCTCAGGCACGAGGGTCAGGCACGGCCTGCTCGGGAGCCCACCATCATGCGAGGCGCTGGAATGACCATCCATAGTACTCCGTAGCAACGAACGAGAGGAGAGAGAAATGGCCGATGTCAGGCGCGGTGCGACCCTGGAGGAAGTGGTCGCGCTCGCCCGGCGGCTTTCGCCGGCCGAGCAGGCCCGCTTGATTGAGCGGGTGGCTCCCGAGCTCGCACGCGCCCTCGATTCCAGTCGGCCGGCTGGTGTTTCGCTGTTCGGTGTGCTCAAGGACCTGGGGCCGGCACCTTCGGCCCAGGAGATCGATGCTGCGCTTAGGGAGGCCTGGGCGGGTTTCGGCCGCGCGTGAGCCTACGCGCCATCGCCGACACGCATGCGGTGATCTGGTGCCTGTATGCGGACCGCCGTCTCTCCGCGCTGGCTCTCAGCGCGTTCGAAGCTGCCGCCGCGGTTGCCGACCAGGTGGGCTTCTCAGCGATCACCTTCGCTGAAGTCGTCTATCTCGCCGAGCGAGGACGGATCCACGCCGACGCGCTCGGACGACTTCTCGGCGCACTTGACCGGCCGGGAGCGGTGCTATGCGAGTTGCCGTTTGACCGATCCGTCGCGGTTGTCATGCCCACGATCGACCGACAGCAGGTGCCGGAACTCCCCGACCGGATCGTCGCCGCTACGGCGATGCTACACGGCGTACCGTTGATCAGCCGTGATCACGCCATCCGGCTCGCGGGTGTACCGACGATCTGGTGACGGTATCGGTGTGAGATGGAGTTGACGCGCCCGCGTGATCCGCGATCGCGATCGTGTAGGGATGGCGTCGCCTGGGGCCGCATGGGATCGGCTTCCCACAGTCGCCACGGCAGTCCGCATGCGACGGAGCGCTGGCTCGCCGCGATCGGGGCCTCT
>CAZHZF010000158.1:0-4387 GCA_964536925.1 uncultured Dehalococcoidales bacterium | reverse complement strand
CGCACCGCCTCTCGCTCCCCCTCGATGACGAGCGTGGCGCGCCCGCGCATCTCGATCCCGCGATAGGGCGGCGTATCGTCGTACAGCACCAGGCTGACCCGCGGGTCGCGACGGACATGCTGCCCCTTGATGTCGTTCCGGCCGACGTGGACCCAGAACGTCCCCTCGCGCCACTCGTGCCAGACCGGCGAGAGGAGCGCTGTTCCGTCCTTGCGGTAGGTCGCCAGCGTCGAGCACTTCGGGGCGTGGAGCAGATCGGCGATGTCGTCGGGGGTCAGATCGCGCCGCACGGTGGCCTCCTCAGTCTTCCAGCCGGGGGATGACGTGCTCGGCGAAGTACGCTGCGCCGTCCATCGCCGGGAAGTCGGCGAAGCGCAGGATGACGTGGTCGACGCCGAGACCGGTGAACGCGCGGATCTGGTCGGCGACGTCTCCCGGCTCGCCGATCAGGCAGGCCTCGTCGCCGCCCGTCGCGTGATAGAAGCGGCTCGCCTCGGCGAGGCGGCGCGCCGCGGCGCGGGTGGGCGCCGCCGCGACCACCGCGGTCTCCCACGTCAGCCTGATGGTCGCCGGGTCGCGCCCGATCTTCGCGCAGTGCCGGGCGAGGATGTCGAGCTTGTGCCGATACGTCGCCGGGGAGCCGCCGGGCATGTTCCACCAATCGGCGTGGCGGGCCACCGCGCGGAGAGTTAGCTGCTCCCCCGCGCCACCGATCATGATCGGGATGGGCGGATCGGGCATCGGATTGCAGTAGGCGTCGGCGATGGAGAAGTGGCGGCCGTGGAAGGTCGCCGGCGAATTCGTCCACATCGCGCGCATGATCTGGATCGCGTCTTCGAGCTGGCCGATCCGTACGGCCGGTGTCGGGTAGGGATAGCCGTAGGAGGTGTACTCATCCTCCTTCCACCCCGCGCCGATGCCCATGATGAGCCGCCCGCCGGTGAGCAGTTGCGTGGTCGCGGCCATCTTTGCCAGGAGCGCCGGGTTGCGGAACGAGTTGTTCATCACGACGTGGCCGAACCGGTAGCGGGGGAACGCCGCCGCGAAATGGCAGATCGCCGACCAGGCTTCGAGCGTATCCGGGTGCGGGCCGCGCCACCCGTTGCCGGGCACCACGTGGTCGGACAGCCAGGCGGTGCCGAACGCGCCATCGAGGTGGCGCAGGTGGTTCTCGATCTGCCGCACGAGCGTGGTGCCGGGCGCATCGTCGGCCGGCCACATCGGCACCCGCCAGCCAAGTTCGACGCGCGCCACGAAGTCCCATCCTATAGGATGGCCCGGTGAGCCGTCGGCTCGACGACTGGGATCTGGCCGATAGCCGCGGAGAACGGCCCCGTTCGCCGGTCGCCCCCGATCTGCTGGCGGCTGCGGAACGGATGCTCCACGAGCGTCGGGCCGTCCTGATGGGCGAGGTCGGTGCGCTCGCCCGGCAGGCGGCGGATGCCGGGGCACGGCCGCAGTACGGCAAACGGATCGGCGACCACACCTCCGAGGCGGTCGAATCGCGGAAGAACGCGATCGTCGAGGGCACGCTGCGGGCGCGCATCGCCGAGGTCGACGCCGCGCTGGAGCGGATCGCGCGGGGGTCCTATGGCCGCTGCGCGCGGTGCGGGCGGGTCATCGACGCCGAGCGCCTGCGGGCGCTGCCGTGGGCCACGGCGTGCGTGACGTGTCCGTAGAGCGGGGCCTGGAAACGGAGGAGCGATAGCGATGATGCGGATGCTCGGGAGATAGACCAACCACGCGACGATGTCGACGTGAAAGGCAAGGGCCGCGTGACCACCTATCTGCTCGAGGGGCGTGCCTGAGGGGGACGCCTGGGCGCGGCGCCACGGTACTGGCCTCCGGTGCCGCGTCTGGCGATCGGGCATGCCATGCCGCGGCGCTGAGACCGCGGGTGCGCGGCAGGCTGTCAGTCCAGGTGGAACACCTCTTCCAGCCGCAGCATCGCCTGGTCCGGCCGCCGGCCGGGCTCGATCTCGAAAAACGGCGCCATGTCCCTCTGCCAGCGCAGGTTGACCTCCCGCTCGGCCATGAGAGCGCGGGCGCGGTCGAAGTCGTCGGTCTCCAGGTAACCGAACAGCAGGCCATCGTCCCGCATGAAGAGCGAGTAGTTCTTCCAACCGGTCTCGCGCAGCGCCTGCAGCATCTCCGGCCACACCTCGCGGTGCCGCCGTTTGTACTCGGGGATCATCGACTCCCTGACCTTGAAGCAGAATCCGACCCGCACGCCATCCTCCTCGCTCAGAGCCGCCCGGAGACGCGCCCCAGGAACAGCAGCATCCAGTTGTAAAAGACCTGCGTACGCCACTGCGTGTCCGCCCACCAGAGCCGGTCGCCGACCTCCGGATCGCGCACGAGGATCTGGCCTACCGCGATTCCCTCGCCGCCGAGGATACGATCGGCCGCCAGGAGGACGCGTCGACTTCCGCCCGACCCAACGACGAACTGGACGCGGCGCCACCCGCGCGCCCGCGCCTCCACCGCCAGGGCGGCGAGCGATTCGTACAGGTCCTCCCCCTCCGGCACCGCCACGATCCGCTCCCGCGGCACGCCCGCGGCGACGAGATGATCCGCGCGCGGACTGTCCGTTGCCGGCGCCAGCGTGTCCGGAGAGAAGGGCCTCCCCAGGACGACGATCGGCACCCCCGCCGCCCGCGCGATCTCCGCTATCCGCGCGTCGGATGACGGCGTCCGCAGATTGGCGCCGACGATCAGCGCCTGCGGGTCGGCGATCTCCCTCTCCAGATCGAGCGAGTCCAGAGCCGCGTCGAGGACGGCGTGGCGCTGCGTGAAGGCGACGACGAGCGTCGCGAGAAGGAGCAGGAGAAGCGCGACCACCGCGATCTGGACGGGGCGACGCGGCACGCGGTAGTAGAGCGCGGGATCGCGGGTGCCCAGACGCCCAGAGTAGCATGCGCCCGTGGATGCGCCGGAGGTCCAGGAGCACGCCGAGCGGATTGTCGAGGCGATCGCCCGGCGCTCGGCACAGGATGCGGGCCTCTCCATCGAACAGGTGCAGAACCTCCTCGTCCTTCGCGTGCGCGAGGAGGCGGAGCAACTCGGCATTCGCCCCCGCGCCCTCATGGGTGCCGTCTGGCGTGCCTGGGAGAAGCGCGATCGACCGCCGCTGCTGGGTCCGAGCGAGACGATGCGGGTGCTGGAGCGTCTGGCCGAGCGAGGACTGCTCACGATGCGCCGCCAGGGCGAGGGCGATCCGCAGGTGATCTGGTGCGGCCTGCCCGACGATCAGGTCGATGCCCGGCTGGCGCAGATGGACCCGCCCCTCAGCCACGAGGAGCGTCTCTTCGTGGAGGGGATACGCCGCCACCTCGCCGCTCGGGCGCGGGGCGTCTGGCATTCCTGGGAGCCCGATCGTCCGTGAGTGCCCCGGCCTGGCATCCCGGCCCTCGCGAGATCGCCCGGGCGCAGGTGCTCCGCTTCGCCCGGTCGATGGGTGGCTCAACCCCGGCGGACCTCAACGCGATCGCCCGCAGCGATCCCGGCGCGTACTGGGCGGGCGTCTCCCGTTTTCTCGGCATCCCCTGGTCGCGTCCGTTCGATCGCGCGCTCGATCTCGGCGAGGGGTTGCCCTTTGCGCGGTTCTTCGTCGGCGGGCGGATCAACTACGCCGCGGTCTGCCTCGCCGAACGGGGCGATGCCGAGGATCGGCCGGCGATCCTCTGGGAAGGGGAGGAGGGTGGCCGGACGACGATCACGCGTGCCGAGTTGCGCAGCCTGGTCTACCGCTGCGCACGGGCGCTTCAGGATCTCGGCATCGGTCCGGGCGATCGCGTAGGGATCTTCATGCCGCTCACACCAGAGTGCGTGGTGGCTGTGCTCGCCTGCGGGCTGATCGGCGCGATCTACACCCCGCTCTTCTCTGGCTACGCCGCCGAGGCGATCGCCCAGCGCCTCAACGACGCGGGCGCGGTGCTGCTCATCACCGCCGATGGCGTGCACCGGCGCGGACGGCTCGTGCCGATGCTCTCGGTCGCGCGCGACGCCGCCGCGCGCGCGCCGACGGTGCGCCACCTCCTCGTTCAGCGTCGAGTGGGGCAGCGAGAGATCGCCTGGGAACCGGGCCGCACCCACTGGTGGCACGAGATCGTCGACCGCGGACCATCCGGCGCGGACATGCCGCCCGCGGATACCGCGGCCGATGACCCGTTCATGCTCATCTACACCTCGGGGACGACCGGCCGGCCGAAGGCGATCGTCCACGTCCATGGCGGGTTTCCCCTCAAGGCCGCTCACGATCTGGCGATGTGCTTCGATGTCCAGACCGACGACCGCGTCTTCTGGCTCACCGACCTCGGCTGGATGATGGGCCCCTGGCTCATCGCCGGGACCCTCCTCCTCGGCGCGACGATGGTGATCTACGACG
>CAZHZF010000157.1:0-4393 GCA_964536925.1 uncultured Dehalococcoidales bacterium | reverse complement strand
GTCGTTCCAGTGGCCGCGGGATCGCGATCTCGGACGCGTTGGATCGGCACGCGTCAGCCGGCGCCGGCGCGCGAACGCTGGGCCCGGGAGCGACACGGGGATCCGACAACTAGAACATCGCCCTTTGTCGCCAGTTAGGCCTAGGGTCTTCGCTCTCAGCAATCTGTCGCTTGATGAACTCATCCAACAGCGGCACGGCCAACGAGTATTTCGACCAGCGATTCTTGTAAACGAGTCCCGCATCGCAGAGTGTTGCCAGCATCTGATTGACGTGACTTGGCGTGAAGCCGCGTTCCAGATACTTATGTGATCCTTCAACCACCTCCTGTACGGTAAACTCGCCATCGCTGTGTTCTATCCTCGCTATTACACTGAGCAGGTCGCGTTGCCGATCCGTAGCTCTGCTCCATCGCCCCGCGAAGAAGTCTTGATCCAGCTTGCGAATGATGGATTCTATGTGAATCGGTTCCGGCTCAGATCCTGAGGCGAAATTTAAAGTCCATACATCGAAGACTTCGCGGCAGATATACTGTATGAAATATGGATAACCCCTGCTCAGTCTGTATATTGTCTGAATGGATTGATCGTCAAACGTCACTGGGCAAGCAGAATCAGTGATCGGTTTCGTGATCGCATCAGCTGTGGCCTGAGGATCGAGTCTGTCAAGAGTTATCACGTGAAACATCCGTTCAGCAAACGTACGCGCCGCCACTAACTTCGGGAACAGAGTTGGCAAGCCGGTAAGAACGAGCATAAAACGGATATTCTTTCGTTGAAGCGACTGGAATACATCGAGAAGAAGTGAGAGAGAATGCACGCCTTTGCTGGGTTGATCTGCCAGATTTTGCGCCTCGTCATACGCGAACACGATGCCCCGCTTTCCCGCCGGAGCGAAGTACTGCCACGCAGTCTCCAGAACCGCCTTGATCTTGTCGGAGATCAGCCCAGGCGTCTGCTCAAAGATCAACAGCAGGGCTTCGTAGTCGAGTCTGTGCTCGATGAGGGCGCCGGAGGGGCCGAGGCCGATACCTCTCTCGGTCCTCACGACGATAGACGACGTCACGACGGACAGGTCGGTCAGGAGGCGGATGGCGAGATTCTCCTCGTTGACGCTCGTGGCCTCCGACAGGTCCACGCCAGCCCATGCCCAGCCCGCCTGCAAAGCGGTGGGTTTCACGGTCTCGAGGAGGACCGTCTTTCCCACACCGCGCAGACCCGTTAACACGATGTTCTGCAGAATCACGTCCTGCTGGAACTGCTTGGTGAATTCCTGCTTCTCCGTCTCGCGGCCGGCGAGATACGGCGGCAGATGTCCCGCACCCGGCCGGAACGGGTTCTCAAATCCAGTCTTCATCCCGATTGCCTCCCCAGGCCAAATTGAGCCCAGGGACTATATTTAGGCCTCGCGCTACATCCGTGTCAACTTCCGCCGAGAAGAGACCGCTGGTGCCTCCGGGCAGACGGATCCGCTGGCCGACGCCACGGTAGACTTGGTCTGACGCTTCCGTCCGTCGGCTAGTTCCTGGGTATTGTCCTTCCTCCGAAGGGGCGCTCAGGGCATGAAGTTCCGCAGGTACCGCGCGCTCTGGACCAGCGACGCCTTGCGCGCCGCGAGCGACCCCTCGTAGGCGCGGTCCTCCACCTCGACGCACACCGGCCCGTCGTAGCCCGCGTCGGTCAGCACGGAGAAGAACTGGCCCCAGTGGATGTCCCCCAGGCCGGGCAGTTTCGGCGTGTGGAACTGCAGCGGCGTGCCCATGATCCCCACATCGTTCAGGCGATGCCGATCGACCCGCACGTCCTTCGCGTGGACGTGGTGGAAGCGAGAGACGAACTCGCGGATCGGCGCCAGGTAGTCGATCTGCAGCCAGACCAGGTGCGAGGGGTCGTAGTTGAGCCCGAAGTGCGGATCCGGAATCTCCTCGAACATCCGGCGCCAGATCGCCGGCGCGTAGGCGAGGTTCTTCCCGCCCGGCCACTCGTCGCCGCTGAAGAACATCGGGCAGTTCTCGATGCCGATCTTGATCCCCTGGTCGCTCGCGTAGCGGATCAGGTCCGGCCACGTCTCGCGGAACCGCGGCCAGTTGGCATCGACCGAGAGGTTCCAGTCGCGGCCGATGAACGAGTTCACGACCGGCACGCCGATGAGGCGCGCGGCGCGGATCACCGCCTTGATGTGCTCGACGTACACCGCCGCCTCGGCCCGATCCGGCGCCAGCGGATTCGGGTAGTAGCCGAGCCCGCTGATCGTCAGGTTCCGCGCGCGCACCAGGTCGTTGATGCGCCGCGCCTCACCGGCATCGACCTTTGTAACGTCGATGTGGGTGACTCCGGCGTACCGGCGTTCGGCCCGCCCCGGTGGCCAGCACAGCAGTTCGACCGTGTCGTACCCGCTCGCCTGGGCGGTATCGAGCACCTCGACGAGGGAGAGATCGGCCAGGATCGCGCTGACGAAGCCCAGTTGCATCGGAAACCTCCAGAAACCTCAGATCGTGACCCAGCCGCGACGGCGGTTGCTCTCCAGGATCGCATCGCACAGCTGGATCTCGCGGTGGCCGTCGGCAAAGGTGGGGAACGGTCGCGGCGCGGCGAGATCCCCCGCCTCGATGTACTCGTAGAAGGCCCGGAAACACTGCTTGAACGTGTCGGGATATCCCTCGTTGTGCCCGCCGGGGTATCCCGTGAACCGTCGCGCGGCCGGGTCGAGCAGGCCGGGGTCCTTGAGCAGAACCTCGTTCGGCTGGCCGCGATGCCCGATCCAGATCTCGTTCGGCCGCTCGCTGTCCCAGGCCAGCGCCGCGTCCTGGCCGCCGATCTCGAACTTCAGGCTGTTCTTCCGTCCGGCGGTCGCCTGGGAGACCCAGAGCGTGCCGATCGCGCCGTTGCCGAAACGCAGCAGGATCGCCCCGAGATCCTCCGTGGTGATCGCAACGGGCTCGAGATCCACTCCCGCGCCGGGGCCGGCGAAGGTCTGCACCTCGCCCTTCGGTCGCTGGCGGACGGGATGGACCGTTCGCAGATCGGCACAGACGGCGCTCACGTGTTGGCCGGTGATGCTCTGCACGAGATCGAGCCAGTGCGTGCCGATGTCGGCCACGGCCCGGAGTTCGCCACCCTCGCCGGCGAGGACGCGCCAGTTGTAGTCGTTTGGATAGAGCAGCCAGTCCTGGACGTAGCTCCCCTGCACCGACAGAATGGTGCCCAGGTCCCCACGCGCGATCCGCGCCCGCGCCTCGATGCAGAGGGGGTAGAAGCGGATGTTGTAGTTGACCCCGGCGGCGCGACCGGAGCGCGCGGCGAGGTCGACCAGCTGTGCCGATTCGCCGGCGTTCATCGCCAGCGGTTTCTCGCAGAGGACGTGCTTACCGGCGCGCAGCGCCTCGCCGGCCTGCGCGAAGTGGAAGCGGTTCGGCGTCGTGATGTGGACGACCTCCACGCGCCGGTCGGCCAGCAGATCGGCATAGCTCTCGTACGCCGTCTCGATCGCCAGTGCGGCGGCGGCCTGACGCGACCGCTCGGGCCGCGAGCCGAGGATCCCCACCACATCCACGCCGAGTCGGCGCAGACCCTCCGTATGCGCGGGCCCCATGAACCCGGTGCCCACGATCGCCGCGCGCGCCAGTGTCATCGAAGCAGACCTCCCGGAGCGCCCATTCTACCGTCCCTCCGGAGTGCCCCGGGCGCTCTACCACCGTCCGGCGATGGGGTAGAGTGCGGCGCAGGGAGGATTTACCGTGACAGAGACGAACGAACGACGCGTCCGCGGCCGGAAAGTGCTGGCCGAGATCGGCACCGCGCTGGGGCCGGGGCGCGAGAGATATCCGCACCTGCCGCCCGCGCAGGCCGAGCACGTGATGGACACGCTGGTCGACTACTGCTTCGGCGATACCTGGGCCCGGCCCGGGTCGGCGATCGACCTGCGGACGCGCCGCCTCCTCACGATCGCGGCGACGCTGGCGATGGGGCGGGAGCGCCAGTTGCGCGCTCACATCAACGGCGCCCTCGGCCAGGGTATCTCGCTGGAGGAGGTCGTCGAGACCATCAACCATCTGATTCCGTACTGCGGTTTCCCGGCCGGGTTGACCGCGCTCGACATCGCCAACGAGGTCGCCGCCGCCCGCGCGGGCAAGACCTGAGCGGAGGAGACGGGCCGCGGCATCGGGTAGAGTGCGGCCCGTGCCTCGCGTCGTTCGGTGGGTAAGGGGGTTGGGGGCCTCACTGTCCGTCGGGAGCGGGGATGACGTCAGGCGGCGCGAGGGTGGGATGCAAGCGAACCCGCTCTCAAGCGTGAGTGCGAGGCACGGGAGTGCAAGGAATGGCGCCCCTCACCCTGGCCCTCTCCCGCGGGGAGAGGGGATCGCAGGAAACGCGAGCGGGGCGATCGAGTCGGCGA
>CAZHZF010000156.1:0-4439 GCA_964536925.1 uncultured Dehalococcoidales bacterium | reverse complement strand
GAGGGCGACGATCAGCGCGCGCCGTGTCTCGCGATCCAAGGAAGGCGACCCACCGGTGCGGAACAGCACGTTTGCGGTCGTCCCCGTGACCACGAGCGACCGGGTGCGGATCGCGGTGGGCACCGTTCCGATCGGGCCCCAGGTGGGACGCATGCCGGTCACATCTCCGGAGCGCAGGGCACCCAGGACATCGGTAAGGGAGTCGAGGACGCGGAACTCCAGGCGCGAGAGCAGCGGCCGATCGCCCGCGATCGCCGTCGCGCGCTCCAGGATGATGTGCGATCGGTCCGCGGATGAGACCCGGAACGGCCCGGCACCGATCGGACTCCGGTTCGAGGGGTGCGCGAGACCGCCGCTCTGACCGACCGCCCGCGCGTGCGCGGCGGGGAGGACTCCGATGCTGGCACGCTCCAGGAACCAGGGGTCCGGGGCCGTGAGGCGAAACCGGACTCCCTCGGGGATTGCGGTGACCGTCGTATCGCGCCACTGACTGGCCAGGGCCGGATCGCCCGGAAACGCGGCATCGCGGAGCGCCTCGATCGTCGCCACGATATCCGCGCCACGCACGGGCGCGCCATCGTGGAACCGACGGCTCGGGTCGAGGCGAAAGTCGTACGTCAGGCGATCCGCGCCGACGTTCCAGCCGAGCGCGAGGTCTGGCAGGACGTGTCCCTCGGGGGTCACGCGCGTCAACCCGGCGAACACCAGTTGCACGACATCGGCGTCGAGCGAGTCGGGCGCCGCAAGCAGCGGATTGAGGTAGAGCGGGCGCTCGACGGTCGCC
Source organism: uncultured Dehalococcoidales bacterium (assembly GCA_964536925.1). Classification (GTDB taxonomy): domain Bacteria; phylum Chloroflexota; class UBA6077; order FW602-bin22; family FW602-bin22; genus VGOZ01. Next base: position 3,655 of record CAZHZF010000156.1, on the reverse strand, counting down.
TCGCTGTAGACGCCGCCGGGGACGGGTACGGTCTCGGCCGCGACCGGTGCGCTCCAGGCCAGAAAGAGCAGCGGGGCGAGTATCGCCCGCCCGATCAGTTCAGAAGCGCGGTTCCGCGACGATGACCGTGGCAATGCTCACGATGACCCACAGAGTCGCGATGCCCAGCGTCGCATTGAAGAGCGTCCGTTCGATACCGCGTCGCGTCCGGAAGATGCCGGACTGATCCTGCGAGGGAGTCAACCCGCCACCGCGTGCCTGCACAAGGATCAGGACCATCAGGAACAGCGATAGCAGAATCTGGGTTACCTGGAAATAGGGCGCCACGGCGCCGAGTGTAACAGCGTGGCCGGGCGCGGGATCAACGTTATGGCGAGCAGACTGTTAGCATGCGGCCATCGTTTCGGGGTGATTGGTAAGGCGTGGACATAGGCAGCGTTCGCCCCATCTCCATCGAACGGGAGATGCGCCAGGCGTACCTCGATTACGCCATGAGCGTCATTACCGCGCGCGCTCTGCCGGACGTGCGCGATGGTCTGAAGCCGGTACAGCGACGCGTCCTGTACGCGATGGATGAGCTCGGCCTGCGCGCCAACTCCTCCTACAAGAAGAGCGCCCGCATCGTCGGCGAGGTCCTCGGCAAGTACCACCCTCACGGGGATGCGCCGGTCTACGAGACGATGGTGCGCATGGCGCAGGGCTTCTCCATGCGCTACGTCCTCGTCGACGGCCAGGGCAACTTCGGCTCGGTCGATGGCGACCCGCCCGCGGCGATGCGCTACACCGAGGCACGCCTCTCCGCGATCGCCGAGGAGATGCTGGCCGATATCGACCGGAACACGGTCGACTTCGAGCCGAACTTCGACGGCTCGCTCCGCCAGCCGTCGGTGCTTCCCGCGCGCATCCCCAACCTGCTGGTCAACGGCGCGGTCGGCATCGCCGTCGGCATGGCGACCAACATGCCGCCGCACAACCTGGGCGAGGTGATCGACGCCCTGGTGATGATGGCGAACCGGTACGCCGGGGCCGTCGAGTCGGGCATGCCGTTCGACGCGGTGTGGGCGCGGGTACTGAATCGCCCGCTCGCCGATGCGCGCGCGCTGGAGATCATCGGCGGCCTCACCGGGACACCCGCCACCAGTGTCCAGGCGCGTCTGACCGCACGCGGCACCGCCACGCCAACCGCCGATCAAACCGTCGAGGCCCTGCTCGCCGAACTGGACGAGATGGTGGATGTGACGCCGGACCAGATCATGGCGCACATCCGGGGTCCAGACTTCCCGACCGCGGGGCTCATCCTGGGCGATGAGGGGATCAAACAGGCGTACGCGACGGGCCACGGGCGGATCGTCATCCGGGCGAAGGCCCACACCGAGGAGTTGAAGGGCAACCGCGTCGCGATCGTCGTCAGCGAACTCCCCTACCAGATCAACAAGGCGACCCTCATCGAGCGGATCGCCGACCTCGTGCGCGAGAAGCGCATCGAGGGCATCTCCGACATGCGCGACGAGTCCGACCGGCAGGGCATGCGCATCGTCATCGAGTTGAAGCGGGACGTCAACGCGACCGCGATGACGAACCAGCTGTTCAAGCTGACCGCGATGCAGAGTTCCTACTCGATCAACATGCTCGCGCTGGTCGACCGCCAGCCGCGCGTCCTCACCCTCAAGCAGATCCTCCTCCAGTACCTCGACTGGCGCCGCCAGGTCGTCACCCGGCGCACCGAGTTCGACCTGGAGCGGGCTCGGGCGAGGGCGCACATCCTGCTGGGTCTCAAGGTCGCGCTCGACAATCTGGACGAGGTCATTCAGACCATCCGCGCCTCCTCGGAGACCGAGGCGGCGCGCCAGGCACTGATGACCCGATTCTCCCTCTCCGAGATCCAGGCAACCGCGATCCTGGATATGCAGCTGCGACGCCTCGCCGCGCTCGAGCGGCAGAAGATCCTGGACGAACTGAAGGAGGTCGAGGCGAACGTCGCTCGTCTCGAGGACCTGCTCGCCAATCCGATCAAGCTCGTGGTGATGGTGCGCGACGAGCTGCTCGCGCTCAAGGAGAAGTTCGGCGACGCTCGGCGCACCCGCATCCTCACCGACGCGAGCGGCGAACTGACCGCGGCGGACCTGGTGCCCGATCACGACGTGGTCGTCCTGGCGTCGGTGCGCGACTACGTCCGGCGCCTGGCCGGCGACGCCTTCCGGGTCCGCAGTTCGCGCCGCGCCCTCCCGCAGCAGATCACCCACGATGACGACGCGATCCGCCACCTCATCGTCGCGAATACGCGGGACATGATCCTCTTCTTCACGAATCGCGGTCGGGTTTACGGCGTGGCGTGCCACGAACTGCCCGAGGCCCAGGCGAAGGGGCGCGGCCTGCCCATCGGGAGCGTGACCGGAGTCACCGGCCGTGACGAGAGCATCACCGCGGTCGTATCGATCAAGAACTTCGACCAGGGCGGCCACCTGATCCTCATCACCCGGGGCGGCGAGGCGAAACGGATTCGCCTTTCCGAGTACCGCAACACGCGCGCCAGCGGCGTGATCGCGATGGACCTCGAGGAGAAGGACGAACTGGTCTGGGCCGGATACACACCGGGGAACCGCCACGTGATGATCGTCACCGCGCAGGGGCAGTCGATTCGCTTCTCCGAGGAGAACCTGCGCTCGGCCAGCCGTCAGAGCGGTGGCGTGCGGGCGATCCGGCTCGCCGATGACGATCACGTCGTCGACGCGAACATCGTCGAGGAGGACACCGAGATCCTGCTCGTGACGCGACGGGGTTTCGGCAAGCGGCTCGCGGTCGGGCAGTTCTCGGTGCAGGGCCGTGGCGGAGGCGGCATCCGGGCGATGCCCGTCTCCGACCGCACCGGCGCGGTGCTTGTCGCCCGCATCGTGCGCCCCGACGACGAGGTGATGATCGCATCACGGGACGGCATCGTCGTGCGCACCCATGTCGCCACGGTGCCACCGGTGGGCCGCACCGCGATGGGCGCGCTGATCATCAAGCTCGAACCGAAAGACTCCGTCACCGCGATGGCGCGGTTGCGCGCGCCGGAGCCGCAGGATGGACCGGACGGCGACTCAGATGAGGGGTCGGGTGGCGGTGGCGCGCCGCGGCCACCGACCCCGCCGACGGACGGCCCGAGCGCGGGCCCCCCCGAACCGGACGATCCGGACGTTGAGGATGGCGAGCCTCCGGCCGCGTCGGCCGGGCCGGCGCCTGCCGATGCCCTGTCTCCGGCGGAGCGGCCCCGAAGGGGACGCGGTGCGGCCGCCCGGGCTGGCGTAGCTCCCGCGGCCGTGCCGCCACAGCCGGCCGCAAAGAGGCGCGCGCGCTCGACCGCGATGGCGCCCGTCGCTCCCGCAAAGGCACGAAGCAACCGTGTGACCGTGGCCGCACCCGCCGGGCCGGGACCGCGGACGCGCAAGACCGCCCCGAGCGCGCCGGCCGCGTCCCGAGCCGGGCGGGCCGCTCGATCGGGTACGCCCACGGGGACACCAGCGGGCGGCGGGCAGGGGTCCTCCAGGCCGGACTCCGTATCGAAGCGAAGGCGCGGCGCGGTGTCTCCCGAGGTACCGGTCGTCAGCGCCCGCGCCTCGGGGAGCGCACGCGCGTCAAGCGCGGCGGGACGTGGCGACGCTCGCGCCCCGCGCGC
>CAZHZF010000155.1:0-4486 GCA_964536925.1 uncultured Dehalococcoidales bacterium | reverse complement strand
ATCGAGCGATCAGGTCGCCGGCGGTGGCCCTTGCGCCCCTCACCCGCACCCTCTCCCGTGGGGAGAGGGACACGAGGGTTGCCCGCGGCCCTCACGCAAACATCCTGTTCGATCGCGGCGACCGCATCGTGGGAGTGCTCGACTTCGACAACGTCCAGTTCTACCCGCGCCCCATCGAGGTGTCTCGCACGCTGACGCTCGACTTCCTCCAGGGGGACCACATGCTCCCGGAAGCCGACGACTTCCTTGCCGGCTACCACAAGGCCGGGCGGATGACCGAGGAGGAGGCGCTCCTCCTCGCGCCGCTCCGCCTCTATCTGACGTGTACGGGGGCGTGGCCGATCACGGCACGGTATGAGGATCCGCCCATGTATCAGGCACGGTGGAACCGATTCATTGTCGAGCCGAGCGACTGGTGGGAGCGGAACACGGACCGGATCACCGAGCGCCTGCTGAGCCTGAGGCGCCACGCCGCTCGTAGGGGCCGATAGAGCCTCAGGCGACGATGCGCGACCGCTGCGCGGGTGCGACGAACGGTGCCGTGGCACTCCCGCCCGTCGCCCATCCCTGGCTCAGGCCAGCCGTCAGGAGCATCACCACATACTGATTGGCGCTGACCCCCTCGTGCTCGGCAGTCTCGGCGAGCGCGCGGTGCAATGACTTCGGCATGCGGATCAGCATCCGCCCGCCATGGCGGTCCTCGGCGTGGTGGGCTGGTTCAGGGATGGCTTCGCCCGCGAGGATCGCGGCCTCGAGCCAACCCGCCATCGCGCCACGCAGCATCGCCAGTGCTTGCTCGGGAGTCTCGCCGGCAGTCATGCAACCCGGGAGTTCCGGCGCGCGGGCCAGATACCCTTCCGACGGGTCGCCTCGGACCTCCAGTCGGTACGGGCGGGCGAGCAGTTCCCGCACGCGCCGATCGAGATCGGTGTCGATCGGCCGCTGGCGAGCCTCAGCCAGACGCGTCTCGGCGAGCCGTTCGGCGCCATCGATATCGGCGTCGCTCATGACTGTGGTTGTCTCGTCAGGCATCATCCTCCCCCTCGGTCAACCTCAGCGCTTCACGCACATACGCCGCGAGCACGTGCGGCCTGCGGAACGGCACCGACAGACGCTCATGTCCGCGGGAGTAGTAGAGGTGGCTATCCCTGGCCGCACGCTCGAAGCGGAAGCCGTAGGCCAGGAGCAATCTCTCCAACTCCGCAAACCGGACGCTATGCACGCGCGCGGCGATCCGCCGGCGAAGCCGGCCCGGTGCATTACGTCACCCGTATGATAGCTCATACGATAGCATCCGCAGTTTGTCGGCTCCAGACGCGGTCGGCCGACTCATCGAAACGACCGTCGTCGATCCGCACAAAAGTCCGGTGACGCCGAGACCAACACAGACTCAGTGCGCTCCCGCACCACGTGCGTTACGGTCGGGTTCAGGGAGGTGACGCGCCGATGTACCTGCCCGCACCCTTCCGTGAGGAGCGGCCCGAGGTCCTTCGCGAGTTCATCCGCCGCCATCCGCTCGGCACGCTCATCACCCGCGGCGCCTCGGGGCTCTGCGCGAACCTGATTCCGTTCACCCTCGCCGAGACGGCCGATCCCGCCGACCCGATCGTCCTGCGCTGCCACGTCGCGCGGGCCAATCCGCAGACTGCCGATTTCATCGCGGGAGCCGAATGCCTCGTCCTGTTCCAGGGTCCGGAGGCCTACATCTCCCCGGCCTGGTACGCGACGAAGGCGGCGACGGGCCGGGTGGTTCCGACCTGGAACTACGCGATGGTGCAGGCACGGGGCGTGCCACGCCTCATCGACGATCCGACCTGGATTCGCGCGCAGATCGAGGCCCTGACCGGAGAGCACGAGTCGTCGCGTCCCGCCCCCTGGGCGGTCAGCGATGCGCCGCAATCGTTTGTCGAGGGCATGTTGCACGCGATCGTGGGCGTCGAGATCGCGGTGACCCGCTGCGAGGGAAAGTGGAAGGTCAGCCAGAATCGGCCGCTGGAGGATCGCCGCGGCGTGGTGGCCGGTCTGGAAAGGGAGCGGCCGGACCGTGAGGCGATGGCGGAGATGGTGCGGCGGACGCTCCCGACCGACGACTGACCTTCACACTCCGCGGTGACGGCGGAGCGACGCGCTCAGCGCGGTACGCGGTCCGAGAGGGCGCGGCGACGGATCAGTTCGCGCAGACCATCCTGCGCCAGCGGCGAGAGCCGGTCGGACATGCGCTCCCACCACCCGTTATCCAGGAGCAGCCGGGTCGCCTCCCGCGGGGTCAGGCGTGCGAGGCCGAGAAGACGGCCCAGATCGGGATCGCGCTGCCAGTCTGGACGGCGGGTCACGAGCCCACGCGCCCCAGTTCCTGACTCCGCGCCATCGCCGCAAGTATGGCGCGATTCACCGCCGTACGCAGTCGCCCCGCCTCCAGTTCGGCCAGGCCGGCCGCGGTGGTTCCCCCGGGCGAGGTGACCGCCTCGCGGAGCAGGGCCGGATGCTGACCGCTCCTGCGCACGAGCGCGCCGGTGCCCTCGATCGTCCCCAGGGCGAGATCCCGCGCGATCGCTCGGGGCAGGCCGGCGTGGACGCCGGCGTCGATCATCGCTTCGAGAAAGAGCAACACGTAGGCCGGTCCCGAACCGGACAGAGCCGTCGCGGCCTCGAGATCCTCCTCCGCCTCCATCGGAACCGCGGTGCCGACCGCGCGGAGGATCGTCTCCGCCCATCCGCGCTCCCGCGCGCCGAGGCCCGGCATGGGAAAGTAGGCAGTCACCCCGGCGCCGACCTGTACCGGGGTGTTCGGCATGGCACGGCAGAGGTTGCGCGTCTGGAACTGCTCGGCGGCGCGGTCGAGGCCGAGGCCGGCGACGATGGAGATGACCAGTGGGACCGGCCGGAGGGCGCCATCGAGTTCCGCGGCCAGGCCGGCGACGCTGCGCGGCTTCACCGCCACGATCGCTACATCGGCACCGGCCACCGCCCCGGCCGGCGCGTCGTGCGCCTCGACACCCAGCGCGGTGGTGAGGTGCGCCCGGCGCGCCTCATGCCGATCGGCGACGCGCAGGTGTTCCGCGGAAACGATCCCCGTTCCCAGAAGGCCGCGCGCGAACGCCTCTCCCATCGCGCCGCCACCCAGGATCGCGACGCGCTCCGGCACGCTCACGGGCGCAGTATCGTCGGGCGCAGGGTCCCTCGCCACGGCAATCGGACCAGCCGGCGCCAGGCCGCGCGCAGCAAGATCGCCCGGGCTGAACGCCAGGCGCCGTCCGGGGTCGCGGCGCTCTCCGCTCCAGCCGACCAGCGGTGCGCGACGAAGGCGGTGGCGAGCGCCTCCGCCGGCGCGGCGACCTCGGGGAAGGCCGAGCCCAACCGCATCGCGAACTCCCGCGGCGTCTCCGCCTCTCGCGGCGCGTAACCGACGAGTCGTGCCAGGCGGACGAGGCGGACATAGCCGGTCCGATCGGGCGCGCCGCCGGCGAAGGGTAGAGCGACCAGGAGCCGCACGAGCGCCGCGCCCACACCAAGGGCGAGCGCGATCCCGGCGACCGCGGTCAGGGGTACGACCTGCCCGATCGAGACGGAATCGGGCTGGGCATCGCGCGACCCGATTGGGGCAACGCGGAAGGGGGTGGGCTCGAAGGGGACCCAGCCGGCCGATGGAAGGAAGACCTCCGGCCAGGAGTGCGCGTCCGATTCGCGAAAGACCCTCGCGCCATCGGGCTCGACGCGACCGCCCACATACCCGGCGGCCAGACGGGCGGGATGCCCGGCCGCCCGGAGCAGCACGACCATGGCGGAGGCGAAGTAGTCGCAGTATCCGGCGCGCGTCTCGAAGAGGAACCAGTCGACCGCGTCGGCACCCGCCGGAGCCGGCCGCGCGGTACTGGAGTATCGGAGCGTCCTCAGGTATCCCTCGAACGCCGTCGCCGCATCGGCGGGACTCAGGTCGGCGGTCAGTTCCGCGGCGAGCGCGCGCACCCGGTCGGTGGTCGGCGGAGGGAGCGCGAACGGGCGGAGGTCACCGGGCGGCGCCTCGTCGTACACCACCTCCCGGTACCGGCGCGGCGCGAGGCGCGCCTCGTCGGGAGCGGCGACGACGCCCACCGGGCCGGAGGGCGCGGCCAGGCGAGGCGGCGGATCCGTCACGACGACCGGCCCGAGCGAAAGGGGCACCGGCGCACCGGGCCGAAGTCGTTCGATCTCGCGCTCGCCTCGCGGCGGACCGGCGTGCGGAGCCGAAGCACCCGCCGCACCTTCGGCGTTCCACCAGCTTCGGCCGTCGTACGTCGTGAATCGCGCCACCGTCACCCGATCGGTCTCGCCGCCCCAGACGCGCAGGACATCGGCGTCGGTCGGTGCGAAACGCTGCCCCAGGGTGAGCGAACGCGGAGAGACAGCGCGGTCACCATCACCACGCTCGGGTGCGCCGGTGACGGGCACCACGGGTGCGATCGCGGCGTGGAGCGACCCGACGGGGAGGGATGTCACCGCGAGCGAC
>CAZHZF010000154.1:0-4511 GCA_964536925.1 uncultured Dehalococcoidales bacterium | reverse complement strand
GGTCTTGAAGAACGACTCCGCCTGCGCGTTCTCGTAGGGGGTCCCTGCCGCCGACATACTGATCTCGACCTGGTGCTCGCGCAGAAGCCGCACGTACGCGTCGGCAGCGTACTGCACCCCGCGATCCGAATGATGAATCAAGCCCGGTGCCACCGGGCGCGTCCGCAACGCCCGCTGGAGGGCATCGAGCGTCAGTCGCGTGTCGATCCAGCGGGAGAGTGCCCAGCCGATCACCTTGCGGCTGAACGCATCGAGAATCGCGGCCAGGTAGACGAAGCTGTGGGGCAGGCGCACGTAGGTGATGTCGGCGACCCAGACCTGGTGCAGGCGGGACACGGTCAGGGCACGAATCAGATTCGGGTAGGTCCTGTGCGCGTGACCGGAGTCGGTGGTGACCACCCAGCGCCGCTTGAGCTAACACAGCAGTGACTCGGCGCGCATGACCCGCAAGACGCGTTTGTGATTGATCGGCCAGCCATCGCGCTGTAGCGCCCTGGTCACGCGGCGGTACCCGTAGCCAGGGAACGAGAGCACGATCTTCTCAATCGCGGCCCGAAGCGCCGTCGGCGCGTCATCCGACGGCCGTGCCGCCGCGGCGGCGTGGAACCAGCTTCGGCTGAGCCCAAGCAGGCGGCACAGTTCGCGCACGGAGGTCTGTCCACTCAGGCCTCGCACGAGCTGGTGTCGTGCTTCCACCGTGCGCGCACGTGCCGCAATGCTTTTTTTAGGACGAGGTTCTCCACCGTCATCTGGCCAATGACCCGCTCCAGTGTGGCGATGCGACTCTCGAGATCCGTCTCCGTGCTCTCGGTCGCGGTGGTCCACGCCGACGCTCCTCGCTCCCTGTACGACCGACGCCAACTGCGCAACGTCGTCGCGTCGATCCCCCGCTCGCGACAGATCTGGACCGACCGCTTCTCGCCAGCCAGGAACTCCTCGACCGTCGCGAGCTTGAAAGCCGCGCTGTACCTCTGGGGCCGCGTTCCCGGCGAGGCACCGTCGCCCGTCGCCGGTTCCCACGCCATCGGGCCCCGTTCGTGGTACGACCGACGCCAACTGCGCAACGTCTTTTGGTCGATGCCACGCTCCCGACAGACATCGAGCGGTCGCTTGTTTCCCGTCAGGAAGTCTTCGACCGTCGCTCGCCTGAACGCCGGGCTGTACTGGTTCGCCATGTCCCCTCCTCCTTCGTGCTCCCCAATCGCGCCACTTGCCATAAAACAACAATACCGGGGAATTCCCGTGGTCCGGAAAACGGGGTTCACTCCAGCCGCGGGCGAGGGTTGCGGGCGCCATCGCCGCGGCTGTCTGCGCGCGTGAGAGGGTCGCGGGCAGACCTGGTGTCCGTCTCCCCACCGGCGAGGGTGCGGGTGAGGGTCGCGATGGCTTCCGGCCGCGAGCGTGGCTGTCGAGGCGGGGCGGGCAAGACGCCCGCGGTCCACTGCCAGAGGCTCGGCGCGATGGAGGCGGGCAGCGACCACAGGTCTGAAACCGGGTGGTGAGGCGGTGCATCCCGCCGCGCCAACGCCACGTATGGAAGGTGTGAGCCTCGCGCGCACGGCCCTGGTGGGACTGCTGTTGATCGCGGCGTGTCAGGCCCCTGTACCCACGCCGACGCCGATCCCGCCACCACCCACATCGACGCCCATTCCTCCCACGGCCACGCCGGTACCGCCCACCGCGACACCCGTCCCCTTGACGAACACGCCCGTGCCGCCCTCACCGACACCGAACCCTCCCACTGCCACTCCGATCCCGCCCACGGCGACGCCCGTGCCTCCCACCAGCACACCGATCCCGCTGACACCCACTCCCGTGGTCCTCACCCCGACCGCGCCACCCGCAAAACCAACCACTTCATCCCCGCCGGCGCCGACCGCGACCGCTGCCGTGTCTCCCCCGGTAGCGACCCCCGCGGCGGCGACGGCGGGAGTCCATGCCGTCGGTGTCGTCGAGGACCGCGATTACAACACCTGGGGTTTCCGTCCGCCCGTCCTCGACGTGCGCGTCGGCGAGACAGTCCTCTTCACGAACGACGGCGCCGAGACGCACAACTTCATCTCCCTCTCCGAGGAGCAGCAGTTCGGCTCGCCGGACCTGCGGCCGGGCGCCACCTTCCGCGTTCAGATGTTGCGGGCAGCGGAGATCCGCGTCATCTGCGACCTCCACGCGAATATGGAGATGCGCATCCGCGTCCGGCCCTGAGAGACCGCGTCGGGTCCGGCCCACGCGCCTCGAACGTGCCGGCCCGGGGATGCCCCGAACGGCAGCCGCGCGTCGAGGCGAATCAGTCCCGCGCCACGCCTCGTGTCGTCGTCGCGCGCCTCAGGCCGGTGTCTTCCCACGAGACCGGGTCTTCCGCCGGCTCCACGTGCGTGAACACGGTGACGCTCGGGAACGCGGCGAGGATCTCCCCCTCGACGACCTCAGCCAGCGCGTGTCCGCGGGCGACCGTCCACTGCCCCGGCACCAGGATGTGGAACGAGATGAAACGGTGCGCCCCCGCCTGACGCGTGCGGATCGCGTGGAACTGCACACCCTCGCTCCGGTACCGCGCGAGGATCTCCTCCAGGGTGTCGCGTTCGTCGGTCGGCAGCGCGCTATCGAGCAAGCCCAGCGCCGAGTCGCGGACCAGCGCGATGCCCGTACGGACGATGTTCGCCGCCACCAGCAGCGCGATCACCGGATCGAGCCAGAGCCAGCCGGTCAGCGCGACGGCGGCGACCGCCATCACGACGCCCACCGAGGTGCAGACGTCGGCCATCAGATGGCGCGCGTTCGCCTCCAGCGCGATCGACCGCGCCCGACGTCCGGCGCGGAAGAGCACCCGCGCCACGCCGAGATTGATCGTCGAGGCGACGACCGCGGCGGCCAGACCGAGCGCGATCTGGTCGATCTCCCGCGGGTTGAGCAGGCGATCGATCGCTGACCACCCGATCGCGAGCGCCGCGACGACGACGAGCACGCCCTCGAGAGCGCTCGCGAAGTACTCGGCCTTGAAGTGGCCGTAGGCGTGACCTTCGTCCGCGGGACGGATCGCCAGCGTCAGCATTCCCAACGCGAGCGAGGCCGCGACGAGGTTGACGATCGACTCGAGCGCATCGGAGAGGAGGCCGACCGACCCGGTCACGACCCAGGCACCCATCTTCAGCGCGATCGTCAGCGCGGCGGCGGCGATGGAGAGCCAGGCGAAGCGGGTCAACGCCGCGCGGTCCGGCGACATCTCTCCATTGTCGCGCCCGATGCCGCCGAGGCGCGGGATATCCTCCCCCTCCAATGGAAACACGGACCGCGACCATCGACGGCGTTCGTCTGCTCTCCCGCCTCGGAGAGATGGCCCGCATTGGCGAGACGCCGGCCGGCGGCGTCACCCGCCTGACGCTGACGGAGGAGGATCGCCGGGCGCGGGATCTCTTCGCGTCGTGGTGCGCCGAGACCGGGCTGGCCGTACGGGTCGACGATCTGGGCACGCAGTACGCGCGCCATGAAGGGCGCGAAGCCTCTCTCCCGCCCGTACTCTTGGGGTCCCACCTGGATAGCGTTCCCCGCGGCGGCCGGTACGACGGGCCGCTCGGCGTCCTCACCGCGCTGGAGATCGTCGCGTCGCTCCGCGAACGAGGTATCCGCCCGCGCCGTGCCATCGAGGTGGTCAACTTCACCAACGAGGAGGGCGTGCGGTTCGAGCCGGCGATGGTCGCCTCGGCGGTGCTCGCCGGGAAGTACACGCCGGCGTTCGTCCACGGCCTGCGCGATCGGGCCGGGCGGAGTTACGGCGAGGAACTGGACCGGATCGGATACCGCGGGGCGATCGAGAACCGTCCCGGGAAGGTGCACGCATACCTGGAACTGCACATCGAGCAGGGGCCGGTGCTCGAGGCGGCGGGGCTGCCCGTCGCGGCCGTCGAGGGGATCGTGGGCATACGCTGGTGCGAGATCGTCCTGCGCGGCCAGCCCCAGCACGCGGGGCCCAGTCCCATGGCGACACGGCGGGACGCGATGGTCGCGGCGGCGCGGATCGTCGTCGCGGCGCGCGATCTGGCGCGCACCTATCCGGACCCCGTTGTCGCGACGGTCGGCCGCCTCGCGCCCGCGCCCGGTGTCATCAACCAGATCCCGGCCGAGGTGGTGATGAGCCTGGACGTCCGCCACTGGACGGCGGAGGGCCTGGAGGAGATCGCCGAGCGTGCCCTGGGGATGGCGCGACAGATCGCGGCCGAGGAGGGGGTCGAGATCGCGATCGCGACGGTACAGGATGTCCCGCCGACACGATTCGACGGGCGCCTCGTCGCCCTCCTCGCCGCCGAGGCGAGTGCGCGGGGCGTTCCCCACCGGCGGATGGTCGCCTCGGCTGGCCACGACGCCGCGTACATGAATCTCCTCTGCCCCACGGCGATGCTGTTCGTCCGCACGATCGGCGGACGAAGCCACTGCGAGACCGAGGCGATCGCGGGTGAGGATGCGATCGTCGCCGCGGAGATCCTCTGCGGCGCGGTGCTCCGCCTGGCCGAGGA
>CAZHZF010000153.1:0-4521 GCA_964536925.1 uncultured Dehalococcoidales bacterium | reverse complement strand
CGCAGGTTCGGGATGGCACCATCGTGCGCCTGACTTCTGTCAATCTCACAACATGACATCTGCCATATCGGGCAGATTCACAATCGGCGCGGTCGCGGCCCTGTGCGCCGCCGCCTTCGGAATCCGGCTCGGTCTGGCTCGGGGAGACCTCTGGGGCGATGAGGCGGCGAGCGTCACGCTGAGCCTGCGCTCGTTCGCGGAGATACTCGCGGTCCTGCGAGAGGCCGAGCCCCACCCGCCCCTCTTCCCGATCGTCCTGGCGATCTGGATGCGATTGGCCGGATCGAGTGAGTTTGCGGTGAGGTTCCCATCCCTGGTCGCGGGGACGCTGATGGTGCCTCTTGCGTACGCCCTCGCACGATCGCTGTTCGGACGCGGGTCTCTCACCGCCGCGGCATTCATCGCGCTCAGCCCCATGCTGGCCTGGTACGCGACCGAGGCGCGCATGTATCCGATCGCATCGCTCGGAATGGTCGCATCGTGGTACTTCCTCATCGCCGCACTGCGGACCGGACAACGCGCGCAGGTCCTCAGCTGGGCAGTCGCACTGTCAGCCGCACTCCTGACGCACTACTTTGCGCTGACCGTCGCGGCCACCCAGGCCGCGTTCGTCGTCTACCAGACGCTGCGGTCTCGGACCTCACGTCTCGATGCTGTGCGAACGCTTGCGCCGGGCGCGACGATCGTCGGTGTGATCGCCGGGGGCTGGTTGGCGATCGCCAGCCGCATTACGACCGGGTATTACGGCGCTCTGCCGGGGACTGTCGACTTCGCGGGCGTCACGGCATCCACGTTCGGCCATGTCCTGTCCGGCTGGGCGGCCAGCGCTCCGTGGGAGACTGCCTCGATCGCGGTGGCTGCGGTCCTCCTCATCACAGGGATGGCCGGTCGGAGCATCCGCGATGCCCATTTCCTGCTCTGGCTCGTCGTGATGCCAGTGGCGATCGGTGCGGTCGTGTCGGTTTGGCGGCCGATGTTCCAGGAGCGTTACCTCGCCACCCTCACGCCACTTCTCTTGATCTGGTTCGCGGCCAGTGTCGCGCGCCTTCGCTGGCGACTCCTTGGCGTCACGGCTGTCGCGGCGGTACTCGCGGTCGCGGGAGCAGGCCTGATCGGCGCCCACGATCCATCCCGGTCGCGGAGCGGCTACAGCGCGAGCGCCGGGCGCATCCACGCACTGGCGCGGCCCGGTGATGCCGTCGTGCTCACCGGATCCTCTCAGAGCCCACTCTACGAGTACTACGGCGGTACGGGTGGGGTCGGTCTGCCGGTCTATCGAATTCCTGAGATCGCGCGGAGTCCGCGTGAGGTCATCGAAGCGGAACTCCGTCGCGACGTCGCCGGCCACGATCTCGTGTGGCTCCTCCTGTACGCGGAGCGCGACTACGACCCGGACCTCGCCGTCCTCACCTGGCTGACAGAGAATTCGTACCGCAGCCGCGCATGGTGGACCACCAACAGTCGCCTCTACGCGTTTGTACCGGCCTCGCGCGCTGGAGTCGGGCGCTGGGCGACGGCGCGACTCGGCGATCACACGGTGGGCGCGGCGCTGCCTGAACGAGCGCTCGAGGCTGGTCGCTTCGTTCCCGTTGGCGTGAGCCTTGCCGAAATCCCCCCTGATCTGGGACTGCGACTTCGCCTGCTCGATCGTTCCGGCTTCATCTGGGGCGAGGTCGACGAACCGGCTCAATCTGGCGAGCGACGGATCCTGGTGGCGATCGATGGGGGATTCCCCGGCGGCAGCCTCACGATCGAGGCGGCCCTGTACGACCGGGCGGCGTCCGGGCGCGGCACGATGCTCGCCCGGCTCGGCGAGGTGACCGTCGTACCCTCCGATCGCATCTGGATCCGAGACCTCGCTAACCTGACGCTGAACGATCGGCCGATGGCAGGCGCCTGGCGGCCGGTCGGGTGGGTGATCCCGGAGCATATTGGGATCGGGCAGCCCGGATACACCACGCTGCTCTTCGAGGCCCAGCGGCCTGAGGCGGCGCAGGTCGCGCTCCTGGCCAACACCGGCAGCGGCACGATTCCACTGCGACGGTGGGACCTGGCCGCAGCCGCCCCGGGCACGATCCACCGGATTCAGGCGTCGGTACCGGCCGGTGCGATTCGCCCGGCGGGCGTGTACGAACTCACACTCGGCGTCACGACGGGAGCGACCGACGAGATCCTGCCGCTCGGCGCAGCGCGATTCGCCTCCGTGCCTGCACGAGGGACGCCGACGCCACCCGAGATTCCGGTGAACCGCCGATTCGGGTCTGTTGGGCTGTTGCGCGGGGCGACCATCGATGTCGCGGCGCGCCGCGCGGTTCTTCAGTGGGAGGCGATCGCGCCGTCTTCGACGGGTCTCCACGTCTTCGTCCACGCGGTGTCTCAGGCCGGAGCGATTCAGGCCCAGCACGACGGCGTCCCGGCGGGCGGCGCGCATCCCAGCGACACATGGATCGCGGGAGACGTCATCGAGGATGCGCATTCCCTGGAGCGCGCACGGGGAACTCTGCGCCTGCGGGTTGGCCTGTATGACCCGGTCGGGGGCGCGCGCGTCCACCTCGAGGATGGAGCAGACTTCGTAGACCTTGGTGAGTTCGACTTTGGATCGTGAGATCGCCTCCCGACAGAGCCCCGGCGCACGAAGGGAGATCCGGTTGGGCCTCCTGGTCACGATCATCGCGGTGGGGTTCTTCCTGCGCGTCTGGGATCTGGACCGGGTGCCTCCGGGCCTCTTCTTCGATGTCGCGGCGAACCTCCAGGACGTGATCGAGGTCAGGGAGGGGGCGCGACCGATCTGGTTCCCGCGGAACAACGGGCGGGAGCCGCTGATGATTTACGCCGAGACAGCGGTGTCCCTCGTGCTCGGCGTCAACGCGCTCGCGGCCCGGTATACCGCGGCGATCTTCGGCGTGCTCACGATCCCGGCGCTGTACCTCCTGGGATGCGAACTTGGGAGGATCTACGCGCGGGGCGACTGGTGGATCGTGGGGCTTGTCTGCGCAGCTCTCGGCGCCTCTGGGATCTACTGGCTCCTGAACTTCAGCCGCCTGGGACTCCGTGTGATCACCTTGCCACTGCTGCTCGCCCTGGCGCTCGCCTTCGTCCTGCGGGCGATGCGGCGCGGTTCGGCGATGGACGGCGCCATCGCGGGGTTGTTTCTTGGCGGAACCCTCTACACCTACACCTCGGCCCGATTGCTGATTCCGGCAATCGGGATCGCGGCGCTTCTCTGTCTCCGGAACGGGAGACATCGCGCCACGATGCTCCGCCCGTGGGTCGCCGTTGCGATCACCTCGCTCGCCGTTGCGTCTCCGTTCCTGGTCTATTACGTAAACCATCGCGAGATGATGGACTTTCGCGCGACGGCGGTGTCGATCCTCAATCCCGAAGTCCATGGCGGAGACCTGTTGGGCGCCATGGCGAATGGCATCATTCGCACGGCGTTGGGCGTGGCGATCGTCGGCACGCCCAGCGCGATGGAGAACCTGCCCGAGCGACCCCTCGTCGATCCCCTCGTGTCACTCGGAATGGTCGCCGGCCTGCTCGTCGTGGTGTGGGCGAGGAAGATGGTACCGGCCGGCCTCCTGCTCCTGGTTGCGGCGGCGACACTCGCACCCGCGATCCTCTCCGTCAATCCCCCGTCATTCTCGCGTCTTGGTGGATTCATCCCCATCGCGGCCGGGCTTGCAGCGCTGGGGTTCGTCGCGGCCACGCGGTCGCTGCGGGACCGGCGGATCCTTCCCCTGCTTGTCATCCCACCCATGCTTCTGGCGCCGTACGACTACTTCGCCCGCTGGGCCCCGAGTGAGGCGGCATACGGTGGAATGATGGGAGACAAGGTCGACGTCGCCGACGCGATCGTGCGCCTGCGCTCCGCGGGCGATCGTGTCTTCCTCGCACCGCTGTACGCGCGGGATTTCACCTTTGGCTTCCTACTTCGTGATGCGGCGGTCGAGAGTTTCGACCTGGGCCGGGCGGCGGTGATCCCTGCGGCCGGCGTGCGCGCGCACTACGTCCTGCCCGCGGAGGACGCCGTGGGGGCCGCGACCATCGCCGCGCGTCTCTCCTCCGAGATCAGCATCGCGTCGATTCCCGGAAGGGATCGCGCACGTCCGGTCGCAATCGTCCTGACCTCAGAGGGAGGTGCCCCTCCCCGCGACAGGATCGCCGTCTACGGTTCTCTGGCGCTCGTGCGGGTGGACGCGCCGCCCGAGGCCCGAGCAGGCGAAGCCATTTCAGTCGACCTCTGGTGGTACGTCGAAGACCCGGTCGAGGCGTCCTATACGGTGTTCGTTCATCTCCGCCAGGATGGCGCGCGGATCCTGGCACAGAGTGATTCCATCCCCGGGAACAGCTCCTCACCGACGTCCACCTGGAGGCGCGGAGATCTGGTGTTCGATCGGCACCAGATCGTCATTCCCCCCGGAACGTCCGGCCCTGCGACGCTGGTCATCGGCCTGTACGACGCTGGCTCGGGGCAGCGCCTGACCCTCACGGGATCTCGCGCGAACGAATTCGCCGCGGCGC
>CAZHZF010000152.1:4290-4596 GCA_964536925.1 uncultured Dehalococcoidales bacterium | reverse complement strand
GGTCTCGTCGGTGAGGAGGTTGTGCGAGACGAGGAAGCGGCTGTGAGTGCGCCACGGGTTGACGCCGAAGCCGCGCTCGCGGCGCATGCGCGCGACATACGCACGATCGAGGATCTCGAAGAGGAGGCCGAACCGCTCCTCGAGTTCCGCTTTCCACTGTTCGAGAACCGAGGCAGGAGCGGCGACGACGATCGCCTTCACCTTCCGACGCAGGAGCAGTTCGCGCGCGATGAGGCCAGCCTCAATCGTCTTGCCGAGGCCGGTGTCGTCGGCGATAAACAGATTGACCCGCGGGAGGGTGAGCGC
>CAZHZF010000152.1:0-4280 GCA_964536925.1 uncultured Dehalococcoidales bacterium | reverse complement strand
TCGGAGCGCCTTGCGCAGCGGCTCCATCTGGTAGGCGTCGATCTTGATGCCGGCCCGGAACGGGGATTGGAAGAGGGTTGGGTCCGTCGCGGTGACGTTGTTCCAGCGAAGCGTGTTGAGGAACGCCGCGAATCGGCGGGGCGGGTCGAAACCGGCGCTGCCGAGATTGGCCCAGTTCTCCTGATCGACGATCTGGCGGTCGATCTCGTAGTCCCAGAGGACCTGGAGCGTCTGGCCCTGGGCGTCGTCATCGGCGCAGGAGAGGTGGACGATGCTCGTCTGGCCAGGTAGCTCCGGCGCAACGACTTCGTCGACGAGCCACGAACGGGAGCGCACGCGAACGAGTGCCCCGACCTCGGGAACGCGGGTCGGGAGACGCGTGCGCGTGGATGCCGCGGTCATGGGCGGCTCATCCGGCGTGGGCGATGCGGTTGGTGCTGGCGGTCATGGGGTGCGGTTCGTACGGAGGCGATCCATCCTCTCCCGGCGTGCAGTTTCCCATACGGGGAGGCTCGCGTAAAGCAGGGCGGGGGTCGCCGGGGCATCTGACAGTCTCAGCTGCGGATGCGGGGTGCGTCACTGCCCGGCGTGATAGCACGCCGGGGCGACAGCTAGCTTGTCGCGGACAGCAGACCGATCGCGCCTTTCGACTTCGTGCGGCCACTGCGGTCGTTTCCGCGCATCAGCGGTCGATCGCGCGCAAATCGGATCATCCCCGGACCCGGGCTGACCTCGCGGACCTCGTAATGGCGCTGGCGTGGGCGCTCGGTCAGTTGATGGATCAACATCGGCAGGGCATACGCGAGGATGCGCAGCATCTGACGACCGCTCATCACGCCGCTGGGCCGATAGACCCAGAGCGTGCGGATGCCGGTCTCGCGGATGGACTTGCCGTGCTCCCGCCGCGCCGAATCGTCGGCATGGACCCAGACGGCGTCGTTCTCCCGCGCCCATGCGATGAGTGCGGGATCGGTCTGGCTCTTCGGCGCGACGTGGATGCGATACCCAACCAGTTCGAGGGCACGGCCGACGTTGGGACTGAGGCTTTCGTCGATAAGGAAGAGCGGATCAGGCAGCGAGCGAATTCTCCCAGTCCCTGGCCGCGCAGACCTCCTCCAGCGCGATGTCGTAGGCGTCGGCGATCGATTCAGGTGTATCCCCCGCCTCGATCATCCCCCAGATGACGCGCGTGGGGATGCGCGTCCCCCGGACGCAGGGTGCGCCGAACTGCACGAGCGGGTCGAGCAGGACTCCCGCTCTCGGCTCCCAGGTCGCCGCGATGCCATCGCGGTAGATCAGACCGCTCAGAGGGATGAGCTCATCGCGCACGAACTCCATCGCGATCTGTCCGCCCTTGCTCGCCGCGACGATCGAGTCTCGGAAACCCGCGAAGACGTGGGCGCGGGCGGTCCAGAGCGCCTCGCTCGCGAACGGTCGGGCCTGCCCGGTCTGCCCCCGCAGCCAGGCCTCGGCGGCGCGGATGCGCGGGAACGCGACTCCCGCGGCGCGAAGTGCGGCGATGATCCGCATCGAGATGAGGTCCTGGAAGGTCAGGTAGAGCGCGTTCCCGGGAACGTCGGCCAGATCCGGCGAGGTCAGTCCGGCCCGCACCCAGCGCAGGAGCTTCTGACGATCGACATCGTAGCGCTGCCGCATCACGGGGTACTCAGCCGCGCCGGTGAGGATGCGCGTGACCTGGGGCACGAGGTAGACGCCCTCGTACCGCGGACCCTGTGTCGCGTCGATCGCGATCGCGTCGTTTCCGGTGTCTCCTGCGACCACCCGCGTCACTCCCTGATGCCAGCATTTCGAACCGGGGGACCCTGCCCGCGCGACGGCACTTGCGTGCAGCAGCATACCGTACCGGCCGGCCGCGGCGCCCGGACAATCTGTGCGTGGCGACTATGGTCGCCCTGCGGGAGGGCGCCCGTTGTGGCCGCATTACCCACGCCATTTCCAGGACGGCCCGCGCGACTTGCAGCGGCATCCCCTCCAAGCGCCGCGCGCGGCGTATGATCGAACCCTGCCACCGCTACCGCGCCTGACCGCCGCCGAACTGGAGAGAGCGCTCCGGCGCGATGGCTGGTGGATCCATCACATCACCGGCGGTCACGTCCAGCTCCGGCACGGTACTCGCCCCGGCCGCGTCACCATTCCTCGACACAGCGGAATGATCGTGAAGCCGCGAACCCTGCTCACGATCCTGGATCAGGCCGGGATGTCGGTGGACAGACTGCGCGATCTTATGTGAGACTTCGCGCGATGCGGCGCACGTTCACCATCGTCCTCGATCCAGATCCGATCGAGGGTGGCTATACGGTGACTGTTCCGGCGCTCCCGGGTATCGTCACCCAGGGCGCATCGTACGAGGATGCGCTGGCGATGGCCGAGGATGCGATACGCTGCCACGTCGAAGGTCTCCTCGCCGACGGCGTGGAGGTCCCCGAGGAGAGCGCCGAGCCGACACTCGCGAGGGTGACCGTCAGCGCCTGAGGGGCCGGGCCGTACTACTCGAGTGCCGAGGTCTCGACGTAGAACATCGGCACGCAGGATCACGTTCGCTCGCGCCGCTGCTCGTGGAGAAACGCGGAGAGGGTGATACCCGTCCTCGCCATGGACGCGTCGAGGACTCTCCAGGCCTCGTCGGCGGGCAAAGATACTGGCCGAAGCGCCGCTCCAGGTCGGCGATGTACGGGTCGACCGGCTCTGCGGGCGTCGTGGGAGCCACGGGCGGTGAGGTGACTTTGCGGATCGTCCTCATCGGACCGAAATGTAGATGGCGACCGGATAACGTCCGGTCACTGGGGCGGCCGGCGACGGGCGGGCAGGATGCCCGCGGTCGGGGGGCGATCGCTCAGCCGGCAGGCGTGCCCGCACTGGCCCGCGCCGCCTGGAACCGTGCGAACCACCCCGGCGGGTCGTCGCGCCAGTCGAGCACGAGCCGCGCCTCCTCCGGCGTGATCTGCCCCCGCGCGATCGCGACGTCCAGGAGGGTCTCCAGGTCGGTGAGCGTCTCCAGCGCGATGGCGGCGGCTGCGAAGTTCTCGCCGACGATCCGGCCGCGGTAGGTGAAGATCGCCAGGCAGCCGGCGATGGCCAGGCCAAGTTCGCGCAGCCGCGCCGCGGTCTTCAGCACCGAGCCGCCGGTGGTGACGAGGTCCTCGATGATGAGCGCGCGCTGGCCGGCGAAGGCGCCCACCTGCCGGTCGTGGCGGGGGTCCCCGTCGCCGGGCAGGTACACCATCGGCCGGGCGAGCCACTGCCCCAGGACGCTCGCATGGGGAATGCCCGAGGTGGTCATCCCCACGAGGAGGTCGAACTCCTTCGCCCGGGCGGTCAGGCGCGCGGCCAGGCCGCCCAGGACGACCCGCCACGCCGCGGGATGGGACATGAGCAGCCGGTTATCGGTGTAGATCGGGCTGCGCAGGCCCGAGGTGTAGGTGTACGGCTCGACCAGATTCAGCGCGACCGCGCCGATGTCGAGCAGCGCCGCGGCGACGTCCCGGCCGATCGCGCCGGGGTCCGATCGCAGTGCGGCGTCTGCCGCGGAAGGGGCACCCGCGCCGGGTGCGGCCGACGCAGCGCCGGCGGCGGGTGGCACGATCTCCCCCACCGGGAGGAGGCGGATCGTCCCCGCACCGGCCTCGCGCAGCGCACCCTCGGCGATACGGGCCTGCTCGGCCCTCGCATCCTCGACGAGGAGGAGCACGCTCGCCCCCGGCGGCACGCGCCCCTCGATCTGGCGGCGCAGGCCGTACCCCTTGGCCTGTTGACGCACGTACGCCATCGGTATGCCGCGCGCGTGCGCGAGAAGGCTGGCGGGGTGGAGCGTATCGGTCGAGGATGCCGCGACCGCGTCGAAGGGCGCGCGCAGGGCCGCGTGGGCTTCTGCCCCCGCGATCGCGCGGCGGGCCAGCGCCGGGTTCGCGGCCAGTTCGAGCAGCGCAGCGATGGTGTCCCCGGCCGGCTCCGGCTGGATGGATCGGGTGCCCGCGTCGGACCGATCGTCGTTCATCGCACGCGCTCCGTGGGGCAGGCCGCCGCGCGGGCGATTCTAGTGCGGTCACGGCCCAACACCTTCCGCCGCGCTCTGCCCTGCCCCGCGTGCGTGGACGGGGACGTAGCGGGCGAGACGCCCGCGGTCCCGGAGCGCGGCCCGATCCCGCGTTCCCTGGTCCGATCTCAGGGGTGCAGTCCAGGGAGAGGGCGGGGTGAGGGTCCCTCCGCCGGCATCGTTGCCGAAACAGCCCTTCCCCTGGACGGCCACCGGAGGGGCCCTC
>CAZHZF010000151.1:0-4700 GCA_964536925.1 uncultured Dehalococcoidales bacterium | reverse complement strand
CTGATACGCCTCGGCCCGGCGATCGGCCGGCGCGGCGAACCCGTCTTCCCACACCCACCATCTGCCCGTGGGAGAGGTCGCCAGCCAGGCGTCCGACCTGATCCCCGGCGGGAGCAAACGGTCGAGGTCATCGTCTCCGACGAAATCGAAAGCGCTGGCCTGGCCGGGCCGGACCATGCCGGCCAACCCCTCAGCGGGCACAGGCGCCGCGACGGGTGGGGCAGCGACGACCGCTGCCACCGGAGGCTGCGTGAGCGGCGAGGGAGCGAGCACCTGCGCGTGGATGGAGAGTGAGATCAGGGTCAGTGAGCCAGCGGCGGCGAGGGCGACGAACGGTCTGCGCATCGTTTCTTCCTCCTGGGAGAATGCGCTTACCCTACGGAGGGCCGCCGGCCCGGCCATCCTCCGTTCACGCCATCGCGCGGTGTATTCCGCCCGCGGACTCCCCCTACATACCGCTACACCGTTGTGGTACCGTGGGCCAGCCATGGCAGTGGGAGCTCTGCCGCGCGGGCTGACGAGCTTCATCGGCCGCGAGACGGAGTTGCGCGAACTCTCCGGACTCCTCGCCTCCATTCGCCTGCTGACGATCAGCGGCGCGGGGGGTGTCGGCAAGACGCGTCTGGCCGCCGAGGTCGGCTTACGCGCCGCCAGTGCCCACCGCGACGGCGCCTGCTGGGTCGATCTTGCACCGCTGGCCGAGGCGGAGTTCTTGCCCGTCGTCGTCCTGCGGGCGCTTGGCATCGGCGAGGCGCCCGGAGAGCCGCCGACCGAGCTTCTGCTCGAGCACCTGCGCGGACGCCAGCTTCTCCTGCTGCTCGACAACTGCGAACACCTCGCCGGAGCGTGCGCTGGGCTGGCCGCGCGGCTACTGCCCGCTTGTCCTGAACTACGCATCCTGACAACCAGCCGCGAGAGGTTGGGGGTCGAGGGTGAGGTCGTCTGGCGCGTGCCGCCGCTCGGCTTCCCCGATTCCGACGAGACGATCCGATTGACGGACCTCACGCGGTACGGCGCGCTCCGCCTGTTCATCGAGCGGGCGCGCGCGGTGGAGCCGCGCTTCCAGGTAGAGGACCAGAATCTCCGCGCTGTCGCGCAGATCTGCCGTCAACTCGACGGCATCCCGCTCGCGATCGAACTCGCCGCGGCCTGGACGCGCGCTCTCTCCGTCGAGCAGATCGCGGAGAGGCTTGCGACCGGCCTCTTCCAGGTGTTGCGCGATCCAAACCGCGGCGTGCGGCCGCGCCATCGGACGCTCCGTGCCGCCATCGACTGGAGCCACGACCTGCTGGTCGATGCTGAACGTACCGTCCTGCGCCGGCTCGCCGCGTTCTCGGGCGGCGCGACGCTCGCGGCGGCCGAAGCGGTCTGCGGGCTCCCGCCGCTCGTGTCGACAGACGTCCTCGACGTGCTCGCCGCGCTGGGGGACAAGTCGCTGGTCGTCGTGTCCACCATCGGCGACGAGACGCGCTACCGCCTGCTCGAACCGATTCGCCAGTACGCCCACGAGTGGCTGGTGGCATCGGGCGAGGCAGACGTGGTTCGGCGGGCGCATCGCGACTGGTCTCTCGCCCTGGCGGAGCGGGCCGCACCGGAGCTGACCGGGGGCGACCAGCTCGTGTGGCTGGACAGGCTTGGCCGCGACCACGATAACCTGCGCGCGGCGCTCGCCTGGAGCCTCGCTGCAGTGGACGGCGGTGGCGAAGCCCTGCGGATCGCTGCCGCGCTGGGACGGTTCTGGCACTACCGCGGGGGCATGAGTGAGGGGCGCGAATGGCTCGAACGCGCGCTGGCGCGCGCCGACGAGGCACCGCCAGCGGCGCGGGCGCTCGCATTCATGTGGGCGGGTCAGTTCCAGCGCGTGCTCGGTCACGGTTCCGGCGAGCGATCACTCCTGGAGCGTGCGGTCGCGGAGGCGCGCCTCTCGGGCGACCTGGGCGTTCTCGCGACGACGCTCCGCCACTTCGGCTACACGCTGAACGACCTCGACGATCGGGAGGGAGCGCGCGCGGCTTTCGCCGAGGCGCTGGAGTTGGCGCGCCAGCTCGGCGACGAGAACGTGGTGACGCGCTGCCTCGGCACCTACGGACGGACGCTCTGGCTGTTGGGCGAACGGGAGAGCGGGCGCCAGCATCTGGAAGAGAGCGTCGCACGCGCTCGTCGCGCCGGTGACCCCGGGTTCCTCGGCCAGGTGCTGGGCTATCTCGGCGGCGTGCTCGTTATCGAAGGCGAGCTTGCGCGTGCACAGGCACTGCTCGTGGAAGGGCGCGAGGCCGCGCGGGTGAGCAACCAGATTCTGATCGGCCCGATCTCGGTCTGGCTCGCCGATATCGCCCTTCGTCGGGGCGACGTCGCTGCGGCGGCGGAACTCTGCCGCGAGGCATTGGCCGGCCATCGGGTTCACCGCCGTCACGGTTACGTCGGCGCCGTCATTCGCCGCATCGCCTGGTTGTTGGTGCTCAGGGGCGACCATACCCGCGCGGCCAGACTGCTCGGCGCGACGCCGGCCACACCCACGCTTGGCATCTACCCGGATTACGAGTTGCCCGGCGGCGCGGACGCGGGGGCGGCGGCGCGTGCCAGGCTCGGCGACGAGGCCTTCGAGCTCGCCTATCGCGAGGGCCAATCCCTGTCGGTCGAAGAGGCGATGACACTCGTCGATGACACGCTCGACCGTGCACTCGCCACGCCGCCCTCGAGCCCGGCGCCGAATCCCCTGAGCGCTCGCGAGGCGGAGGTTGCGGCGCTGGTCGCACGTGGGCGGAGCAACCGCGAGATCGCGGCGGACCTCGTCATCGCCGAGTCGACTGCCGACCGCCACCTCGCGAACATCTTCAACAAGCTCGGCCTCCATTCGCGCGCCGAACTGGCCGCCTGGCACGAGCGCCACGCGCGCGCGTCTGCCACCGACGTGCCGGCCACGCTGCCGGCGCGCTGATTCCTGCGTCAGGGGATCGGCGCGATTTCAGTTCGCGCCGTGCCCGAGGATCCTCACGCGCCTATCGACACCCCTCCACGCGGTATCGGTCGTCAGGACCGCCGCGGCGTCGATCGCGATCGCGTCCAGCACAGCGAGGGCCACCGTGTTGCCTATCCGTCGGCCGGTCGCTCGGCCCACTCGTCGCGCAGGCGATCGAGGTATCCCGGACCGTAGTCACCCTTGCCGGCGCCGGCGTGCTGGGCGATGACATCGGCAAACCGCTTGAGCGTGATCCTGCCCGGACCATCGACCTCAACGACGAGATCGTCACCAGCCTGTATCCCGGCGTCTCGCAGCGCCGCGACGGGAACCGTCGCCTGATTCTTTCGACTCAGCCGGGTGCGTCCGCCCCCGAAATGCCTTCCTTCACCCATACGACACGTGAAGTATCCCGTGCCGGCGCTTCCCGTCAAGCGCGGCGCGAGAGCCGGGCCTACGGCCCCTCGTCGCCCGGGCGCCGGATCGACCGCTGGCGGAACTCCTTGTAGGGGAACCGGCCCAGCGCCGTTTCGTCGATATCGACCCCCAGGCCGGGCGCGCGCGGCACGTCGATGTAGCCGTCGACGACGCGGAAGGGGTTGCGCTGGACCT
The DNA here is from genome assembly GCA_964536925.1 of uncultured Dehalococcoidales bacterium. Classification (GTDB taxonomy): domain Bacteria; phylum Chloroflexota; class UBA6077; order FW602-bin22; family FW602-bin22; genus VGOZ01. The sequence goes on along the minus strand of CAZHZF010000151.1, from coordinate 1,129 downwards.
GATCGCCGACCTCAGTGAAGTTGACGAAGTACTCCAGGATGAGGAAATTCGGGATCGCCGCGCACACCTGCAGGCTCGCGCCGAGCCCCACGGTCACCGAGTTGTAGTTGTGCGGCGAGATCACCACGTCGTACGGCTCGGCCATCGCCGCGATCTCCTTCAACTCGAGGATCCCACCGCAGTTGCAGATGTCGGGATTGAGGATGTCCGCCGCGCGTCGTTCGAGCACCTCGCGGAACTCGTTCTTCGTGTACAGCTCCTCGCCGGTCACGACCGGAATGGCGATCTGCCGCTTCGTCTCCGCGAGCATGGGCACGTTCTCGGCCAGGCACGGCTCCTCGTACCAGAATGGGTCGTACTTCTCGATCTCCCGCGCGACCCGCACGGCGTGCATCGGCGCCAGACGGCGATGGACCTCCACGAGAATATCCACGTCCGGCCCGACCGCCTCGCGCACCGCCGCGACCCGCTCGACGGCGTGGCGCTCCTGGCGGCGATCGATGAAGCTCCGCCACGGATTGGGGAACGGGTCGAACTTCAGCGCCGTGAATCCCATCGCCACGACGCGCTTCGCTCCGGCGACGAGGTCGTCGAGGCTGCCGCCCTCGCCCCACCCGTTCGCGTACACGCGGATCCGCTCGCGGCACTTCCCGCCCAGGAGGTTGTAGACCGGCTGACCGCATGCCTTGCCGACGACATCCCACATCGCCTGCTCGATGCCCGACACGGCACAGTAGAAGTCCATCGCCCCCCGCCGGGTCGCCCAATCGAGATAGAGCACCTGCATCGTGTGCTTGATGTCGAACGCGGATCGCCCGACGAGGTAGCGACGCATCGCGTGCACGTGCGCCTCGATCGCCCGATCGCGGTCCGACTGCGTGTAGCACTCGCCCCACCCGACCAGGCCGTCCTCGGTGGTGAGCTTCACGAGCAGCCAGTTCTTGCCTCGCCCGGGGTGGACCAGGAACGTGGCGACGTCGGCGATCTTCTGCGCGGCGGCGATCTCGGTGCGTGTCACAGGGTCAACCTACCACAGTCGGGCCCGCGCCGCCGCTCGCGACCGTGGAGATTCGTGTCGAGGATGGGCGGGCGGGACGCCCGCGGTCCCGAACCCCGCTCTCCGGCAACC
>CAZHZF010000150.1:0-4711 GCA_964536925.1 uncultured Dehalococcoidales bacterium | reverse complement strand
TCACCATTCCCAACGTCGGCGATCGCATGGTCCGCGAATTCGAGGAGTACCGCCCCTACACCACCATCGGTCAGTTCCGCCGCGAGATCGGCAAGTACGTCTCCGCCGAACAGGTGCGCGCCTACGAGCGGTACCTCTTCGTACCGGTCGACCCGAACCGGGCCGACGCCGAGACGTTGCAGCAACTGCCCGGCGTTACCGCGGCGATCGCGCAACAGATCATCGCCACCCGGCCGTATGCAAGCCTGGACACGTTCGTGGCGCGCCTCAGCGACTGGACCTCCGCCGAACAGGCGGCCGCGGCGCGAGCGCTGCTCACCGGCCCGACGTGAGTCCCGCGGCGCGCCTGCGCCGAGTCCAGCGGTTCCTCCGCACCCTGGCCGCGACGCTGTTCCTCGGCGCGATCGCCGAACTGCTCCTCATCGGCCATGCCGAGGATGCGACGCAGGTCATCCCCTTCGCGGTCGCGGGTGTCGCGCTCGCCGCGCTCGCGTATCACCGCCTCGATCCCGGGCCGACCGCGCGGCGCCTGCTGCGCGCCTCCCTCGCCCTATCGGTCCTCGCCAGCCTGGCGGGCGTCGGCTTCCATCTCGTCGCCAACTACGGCATCGCCCTGGAGACCCGGCCCGAGGCGGCGGGCCTGGACCTGCTCGTCGCGACGGTCGCCGGCGGCGTGCCCCTGCTGGCCCCGGGCATTCTGGCCGTCGCGGCGATCCTGGGGTTCCTCGGCATCGCGTCGGAGGCCGACGACCTCCCGCCTACGTGACGACCCTCACCCCGACCCTTTCCCGCCACGACGGGAGAGGGAGTTAGCCCGTGTCGCCACCGACAGGTGAGGACAAGCTGAGCGCGTCGCATGGCCGTCGCATTCTCATTACGCGTGCGCGAGGAAGCTCCGGGCGCAGATAGACCCTCTCCCGCCGCGGCGGGAGAGGGTGGAGCGAAGCGGAGGGTGAGGGCCGCTCCCCAACCCGCGCCGAGATGGAGACGGTTGTCGATCGAAACGCCCCTCACCCTGGCCCTTTTTTCTCCCGCCGAGAGAAGGGACTCGGGACCGCGGGCGTCCCGCCCGCCTCCACCTCGACTCCACGACGGCGGGCGGCGACGGCGCACCCACGCCGCGCGGCCGCCGACTCCGACCTCTCCCCCGCATTGACGCCAGACTGACGCCAGTTACGGAATCGATCGCGACGTTCACGCGCCGGACTGGCGCCGCGGCCGTCCCTCCGGCGCGCCAGACTCCCTACGATGCCGGTGAAGGAGTCGGTGGAGATGGATGACGGCATCGCACTGCGCGACGATCCGGCGCGACCCCTGGCGGCGTTGCGCCGCGTGGGCGTGAAGGACGTCGGCCTGGAGGTTCCCGCCGCGCTGGGGGCGATCGCCGCCTCGCTCGAACGGCGTGGACTGAAACCGGCCGGGCCGCCGGTATTCCGCTACTTCGATCGCACCGATGCCGGCTTCACGATGGATTTCGCCTATCCGGTCGCTGCGCCGGTGGAGGACGATGGCGAGGTGCGCGCTGCAAGCCTGCCGGCCGGGCGCGTCGCGTCCTTCTGGCACGTGGGCCCCTACAACCTGCTGGGCGGCGCCTGGGAGACGTTCCACGACGCCCTGCGCCGACGCGGCCACACCCCGTCCATGGGCGGCTGGGAGGTGTACTGGATGCCCCCCGGCGGCGAGCCCGATGCCGCGAAACTCCGCACCGAGCTCGTTCAGCCGATTCGGGGCTGATCCCTACCGCGCCCCGACCGGCTCGCGGATCTCCACCGGCTCCTCCAGGTTCAGCCAGGCGACCTCCTCCGGCGTCAGCTCGATCTCGAGCGCGCCCAGGCAATCGTGCAGTTCCGGCACCGTCCGCGGCCCGATGAGCGCGAACACGGGGAACGGCTGATGGAGCACCCACGCCAGTGCGATCTGCGTGTTGGTGCAGCCCTTCTTCTCCGCCATCCGGTGCGTCCGCGCCAGCCGCGCCCAGTTCTTCGGATCGTCGTACGTTCGCAGGACCATGAGATCGTGGACCGAGAGGCCCGATTCCGGCCCGGCGCCTCGGGTCATCCGCCCCGAGAAGAATCCCCGCGCCTGGGATGACCAGGCCAGCACCGGCATCTGCGTCTGCGTGTACCAGGCCAGCGCCTCGGCATCGCCGGCCAGGCTGATGCACCCGGCCCAGCCGTACTTGTACTCGTTCATCACCGCCAGCGAGTGATTGGGGCTGCTCACCGACAACGGCGCCTTGCCCGTCACCGCTGCATAGGCGTTCGCCGCGCCCAGTCGCGCCGTCGACCAGCTCGATCCGCCCACCACCTTCGTCTTGCCGGATCGCACGCAGGTATCGAGCGCGTCCACGATCGCGTTCACGGGCACCTTCTCGTCGTCCTTGTGGAGGACGTACATGTCCGCGTACCCCGCGCCGGTGCGCTCCAGCGCGATATTGAGATCGCCGACGATGTGCTCCGGCGTCATCCGGGAGATCAGCTCCGGCTCGACCGGGTGCGCCCCCTTCGCCATCACGATCATGTCCTTCCGCGTCCCCCGGGACTTCAGCCACGCGCCGAACGCGGCCTCGCTCGCGCCGCGGCCGTAGACGTTCGCCAGGTCCACCGCGTTGCCACCGGCGCCATGGAAGGCATCGAGCAGGTCGTTCGTCAGCTCCTGGTTGCTGGTGTGGAACACCATCGACCCGAGGATGAGCCGGGAGACGCGGTCGCCGAGTCCGCGGATCGTGCCGTACTTCATGGTTGCCTCTTCCCTCTCGCGGGCGATCGGCCAGGAGGCGATCGCTGGCCGCTCATCGTACTCCGGGAGCGGAGGGTTCATCGTCGCTCCGGTTCGGATTCGGCACGCACCGCCAGACTGCTAACGTATGCTCATCAATGCGCATGAAAGAGCAGCCGACGCTTGTCGGGCCGTACCTGACCGTGGGACAGGCCGCCGAGGAACTGGCGGTTCACCCCTCCACCATCCGTCGCTGGATCGATGCGGGTCGTCTACCCGCCTTCCGGCTCGGCGAGAAACGAATCGGCGTCCGCCGTTTCGATCTGGCCAGACTTGTCGCACCGCGTCCGCCACGGATCGGCCAGGGTGCCCGTCGGTCAGAAGTGGATCGCGCGGTGGTCTCACCGCCGACTGAGGCGGAGCGGCGGCGAGGCCTGCGCGCTCTCGCCACGCTCGGACGCCTGGGCAGGGTCATCGAGAATCGCCACGGGGGACTCATCCCCGCATCGTGGGAGTTGCTGAACCAGTCGCACGATGAGCGTTCGCGGGATCTGGAGATCGCGTCCGAAGCGTGATCTGCGTAGACGCATCCATCGCTGCGAAGTGGTCTTTCGTGGAGGAGCACTCCGCGGTGGCGCGGGCACTGCTCCACGACGCACTCTCGCGGGCAGAGCCGATCGTTGCTCCACCCATCTTGCCCAGCGAGTTCGCCAACGTCCTCCGCCAGCGCGTGCGGCAGGGGCGCGCACAGCCTGAGGAAGCGCGCGCGATGATGGCACAGTTTCTCCAGATCCCGATAAGCCTCCAGACACCGGTGACACTGTACGACCGGTCGCTGGTTCTGGCGGACCAGCACGGCCTTCCGGCGATCTACGATGCTCAGTACGTCGCCCTGGCTGATCTGCTCGGGGCAACCTTCTGGACGGCCGACCAGCGCTTGTTGCGCACCCTCGACGGTCGACTTCCCTTCGTTCGCTGGATCGGCGATCACCCGATCTGAACTCTCTGCGCGCGCGGGATCGTGCCGCGTCAACCCGCCCCATGACCGCGTTGTGATGCGTCGGAGCTCTCCCGAGACAAGGACGACGCCTCCTCAACCATCAGGCAGTTGCCGACAGCGCGCGGAAGAACGCCTCCGCGGCCGCGTCTGCCGGGTAGAGCAGTTCGATCCGCAGTTCATCGAGCGACACCTCTCGCGCATGCCCGAACCGGGCGATTATCGACACCGTGGCGATGGTCCGATCGCGCAGGCGAGATCTCCACTCCTTCGGGACCAGCGATCTCGCCGGCCTGCTCGCCTACCTGGGCAACCTCGGGCCGTGGGGCATCCTGGCCACCGTCGATCTGCTCCTGGCGTTGTTCATCGGCCTCTTCTGGATGGTGCGCGAGCGCACGCCCGGGGCCATTCGGCGCTGCCCTTCGTCATCGCCACGCTCTTGACCGGCAGTCTCGGCCTCCTCGCGTACCTGGCCCTGAGGAAAGCTTCCGATGCCGGGCGGGAACGGAGCCCCCCACCAGGAATAGAACCACCGCCGTGGCGGGCGGGACGTACCAGGTTCTCATCGGATGGGACGCTCAGGCGTGTCTCTGGGTGACTCACGTACCCTCGTTGGACGTGTCTACCTATGGCGAAACTCGGGAGCAGGCGATCGAGGCGACGCGCGAAGCGATCCTTGGATACATCGAAGCCGCGGAGAAAGAGAGACTGCCCCTACCCGACCCGTCAGCGCGGGCAGAACTGGTCGATGTGGAGATCGCCCGCGTGTGAACCCGCTGCCGCGGGCGAAGGGAAAGGATGTCGTGGCCGCGCTGCTGCGTGGAGGGTTTCGCTATCCTGCCCCCACCCACCGCCGCGCGAACGCCAGCGCCTCCCGCGCGTAGGTCAGCGGCTCCGGCCCGATCGACCGCCAGATCGCCGTCGCCGCGGCCAGTTCCGGTATCCGCGCGTCGAACGTCTCCGCCACGATCCAGCCGTCGTACCCCACCTCCCGCA
>CAZHZF010000149.1:1388-4748 GCA_964536925.1 uncultured Dehalococcoidales bacterium | reverse complement strand
TCCCCCGAGACCAGTTCGGCGCGGAACACCGGCGCGGCAACGCCGGTGAAGGCGGCCGTCGCGTCGGGCGGGGCCGCATCGAGGACTTCGGCCGGGTAGCCGAGCGCCTCGGCGAATTCACGACCCACCCGGAAACCGAATCCGCCCCGCCCGGGATCGGTCCCCACCGCGCCATACCGCTCGCGCACCGCGGCGCGCAGTTCGTCCGCCGTCATCTCCGCGAGCGCCTTGCTCACCGCCAACCTCCCGGAACCGATCGGTTCACGATACCCGTTCGCAGCGCCGGCGTGTCGGCCGGCGGACCTACGCGTACGCGGCGACCCGTTCGATCTCCTCCGCCTCTGGCACGACCTGGATCGTGAGGCCATATCCATCGGGCGGTGGGTGCTTGATCGCCCGATCGGCCGCCTCGGCGAGCGTGGGCACCGACCAGACGACCTCGCCCTCGCGGAGGAAGATGTATCGCCCGCGGTGGGCGCCGAGCAGTTCCTCCCGCCGCGCGGCGAAGACCCGCGCCTGACTGCGCGCCGCGTCGATGTAGCGGCGCGATTCCTCGGTCGTCACATTCCGCTCGGTCTGGATCGTGAAAGTGTGACGGGGCCGGGCTTCGGCGATCGGAACGCCGCGCACCTCGATCCGATCGAGATCGAGCGTGCCGATCCCGACCTGCTCGGCCAGCAGAAGATGGCTCTCCGAAACGAGGAAGGGCATCTCGGGGAACTGTGTGCGGGGCGAGAAGCCGAGCAGCGCGGTCCCCACGGCGTCGGTCGCGAGGGGGTCGTGCCCGGCGAGCATGAGCCCGGCCTCGATGGGCGTGTGGTCGATGCCGTGGTCGGACGCGATCGTCCCGTCGATCACCGCGAGGTCGGGCCGGCGCAGCGTCGCGATATCGACGATCACCCGCATGAGCCGGTAATGGTTGGCGTGCATGAAGTTGCGATACGTGCTGCCGTAGCGCGTGCGGGGAAGCAGGCCGAACATGTTCTTCAGGCTGAGCGTGACGCCGGCGGTGCCGTGCATCTTCAGCTTCGCGACCGAGACGACCGCGTCCGCCTCGGCCACCTCGCGGCGCAGGTGGATCGCGCGGTGCAGGAGGCCGCCGCCGGGGACGTCGTAGAGGCCGAGCGTGCCGGTGTTCGCGTTGAGGAGGCGCGCGCCGAACTCGTCGGCGAGGCGGTCCGCACCCATGGCGCGAAAGCAATCCTCGGGGACGCGCGGCTCACGGTTGTCGACCCCCTCGGAGACGATGATCTCCGCCGACGGGTTCGCCTCGCGGATCATCGCCACGGTCGTGTGCGTGACGATCGGCTCGGTGCAGCCGAGGAAGCGTCCCTGATAGCGCTTGATCGCATCGTCGCTCGGTCGACTGTTCGCGCCGACGTAGTTCGGCTTGACGAGGATCGAGCGCGCGCGGCGCACCTTTTCGGGGATGCCGCCGGCGAGCTCGATCGTCTTGCGGACGATCGCGGCGATCTCGGCATCGCTCCGATCGTGACGCGCGCGCTGAATGGCGACGACTGGCATGGCTTCCCGGACCTCCCGACCTCGCGGGCAGTCTACCCGACCGCGAGGCGGATGGGCGCGTGGTAGAACTGGCGCCATGACAGACGCCACCCGCCCCGGCTACGCCGATACGCCGCGCATCCCCGGCCAGACCTGGAAGGTCCACGATCGCGACCGTCCCGCGCCGCCGGTCGTCCGCCCCGCTGTGGCTCCGGGCGAACCGCCGGGCGATGCGATCGTCCTGTTCGACGGGCGGGATCTCTCCGGGTGGACGAGCGTTCGCACGGGTGGCGACGCGCCGTGGAGGGTCGAGGACGGCTACCTCGAGGTCCTTGCGCGTACGGGGGACATCCAGACCCGCGAGGAGTTCGGCGACGCACAGATTCACCTCGAGTTCGCCACGCCCGCGGAGGTGGTGGGCGAGAGCCAGGGCCGCGGCAACAGCGGCGTGTTCTTGATGGGCCGCTACGAACTGCAGGTGCTCGACTGCTTCGAGAATCCCACCTACGCCGATGGGACCACGGGTGCGATCTACGGCCAGTACCCGCCACTCGTCAATGCGTGCCGCCCGCCCGGGGTATGGCAGAGCTACGACATCCTTTTCATCGCGCCGCGGTTCGACGGCGACCGCCTGGTCTCACCGCCGCGGGTGACGCTGCTGCAGAACGGGATCCTCCTGCACTACGACCGCCACCTCATCGGGCCGACGACCCATCGCGCGGTCGCACCCTGGGCACCGCACGGCCCGAGAGGGCCGCTCCGCCTGCAGGACCACGGCAACCCGACGCGGTTCCAGAATATCTGGTATCGGCCGCTGCGGGGGTGGGACTCGACGGCGGTGTAGGCGCCCACGAGTCGGCCAGGACGGATGCCGGCACGGACCCCGGTCAATCGCAGGATCCGCTATAGTTTCCTGCGAACTCGGGAGCGGTTGCGGATGGAAGCGGTCGTTTATCAGGCGAGCGATTTGAACCGCCGCTATCGCCGCGTTCTGCAGGATGCCCGCACCGGTGCGGCGCGCATTCGCGACACCGATGGCACGGCGCTCGTCGTCGTATCCGAGCGGCGCTTCGAGGCATTGCGTGCGGTTGCCTGTGCGGCGGCGAATCTCGCCGGCGTGCGGTGGGCACTCGATCGAGGTCAGGCACCCGCGCTTGCCGACTTCGGGACGTGGACCTGGCTGCGGGCTTTCGATGTCGACGATCTCAGGACATTCGTCACCGAGGCACAGCAGGCGCTCGTACTCGCCGCCCGGGAAGAATCCGCCGCGCTTCTTGAAGACACTATCCGCGCATGGCGCATCACCGCCGAGCAGGCTGCGGATCCCGCCCGTGATGCGATCCTCCTCGGGAGACATCGGCAGGAGGACTTCGTCGAGGCTCCGCGCCCGGGCTGACAGGGCGTGCCGATCCACGGCTACTCACCCTTCCATCCCGCTCGTCGGCCCGGCCGCCGCCCGGCTAACCGACCGCGCTACGGATCCTGGTCCATCGTCAGTATGCGGAACTCTGGCACCAGTTACCTCAGCGCGTCGGCCTCGAATCGGCGCTGCAGTTCTGGGATCATGTCGCGCATTCGCCAGGCCTGCCTCCCGCCGTCGGTGGTACGACCATCTTGCGCGGCAAGCGCGGCGAGCCGCAGACGCCCGGATTCTCGCGGACGGTGCATTACGAGATCTCGGGGGCGGGAAGGATCAACTACCAGTATCACGACGCCTACACGGGCGGCGTCCGCGGCGATCCGCACCCGGTCGTCTTCATCCTCTCGATCGACCTCGGAAGCCACTGACCACCATCTGGCCGACTGGCAGCGACGGACCGTGTTCGCTTTCCGCTGTCGCCGTTCGAACTGATCAGT
>CAZHZF010000149.1:0-1288 GCA_964536925.1 uncultured Dehalococcoidales bacterium | reverse complement strand
CGCGCGATCGTGGCCCGGCTCGCCGAGGGCGGTGAGGCGACCGTGCTCGAACTCGCCGCCCCATTCGCGATGACGCTCCCCGCGGTCTCGAAGCACCTCAAGGTGCTCGAGCGCGCCGGCCTCATCCGCCGGGGTCGCGACGCCCAGCGCCGCCCCTGCCGGCTCGTCGCCACCCCTCTCCGCGATGTCGCCGACTGGACGGGGCGCTACCGGCGCTTCTGGGAGGGCAGCTTCGACCGACTCGACGACTACCTGCGGCAGACCGCGCCACGCCAGGAGAGAGACACCCATGCGACCTGATTCCGCCACGGAGGGACCTCGATGCGCCGCCTGATCATGTGGAACCTGCAATCGCTCGACGGTTACTTCGAGGGTGCGAGCCCGTGGGATCTCGGCTTCCACATGACTGCCTGGGGCGAGGAATTGGAGCAGTTCTCGCTCGCCCAGGGCGCCGAAGTCGGTGGCCTGGTATTCGGCCGCGCGACGTATCTGGGGATGGCCGAATACTGGGGCAAGGAGACCGGTCCGATCGCCGACTTCATGAACGGCGTGCCGAAGTTCGTCTGCTCGCGTACCCTGGAGGTCGCCACCTGGGCGAACTCGCGCCTGCTCCGAGGTGACGCCGCCGCCATGGTCTCGGCGCTCAAGCAGGAGGAGGGTCGCGACCTGTTCGTCTTCGGCAGCGCCCGCCTCTCGGGCGCACTGCGGGCTGCCGGCCTCTTCGACGAATACCGCATCTGCCTCGCGCCGATCGTCCTCGGATCGGGTCAGCCGCTGTTTCCGCCCAGGCCGACGAGCGAGCGCCTCAGCCTGATCGAGGCCCGCCCACTGCGGACCGGGGCGCTCATCCTCCGGTACGGGCCGGCATCCGCCGAGGAGTCCGGGTCGTGACGGGTTCCCCTGGGTCGCCATCGACGGCCGATCGTGAGATCGTGCTCACCCGCGCGTTCGACGCGCCCATCGCGCGGGTCTTCGACGCCTGGACGCGTCAGGACGCGCTCGACCGCTGGTACGGGCCGAACGGGTTCTCGGTCACGACCGCGTCCTTCGACCATCGGCCCGGTGGAGAGTGGATCTTCACGATGCACGCCCCGGATGGGACCGACTTCCCGAACCGCCACCGCTACCACGAGATCGTCCCTCCGCGCCTGATCCGGTTCACCGTCGACTCGGGTACCGACGACGATCCACAGGCATTCGACGTGACGGTCACCTTCGCCCAGGAGGGGCCGCGCACGATCCTCACCCAGCACTCGATCTTCCGCACGGCCGAGGCGCGGCGGTTCGT
>CAZHZF010000148.1:0-4780 GCA_964536925.1 uncultured Dehalococcoidales bacterium | reverse complement strand
CACGTACCTATTTCTCCCCCATCCGTCCTAGGTATCGGTACGCCATGCAACGTGCCTGAACCGTCCGTATTCCGGGTCAGTGCCTATACTGCGGAGATAGGTATGGAGCCGGCGGTAGGCGCGACCGCCGCGCCGCCCGAGGTCGTCGAGGACGGACCACGGCGCGAGCTGCGGGAGAAGATCGAGGGCCTCTTCACCCCGGCCGACTGCGCGCGCATCGAGCGCGCCTATGAATTCTCCGTGCGCGCGCATGGCGACCAGCGCCGCAAGTCGGGCGAGCCCTACATCGTCCACCCGGTCGCCGTAGCGGTCATCCTCGCCGACCTGCGGATGGACGCGGACGTCTTGACCGCCGCGCTCCTGCACGACGTCGCCGAGGACACGCCGACGACCCTCGAGGATCTCAAGAGAGAGTTCGGCGCGCCCATCGCCGCGTTGGTGGATGGAGTCACGAAATTGCGCGCCGCCGAGGAGCGCCTGGGGGAGTCGGGCCAGCGCGGCGGCACGCGCGACGAGGTCGCCGCCGAGAGCGTGCGCAAGATGTTCCTCGCGATGGCCGACGACATCCGGGTCGTGCTCATCCGTCTGGCGGACCGTCTCCACAACATGCGCACGCTGGACTTCCTTACCCCCGCATCGCGCCGGCGCATCGCGCAGGAAACGATGGACATCTTCGCGCCCCTGGCCAGTCGACTCGGAATCTGGCAGATCAAGTGGGAACTCGAGGATCTCGCGTTTCGCCACCTCGAACCGGAGACGTACCGCGACATCGCCCGCCGACTCCAGTCACGCCGCGGCCAGCGCGAACGGTACATCGCCCAGGTCACCACGCAGCTCAAGCAGGTCCTCGCCCAGGCGCACATCGCCGCCGAGGTCTCCGGTCGGCCCAAGCACATCTACAGCATCTGGCGCAAGATGCAGGTGCGCGGCGTCGAGTTCGCGAACATCTACGACCTGCTCGCGATCCGCATCATCGTCGAGACCGACCTGGACTGCTACCACGCGCTGGGGATCGTCCATCAGTTGTGGCGTCCCATCGCCGGCCAGTTCGATGACTACATCGCCAACCCCAAGGACAGCATGTATCAGTCGCTCCACACCACCGTCTTCGGACCGGAGGGGCGCCCGCTCGAGGTGCAGATCCGCACCCGGGATATGCACGTCAGCGCCGAATACGGCATCGCCGCGCACTGGCGGTACAAGGAGGGCGCGAAGGGGCGCGACGTCAAGTACGAACAGAAGATCGCCTGGCTGCGCCAGTTGCTCGACTGGCAATCGGATGTCGTGGGTGGTGCCGAGGAGTTCGTCGAATCACTCAAGGCCGACGTGTTCCGCGATCAGGTGTACGTCTTCACGCCCCGGGGCGAGATCCGCGAACTGCCGGCGGGATCGACCCCGCTCGACTTCGCCTATCGCATCCACACCGACATCGGCCATCGCTGCACCGGCGCGCGGGTCAACAATCGGCTTGTCGGCCTCGATACGCCGCTCCACAACGGCGATATCGTCGAGATTCAGACGTCCAAGACGCCGAAGGCGCCGAGCCGCGACTGGCTGAATCCCCATCTCAACTACGTTCGCACCGCCCACGCGCGAGAGAAGATCCGCCAGTGGTTCCGGCGCCAGCAGCGCGAGGAGAACCTCGCCCGCGGCAAGGAGTTCCTCGAGAAGGAGCTCGCCCGGGTCGGACTGAGCAAGACGAGTCACGAGGACCTCGCCGCGCTCTTCAAGTTCGAACGGCTGGATGACTTTCTTGTCGCGGTCGGCTGCGGGGAACTGAGTCCCCAGTCCATCGCCATGCGATTGCTCGGCGATCAGCAGCCCGCGCCGGCGACGATCGTGACTCCGCGGCCGACCCGGGCGCCGAGCCCGGGGGGCGTGACCGTGGACGGTGTCGGCGACCTGCTCACGCGTCTCGCGCCCTGTTGCGCGCCGGTGCCGAACGAACCGATCGTGGGGTACATCACCCGTGGGACGGGGGTGACCGTCCATCGTGCCAACTGCCCCAACATCGCCCACGAGGACGAACGGGCGCGGCTGATCGCCGTGCAGTGGGGCCAGACCCGATCGCTCTACCCGATCAAGATCCGGGTCGAAGCATGGGATCGCGATGGGCTAATGCGGGATGTCGCCGCGGTCGTCGCCGACGAACGCATCAACATGAGCAGCGTGCTCTCGCAGAGCCACCCCGACCGGACCTGCACCATCACCGCGACGCTGGAGATCGCCGACATCCAGGCGTTCGGCCGAGTCCTCGCCCGCCTCGAGGGGATTCGGGGCGTCCTCTCCGTCAATCGCGAGACCAGTTGAGAGCCTGCCTGGTGGGTCACTCCGCCAGGATCTGCACCTCGGTCACCCGCGATTCGAACTCCCAGCCGCTCGCCTCGATCTCGATCCAGAGCAGGAACGCCGGTCTCGGCTGAACCGTCCGCTCGTCGAACAGATTCACCGACACGGGCATCCACTGATTCGCCGGGATCGGAGCCCCGTGGGTCGTCGGGTTACCCGTCGGGTTGGCGGTGTAGAGCCCGCGTACGATGGCCGTCTGGCTGCCGAACTCATCGAGATAGCGCACGCGCACGAGCAGGGGATACTCCGTGCCGAGGACACCGCCGCCGGAGAGCGAATGGCTGGTGACCCGCGCGTCGAAGGTTACCGTCAGAACGGTCTCATCGCGGACATCCCGGTTGATCGCCTGGTGAATGAAAGCCTCGCCGTGTCGTTGGCTACCCGTACGTCGGAACCGCGCGACGTAGCGGCCATCCTCCTCCACGAGTTGGACCTGACCGGGAACGCCGTCCTCCTCGTTCCGACTGCCGATCTGCCAGCCCGTGAAGCCGCGACGGAAGTCCCCGTTCTCGAGGAGGTTGCGCATGGCCGGCATGGGCGCGGTGGGCGCCGCGTTCGGTTCGATGATGACACGCTCCTGGCGCAACGCCTCGACCGTGGTCGTGAACGCGGTGACCGACGCCGAGCCCGTGCGCACCGCCACTTCGGTCCCCTCCGGCCCGACATCGAAGCGGTAGCTGCCCTCGCGAAGCAGGGCGCGTCCCTGCGGCGTCTGAACCTCGAAGCGGCGCTCGAGCGTGGGACTCACCGAGACGTCGATCCGGATGTGGCCGGTGAGATGGCCCAGGACCACGACGCTCTCCCCGTCGGTATAGGTGGAACTGCGTGCCTGCCGCACCTGGACGAGCGAGTTGGGCCACAACCGCACCACCGACCCATCCGGCAGCGCCAGAAGCGCCTGCCCGTCGCCCGTCGTGCGGATGCGATCGCCTTCGCTGAGCGCCATCCCGCGGGACGCGACCGATTCCCGAATGGACTCCTCGGTCTGAAACAGCACCGTCCCGCCGATGATCTGATCGAGCACGACGTCGCGCGCGCTCAGGGAGGTGGCGCGATACCAGATCCCCCCGTAGATCAAGCCGCCGAGCGCGACCAGAAACAGCGCGAACGCACCGAGGAGGACCGCCCAGGCAAATCGCGCGCGCCGCCGAATGGCCTCATCCGTCTCGCCGGCACTCCGGCCCTGTTCGGCGGGACCGGCGTCCCTGGGCGGAGAACCCGACTCACGGAGATCGGGGATCACCGGGCGCGATTATACCGGCCCGATCGCGATACAACGCGATGAGCGCGATCGTCGCTCCCGCGAGCGCCGCCGCGCCGTAGAAGGGCAGGTCGAGCCCGTACACGGTGAGTTGGCCCATCAGCGCCGGGCCGATCGCGAACCCGAGCATACTGGTGCTCGCGAGGAGCGCGAATCCGGACCCGCCCGCGCCGTTGCGGCCCATCCAGGCGAAGACGCACGGCGAGATCGAGCCCCCGGCGATGCCGAGCAGTGTCCACACCCCGACCAGGAGCGGGATGGTGGTCGCGAAGGGGATGGCCGCGGCGAAGAGGCACGCCACGGGGAGAGAGACCACCAGAATGCGCCGGGGATGGATGTTCTTCGCCGCGCGGCCCAGGGTGAGGGCGGAGAGGATGCCTCCCCCGGTCACCATCGTCGCGACGACTCCCGTCACGGCGGCGATCTCGCCCGGGTCGTCGGTGCGCGTGGCGATCACGATCGGGATGAGCGGGCGCAGGCCCTGGATACCGGCGTCGCCGACCACGAGGATCGCCATCAGCCAGCGCGTGCGCGGGTCGCGGAGGGCATCCCGCAGGCCGCCGGACTCTCCGCGGGCACGACCGAGGCCGCGATCCGGTGTCACCTGGGTGGCGATCATCAGCGCGGCACCGAAGGAGATCGCGGTCGCGGTGAAGAACGCGAGCGGGACTCCGAACTGGCTGGCGATCGCGCCGCCGAGGAGCGGTCCCAGCGTCGCGCCGAGTTGACCGGCGGCCTGCAGGTCGCCGATGACCCGGCCGACCTCGTTCGGCGCCGCGCGCATCGCGACCAGCGCCATGTAGTGGGGGTAGTTCCCGCCGAGCATTCCGAGGAGCGCGCCCGCGCCGACCAGTTCGAGTGGCACGCGGGCCAGGCCGATCGCGCCCATCGCCGTGCCCATGCCCAGGTGGGCGCGGATCACCTGGCGCCGGAAGCCCCAGCGCTCTCCGGCCATGCTCCACCACGGCGCGAGCATCGCGGTGATGAGGTTCGAACCCCCGGCGATGTATCCGGAGATGCGCGCGACTTCGGCCAGGCCGCCAACCCCCACCTCCTGCACGCGCAGGGGGAGGAACGGCCAGCAGACGTTCCAGCCGAACGAGCCGAGGAAGAAGCCCGCGAGCAGGAACAGGCGCTCGCGCGGCATCGCGGCGCCATAGTATCAGCCGT
>CAZHZF010000147.1:0-4788 GCA_964536925.1 uncultured Dehalococcoidales bacterium | reverse complement strand
GCCACTTTCAGACGAGAGGGTGGAGCGAAGCGGAGGGTGAGGGTCCACCCTTCCGTTATCGCGGGTGTCCCGCCCGCCTCGACCTCGGTGGCCACGGCGGGTCGGTGCCGGGAGGAGCCCTCACCCGCACCCTCTCGCGCGGGGAGAGGGGCACGTGGTCGCCCGCAGCGGTGGATGCGGGAGCGAAGCCGCCCCCAGCCACGGGAACCCCCGCGCGCGCGAGACATACACTACCGGGGTGCGCATCGGCGTCCTGGGCGGCACGTTCGATCCGATCCACTTCGGCCACCTCGCGATCGCCGAGGAGTGCCGGTCCCGGCTCGGCCTGGACCGCGTGCTGTTCATGCCCGCGGCGGACCCGCCACACAAGCAGGGCGTGACGATCTCGCCGATCCAGCATCGGCTGGCGATGGTCGAGGCGGCGATCGCGAGCCAGCCGGCGTTCGCGATCACGCGGGTGGATATCGACCGGCCCGGGCCGTCCTTCACCGTCCACGCCCTGGAGTCATTGCGCCAGGAGTGGGGTCCAACGGCCGAGTTCTGGCTGCTCATGGGCGCGGATTCGCTGGCGGAACTGCTCACCTGGCGGGAGCCGGAGCGGATCATCACCCTGGCGCGCCTGGTGGTGACGAATCGCCCCGGCCTGCCGACGCCCGATCCGCAGATGCTCGAGGTCGGGCTGCCGGGCGCCTCGGCGCGGATCGACATCGTCGAGATCCCGCCGCTGGGGATCTCCGGCTCCGATCTTCGCCAGCGGGTGGCGGAGGGGCGGCCGATCGCCTATCAGGTGCCCGAGGCGGTGGAGCGGTACATCCGCGCCAACGCTCTCTATCGCGACGGGGGCGCGGGACCGTGAGCGCGCGCCGCCTTTCGCTGGGCATCGCTCTGGCCGGGCTCATCCTCCTCGGCGCGTGTGGCGGTGCCGGCCCGTCTGCCAGCCCGGTCCCCGTGGCGGCGACGCAGGCGATCCCGGTGGTCGCGCCCGCCGGCGGCGCGCCCGTGCCGACCAAGGGGGCTCCGGCGAAGGATGACACGGCCGCGCGCGCGCGGGCCATCGCCGCGGCGCGGACGGCGATCCAGCAGAGCGTGACCGGCAGCGAGCGCGAGGATCTGCTGAGCCTGCTTCAGGCCGCCGAGGCGGTCGTCGATCCCTCCGAGGCATACCAGGCATTCCTCGGCACCTGGCAGTACATGCGCATCATCTACACGACCGAAGGGGAGCGGCCGGAGCATCGCGCCACGCTCGATACGCTCCGCGAGATCTGTCGCTCCTTCGCGGTCTATCAGGATGCCCACTTCGAGGTCACCAAATGAGCGAAGCCCGCACCCGCGTCGCCGCCGCCTACGCCGCGGCGCGCACCGCCATCCTCGACGATCCGGCCACGGCCGAGCTCGCGCTGCAGCGATGTCTCGACGCGACCATCGACGCCTACTACGCGCACCTCGGCGTGGCCCAGCCGCCCATCGGCGAGATCATCGCGGACCTGAACGCGCGCGACCCGCGGACGGCCGGGATCCTGCGGCGCTACCTCCGCGGGCCGGACACGCGGGCGCGGTACATCTTCCTGGGCGACCTGCTGGAAGTCGTGCAACCCGGCGTGGTACCGGCGTGGACGGTCCCGGCCGAGGCCCAGCGCGCGGACGGGGCCAGCGCGCGGCGCTGAGGCGGGCTGGCGTTGCCGGCCCGTGCGATGGGCACACCATTGGGACGTCCGAGTGCGGCGTTGGGACCTCGCGGAGGTGAGCGGTCCTTCCGCACGTGCCGCGCGACTCGGCGACCGGGATTGAGCTGCGCGGAACCGCGTTGGCTCCTTGTGGGAGTCTGACCCGTATTGTCCCTTCACGAAGGACCCGTCATCCTGTAATTGTCCTTTTCAGAAGGACGTATTCAGGGTAGAATGTCCTCCGTGGCGGGACTATCCCGGGGAGACGGCGGACCATGAGCCTCCATCCCGTCCTTCGCGAGCGGCTCAACGTCGCGCAGACCGAGCCATCCCCGTCCGGACTGACCCGGCGCGATGCACGGCTCTCCCCGCTCGCGAACAAGGCCCATGCGGTGATCGGGATGCGGCGGTCCGGCAAGTCGACCTACCTGCGGCAGGTCCAGGCCGATCGACGGGCGGCATCACCGGACGCGCACGCGCTCTACGTCAGTTTCGATGATGACCGGCTCGCCGATATCGGCGTAGAGCAACTGGACTTCCTTCTGGAGGAGGTGTTTCGTCGGGCACCGGACCGGCGTGGGCGCCCCGGGGTGACGCTCCTCCTCGACGAGATCCAGCTCGTGCCGGAGTGGGAGCGGTTCATCCGTCGGGTGCTCGATACGGAAGCGGTCGAGTTCGTGCTCAGCGGGTCATCGGCGCGGATGCTCTCGCGCGAGATCCACACTTCGTTGCGGGGGCGTGGCGCGGCGACAGTGATCCGGCCGTTCAGCTTCCGGGAGTACCTGCGCCATCGTGGCGAGGAGCCCGAAGTGGAACCGGGGCGCTGGCTGCCGGCCGAACGCTCGCGGGTGGAGGCGCGGTTCCGCGATTACCTCATCGAGGGCGGATTCCCGGAGGCGCAGGGACTGGCCGGTCCGGTGCGGGTGGAGCTCCTTCAGGGGTACGTCGATGTCGTCCTGTTCCGCGACGTGGTCGAACGGTATCGGGTGACGCAGGTGGCGGCGCTGCGCTGGCTGGTGCGGAACGCGCTGCGCAACGCCGCGGGCCTGCTCAGCGTCCATCGTCTCCATCGCGACCTTCGCGCGCAGGGGCTCGCGATCGCCAAGGACGCTCTCTACGCGCTCCTCGACCACCTGCTCGATGCCTTCCTCCTCTCCGTCGTGCCGATCGCCTCGGCGTCGGAGCGTCGGATGAACGTGAATCCGCGCAAGGTCTATCCGGCCGACCCCGGGCTCATCGGCGCGTTCGAGGTCAGCGGCCGCGCGAACGTGGGGCACGCGCTGGAGACCGCGGTGTGCAACGAGCTGGAGCGGCGCGGGTGCGTCGTCCGCTACGTCCGGACTGTCGGCGGGTACGAGGTGGACTTCCTGGCGCGGTATCCGGATGGCACCAGCGAACTGCTCCAGGTCTGCGCCACGCTGGCCGATCCGACGACGCTGCACCGCGAGGTGCGCGCGCTGCGGGAGGCAGGAGCGGAGTTCCCGGAGGCGACGCCGCGCCTGCTCGTCCTGGACCGGGACGACCGGGCCGTGGCGCTGGCGGCCGGGGTTGCCGCCGAGCCAGCCTACGAGTGGCTGCTTGACGGATCGCGGATGCCGTAACCCGAAGGGCGGGCGCGCAGAGCCGGTCGTGTCCACCGCGAGAGCCACGAACGCCGCGAGCGTGCCGGCGGGCTCGAAAATCGCCGTGGTGCATCGTTCGATGGAGGAGCGCGGCATCGGCGCGTGAGATCCGCTCGATTCAGTTACTCAGTCCACAGTTCGCCGGGGGTCCGTGATGCCCGTTGCGGCCCAGATCGCCTCGGCGTCGCGCCGCATCAGCAAGCCCTCCCGCACCGCCTGCCCGAGCAGCGCCTCGGTCGAGACGCACGGGACCGGCGGGACCAGGGCGGCGCAGCGCTGCCGAGCCTGCCGATCGTCCAGCGCGGCTGTCAGGCTCAACCGGTGCGCCAGCGCGATCGCCGCCGCCTCGCCCCGTCCGAGCGTCCGCCGTAGTTGCGCGTACAGCGGACCGTCGATCAACGGCTCGATCGTCTGGACCTCAATCACCGTCTCGGCGGCGAGGGTATCCAGGATCGCCGCCACCCTGCGTCCATGGTCCCACCAGGCCGCCGCTTCGTCGCGCACGTCGACCGGCAGTACCCAGCGTCCCGGCCAGAGCCGCAGCACGCGTCCGAGCGCGCCCGCGCGGTGGAGCGACGAGACGACGGTGTTGTCGAGGACGCAGCGCGCAACGCCCGATGCGCTCAACCGCGACGCGCCGTCGGCCTAACGCACGGGCTCGGGCTGACCCGTGGCCGCAGCCGCCGACAGCTTCTCCTGCAGGGCGTAGAAGTCCGTCCGCAGGATTTCGGCGAGTTTCGCCGTGGAGATCGCGCCGTCCTCGTGCGCCTTCATCGCCAGGTACCGGAACCGTGGCGGAAGCACCACGGGCTGCTTATGCAGCGTGTCCTCGACGGTGTAGCCGAGCGCTTCGGCGACGGAGATGAACCGGTTCCGGTTCCAGTAGTCCCGGTGGACCGCCTGCGGCAGTTTCCGCAGTGTGACCAGACGGCCCGACAGCGCCTGCCCGCTCACGCCAAAGTGCATGGCCATGTGGACCAGATCGAAATCCGTGAAGCCGCCGGCGGCGGCGCCCAGGACCGTCTCCAGTTGCGCCAGTATCGCTCGCCGCGGCATCAAGAACGCCGACGCGAACGCGTTGGCGAAGCGCTCGTCCGCCGATGCCGGAACGTCTTCTGTCTTCACGTCGACCCGCGCCAGGGGTTGGTTTTCGCGCGGAAGGTGGACGAGTACGTGCGCGTACTCGTGCGCGAAGCTCCAATTGCGCCGGTAGAAGTAGTCCCTGGAGTTCACCGCCACGCAGGAACGGCCGCGCCTGCCCCGGACCGCGACTCCCGACCATTGTTGTCCGTCTACGGGCACCATGAACGCCCGCACGCCGACCGCCTCGTCGAGGAAGCCCATCAGGTCCTTCACCGGCGCGTCGCCGAGCCCAAGGCGGCTGCGCTCCATCTCGGCGAGAGTCTCCGCGTCCTGCTCGCGGGTCATGCCGAAGTGCGAGTAGTCTGGCGGCGCCGGCGGCGCTCCCGCACCGGTCAGTTCCTCCAACAACCTGTAGTCCG
>CAZHZF010000146.1:0-4833 GCA_964536925.1 uncultured Dehalococcoidales bacterium | reverse complement strand
CGCCGCGCGATATCCGAGCTTGCCCAGAACGCGGATGCACTCGTCGCCGGAGATGACCGGAAGCCGCGGCAACTACGCCACGATGTCGACCCGCTCGACAGCGTACGTTGCCGGCGGATCCCACCCCTCTTCCGCGGCGCTCTCCAGCGCCAGGACGATGGCTTCGCGGATGTTGGCGAGCGCGTCGGCGCGGTCCTTCCCCTGCGAGGTGGTGCCGGGAAGGATGGGGCACGT
Organism: uncultured Dehalococcoidales bacterium; assembly: GCA_964536925.1. Taxonomy (GTDB): domain Bacteria; phylum Chloroflexota; class UBA6077; order FW602-bin22; family FW602-bin22; genus VGOZ01. The sequence goes on along the minus strand of CAZHZF010000146.1, from coordinate 4,599 downwards.
GGCGACGATCCAGCCATCCTCCCCGTCGTGAAGAATGACGGGGAGTCGGTAACGGCCACCCGCGTGTACGACCTCGGACTGCATGATCACGCTTTAGCGTACCCGGAAACCCGTGTCGGATGCAGCCGGATCGGCCTCCTCCCGGAGTGTTCCGCCTGAGGAGCCCGGCGGGCCATCGTTCCGCCAGAGATACCGCGAACGGGCGTGAGCGCTTCCCGTGGAGTTGGTCCGTGCTGATGACGTGCCCATGTCCGTGAGCGCATCCTTCGCATGCAACGTGCGCTCGGCCTGACCATCCACGCTACCATTCGCAGTAATGTGAACCGTACGGTTCTCCAGAGGCGGTCCCGGCGTACCGACGCCTCCACGGCCCGCTGCACGACCGCATCACCGGCCGCGATCGAGACCCTCTCCACGGATCCACGTCCGATCGGAAGCGACAAGCTCGCGGGACGAGACGATTCTCCTATTCGTGTAGGCGATTACCGGATCGTCTACCCGGTCGACGATTCGGAGCGACTCGTGATCGTCGCGCGTGTCGCCCACCGGCGCGAGGTGTATCGCAGTCCGAACCGAGCGTGCGATTCGTGGTGGCCACGGCCGAAAGACCCTGCGACCCGGGCGGCACCGATGCCGCGCGGATGCGTCCGCGCGCCTCAGGCAAACCGCGGCAGGAAGCGTGCCTGCGCCCGCAGCAGGTCGTCGAGCAGCCACCCGGCCGTCGCGGTGGACTTCACCCACCCGTCCGCCAGCAGCGCCTGCAGCGCGATCCGGCGATCCCCGGTCAGCGCCGCCTCCACCGTCAGCTCATACGCCGCGACCCGGCGCGCCAACCAGGGAAGGACCGACGGTGGCAAATCGCCCCCCTGGGTCGCGCGCCAGCCGTAAGCGCCGAACGTGAGCGGTACCTCCACGATCGTCTCCGCCGGCAGGTTGGGCACCAGGCCGCGATTGGGCACATTCCCGAACTGGCGCAGGCCACGGTTCTTCACGACCGAGGCGATCACGTCCACGACCTCCTCGCTGTGGCCAACGCGCCCGTGCGCCAGGGCGGGGTCGAGCGGGTTGCGCTCGTCGGCCTGTTCGTCGAAGTAGGCGCGCTGCCGCGCCTTCTGTTCGACGATCTGGCGGACCGGGTAGCTCTGCAGACCGTACCGCTCGTCCGCCATCGGGCCGTCAGGGAAGAACTCCGGGAAGAACTCGGTCACGTGCCGATCCCACGGGCCGGGGAAATAGCCGAGCGCGTCGAGCAACTGCACGACGAAGGGCTGCGTCCCTGGTGAGGGCCAGAGGCGGTGGTACCCGGTGCCCTCGGCCGGCGGGGCAGGCCAGTCGGACCGCCGGGCTAGTTCTCGCGCGCGCGGGTAAACATCTGCGCCGTGGTGGCGCGCGTCGAGCAGCCAGAAGCAGTGGTTCACTCCCGCGCCGTGCGCCTCCAGTTCCCCCCGCGGGATGCCCAGGAAATCCGCGAACTGGGTCCGCGTCAACTCCGGTCCCGCACAGAGGCCGACCGCGTCGATGGTCGTCACCTTCCGTACCGCACGGACGAGGACGGTGAGCGGGTTGGTGTAGTTGAACAGGTACGCGTTCGGGCAGAACCGCTCCATATCGCGCGCGATCTCCACGAGCAGAGGCACGTGACGCAGGGCGCGGGATAGGCCGCCCGGACCGACCGTATCGCCCACCGGCATGGAGATTCCGTACGTCTTCGGGATCTCGACATCGACATCCCATGCCTTCGCGCCGCCCACGGCGAAAGTCGTGATGACGAATCGCGCGCCGGGCAGCGCCTCGTGGCGGTCCGTTGTCGCTTCGATCCTGAGCCCGGAGTTGTGCGCGGCGGCGATCCGGCGCGCGATCCGCGCGACCACGTCGAGGATCTCACCGTCGACATCGACCATCGTCAGCGTCGCGTCCTGCAGATCGGGGTTCCGCGCCATGTCCGCGACGACGCTCGGCGAGAAGGAGGTGGACCCGGCACCGATGAGGACGACTTTCGTCATCGCCCGTTGCCTCCCAGATCGAGCTTGACATAGCGCGACAGCGTGGCCGGCTCGTCGCAGTCGATGCCCCGCGCGATGGCTCGATGGTACCCGAGCAACTGCAGCGGCACTGTCGCGGCCGGCAGTCCGGCCTCTACCTCCAGCACGGCCGCGCCCCGGCCCCGCAGTTCATCGGCCAGCTTCGTCTCCTGATCGCGCCCCACCTCGCCGCGCAGGAGGACGACGAGCGTGCCCGGGCCTACGAGCGCGATCGGCCCGTGGCGGAACTCAAGCGGGTGGTAGGCGACCGCCGGGGTCAGCGACATCTCCTGGACCTTCAGCGCGCCCTCCATCGCCAGGCCGAAACGGGGGCCCGCGCCGAGGTAGACGAGGCGGTCGGCCTCACGTGGGCCGGGATCGGGCGGCACGGTGAGGTCGAACGGCGCCCCGCCCCAGCGGAGGAGTCCGAGCAACATCGTCGTGAAAGAGCGGGTCATGACCAGACTCGCCTCGGCCGCCTCGGGGAACGCCATCACGTCGTCGGCGGCGCGGGCGAGTGTCCCCTGTGGCGCACAGGTGACGCCGAGGATGCGCAGGCCGCGGCGGCGCGCGACCTCGAGCGCGGCGAGGACCTCGGAGGTCTCGCCCGAGCGCGACACCGCGACGAGCGTGCCGCCCGGCGGCAGCGTCACCTCGGGGTAGAGCAGCACCTCGGAGGCTGGCTGCGCGCTCGCACCGATGGCGTGCGCGGCGGCGAGAGCCACGTAGTAGGACGATCCGCACCCGACGATCGTGACCGGCCCGGCGCGCCGCGCCGGCCGGGGCCGGGTCAGCGCGGCACGCCAGACCTCTGGCTGCGAGCGGATCTCCGCGATCGTATGGGCGCCCCTTTCAGCCATCGCGCATTACCTCCTCGAGCCGCGCGGGGGTCAGTCCCGGCCCCTGTCCCCCGGGCCAGGTGGTCGCCAGCGCCCCCGCGGCGCAGGCCCACCGTAGACATTCGGCTGGATCGCTGCCGCGCAGCATCGCGGCCAGGTAGCCGGCGTTGAAGACATCGCCCGCGCCGGTGGTGTCGACTGCCACGACGGGGAACGCCGCCCGGGCGAGCCGCGTCCCGTTCGGAAGGGCGAGCGATGCTCCCGCCCCGCCCCGCTTCAACGCGACGGTGCCGATCCGCCGGGCGAGATCCTCGAACCCGCCGAGGTGGGCGGCCTCCCGTTCGTTGGGGAAGAACAGATCGACCTCGGCGAGCGCGTCGGCGATACCCGATCCCCAGAGGTCGGCGGGATCGTCGCCCGTATCGAGCGATGTCGTCGCCCCGGCCGCGTGGGCGGCACGAAGCAGCTGTGGCACATCGGCCTGGAGCGCCGTCTGGAGGTAGTAGGAGGAGATGTGGAGATGGCGCGTCTCGCGGAGGGCGGCATCGGGCACGTCGGCTCCAGAGAAGGTCGCGATCGTCCCGCTGTAGGTGAGGAGCGCTCGTTCGCCCCGCTCCGCGACGGCGACGGTGACCGCGGTCCGCTCGGTGGCGCTGCGTTCTACCAGGGCGGTATCCACCCCCGCGGCGGAGAGTTCGCCCAGGACGAACCGGCCCAGGCCGTCGTCCCCCACCCGCCCGACCATGCGCACGCGCAGGCCGAGCCGGCTGGCCGCGGCAGCGAGGATGCCGGTCGCGCCGCCCAGGCTCAGGCCGCAGTCACGGACGAGGATCTCCCGGCCGGGCTGCATCGGCGCATCGGGATCGACGAGGACGAGGTCGGCGGCGAGGTCGCCGATCGCGGTGAGGTCCCAGATCACGAGGAGGCGACCGTCGCGCGCGCCGGCGCGGATCGGGAGGGTTGCCCTGGTAGCCGAAGCGGACGATCCGAGCGGCGCATGCTTTCAGGGTAGCGTCCGTGCCGGACCGCGGCGTCCACGGCTTTCGGGTGGGTGGACCCCCGCAGGACCGATCGTTTCGCACCGACGCCGGCGCGGTGCAGCGTCCCCATTCGGGACCGCGGGCGTCCCGCCCGCCTCCACCGCACCGGCACGAATTGTCGGCCATGCATTTATGCATTGGTACGATGCATAGATGCCTCGTACGGTGCAGATACGTAACCTCGACGATCGGGTCTACGCCGCCCTCCAGCGGCAGGCCGCCACCGCCGGCACGACCGTTCCCGGTTTGCTGCGGCGCGAGGCGACGCGCATTGCGGGTCGGCCGTCTCTCGAGGAGTGGCTCGAGCGCACGCGTCGTCGGACCAGCGACATCAGTCCTGAGGAGACCATCGCGGCGCTCGATGAACTGCGAGGGCCGTGGCCCGATGCTGGTCGTTGATGCGTCCTGCCTGTACGAGGTGCTGGTCGGGAAGGCGACGGCGGCCCGCATCCGTGCGCGCCTCGCTCAGGATCGGGACCACGCCGCGCCCCACGTGGTGGATGTGGAAGTGCTCGGGGTGATTCGCCGTGACTACCTGCGCGGAGCCCTCGATGGCACGGCCGCCCAGCAGGCGATGGAGGACCTTCGCGATTGGGGCGGCGAGCGCTACGGGCACCGGGCATTGCTGGAGCGCGCCTGGGCGCTGCGCGCGACCGTCCGCGGCTGGGACGCGGTGTACGTTGCGCTCGCCGAGGCGTT
>CAZHZF010000145.1:0-4848 GCA_964536925.1 uncultured Dehalococcoidales bacterium | reverse complement strand
ACCAGCGCTCGCGGTGCAGGACCTCGTCGAGCGGTCGCCGCGGCCGCCCGCGCGACCTGGTCCGTCGATCCGGCGCCGGATGCCCGAGAAGGACGACGCCGACCGGATGCACCCCCGCCGGCATCCCCAGCGCGACGGCGAGGTCGGAGGGCTCCCGCACGCCGACGAACGACGCGGCGAGCCCTTCCTCCACCGCGGCGAGGAGCAGGAGCACGAGCGCCCCACCGGCGTCGACGAACCACCAGGGCGCGGGAAACACGCGCTCGTCCTGACCCTCCTTCCTCTTGTCGTCCTCCCGGTACCGCGCGCGATAGGTCGCTTCCTCGGCGCACAGCACGACCTGGACGGGCGCGCCCGAGAGGAACGGCGGGTGACCCTTCGCGACGTACCAGGCCTCCCCGGCGATCCGTGCGACTTCGCGCCGCGTTGCCGGCGCGGTCACCACGATGAAGGAGATCCCCTGCGCGTTCCCGGCCGTCGGCGCGCGGCGGGCAAGATCGATGAGCCGATCGACCGTGGCCGCGGGGACGGGATCGGCCGCGAAGGCGCGGACCATCCGGCGACGCCCGACGAGGTCGCTCAGCACGGTCGCGTCGCCGAGAGGGGTCGCGTCAGGTCGAGAGTCCCACGCCGGGGTCGGGCGCGGTCGGGGCGGCCCTCCGCCACCCGGTCACCATCGTCCGATCCGCCGTCCGCGCTCGAGGGCACCTGCTGCCACATCGTCTCCTCCCGCCCGATTCGCGCCGCCCCGTGATGCGCCTCCCCGGCTACGGGAACGGTCCGCCGCGCCACCGACCATTCGGCGTTCGCAAGCCTATGCTTAGCCGGATGCGAACGGAGGCCGAGGGCGCGACGTGCTGAACCTCGAGGTGGGCTTCGACCCCAACTTCGTCGCGCTGGGGCCGCTCGTGCTTGGATGGCACGGTCTGTTCACGGCGCTGGCGGTCGCGCTGGCGGTGTGGATCGCGCTCCGGCGCGCCGCGGCGTATGGCCTGCCGACGGAGAAGGTCGGCGATCTCGCGGTGTGGAGCGTCCTGGGCGGGATGGTCGGCGCGCGGATCTTCCACGTGCTCGACCACTGGGACCAGTACGCGGCCCGACCGCTGGAGATCTTCGCGGTCTGGCAGGGCGGCATCGCCGTCTACGGCGCGTTCATCGGCGGCGTCATCACCGGGTTGTTCCTCTGCCAGCGGATGGGTCTTCCGAAGTGGACGATGCTCGATGTCGCCGCGCCGGCCATGCTCGTCGGCCAGGCGGTCGGCCGGCTGGGCTGCCTGAGCAATGGCGACGCCTGGGGCGGGCCGTGCGATGGCGCGGGCCTGCTCTGCCTCGTCTACACCCACCCGAACGCACTCCTGCCGAACGAACTGCGCGGCGTACCCACCCACCCGTACCCGCTCTACGAGATGATCGCGGTGGGGGCGACGCTGGCGATCATCTGGTTCGGACGGAACCGGCTCACCGCACCGGGAATGACCTTCGTCGTGGCCGGGCTCGGTTACGCGATCACCCGCTTCACGCTCACCGTGTACCGCCAGGAAGCGCAGATGGCGTTCGGCCTCCAGGAGGCGCAACTCATCGCGATCGCGACCGCGCTCCTCATCGTCGGCGGGCGCTTCCTGCTGTTTCGCCCCCGGGCCTGACGGTCCGCGCGATGTTCGGCGCCGCGGACGGTGCGCCGAAGTCGGTGCCGAGGTTCCCCGAATCCGGTGAAACCTGCCACCGGCCTCGATCGCCGTGGATGCTAGTATGAGCGTATGCGGCGCACAACCGTGACGCTTCCGGACCTGCTCGTAGAGCGGCTCCAGCGCGAGGCCGACCGACGCAGGATGTCGCTCTCGCACGTGGTTCGCGAGACTCTTGAGGCGCGCTTCGGCCAGGAGGGCGCACGCGTCCTGCCATTTGTCGGCCTGGTCGCGAGCGGCGATCCGACGCTGGCTGACCGGCTCGACGAGATCCTTGCCGCGGAGTGGGCCGCCAGCGTCCGGTGACGGTGTGCGTGGTCGATGCGAGCGCACTGATTGCGGCCGTCGATCGCTCGTCGGCCTGGCACCGCGCGGTTGCGGACGTTCTCGCCCGGCGCGATCTCGACCTGGTCGTACCCGCGCTGGCCCTCGCCGAGGCGCTTTACGTAATCGGCACTCGCTTCGGGCCCACTACGGAAGCGGCGCTCGTTCGAGGCCTGATAGGGCTCGACGTGCAGGCACCACGACCCGAGGAACTCGACGCCCTGGCCGCGCTCATCGAGCGCTATCGCGACCTGCCCCTGGGCGGGACCGACGCGTCCATCGTCACCCTGGCTCAGCGCTTGAACACGCGGACGATCGCGACGCTCGACCATCGCCACTTCACGGTGGTGCGGCCTCTGCAGGGCGACCGCTTCATCCTCCTGCCCGAGCCCCCTGACCGCCTGCGCCGGGTCTGCCGAGGCAGTACGATGCGGACGGGAGGGAACGATGCCGGGAACCAGCGTGCTGTTCGAGAACGATCGGATCAAGGTGTGGGACATGATCGTGCCGCCGGGCGCGGCGATGCCGGCGCACACCCATACGCTGCCGTACTTCTACACCGTCGTCGAACCGGGGACGATGCGGTTCGGCGAGAGTCCCTGGCGCCCCCGCGACGGCGAGACCGCGTTCTACGCCATCGACCCCGGCCAGGAGAAGCACGATCCGCGGATGGTGAACGAGGGCAGTTCCCGCCATCGCGAGATCGTCGTGGAACTGAAGCCGCGCCCGGCCAACGGGTACGACCACTCCAACGTCCACACGGGCGCGCGCCGCGACGGGAAGACGCCGCCTTCAGAGAACGTGGGGACCCACCGCCTCTTCGAGAACGATCGGGTGCGGGTGTGGGATCTGCGCCTGAAGCCAGGCGATCGCCTCGATCGGCACATCCACAAGGTCGACAACTTCTTCGTGATGCTCTCGGGCGGCCTCATCCGTTTCGAGAATCCGGATGACCCCACCGATTTCAACGACGTGCAGTTCGTCGACGATCGGGTGACGTTCGTCAACGTGCCGCCGGAGGGGAAGATCGACAACCGGCTCGAGAACATCGGCACGAAGGCGCACCGAAACCTGCTCATCGAACTGCTCGCCTGATCGGGGGCACCGGGACCGGAGGCCTTGCGCGGTGACCGCGATCCCGGTGTTTGATTGCCCCCGGGGGCGCGGGCGCGAACAATAGCCCCGTGCGACGCGAATGGTGGCGCGATCCACTCCTCACCGAGACGGCCACCGCGACCCTCTCCGCGCTCGGCCTCTCCGCGGTGATCGGCGCGATCTACTATCTGACGACGGGGCATTCGCCCTGGCCGCACGTGTTCATCGGCTCGATGGCTGGTCTCGGTTTCGGCATCGCCGCGCTGGCGCTGACCGCGCCCCGCCGTCAGCGCTAACGCGGCGAGGGCGGCGCGCCCCGGTTCCTCGAGGGATCGGGGGCGCCAGACGCGGTCACTTCTCGACGATGAGCGCGGTGACCATACCGAACATCCCGTTGGGCGTCTCGGCGTGGGGAAGGATGTGGCAGTGGAACGCCCAGATCCCCGCCTCATCTGGCTCGACGATCACATCCCACCGTTCGCCGGGGGCGATATTCAACGTGTCGCACAGCCACGGCGGCTGCGCGTAGCCGTCCTTGGCGATGACCTGCTGCGGGAACCCGTGCAGGTGCATGGGGTGGATCATCGAACCCTCGTTCATGTAGCGGATCAGGATCTTCTCGCCGATCTTCGCGATCAGGGGCTGGGTCGCCGGGAAACCCTTGCCGTTCAGCGTGAAGCCGTGGGGCCCATCGTTGAGGATCATGAGGTACTCACGATCGACCTTCGGCATCAGGGCGGGGTCCTTCGGCAGGACGATGAATGCGCCGAGGAGGCCGCTCGGCACCTGGACTGAGGAGTTGTGATGCGAGTGATACATGTGGCTGCCGGAGGGCCTGGCGATGAACTCATAGGTGAAGGTCTCGCCCGGCTTGATCGGCGGCTGGGTGATGTAGGGGACGCCGTCCATCTTGTTCGGCGTTCGCTGGCCGTGGAAGTGGATCGCGGTCGATTCGTCCAGTTCGTTCTTGATCACGACGCGAACGAGGTCGCCCTCGGTGACGCGGATCTCCGGTCCGGGGACGGTGCCGTTGTAGGTCATCGCGTCGACGGTCTTGCCGGCCTCGATCTCCCACTTGACCTTCTTCGCCGTGATCTCGAAGACCTTGGCGTTGCCATCCATCCGGAAGGGCAGCCGCTCGTTCCCCTGCGCGGCGGTCTTCTGGGGGAACTTCTTGATGCCATCCTCGTGGTGCTTGTCCATCTCGTTCGCCTTGGTGAGCGCCGAGATCGCCGCGCCTCCCGCTGTCGGTGTGTGATTCATCGCCGGCGTCGTGGCGGGCGCAGCGGCTGGCTTTGCGGCCGCTGCCGGTGCCGGGGCGATGGCGGGCGCGGCGGGAGCGGCCGGTGGGCGCACCTCCTGCGCCGGGAGGCGCGACCCGGTTCGAGCGGTGGCCGGCCCGGTCACGCAGCCGGACGCGACCGCGCCGGTGGTCAGTCCCAGGAGCGCCACGAGCGCACGGCGTGAGACGAGATTGCGAAGACCCATGACCATCCCTCCTCCGGGTCGGCTTGCCCCGAAACGTAGGGCGCGCCGGCAGAGGCGCCATCAGGAGAAAACCCTCAGCCGCACCCGGCACCGCGACGGGGTGGACAGACGACCCTCGCCCGCCGCCGGCAGGAGAGGGGGAAACATGAGGACCGCGTGCGTCCCGCTCGCCTCCGCCTCCACGGTCACGATCGCGACGGAGCGGACAGACAACCCTCGCCCGCCGCCGCGGGAGAGGGTGGAGCGAAGCGGAGGG
>CAZHZF010000144.1:3614-4962 GCA_964536925.1 uncultured Dehalococcoidales bacterium | reverse complement strand
GGCCGACCTGTCGGTGTCACAGGTGGTGAAGGCGGGCGGGACGCCCGCGGTCCTTTGAACGAGGACTCTGCTGGCACGCCGGCGCGGTGGGTACTCCCTCTCCCGTCGCGGCGGGAGAGGGCCGGGGTGAGGGCGTCCCTCGCGGCATCGACGGTGTCGGAGTCGGCTGGACCCCCCGCGCGCGTAACCCATTGTCAGTCGAGGTCCGGCGCGCGGATCGGCAGATCGCGCAGGCGCGGCAGAGGGGAGAAGAGCAGCCAGAGCAGGCTTACCGAGCACCCGAGAGCCGCGATCAGGAGCGTCTCCCGCGTGCCGATGGCGCCACCGAGGAAGCCGCCAACGAGCGCGCCGATCGGTGCCAGCCCGCCTTCGATCACGTGCATGGTCGCATTGACGCGACCCAGCACACGCTCCGGCGCGATCGACTGGCGCACGCTGAGCGCGTTGACGTCGAACAGCGGATGGATCGCGTCGGACGCCTGCCCGATCGCGAGGATCGCGAAGGCAAGCAGAATCGGGCCGCCGGCCAGCGGCAGCGTGTAGACGGCGACGCTGCCCACCGTCATCGCCCCGAGCATCGTCGGCCCGATCCCGAACCGTCGCGTCACCGGCTCGACCAGTGTCGTGCCGAGCAGGTTGCTGGCACCGCCGACGCCGATCGTGATGCCGAGGAGGATCGGGTCGAGTCCGAGGTCGCGCAGCGCGTACAGCGCGTACAGCGCGCCGATGAAGCTGCCGAAGAAGGTGCGCGACGCGTTGAACGCCGCGATCGACCGGAGCATCGGGCTCGCCATGACCGCCCGCAGACCCTCGGCGATCTCACGCCAGAGGCCGCTCGTGAGGTCGGCCGGCCGGCGTGCGACCTCGCGCGCGTCCACGAGTGCGACGAGCACCGCCGACCCGACGAACGACACCGCGTCGATCAGGATCGCAAACGGGGCGCCGATCGCCTGCACGAGCATGCCGGCGAGCCCGGGTGTGGTGATCTCAGCCGTCGCGTCCACGGTCGCGAGGCGGCTGTTGGCGCGCAAGAGCTGGTCGCGCCCGACCAGATCGGGCACGAGCGACTGGTAGGAGATGTCGAAGACGACCGTCAGAACTCCGGCGAGCGGCGCGACGATCAGGAGATGCTCGAAGCGAAGCGTGCCAAGCAGATAGGCGGCGGGGATCGAACCGAGCAGGATCGCGCGGCCGATGTCCGCCGCGATCATCAGGGGGCGGCGGCGGACGCGATCGATCCAGGCGCCGGCGACCAGGCCCATCACCGCCAGCGGCGCCATTCCCAGCGCGGCCAGCAGCCCCATCTGAGCAGGCGTGGCGTCGAGCACCAGCACGGCGGCCAGCGGCA
>CAZHZF010000144.1:0-3514 GCA_964536925.1 uncultured Dehalococcoidales bacterium | reverse complement strand
GACGTCCGCCCACGGCGCGTGAGGGTCGTCAGAGTGACTCATCGATAATCCGCGTCGGTGGAAGTCCTCCTGCTCGTCCTCGCGATCGTCCTGCTGGCCGCGATCCTCCTGCTCCAGATCCGCGCGCGCACCGGCGGGTCGCAGGAGGGACTGCTCGCGCTGGGACAACTCCGCGCCGATCTGGCGCACATGCGCGGGCAGATCGAGGCGCGGCGCGAGGTCGAGCAGCGGACCGCCGACTCGATCCGCCGCCTGGAACTCGTCCTCGCCGGGACGCAGGCGCGCGGCGCCGCGGGGGAGAACCTCCTCGAGTCGGCGTTCGCGACGCTGCCCGCCGATTGGCAGGTGCGCGACCTGCGCGTGGGGAGTCGTGTGGTCGAGTTTGGCCTGCGGCTGCCCAACGGGCTCATCCTGCCCGTCGACTCGAAGTGGGCCGCGCTGCCGCTGCTCGAGCGGTTCCACGCCGCCGAGGAGGCGGAGGCTCAGCGCCGCATCAAGGCCGAGATCGAGAACACCGTCCGGGATCGCGCCCGCGAGGTCGCGCGCTACATCGACCCGAACCAGACCACCGCCCACGCCGTCGCGACCGTACCGGACGCGGTCTACGAGCTGTGCGCCGGCCTCCACGCCGAGTTGTTCCGCGCCAGCGTGGTCCTGGTGCCGTACTCGATGTTTCTTCCCTATCTGCTGCTCGTCTTCCAGACCGAGGTACGGGCTGGCCGCGCGATCGACATCGAGCGGTTGGGCGGGCAACTGGACATGATCGATTCGGCGCTGCGCGCGATCCAGGAGGAGGTGCACGGCCGCCTCGCCCGCGGGCTGACGATGGTGGAGAACGCGCGGAGCGAGATCGCGAACCAGACCGGCCTGGCTGCAGCAGCGCTCAGCGGCGCGCGGGAGCGCACCGCGCGCGACGCGGCTGATCGGCCGGGGAGCGACTGAGCGACTCGATTGCCGCGGGGACGGTACGCGAACCCGGCCGGCGGCACGAAGGAACCCCCCGGGGGCGGATCGTCCACGCGATGACGCCATCCGCGGGCCGTCCCGTCCCATCCGCCACCAATGCGTTCTCTGCGCGATGCGCGTACAGAGAATGCCCGCTTGTGTACACTGACGCGGATGCCTCGCCGCGTCTCGGTCCGCGATGCGCGGGCACATTTCGCCGAACTTATCGGAGCCGTTCACATCAGCGGCGAGCCGATCGTGATCGAGAGACACGGCAGACCGGTCGTGGCGCTTGTTCCGGTCGAGCAGATCGTTGCGCCGCAGCCGAACGACGATCCCGTGGACGAGGCCGGACTCGATGCGCTCGTCGCGGACACGCCCTCGCTCCGCGCCGTGATCGATGTCGGCCGTCGAGTCGCGCTCCGGATTCCACGCCCGCTCGCCTGGAGTGAGACGCGCGACGTGGCACGGGAGGACTACGTATCGACGAAGGTGCGGAAGAAAGGGCTGCACTCGCGGATGCGGGGCGCGTGACCGACCCGTATGTCGATACCGATGTCCTGATTCGACTCATCACGGGCGATGACCCGGTAAAGCAGAAGGCCGCCGCGCTCCTCTTCCATCGCGTCGCGAGAGGGCAGATACGCGTGCGAGCGACCGCGTCCGCGATTGCCGACGCGGTTTTCGTCCTCGCCTCTCCGCGCACGTATGGGTTCGATCGGGCGTCGGTTCGCGACGCGCTTGTGCCTTTGCTCGACATGCCGGACTTCGTTGTGGCAGACGGTGCGACCATCCGCGTGGCGCTCGATCTCTACGTGCGGTATCCGCACCTCGATTTCGGGGATGCCGCGATCGTCGCCGCGATGCAACGGGACGGCGCGACCGCCCTCTTCTCCTTCGACCGCGACTTTGATGCGGTGCCGGGGATCTCGCGGACCGAGCCGGCATCGTGATGGTGGGCGCACCGAGCCGTGCGCTCTTCAGCCCGCGGCCATCTGCTCGAGCTTCAGAAACCCCTCCTCCAGCCCGGACCGCGCGTTCGGGTCGTTGAACGCCGCGTCGCGCACCTCGCGGGAGGGGTAGAGGTTCGTGAGCGTCCAGGTGGTGATGCCTGCCCGTTCGGTGAGGATCATCGTCCCCACGGCCTCATCCTCGGGACGCCACCCGACCTCGGTGAATCCCTCGAACCGCTGCGTGGAGATGAGCCGGTCGGGCCGCTCGACGACGCGGTACTCGCCCGCCATCACGATCTCGCCCCCGCTCGACCGCGCCATCACCCAGCGATAGCCGCCGCCGGGGCGCAGATCGACCTCGCAGACGGAGAAGCTCCACCCGGCCGGGGCCATCCAGCGGACGATGAGATCCGGCTTCGCCCAGGCGTCGAAGACAAACGCGCGCGGGGCGCGGAAGTCCCGTCGCATGACCATCTCGCGTTCGCCGAGGATGTGGACGCTGACGGTCGGTGCGCGGTGCGTCATCGTGGACTCTCCCTCTGCATATCGTCGAGCAGGGCATCGAGGCGGGCGAAGCTCTCCTCCCAGTACGGGCGGTACGGCTCGGTCCAGGCGGCGACCGCGCGGAGCGGCGCGGCGTCGAGCCGGCAGCGCCGCCACTGCGCGTCCCGTCCCTTGGCGATGAGGCCGACCCGCTCCAGAACTGTGAGATGCCGCGACACCGCCGGAAGGCTCATCCGGAACGGCGCGGCCAGCGCGCCGACGGTCGCTTCTCCCTCGCGGAGGCGGTCCAGCAGCGCGCGGCGGGTGGGGTCAGCCAGCGCGGCGAAGGTCTCGGAGAGAACGTCGCGGGTCGGGTGCGCGCCGTAGTTAACAGCCAAGGTAATTACCGTATCAGTTAAGTACAGGGACGGCAAGGCGTCTGGCGCTTGCGCGCGCTGGGTGCCGCGCTCGCGGGCACGATCGCGCGGGAGCGATCGATACGACCACCGCGCCCGTAAACGCCCGCGCCTGCGCCTCAGGCAGTTCTAGGTGTCAATCGCGGCGGCGGATCCCCCGGATCAGGCTGATCTGCGACTCCGCGGCGCCCGTACGCGCGTTCCGGCCGCGTTCGAGCACGACGCCGTCAATCCCCGCGGCCTCCAGCAGGCCCAGGAGCTCCGCCTCCGGCAGAGCACCGCCTATTCAGCGGAACCAGTCGTCGATCGAGTTGAGCGATCCCTCGGGTAGGGGCGCGTGCAAGGTGGTCTCCGCGAGCACGAACCGCCCGCCCGGGCGCAGGATGCGCGCGATCTCGCGCAGGACGTCTTGCTTGCTCGGACTGAGATTGAGGAGGCCGTTGACGAGGACGCAGTCCGCGACGGCGTCCGGCAGTCCGGTCGCGTCGGCCGTGGCCACGCGCACCTCGGCGTGGGCGAGACCGAGCGTCGCCACGGTCCGCCGCGCGCGGTCGACCATCGGTTCAGCCATATCGATCCCGATCGCCCGACCCTGAGCGCCAACCGCACGGGCGGCGATACTGAGGTCGAGGCCGGCGCCGCAGCCGAGATCGACGACGGTCTCCCCCGAGACCAGTTCGGCGCGGAACACCGGCGCGGCAACGCCGGTGAAGGCGG
>CAZHZF010000143.1:0-4981 GCA_964536925.1 uncultured Dehalococcoidales bacterium | reverse complement strand
GCGAACGGAGGCGCTCCGCGCGCCTCCACGGTCAGCGCCTGATGGAGCGCGCCGCGCAGCGACGACGATGCATCCTCCTCGCCCGCCAGGATCGCGGCGGCTTCGTCGAGGTAGGCGAGTGCTTGCTCGAAGCCGCGCATCCATGCGAGGCGATCGGGCGCGACCATGTAGCGGAACCAGCCGGATATGGCGCCCTGTCGCACGGCCCGGATCGCCACGCTCGTTCCCAGGGTGACGCAGACATCGCCGTCCGCGAGCGCGCCCACGCCGAGCGTCGCGGCCGATCCATCGTGGTAGCCGGCCACGACCGGAGGCCGGGATGTCAGCTGGAGGCGGGTCGCCGCAGCGTCGGTGAGCCGCGCCACGATCTCGCCGAAGGTGTGGATCGTCGGCAGCGCCCTCTCTGGCAGGGCGACACATGCGGCGACCGCGGGTGGCCATACCAGGGCACTCGGTCCCGTCGCCGGGTTCGTCGCCCAGCGCCCGGTCAGGCGCAGGAGCAGCCAGTCGTGGAACGCGCCGATGCGCTGAACGCGCCGCCAGAGATCGGGGTGCTCCCGTCGAACGACCATGGCGCGCCCGGCGAGGATCGGCGCGTACGATCCGGCGGTGTCCCCGTTCCAGGTGGTGCGGAGGAAGAGCGCGTCGAGGGTGGCATCGTCGATGCGCCGCGCCTCCTCCGGGATCTCGATCGGAACGTCCGCGCGACCGAGGAACACTCCCTGACCGATGCGTGTCGAGAGCGCGATGGCCGCGGGCTCGCCGATCCCCGCGGCACGACCAGCCGCCAGCGCCTCGCACGCGGCGGCCACAAACGTCTCCCAGATCCGCTCCCCGTCATCCGCGCCGAAGCCGTGGCCGGGGAGCCCGCGGCTCGGCGCGCGCCCGGTGGCGAGGAATCGGCCGTCCGCCCCGACGCAGGCGGCCTTACACCACGTCTGTCCGAAGTCGACTGCCAGGACGTGGCGTCGTGTCACGGACGGAGCATATCCGGCCCGCTGTGCTGCCCTGAGGCGCGGTACTGGCGTCGTCGGACTCGACGTCCCGCCAATATTCGTCCGTCAGCGAACTGAAACGATCCCCATCATCCCGAGATCCTCGTGCTCGAGGATGTGGCAGTGGAAGACGGTCAGGCCAGGAAGGTCGCGGAACGGGATGCGCAACGTCACGCTCTGTCCCTTGCGGACGTTGACGGTGTCCTCCCACCCCGCCGGAGCGACGGGTGCTCCATCGATCGCCACGACCTGAAACGGATGGACGTGGAGGTGAAACGGGTGATCCATGTCGGTCCCATTGCGAATCGTCCATTCCTCGGTCGTGCCCAGGGTGGCGTGAATGTCCACCCGATCGGGCGAGAACTCCTTGCCGTCGATCATGAACCGCGCTCCGCCCGGGACCATCGTTTCGCCAAGTTCGAGGGTGCGCCGCTGGGCGACCGGTCCATCCGGCGAGGCAACGGCGCCGGTGAGCGTCGCGGGGGGCGCCATCGCGACCGATTCGCCCGCCGCCGTGATATCGACGAGCGGGATGTCGGCGCGGGATGGACTGGCGTGGTGCGCCATGCCCCCACCCATCATCATCGTCATCTCGCCGCGGTCGTAGTGACGTGACATCAGGCTATACGTTCCCGGGCCGGGCGCGGAGACCAGGAGTTCGACGCGCTTGCCCGGCGGGAGCAGCACTTCGCCGATGGGCGCCGGCGCCGTCAGCGGACCCGCATCCGTCGCGATCTGCAGCAGCGAGAGGCCGGGCGCGGCGAGCCGATAGTAGCGGGCATTGCCCGCGTTGACGATCCGCCATCGTTCCAGCGCGCCCGGCCGGAGCGCCAACCTGGGGCGCAGCGCCCCGTTGACCGTGACGATCGGCCCCTCTCGGCCGTTCATCGCGTCCATCATCGTTGCGCCGGGGATGATGCCGCCCGCATCACCGCCGCTGTCTTTCAAGACCATGAGCCTCTCGTGGGCCGCGGCGATCTCCGGCTGCCGATCGATCGGCCCCTCGACGACGATCGCACCCACGAGCCCGCCGTAGACCTGACCGGCCACCCGCCCGTGGAGATGCGGGTGGTACCAGTACGTCCCGGGCGGATGGTCTGCCGGGATGGTGAAGTCGTACTGAAACGACTCGTTCGGCGCGACGTGGACGAACGGATTATCCCCCGAGCCCGTGGGGGTGATGTGGAGCCCGTGAAAGTGGAGATTCGTCGGCTCGCCGAGGCGATTCACGAGGCGCAACTGCACGCGGTCGCCGGGACGGACTCGCAGCGTCGGTCCCGGAATCGTGCCCTCGAACGTCTGGGTCGTGAGGACATGCCCGCCGAAGGTCACCGGTGCGAGGCGCGCCTCCAGGTCGGTGGCGAGCGTCCCATTCGCGCTCGCGCGAACCGGCGGTTCGCCGAACGAGGTCGCGGTCGTCTGAGTCACGCCCGATTTTACCGTCCCTCCCGGCGGGGTGCCGGGGCGACCCAGGACGTTGCCCGCGCACGCCGACGCGGTGACAAGGAGGAATGCGCCCGCGGCGCCGAGCGCACCCCGACGGGAGATACGGCCGCCACGCTCAGTCAACGTGCTTGCGCGCCTGGAGGAACTCGGCCTCACTGATCTCCCCGGCGGCCAGGCGCCGCTTCAGGATGTCCAGCGCCGAAGCGCCGCGATCGGGGCGCCCGCTGGCGAAGCGCCACGTCAGCGCGACGACCAGGGTGATCGCCGCGATCCAGACGATCGACCAGACCATCATCCAGGACCCGTCGAACCCGTATCCCATCACGGGACACCTCCCACCGCCAATGCGGTCGATGAGATTGTCCGCGGCCGTGCTCAAGGCACGATGCGGGTTCCGCTCAAGACTTGCTCAAGATTCTCGCGCGACGGTGCCGCCCGGTCCCGATCGCGGCAGTTCCAGCGTGAAAGTGGAACCGCGGCCGGGACCGGCGGATGCCGCCGAGATCCGTCCGCCCAGCGCCTCGGCCAGCGCCTTTGCGACGGCGAGCCCGATCCCCGCGCCCCCATCAGCACGCGATCGCGACGTATCCACCCGATAGAACCTCTCGAAGATGTGAGGGAGGTGCTCGGGCGATATGCCGATGCCGCTGTCGGTCACGCGGAACCGGACGATCGAGTCCTCCGATTCAACGGCGAGAGTCACGAGACCCCCCGCCGGTGTGTAGCGCAGTGAGTTGCTCAGAAAGTTCGCCAGGATCTGCAGGACACGCTCGGGATCGGCATCGATGGCGGGAACCTTCGCGGGGATATCCGCCGCCAGGGTGAGGGCCGCGGCCGCGAAGTCGCTCTGATGACGGATGACAGCGGTACGCGAGATGGAGGCCGGGTCGACCCGCGTCACGTGAAGCGAGAACTGCCGCGCCTCGACCGCGGAGATCTCCTGCAGGTCGCTCACCAGGCGCTTGAGTCGCCGTGCCTCGGCATGGAGTCTGGCCCACGTCTCCTCGCTTGCCGGTACGACGCCGTCGAGCAGGCCCTCGGCGTACCCCTCGAGCGTTGCCACAGGCGTGCGCAGTTCGTGCGCGACATCGGCGATCAGGGAGCGGCGCCTTCGCTCGCCATCCTCCAGCGAGGCGGCCATCTCGTTGAAGGTGTGGGCCAGATCGCGGATCTCGTCGCTCTGCTCGACCGGTACCCGTTCGGCATAGTGGCCGGCGGCGATGCGGCGGCTGGCCGATGCCAGCGCGCGAACGGGGACGAGCATCCGCTCCGAGATGAGCGCGCTTACCACGAACGCCACGGCAAGGGCAGCCACACCGGCGACGAGTATCGCGTCGGTCGTCGCCGCCGTGAACGCGCGACTCACCGCCAGTTCCATCTCCGGCGCCATCCGGGTGGTCGCCATGGCGCCGGCCTGTTCGATCGCCATGTGCTGCCGCAGGAACTCCGGTGTGGCGAGGCGGATGCCCACGAGAAGGACGACGACGCCCACGAGAACGACCACCAGGTGCGCGGTGAGCAGTTGGACGCGCAGTCCGCCGAGAGCACGGCGCAGCCGGCTCACGACCGATCCTCGAAGCGGTACCCGACACCCCGCACCGTGTGCACGTAGCGTGGCGTGGCGGGGTCCGGTTCGATCTTGCGACGGAGGTTCGCGATGTGCACCTCAACGACATGCTCGTCGTAGTGTTCGTTGCCCCAGACCCGATCCAGCAGTTGCCCGCGCGTGTAGACGCGGCCCGGACGTTCGGCGAGAGCGGCGAGGAGCGAGAATTCGCGCTGGGTAAGCGGTAGGGGAGCGTCGCGCAGACGCGCCTCGAAGCGGCCACGATCGATCTCCAGATCGCCAATGCGCTGGGGTGGCGCCTCCGTGCCGATCTCGGCACCGCCGCGTCGCGGGCGCCTGAGCATCGCGCGCACCCGCGCGACCAGTTCGCGCGGGCTGAAGGGCTTCGTCAGGTAATCATCCGCTCCGACCGACAGGCCAACGATCTTGTCGATCTCTTCGGCCCGCGCGGTGAGCATGAGGACATAGGCGTCGGAGAACGTGCGGACACGCCGACACACCTCGATGCCGTCCACGCCCGGCAGCATCACGTCGAGGATGACCACGTCTGGCGACCAGTCCCGTACGCGATCGATCGCGGCGAGGCCATCGAAGGCGACCTCGATCGCGAAACCCTCCTGCGCGAGGTAACCCCGCACGAGATCCACGAGATTGACCTCGTCGTCCACGATGAGAATGCGCGCGGGTGGTACCACAGTTCAGCCACATCGTACTGTCGCCGTGCTCCCCGACGGCGCAGGGAGCATCAGGCTGTCGCGGAGCCGGGCTTGATCCGCCTACGTGGTGCAGCGGCGCGACCGCTGCCGCGAATCCCGCGTGTGCCCACGACGCGGTGCAGCGGCACGATGCTGCCGGGTGTCCCCGACGTGGTGCAGCGGAACGACGCTGCCGGGGTGTGGGGTGTCCCCACAGAAGCATCCCCCCTCTCTTCGCTCGCTGGGGGTGGTCCGGCGCCACGATGCTGCCGAGGCGT
>CAZHZF010000142.1:0-5023 GCA_964536925.1 uncultured Dehalococcoidales bacterium | reverse complement strand
AGAGGGCCTGGGGGTTGGGGCCGAGAGGGGGTTCGGGGGACGCATCCCCCGAGTTTGAGGATCTCTTCCTCCCCCCTCCTTTCGGTAGGAGAGGGCCTGGGGGTTGGGGCCGAGAGGGGGTTCGGGGGACGCATCCCCCGAGTTGAGATCCTCTCCTCCCCTCTCCTTCCGAAAGGAGAGGGGACCGAGGGGTGAGGATGGTCTATACTGAACTATATGGTTCAGTATACGCCGACTCTGGATGAAGCTTTCGGGGCGCTCGCCGATCCGACCCGTCGCTCCATCCTCGAACGACTCGGCGAGGGCGGCGCCTCGATCTCCGATCTGGCCGCGCGTTGCGACATGACGCTGACGGGCGTCAAGAAGCACGTTCAGATCCTCGAGGACGCGGGACTGGTCGCGACGGAGAAGGTGGGGCGCGTGCGGACGGCGCGCCTCGGCCGGCGCCGCCTCGACGACGAGATCGCCTGGATGGCCCGCTACCAGGCGATGCTGAACGCACGGCTCGATCGGCTGGGCGCCTTTCTGGACCGCACGCGAGGAGAAGAGATATGACGCTGAATCCCACGCCGTACCGCGCGATCGTCACCACACCGCACGAGCGAGAGATCCACACCGAACGGATCTTCAATGCCCCGCGCGACCGGGTCTGGCGCGCGGTCACCGACCCGGACCTCATCCGCCAGTGGTGGGGCGCCTTCAGCGGCGGCGTCACCATCGAGCGGTACGAGCCGGTCCGCGGCGGCCGCTGGCGCTTCGTCACGGCCGGTCCCGAGGGACCAAACGGCTTCGAAGGACGCTTCCGGGAGGTCGTTCCGCCCGAACGGATCGTCCAGACCTTCGAGTGGGACGGCATGCCCGGCCACGTCATCGTCGAGACGATGACCCTGGAGGACCTCGGCGACGGCCGCACCCGCCTCGTCAACATCTCGCTGTTCCACACCACCTGGGAGCGAGATGGCATGCTCCAGTCCGGCATGGAGATGGGCATGAACGCGGCCTACGACGCGCTGGATGGCGTCCTGGCGACGATGGCCTGAGCGGCAGGGCGTGGGTCCGCGCACGCCGTGGACCCACGCCCTCCCGGCGCCACACGACGGCGGCATTTGGGATCGGGCGCCGACCGCGTCCACGCACATGCCGGCCCGGCCGGGGGCGGGCGCGAGCGCGTGCGAGCCGGCCGCGACCGTGTGACCGATTCCGCTCATGTCTGCGGGCGGGTCGGCCTGGGCGGGTTCTGAGGGTTCGGACAGAGCACCCTGGCCTGTGGACGGCCGAGGACGAACGCGCCCGCGGTTCGCATCCCCCTGACATCCGTCATCCGCAAGTTCTGACACGGTGCACTACTCGGGGTTCTTGCGCCCCGGCACAATGCCGTCATCACCACTTCGCATCAGGAGATGGCCGTGGCCGCTGTCGTAACGATCCGGGGACTGGATCACCACTATGGGACGACGCACGCGCTGCGCGGCGTCGACCTGACCGTCGATTCAGGCGAGTGCGTCGCGTTGCTCGGTCCCAACGGCGCCGGGAAGACGACTCTGGTGAGCGCATTGACGGGAACGCTCGCGCCGACCACCGGCACGGTCCGCATCGATGGCCTGGATCCCCGCCAGCCGGCCACACGCCGCCGTCTGGGTGTCGTACACCAGCGGGCCGGGTTTCCGCGCACACTGACCGTGACCGAACTGGTGGCCGGGTGGGCGGTCCGCGCCGGCCGACCCGCGTCCGATGCCGATGCGGTATTGGCCGAGGTGGGACTGCTCGAACTGACGGGGCGACGGGTCACCGACCTGTCCGGCGGCCAACAGCAACGTCTCCAGCTGGCAATGGCGCTGGTGGTCGACCCAACCTTGCTCATCCTCGACGAACCGACGGTCGGGCTGGACAGCGACGCGCGCCGCCGCTTCTGGGCCACCCTCGCCGCGCGCAGGGACCGCGGCACCGCCGTTCTCTTGACCACCCATCAGATCGAGGAGGCGGCCGCCGTTGCCGACCGCGTCGTGGTGCTGCACGAGGGAAGGGTGATCGCCAGTGGCAGGCCGGCGGACCTGACCGCTCAGCTTCCCGACCGCACCGTCACGGCGCGGACGGCACTGCGCGACACCGATCTGCGCGCGTTGCCGGACGTGATCGATGTCACGGTCGCCGATGGCCGGATGCGCGTCACGAGCGTCCGGCCCGAAGCGACGGTCCGCGCGCTGCTCGCCGCCGACCCGACGCTGGCCGATCTGCGAGTCGAGGGCGCCTCGCTCGAGCTGGCCATCGGGTCCATGACCCACGTGAACCCCAGGAGGTTAGCTGCATGACCGCTTCGATCCTTGCCATCGAGATCCGCGATGAGCTGTACGCAATCATCCGTGACCCCGTCGCGGCGCTCTTCTCCATCGCGATGCCAGTTGGCATGTTCGCGGTGTTCGCGGCGCTCTTCGGTGCCGAAGGCAACGGCCCGGTAGCCGGAGCAACGCTCATGCTCGCGACCTTCGGTGCCTTCGGCGTGATCTCCGTCTCCCTTACCCCGGGCATCGGCATCGCGGAGGATCGCGAGCGCGGCTGGCTCCGCGTCAAGCGGGTCTCGCCGGTCCCCGTACCGACCACCCTGGCCGCCAAGGTCGTCGCCAGCCTGCCGGTCGCGTTCGGCGTCTATGCCGCGATGAGTCTGACCGCCTTCGCGATGGGATTGATCGACACCGATGTCAAAACGTGGCTGGGCATCGCCGGGCTGCTCCTGCTCGGGTCTCTGCCGTTCGCCCTCATGAGCATGGCTGTCGGATTCGTCGCGCGCGGGCGCTCGGCCCCGGCCATCATCAACGCGGTGTTCCTGCCGATGGCGATCGCGGGCGGACTGTGGATGCCGCTGGAAGTGCTCCCGACGTTCGTGCAGGATGTGGCCGTGTGGCTTCCGACCTACCACATATCGCAACTCGGGATCGGGCTGCTGCTCGGCGAGTCGATCGTCGACCATGTGGCCGCACTGCTCGGTGCCACCGCCGTTACGGCGTGGCTCGCGACGGTCGCCTACCGCTCGATGCGCGACTGAGGAGAGGGCTGACATGACGACCGAGCGGCCGCGACCCACGGCGTTCGTCGACCCGACCGGGCTGCTGACGGCCGAGGGTCTGCGCGGCGTGATCGGCCGCTGGTGGTACATCGTCTTTCTCAGTTCGCTGATGTTCGAGCCGATGTTCGCGTCGGTCGTGGCTCGGACGGGAGCGGCGGAGGGTCCCGGCGCAGGCGATTGGCTCCTCGCGATCGCCCTCATCACGGTCGGTGCGATCCTCATCGTCGTCGGGGGGCTGGGCGCGGTCCGCACCACCATGGGCGTCGCGGTGCTGTTGACGCTGCTCGGCATTGCGACGGTCTGGTTCAACACTGCCGCAACCGTGTTCATGGTCTATGCGGCCGGGTTCGTCGCGCGAGCCGCGTCGCGCCGGACGGCACACCGCTGGTTCATCGGGCTGACCGTGCTCCTCTTGCTGCTCGCGTCGGCGTCGCCGATCCCGATGCCGTTTCGACTCGCCGCGTTCGCGGCGCCGATCTTGCTGGTATGGCTCATCGGCAACTCGGTGATAACCGAAGTCGATAACCTGCGCGAATCCGCGCGCCTGCGGGTCGACAATGTCCGAATCGAACGGCTGGCCACCCTTGGGGAGCGCGAGAGGATCGCCCGTGACCTGCACGACCTGCTCGGTCACACCCTCACTGGCATCGTCGTGCGTGCTCAGTTGATCCGGAAGGTCGCACCATCCGACCCGACGCGCGCGGCCGTCGAGGCGAAGAACATCGAACTGCTGGCCCGCGAGGCGCTGACCGAGGTCCGTGCGGCGGTGAGCGGATGGCGTCACCACGCGCTCGACACCGAGATCGACATCGCGCGTGATGTCCTGACCGCGGCCGGCGTTGGACTGCTCGTCCACACCGACACCAGGGTCTCCCTGGCACCCACGGTCGAGGCCGCGGTCGCCCTGGCACTGCGGGAAGCGGTCACAAACGTCGTGCGCCACGCCGACGCGCGGGAATGTCGGATCCAGATCATCGCCGCCGGCGACGACGTGCGCCTGATCGTCGCCGACGATGGGCGCGGAAGCGGCGCGCCCGAGGGGTCGGGGTTGTCGGGCATGCGCGAACGGATCACCGCGCTCGGTGGACACGTCGACCGACGCGTGGATGGCGGCACCACACTGACGATCACGGTGCCGGCGCACGGCGCGGCGGCAGGACCTCCCGCGGCCGCAGGTTCCACGACGTGACGATCCGCACGGTGCTGGCCGAGGACCAGGGTATGGTGCTCGGGGCGTTCGCGGCGCTCCTCGCCCTCGAACCCGATATCGAGGTGGTGGCGACCGCCGCCGATGGCGATGAGGCGCTCGCCGCGACCATGCACCACCAGCCAGATGTCCTGCTCACAGACATCGAGATGCCCGGCCGCAGCGGGCTCGACGTGGCCGCCGAACTGGCACGGCGTGGCTCACGGACCCGCGTCGTGATCGTCACGACCTTCGCCCGCGGCGGCTACCTGCGCCGAGCCCTCGCCGCCGGCGTCGCCGGGTACGTGTTGAAGGATGCCCCGGTCGAGCAACTCGTCGACACGCTGCGGCGGGTGCACCACGGCCAGCGCGTCATCGCTCCCGAGCTCGCCGTGGCGACGTGGGACGGTGATGACCCCCTGACCGAGCGCGAGCGGGACGTCCTGCGCAGCGCCGCCGACGGCGCTCCGAACGCCGAGATTGCCGCCCGCCTCCACCTCGCGGAGGGCACAGTGCGCAACTATCTCTCGTCAGCGATCGGCAAGCTGGGCGCCCGTAACCGCACCGAGGCCGCGGCAACAGCGCGCGCACGGGGATGGCTATGAGCGGAGATGACGGCGCGTGCCGACCGCGCGTTCGCGGCGGCGCCTGCCGCGACGATCCGTCCGGTCGAGCGGCTCGATAGGATGTCGCCCGTGCGCCGGACTCGCGCCTGGTCCCGGCCGTCCGTCGCGACGCTCGCGCGACCGAAGCCGGGCAATCCACGCTCGGACCTC
>CAZHZF010000141.1:0-5137 GCA_964536925.1 uncultured Dehalococcoidales bacterium | reverse complement strand
GTACTGGGCCAGGCTGCCCGTGCCGCCGGTGATGGTGATCTGCATCGCATCCTCCGTGTGGGGTTCCGGCCAGCGTAGGGGCCGTCTCTCCCCGGCTCAAGGTGCGCCGTCCCACACCTGTCCCGGGCTTGTCCCACACCTGTCCACAGGCGAGTGGTGGCGAGCCTCGGCTGCTGTCCTCAGGAATGAAGGGAGGTGGAAGACGTGACTCGGGCCTATCCCCGGCAGGCTGCGCCTCGAAGGCTCACTTGCGGTGCCCGAGTTTGTGCGGTGCCCACGTATGGTACGACGCGCGCGAGGGCGCCAGTGGGTACGCTAGAGGGAGCGCGCCGCGCCTGACTGCACCCGTCCGGGAAGCGGCGGCGGAAGCGCCGGGGAGGGTGACGGATGCCCATCGAACCGTGGGCGGTTCGGGCGGGTCAATCGCCCGGGACGCGCGGCGCGTGACGGGCGCGCGATCCTCGGCGCGGGCCCGGCGCGCACCGACCGGCACGCGGATCGTCGATCTACTCCGCCACCTCCACGACCCGCCCGCATCGGCCGGCCGGGCAGCCGACACCGCGCTGCCGCGCGATCGAGTCATCGCCGCGATCGAGGAGATGCGACCCCGGGGAGCCGAGCCCCGGGCCGAGCGGCGCCACGCGATCCTGTGCCTGCAGTACCTCGAGGGGCTTTCGCCCGACGCGATCTGTCGGCGGCTCGCGATCGGCCGGAGCACCTACTACCGGGAGCATCAGGCCGCGCTCGATGACCTGGGCGATCGTCTCCTGCCGTTGCGTCGCGCCGCGGAGCTGGCGGCCCTCCCCGCGCGCGGCGGCGCGACACTGGCGCCCATCGCGCTGATCGGCCGGGAGACCGAAATCGCGGCGCTGAACGCGCTCCTGACGAGTCCGAACACCCGGATCGTGACGCTCGTCGGGCCCGGAGGCGTGGGGAAGACCCGACTGGCGCAGCGCGTCGCGGCCGATCTCGCGCCGCGGTTCCCCGATGGCGTCCATTTCGTGCCGCTGGAGGGGATCGCCGACGCCGCGCTCGTCGTTCCGGCGATCGCGCGGGTGCTCGGCGTCGGCGGGCCGGGTGCGGCGCCCGACGAGGAGGATCTCCGGCGCGCGCTGGGCCAGCGGCGGGTGCTGCTCGTACTGGACAATGTCGAGCAGGTGCTCGGCGCCGGCCCGGCCGTGGCCGCCCTGGTGGCGCAGAGTCGGCAGGCGCGCGTGCTCGTGACGAGCCGGGCGCCACTGGGGGTGTATGGCGAGCAGGAGTTCCCCCTGCGCGCGCTCTCGCTGCCGCACCCCGCCGAGCCGCCGGATGCGACCACCGCGCGGGCGTCGGAGGCAGTGCAGCTGTTCGTCGCGCGGGCGCGCGCGATCGACCCCGCGTTCGCGATCGACGGGTCGAACGCGATCGGCCTGATCGAGATCTGCCGCCGGTTGGACGGCTTACCGCTGGCGATCGAGCTCGCCGCGGCGCGGGTGCGGACGATGACGCCCGAGGCGATGCGCTGGCGCCTGGACCCGATGCTTCCCCTGCTGGCCGGCGGGCCGCGCGACGCGCCGGCGCGGCATCGGACCATGCGCGCCACGATCGCGTGGAGCGACGCGCTGCTGGAGCCGGCGCAGCGGCGGCTGTTCCGTCAGATCGCCACTTTCGCCGGTGGGGCGACGCTGGAGGCGATCGAGTCGGTCTGCGCGGCGCCGGGCGGCACGCTGGAGATCGTCGACGCGCTCGCGGCGCAGAGCCTGCTCCAGCGCTCGGCCACGGAGCCCGGGCGCCTCGTGATGCTGGGGACGGTACGGGAGTGGGCGCTGGAACAGCTGGACCGTGACGAACCGGAGGGAGCGACCCGGGAGCGGCATGCCGCGTACTTCCTGCGCCGGGCCGAGGTCGCGGCGGTGGACCTGCGGCGAGGCCAGAGCGCGATCGCGCTGCGGGATCTGGCGCCGGAGGTCGACAATCTGCGTGCGGCGCTGCGGTGGTTCCTCACCCGTCAGGATGCCGCGCGGGCAGGCAGGCTGACGGTCGCGCTCGCGCGCTTCTGGTACCTCACCGCGCGGCTGACCGAGGGCCGCGCCTGGTTCGGGGAGGTGCTCCACCTCGGCGGCGCGGGGGAGGATGCCGCGCGGGCGGCGGTGGCAGTCGCGGCGGGCGAACTGGCCGCGTTCGATGCCGATCTGCGCGCCGCGATCGGCCACTTCGGCGAGGGGTTGGCGCTGGCCCGCCAGCAGGGGGATCGCGTGATGGCGGCCGCGGCGTTGCTGGGCCTGGGGATGACGCAGACGCGGCACGGGGAAGAAGGCGCGGCGGCGCCCCTCGCCGAGGCGCTGGCGCTGTACCAGGAGATGGGCGACCGGCGGGGGATCGAGTGGACACTCCTGGCGCTGGGGAGCCTGGCGCTGCGGGCCGGGGACATCGCGGGGGCGCGGGCGAGGTTTCTGGCGATGCGGGAGAGCGCCGAGGCAGCCGGGGACGGCGAACGGGTGGCGGTGGCGCGGGAGTGGCTCGGCAACGCCGCGCTCGATGCCGGCGACCTTGACGAAGCGGCCGCGCAATTTGGCTCCGCGCTGATCGCGCAGAGCGGGGTGGATGACCCGTGGCTGGGCGTCCACACCCGGCAGGGTCTGGCCCTCGTCGCGCTGGCGCGCGGCGCGCGCGAGGAGGCGCGGCGGTTGCTCGTCGAGTGCCTGCGGGGGCAGCGCGACCTCAACGACACGGGGTGGCTCGGCGCGACCTTCGAGGCGGTCGCGGCGTACCTCGCGTCGGGAGAGGACCGCGCGGTCGGCGGTAGCGGGCGAGCCGCCCGCGATCCCGAGCCGATCGTGGCGGTGGTCGCTCTGGAACTGATCGCCGCGGCGCGGCAGATCGCCCGCCGGTCGAGTCAGGTGCGGGCGGTCCGCTTCGGGCAGGAGGAGCGTGCGCGGCGGCTCGACGCGTTGAGGGAACGAGTCGGCGCGGTCGAGGCGGGGATGGCGGCGGCGCGGGGCGCGGCGCTCGATCCGCGGGCAGCGATCGATCGGGCGCTGGAGGCGCTGGGCTGACGAGTGATCCGGTGATCGATCTGCGGCCTCCGACGGAGGCAGATTGGGCAGCGATTCTCGCGGCCGCGGACGCAGCGATTCCGTTCGATCCGGCGATGAATCGCGTATGGCTGCGGAACCGACAGGAGTTCGACGCCGGTAGGCGGCCGCGACGGCACTACGTCGCCGCCGTCGACGGCGTCGTGCTCGGTTACGGAGCCGTTGAGCTGGAGGCTCCTCGGGCCCGCGCGGCGCGCATCTTCGTCGTGACCGATCCAGACCGTCTGTCGTCGTTGGGTGAGGTGCTGCTCGAGCGGTTGGTCGTCGATGCGCGCGCGTTGAGTGTCGAGACTCTCTGGATGCGCGAGTATGTCGCCGACGAAGCGCTGCTCGCCTTTGTGCAAGACCGGGGGTTCTCCGAGACACGGCGTGGACCCAGTTCAGACGGAGCGTTCATGTACGTCTTGCTGGAGCGGGCACTCGAGGGGTCAGCCCCTCCGTGATCGTCGGTGGCGGATCACCGGGTCTCACCGCCCGGCGGGGATGGTGGCGAAGCCAGCCAGGGCGAGATGCTCGGCGCGCAGGTGGGCGAGTTCGTCGGTCGGCAGACCCTCCACCGCCGCGAGGGGGATCGCCTCGCCGGCGCGGATCCCGCGTCGGAGGGTGACACCCTCGGCCCAGCCGAGCGGGAGCAGCTCCTCCCGGGCGACGACCTCGACGAGGTCGATCTGGCCGCGGACCAGCGCGCCGCCCGAGCCATCGAGCACCGCGCCGGCGGGGAGATCGCGCTTGGCGCAGGCGATGACCTCGGCTACAGGCGCACCCGAGGGCGCGGCGGTCGGCCGGCCGTACAGCGCGGCCTCGGCGACCGACATGGGCGTCTCGATGCCGCAGAGATGGTAGGGGCGCCAGAAGGCGGCGTATCGCCGGTCGTCGCTGGCGGGCAGGCGATAGAAGGCGAGATCCTCGTGGAGGAGCGGTTCCTCGGTCGTGACGACGACGAAGACCCCGTTGGTCAGGTGATCGGGCAGGAGGCTGACGCCATCGGGCGCGACGGCATTGGCGAGTTCGACGACGCCGGTCCGAGAGAGGAGGCCGCCCTCGGCCGCCGGGCGGAACAGGCGGGGAAGATCGGCAACGCCGGCGGAGGGCTCGTGCGTTCCCCGCCGATCGGGGACCAGGCCGGTCGCGTTGGCGAGGGCGCACATCTCGATCTGCGCTTTCGAGCCGTCGCGGAAGGAGTTGTACATCTTCGGATTGAACATCCGGCGTTCGACGATCTCCGGGTCGTAGCCGTAGCGGGCGAACGCTTCCTCGGGGATGCCGGTCGGGTCGGCGGGGTGCATGCGGGTTCCCCGCCCGGCGGCGACGATCGTGTAGCCGGCCGCGCGCGCCCAATCGACCATCCGCGCGGTGGTGGCCGGCTGATCGCCGTCGGCCAGGCTGTAGACGACCCCGGCGCGTCGGGCGCGTTCGGCGAGCGCGCCGCCGTAGAGGACGTCGGCCTCGACGGTGACCATCACGACGTGCCTCTCAGCCTCGATCGCGCGCATCGCGACCCGGGCGGCGACGTCCGTACGGCCGGTCGCCTCGACGACGACGTCGATCGGCGCGGCGAGAGCAGCGGTCAGATCGTCGGTGAGACAGCAGGCCCCGGCGACGATGGCATCGGCGCGGACACCCTGGATGATGCGGCCCTCATCGCCTCGCGTTCCCGCCCGGGCGGCCATCCGGCGGCTCGCCTCGCGGAGGTCGCAGACGACGGAGAGCCGCATCCCGGGCATCTGGCCCAGGCCGGCGGCGACGGTGGTGCCGAACCGGCCCGCGCCGATGAGGGCGACGCGGACGGGCTGGCCCTGCGCTTCGCGGCGGGCGAGGGCTTCGCGGAGGCCCCGCGCATCGAGGTCGGTGACGCTCACGGGGTCAGTGTATCGCTCGCAATCGCGCCGCCCCTCAGAGGGCAACACTCGGTGCTGATGCCGGGAGGAGCCCTCACCCCCGACCCTTTCCCGACGCGGCGGGAGAGGGGGCATCCCGCAGATCGACGCGCGGTGGGTTGCGTCGCCGTTCAGGACCGCGGGCGTCTCGCCCGCCTCCGCGTCAGTCGCCTGCGACGGCAGGGG
>CAZHZF010000140.1:0-5189 GCA_964536925.1 uncultured Dehalococcoidales bacterium | reverse complement strand
GCCGATGAAGCGGCGCGGAACGAGCGGCGCGCGGCCGAGGCGGAGATCCTGCGGCGGACCGACGACCTGCGCGCGGCGATGCTCCACGCGGTGTCCCACGATCTCCGCACGCCGCTCGCCTCCATCATCGCCTCGGCGGGGAGCCTCCGGTTCGCGGCCGGAGAGTGGACCGAGACCGAGCGGCAGGAGTTGCTCGGCGCGATTGAAGACGAGGCGCGGCGGCTCAACCGGATCGTCGGCAACCTTCTCGATCTCTCGCGCATCGAAGCCGGCGCGATCCGGCCGCAGAAGGACTGGTACGACCTTGGGGCGCTGATCGACGACGTCGTCACGCGGCTGCGACCCGTCACCCAGCATCACACGCTCATCGTGGCGGTTCCCGACGATATGGAGCCGCTGCAGATCGATTACGTGGAGATCGATCAGGTGCTCACAAACCTCATCGAGAACGCGGTGAAGTACGCGCCACGGGGAAGCGAGATCGTCGTGGAGGCGCGCGTCCTGCCCGCATCCATCGAGGTGAGCGTGGCGGATCGCGGTCCGGGTCTGCCGCCGGATCTCCGGCCCCACGTGTTCGAGCCCTTCGTCCGCGCCGGAGGGTCGACGCACGGCGGCACCGGCATCGGCCTCGCGGTCGCGCGCGGCCTCGTCGAGGCCCATGGGGGCGAGATCGCCGTGACACCACGGCCGGAGGGTGGCAGCCGCTTCGCCTTCACCCTGCCCCGCTCGCGCGTGCCAGCGCCGTCGCCGTGAGCCGCGCTCCCGGCGCGCGCATCCTGCTCGTCGACGATGAACCGGCGATCGTGCGCGTCGTGACGCCGATCCTGCGGCACCACGGGTTCCAGGTCGCGTCCGCCGGCACGGTCGCTGAGGCGATGCGCGCCCACGCGGAGTGGCGCCCGGACCTCATCCTGCTCGACCTGGGCCTGCCGGATGCCGATGGACTCGAGGTCGTTCGGGCGGTGCGCGCGACCGATGCGACGCCCATCGTGATCCTCTCGGTGCGGGACAGCGAGCCCGCGAAGGTCACGGCGCTCGACGCCGGCGCGGATGATTACCTCACCAAACCGTTCGGTGCGGAGGAACTGCTCGCGCGGATCCGGGTGGCGCTGCGGCACGCCGCCCGCCCCGACCGCGGATCGGCGCCGCTGGTGCGGGCGGGTCCGGTCGAGATCGATCTGGAGCGACGCCATGTCACCGTCAGCGGGCGGGAGATCCACCTGACCCCCACCGAATACCAGTTGCTGAAGGTGCTGGCGCAGAACGCGAACCGTGTTCTGACGAGCCGGGTGCTGCTCCATCAGGTCTGGGGTCCGGCGTACGATGCCGAGGCGCATTACCTGCACGTGTACGCGACGCGGCTCAGAAAGAAGCTCGAGGCGGACCCGACCGTGCCGCGCGTCCTGATCACCGAACCGGGAGTCGGCTACCGCCTGCTCGTCGACGGGTGAGGGAGCGGCGGGGCAGGCACCGGCTTCCTACGGGCGGCCGCGGAGCTCAGCCAGCTGCCGGGTCGTGTATGCGCCGATCAAGGCCACGGCGCGCCGCCGACCCGCATCGCCTTGCGCAGCAGCCTCCTCTGACGGACATAGATCTGCCGGTTCAGCCGCAGGCGCGCCGCGGTCGCGCGGCCGATGGCGGTGATACCGACGACGTACCATCCGTCCTCGATCAATGCAAAGTGCTCGCTCCAGACGTGGCGTCGTGGATTGAAGAGCGGAACGATGACCGCGGTCAGCGGATCACGTGCCATCGTGGCGCTACTCTTGGACTGGTTGCACGGCCCGCAGGCGAGCGCGAGGTTCGCGCTGTCGTCTGGATCTGACGTCCGCGTGCGCCCGGCGCCGCGGAGTTCCCGCCATACGGCGAGCGGCACGATGTGATCGATCGTCAGTGGCCAATCGCGAATCAGGCAGTATTCGCATCGCTGACCCGCGCGTCGCTCGACCAAACGGCGCGTTGCGGCGCCAACCGTCATGCGCCTACTGCGTTGCCGCGGGAAGGCGCCGAATCCACTGCTCGAGGCGGCTGGCCGACGCGTCAGCGAGCTGGTGCTGGAGGGCGCTCATTTCGGCACGCTCCCTATGAGTGAGCCGTCGCCCGCCCTCCATCTTCTGGTGGAGCTCGTCCAGACGATCGCGATCTGCCGACGCCAGACCCGCGAGGACCCATTCCCGCTGGCGGACCATGGCATCCGTTTCGTGCGAAGCTCCCGAACGAGTAACGGGGGACTGACGTCGTATTCGCTCCAGGAATGCATGGAGCACGGCGCGGCTCACCACCACCTCACCAGCCCGTTCCTCCGTCGTGAGATCACCGGCGTCGATCACTGACGAACCACACGGAGATGGAGCGATAACGACCTCGCGATCTCCCGGATCGTCAGAAACTCCGGGAGTTCGAGGCCTTCCCCTGGCACAAGCGCGGTCCTGGCCGCCGCGAGGACGGCCTCAATCGCGCGCGCCCGCTCGTTCTCGCCCCGCGCGTGTAGTGCGCGAGCGGTGTCCTCCACGAGCCGAATCTGCTCTGGCGCAAGCACGGTCCGTCTCCCCTGTCCCCTGCTCTGACTATACCCGCGGGCGGAACATCCTGAGATCCCGCCGTCGCAAACGCTCGCTTCGCCCGTCGTGGCGAACGCGTGAGAGTGGCAGGTGGACGCTCCCTCCCTGCGCTCGGTACCTCGCTGATCCGGGGCTTACCCCACGCGTCGGTTTCCTCGCCGATCACGGCGCGCCGTGCGGGATCGCGGTATCGGCCGGATGTTCCGCGGCACTGTGGCGTGGTTCTACGACTGTGAGAAGTTGTTGAGCGTTCCCGCCACCCCCATTGAGCCGCCGTTGAGCCGCGCGGCCGGAGAATCGACACGTGCGACACACGACCGATCTCCGCGGCTCGCCCGACCCCCTCGCGCGCATCCGCGTCCTCGCCCGCCAGCTGCGGATCGGCGCGGCGCTGGCGCGGGATACCTCCGAGGGTGGCGCGAGGACGGTGACGGTGACCGTGGGCAGTCTCACCCCATCCGAGGAGCGGACGCTCGTGGCGCTGGCCGCCGAACTGGCCGAGGCGCAGGACCTCCTGGCCACCACGTGGGACCGCGATGGGCGCTGGTTCGTCTCCTTCCGACCCGTCGATGCGCCCACCCCGTTCGCCGAGGAAACGCGATGAAGCCGACCGACCCTCCTCCCGATCGCCGGACGACCGAGCCGCTGCGCGGCGCCCACCCCGGCGACGTCGCGGTCAAGGTCAAGCGGCCGCAGTACCGGGGCTTCGCCCATCGCGGTCGCGGTCAACTGGAGGCGTCGGTCGAACTGGAGGAGCCGCGCGGCCCGTTCGCGCTGGCCCGCCGCCTGCTGGTCGGAAACCCGATCCGGACCGAGCACGAGCACCGGGAGAGGCTGAGCAAGAAGAAGGCGCTGGCGGTCTTCTCCTCCGACGCGCTCTCCTCGGTCGCCTATACCCCGCAGGAGACGCTGCTCATCCTCCTCACCGCGGGTATGGCGGCCATCACCTGGTCGCTCCCGATCTCCATCGCGGTGGTCTGTCTGCTCGCAATTGTCGTCTCGAGTTACCGACAGACGATCTACGCGTATCCGACCGGCGGTGGCTCCTACATCGTCGCGCGGGAGAACCTGGGCGAGACGGCCGGGCTGGTGGCCGCGGCCGCGCTCGTCGTCGGGTACATCCTGACGGTGTCGGTCTCGATCGCATCGGCGATCGACCAGCTCGTCTCGGCGGTGCCGGACCTGCTGCCGGCCCGCGTGGCGCTCAACGTCGTCGCGATCCTTCTCGTGACGCTGGCGAACCTCCGCGGCATCCGCGAATCGGGGAACATCTTCGCGCTGCCGACCTACATCTTCCTCGCGCTGATGTTCGGGATGATCGGCACCGCGCTGTTCAAGCTCAGCAGCGGCACGCTGGAGGTCGCCCCGCCGGAGCATTTGCCCGAGGCCCTGGAACCGCTGACGTTGCTGCTCCTCCTGCGGGCGTTCGCGGTCGGGTCGGCGGTGATGACCGGGACGGAGGCGATCTCCAACGGCATCCCCGCGTTCCAGGCTCCGGAGTCGCGGAACGCGGCGCGCACGATCACGGCGATGGCGGTCATCCTGGCGACGATGTTCCTCGGGCTGTCGGTCGTCATCGTCTGGTCCCAGGTGATCCCCTCGCACGGCGAGACGGTCATCTCGCTCCTCGCGCGCGCGGCGTATGGCGATGGTGTCCTCTACTACGCGTTCCAGGCCTCGGCGGTGCTGATCCTGATCCTGGCCGCCAACACCGCCTACGCGGACTTCCCGCGGCTCTCCTCGCTCGGCGCGCGGGATGGGTACGCGCCGCGCCAGCTCGCGTTCCGGGGCGAGCGGCTGGCATTCACGTACGGCATCCTCCTTCTGGGTGTGCTCTCGGCGATCCTGAACGTGCTCTTCGGCGGCTCGACCGGGGCGATCCTGCCGCTCTACGCGGTGTGCGTCTTCATCGCCTTCACCTGCTCGCAGGCGGGCATGGTGGTGCACTGGCGTCGCATCGGCGGCGCGGGCTGGTGGATGAAGGCCGCCCTCAACGGCCTTGGCGCGCTCGTCACCGGGTTGGTCGCGGCGATCGCCGCGCTTACCACCTTCATGAACCCGAATCTGCCGATCGTGCCGGGGTTCCCGATCGGCTGGGGCTCATGGATGATCGTGATCATCATCCCGATCCTCGTCCTCTTCTTCCGGCTCATCCACGCGCACTACGTCGCGGCGGACCGCGCGCGCGAACTCCCACCCCGGGCGCACGTCCGCGGCGAGCCACGGAACGCGGTGGTGGTGCCGATCGCGCGGGTCGATCGGCCGGCGGTGGAGGCGCTCCGTTTCGCGCGCTCGCTCACGCGGGAGGTGACGGCCGTGCACGTTTCGGCCGATGGCGAGCGCACGAGCGAGATCCGTGCGGTGTGGGATGAGTGGGGCGAGGGCGTGCCGCTGACGATCATCCAGTCGCCCTACCGCAGCCTGACCCAGCCGCTGCTCCAGTACCTGAGCGAACTGCGGCGGCACCAGGAGCTGGATTACGTGACGGTCGTGGTGCCGGAGTACGTGCCGGAGCACTGGTGGGAGCATCTGCTCCACGGGCAGTCGGCGCAGGTGTTGAAGTGGCACCTGCTGTTCCGTCCCGGCTTCGTGGTGACGAGCGTCCCCTGCCACGATGGCGGCACGGAG
>CAZHZF010000139.1:0-5190 GCA_964536925.1 uncultured Dehalococcoidales bacterium | reverse complement strand
TCGATCGCGCGGTGGCGTGGCGACCGTGTCGCCAGGGCCACTATCCTCCCCGCCGTGGCCGCGATCGCGCTCAACCCGCTCATCGAGCAGTTCCGCGCCCGCTGCGATCGGCTGGGCGTGGGCGTCACGCTCGCGACGCGGGGCGAGGTCCCCGGAGCGATCGCCGCGTTCCTCCAGGCGCGCGGCGTGCGCTCCGCCCTGGTCGCGAGCGATCTCGCCGGCTATCGAGATGGCATCGTCCGGCGACTCACCGAGGTGGGCATCGCGGCTGTCGACCCGACTACCCCCGAGGCGGCCGCCCCGATCGACGCGGGCGTGACCGGCACCGCGTTCGCGATCGCCGAGACCGGTTCGCTCGCGCTTGTCGGGAATCATCTGCCGGACCGCCTCGCCTCGATGCTGCCGCCGTACCACGCCGCCCTCATCGATCAGGATCTGCTGATCGCGAACCTGGACGGTGCCGCGGAACGGCTCGAAGCCGCGTTCGCGGCCGGCGCCCGCTACGCCTCGCTCGTCACCGGTCCCAGTCGGACCGCCGACGTGGAGAAGACTCTCGCCGTCGGCGTGCACGGTCCGCGCGAAGTCCACGTCGTTCTCGTCACGGACTGAATCGCGCCGTGCTCCCGCAACTGATCCTCGCCCTCCTCGCGGCCGGCGGCGGTCTGGCCGCGGCGCGCCTGCTCAAGACGCTCACGCCCGGCGAGCGCGGGGCGCTCCTGGAACTGGGCCGAGCCTCCATGGCGCTTGCCCGGGCGCGGGAACGTGGCGCGACGACCGTCATCGGCGAAGGACCGTATCGGGCCGGGCCTCTCCGCGCGGATAACCGCCGCACCGTGCCCCCGGGAGAGCGGGGGCTCCATGGTGAGCCACCGCTCGAGGAGGCGGACGATCGGTTCGCGGACGCCCATCGCGCGTTCGACGGTCGGCTTCGCCTGGCGCTCGACTCGGAGCAACTGCGCAAGAACCTCCTCTACTACCAGCGCACCTGGCGGAACCAGCGCGATACGGCGCACGCCGACCTCGGCCCCGCCGGTGTGGACGGCACCATCCGCACCGGCGCGGCGGTCGACGAGGGGTTCCGCCCGCTCCGCCGCGAGATGGCGACGATCAAGGATGATGTGATCGATCGGCTCGACGAGTACGTCGATCGCTTCACCCGGGCCGCGGCCGCGAATGGCGTCCACGTCTACCACGCCGCCGATGCCCGGGCGGCGAATCGCTACGTGGTCGAACTGGCCGAACGCCACGGCCTGAAGCACGCGATCAAGAGCAAATCGATGGTCTCGGAGGAGATCCATCTCAACCACGCGCTCGAAGACGCCGGGATCGAGGTCGTGGAGACCGACTTCGGTGAGTGGATCGCGCAACTCGACGCCGACCGGCCCGGGCACATGATCTCGCCGATCGCGCACAAGAACCGCTACGAAGTCGGCGCGATCATCACCCGGGGCACCGGCGTCGCGACGACCGGCGAGAACATCGGCGAACTGGCCGCGATCGCGCGGCAGCAGATCCGCCGCGCCTTCCTCAGCGCGGACTTCGGTGTCAGCGGGGCGAACGCGCTCGTCGCCTCGAACGGGGCGGTGATGCTGGTGACGAACGAGGGAAATGGCCGCCTCGTCACCAGCCTGCCGCGCGTCCACGTCGCGATCTGCGGGGCGGAGAAGATCGTGCCGGACATGGCGGCGGCAATGAAGCAGATCCGTCTCCTCGGCCGCAGCGGTACGGGACAGATCCAGACCGTCTATACGACGTTCAAGAGCGGGCCGGATCGTCCCGACGGAGAGATGCACGTCATCCTGCTCGACAACGGCCGCGGGAAACTGCGAGCCGACCCCGAATTCGCGTCCGCACTCCGTTGCATCCGCTGCGGCGCGTGCGCGAACGTGTGCCCGCCGTACGGGGTTGTGGCCGGCCACGCCTTCGGCTACATCTACGCTGGGGCGATCGGCCTCGTCACCACCGCGTTCCACCACGGCCTGGAGAATGTGGCCGGGGCACAGAGCCTGTGCCTCCAGTGCAATGCCTGCGCAACCGTGTGCCCGGTGGAGATCCCGCTTCCGCGCCAGATCCTCGATGTGCGGCGCCACGTCGTCGATGTCGCCGGGCCATCGCCGCTCACCCGGGCGATGCTCGCGCTGTGGCGGGAGCCGCGCCTCTTCGATCGCCTCACCCGACTCGCCGGACGGGCCGCCGAGCGGTTTGCGATCGACGATCCGATCCACGGGCGACTCGTGATCGGGGCGCCGATTCCCGCCGAACACGCCTGGCGTACACCTCCGGCCCCGGCGGCGCGACCCGCGCGAGAGACGATCCGCGTGCCCTCCGTAGCGGCTGGCCCGTTCGCGGACAGCGCGGCCAAGGGGTTGAGGGTCGCCTACTTCGTCCAATGCCTGACCGATCGTCTCTACCCCGAGATGGCGCAGGCGGTCGTCGACACGATCGCAGCCTGTGGCGCGACGGTGACCATCCCACCGGACCAGCACTGCTGCGGCCTCATCGCCGACGATGCGGGCGATCGGCCCGGCGCGATCGCTCTGGCGAAGGCGACGATCGTCGCGCTGGAGGGTCTCGGCGTCGACTGGATCGTGACCGGCGGGGCGAGTTGCGCGATCGCGATGCTCCACGACTACCGCCATCTCTTCGCCGACGACGGTGAGTGGCGCGAGCGGGCGCAGCGCTTGAGCGGCCGGGTCGTGGACCTCGTCTCCTTCCTCGCCCGGGTGGCACGCCTCCCCACCGGGCGCATGGCGCACCTGCCCGCGGCGAGGGTCACGCTCCACGACTTCTGCGGGTCGTACAACGTCCT
Organism: uncultured Dehalococcoidales bacterium; assembly: GCA_964536925.1. Taxonomy (GTDB): domain Bacteria; phylum Chloroflexota; class UBA6077; order FW602-bin22; family FW602-bin22; genus VGOZ01. The sequence goes on along the minus strand of CAZHZF010000139.1, from coordinate 2,381 downwards.
GTTCTTGCGCCAGGAACCGCGCGCGATCCTGCGCGACGTGCTCGGCCTCGATCTCGTGGAGATGAACGAGCCGGGCACCTGCTGCGGCTTCGGCGGCGGCTTCTCGCTCGAGCAGCCGGCCGTGGCGCGCCACGTCGTTGGCCGGAAGATCGCCGCCATCGAGGCGACCGCGGCGGCGACCGTCGTGACGGACAACCCCGGGTGCATCGGTCACCTGCGTGGGACGCTTCACCACCAGGGCACGTCGATCCGCATCCGCCATATCGCCGAGGTCTTCGTCGACCGACTCGCCGAGTTCCGCGCCGGCCGCTGACGGGACGCCGCGTTGCGTCCTGCGCCGCTGGCCGGCGGGCTCGGCCTGTTCGCCTCGCGCGATTACACGCTGCTCTGGGCGGCGACGCTCGCCTCCTCTGGTGGCCTGTGGATGGAACGGATCGTCACCACCTGGCTGACGCTCGAGATCGGCGGCGCCCCGGCCGTGGGGATCAACCTCTCGATGCGCCTCGTGCCGTTCCTTCTCCTGGGGATGGTCGCGGGGACCCTGGCGGATCGCTTCCCGCGCCGGAGCATCCTGGCCGCGGTGGCGATCGGGTCCGCAATGGCGGCGACGCTTGGCGCGGCGTGGATGGCCGCGGCGCCGCCCGCGCTGCCGCAACTGATGCTGATCGCACTGATCTCGGGAGTCGCGAACGCGTTCGACATGAGCGCGCGCGGGGCGATGGCGGTCGATCTGGCCGGGCGGGAGAACGCGACGAGCGCGATCGCGCTGAATGCGGTGGGCGGGCGCCTGCTCGCCGCGGTCGGGTCGCTGGGTGGCGGCCTCGCGCTCGCCGCGGTCGGCGCGGCGGCCGGGTACGCGATCGTGGCCCTGGCGCACGTGGCAGCCCTCGTGATCCTCCTGCGGATCGCGAGAGATTCGATCGCGCGGCACGAGCCCGGCACGATGGGCGCCGGGTTCCTGGCCATGCTGCGCGCGACCCTCGGCCTGCTGGCGCGGAACCCCGCCGTGCGGATGATCTTCATCGCCTCGCTCGCCTGTGAGACGTTCGGCTTCTCGCACCAGGCGGCGCTGCCCACGCTGGCGCGGGACGTGCTCGCGATCGGGCCGGAGGGGCTCGGCGCTCTCACCGCGGCGAGTTCGGTGGGGGCGACCCTCTCGGTGCTCGGCCTCTCCTTCCTCAGCCCGTTCATCCGGCGCCAGCCACTGCTCGTGACGATCCTGGCCCTATGGGGCGGGGCGCTGCTCGCGCTCGCCGCGACCGCGCTGGTTCCGGTCGCGATGAGTCTCATGCTGGTGGTTGGCGCCTGCGCCGCCGCGGTCGACGTCCTCCAGCAGACGATCGCGCAGATGGCCGTGGCGGAGAGCGAACGCGGCCGGGCCGTGGGAATCTGGACCTTCAGCATCGGCATGAACGTGATCGGACTCAACCAGGTGGGGTACGTCGTGGCGCTGTTCGGTGCGCCGACCTCGCTGGCCCTCAACGGTGCCGGGGCGATCGCCAGCGCGCTGCTCATCGCGGCCCTGAACCCCACTTTCCGCTGGCGGAAGACGCTCTGAGGGGGAACGCCCGGACGCGCCCTATGATCTGCGCCTTCGGGAGGTGGTTGTGGAGTCCCCCTATCGCGATCTCGTCGTGCTCATCACCGGGGCGGGCAGCGGCATCGGCGCCGCGACGGCACGTTACCTCGGCGCGCGCGGAGCCAGGGTTGCGCTCGTCGGGCGGGACCCGGCCAACATCGGCCAGGTCGCGGCGGAGATCGCGGCCGGGGGCGGGAGGGCGCTCGCGGTGCGAGGCGACGTGACGAGCGCGGCGGATATGGCACGGGCGGTGCAGGAGACCGTCGGCGCTTTCGGCCGGCTGGACGCGGCGGTCGCGAACGCGGGCACGCAACTCCACCTCGCCGACCGTCCGATCCACGACCTCGATATGGCGGCGTGGGATCGGACGCAGGATGTGAACAGCCGAGGCGTGCTCCTCACCGCGCAGGCGGCGGTGCGTCAGATGCTCGCCCAGGGGACGGGCGGCGCGCTGGTCCTCACCGCCTCGGTCGTCGCGCTCAGCGGTATGGCGGCGCAGAACCCGGCCTACACCGCCAGCAAGGGATCGGTCCTCGCCCTCGGTCGATCCATCGGCGTGCAGTACGCGAAGCAGGGGATCCGCTGCAACGTCGTCTGCCCCGGGTCGCTGGAGCAGACACCGGACTTCGAAGATGTCGCCGATCCGGTCGGGCGGGTCAAGGCGCGCTCGGCGATCATCCCCATGGGCCGGCTCGGTCTCTTCGCCGAACTGGCGCCGATGATCGCGTTTCTGTGCGGGCCGGAGTCGAGTTACGCCACCGGTGGGGTGTTCGTCATCGACGGGGGGATGACCGCGATCTGA
>CAZHZF010000138.1:904-5194 GCA_964536925.1 uncultured Dehalococcoidales bacterium | reverse complement strand
TAGAAGTGCTCGCCGCCCAGTTCCTCCGGGTAGGTGGTGAGTACCTTCTCGGCTGCACGCTCGTCGATCTCGATTCCCAGGCCGGGCTTGCGCGGCAGATCGACATAGCCATCCCGCACAACCCACGGTTCCTTCAGCATCCCTTCACCGAGTCCGACGTCGACCTGCTCCTGGATGAGGAAGTTCGGCACCGACGCGTCCACCTGGAGGCAGGCCGAGAACGCGACCGGGCCGATCGCGCAGTGGGGCATGATGTGCACGTAATACGGCTCGGCCATGTTCGCGATGCGCCGTGTCTCGGAGATGCCGCCGGCGTGGGCCACATCGGGCTGGATCAGCGACACCGCGCCGATCTCGAGCAGGCGGCGGAACTCCCACCGGCTGAGCAGCCGCTCGCCGGTCGCGATCGGATAGCTCACCTGGCTGGAGACGAGTTTCATCGCCTCGGGGGTTTCCTGGGGAACCGGTTCCTCCACGAACATCGGGCGCATCCCCTTGATCTCGTTGCAGACCTCCACCGCCAGGCCGGGCGTCATCTTGGCGTGGAAATCGAAGGCGAGTTCGACGTCCGGTCCCACCCACTCGCGCATCATGTACGCCGCCTTCACGAACTCATCGATCCGTGAGGGTGGCTCGTGAGCGCGCCACTTCCCGGCCGGCCCCGCTTTGAACGCCCTGTAGTTCCCCTTCTTCTGGAGCATGTCGAGCCGCTGCCGGGCGCGCTCGAGCGAGGCATCGTCCAGGCCGCGGATGCCCCAGTGTGCGTAGACGCGGATGCGATCGCGCGTCGCGCCGCCGAGCAGCTGGTAGACCGGCGCGCCGAAGTGCTTGCCAGCGATATCCCAGAGCGCCTGATCGATGCCCGACAGCGCCGACATGAGGATCGCGCCGCCCCGGAAGAACGCCGAGCGGTAGACGTGCTGCCAGTGATGCTCGATTCGGAGGGGATCCTTGCCGATGAGGTAGTCGCCGATCTCGGCGACCGCGGCCATCCCCGACCGGGCCTTTCCCTCGAGGGTCGACTCTCCCCAACCGACCAGCCCGGTATCGGTCGTGATCTTGACGAGGCGCGCCCGGGGCGCGGGATAGAACTGCTCGACCTTCGCGACTTTCATCTCACCGATGCTCCTGTCCTGGTTCCCCCGAGGCCAGCCGATCGCTCGCCTCCCGGCCGACGAGCGGCCCAGTGTAGTTGGATGGTGGGCCGATCACCCCGCCGCGATGCCTCGACCCCGGGCACGGGGGAGGTGGAGCGAAGCGCGGGGCGCGGGCTCTATGTCGTCCGCCGCGACGTCGCTCAGGGCAGCGCCATGAAGATCGTCACGCCCAGGTCGCGGTACTTCTGGCGCTCGGCCGGCGTGGTCGTCGTGCCCATGGCGTTGCCGATGCCCGTTCCGGCGAGCTGCTTCGCGACGTTCGCCATGCACGCTTCGACCGTCCGAAGCGGGAACTCCGGGTGCGCCTCGATGGAGAATTCGAGGTCGTTTGGCCCCCAGGTCACGTGGGTGATGCCCGGGCGCGCCAGGCGGGCGATGTTCGTGACCGTCTCGACGGATTCGATCTGGATGCTCAGCAGCACCGTGTCGTTCCACCAGGCGGCATAGTCGCGCCGGGCCGTCGGCGCGGCGCGGTTGCGCACACCCAGGCGGTTCGCGCCGCCCCAACTCCGCCGCCCGCGCGGCCCGTAATAGGCGAAATCGAGCGCGTCCTGCACCGTCGAGGATTCCATCACCTCGGGCACGAGCGCGCCGGCGATCCCGAAATCGAAGAAGCGGCCGACCTTGTGCGCGTCGCGCGTGTGGGGGATGCGCAACTGCACGGGGATACCCAGCTCCTCCGCCGCGCCGGTGAAGGCGACGAGCAGGTGGTCGCTGTAAGGCGAATGCTGCCCATCGAGCCAGATAAAGTCGTACTTCCCGCCGGCCCAGGCCGCGGCGATCTGGCTCTTGCTCCACTCGATATCGGCGCGCATCGCGACGGTCTCCTCGCCGGCGGCGATGCGGGCGCGCAGGTTCTTCTGATCCGGCATGTGGTGTTTGCTCCCTCTGGCGCGATTTGGCGTTCCCGGTCGTTGCCGGGGCGCCCCACAGTACACGATTCGGCGCCTCCGCGGGCCGCCCCGGTTGCCGGAGCGCGTCGGGAGTGCCCTACTCCACGGCGGCCGGCTCCCACGGGCTGCCGGCGAGCAACCCTCCGTCCACGTAGAACGCCTGGCCGGTCGTGTAATCCGCCGCTGGTGAGGCGAGGTAGAGGCACAGCCCGACGAGGTCCTCCGGGCGGCCCGGGCGCCGCACGCTGAGCCGATCCATGATCCATTTCCGGCGCACCGTGTTTCCCCAGAGCCCCACCCGGGTCAATTCGGTCTCGATGAAGCCGGGGCAGAGGCAGTTCACGCGGATGCCGAGCGCCGCCCACTCGATCGCCATCACCTTCGTCGTCTGCACGAGCGCTGCTTTGCTGAGCCCGTAGACCGAGACCTGTTCCAGACCGATCGCCGCGTTCACCGAGCCGATGTGGATGATGCGTCCGCCGGCGTGACGCGCCATGAGCGGCACGACCGCCTGGCTGAGGAAGTAGACCGATGTCAGGTTCGTCTCCATGATCCGGGCGTAGGTCTCCGGAGTCACCTCGGCGATCGGCTGGCGCGTGTTCGTGCCCAGGCAGTTGACGAGGATGTCGAGCCGGCCGTGGCGCGCCTCGATCGCGGCAACGTGGCCAGGGATCGCGCCGATGTCGGTCAGGTCGGCGAGGAGTGGTTCTGCCCGAAGGCCCTCGGCCGCGATCGCGCCGACGATGGCATCGAGCCGTGCCTGGTTCCGTCCGCTCGCGACGACGTGGGCGCCGGCCCGCGCCAGCCCCGTGGCGAGCGCGCTGCCGATCCCGCCCGAGGCGCCTGTGACGAGCGCGACCCGTCCCGCCAGACCGAACAGTGCAGTCAGGTACTCCAGGTGTCCCCTCCGTGGTGAGGATGATCGGCGCGTCGCCCTCTACGCGGTCGCGTCTCGCCAGAAGCGCAGGAAGTTTCCGCCGATGATGCCGATGACGGTCTCTTCGGCGATGCCCCGTTCGAGCATCCGCGCGGTGATGTGGGGCCACAGGTCCCACGTCTCGAGTCCGGCGCACTGTTCGTTCGGGTCGAAGTGGTGCTCGGGCAGCCAGCCAACCCAGTCGAACCCGCCCCGTTGGACCGCCTCGGCCACGGTCGCGTACTCCCAGCGCATCACCTGGTAGTAGGGCTTGCCCCAATCGGTGCCGATTCCGACCACGGCCGAACCGGCGACGTCCATCACGTGGAGGAGGTGGTCGATCATCAGGTCGATCGTCGCGCCGCGTCCGGTGGGGCTGATGATCGCTGGGACGGCGACGACGCCCACGAATCCACCCGTCTCGCCGACGCGCCGCAGCAGCGCATCCGGCTTCGCGCGGGGGTGGCCGGAGATCGCGCGTGCCGCGGCGTGGGTGATGGCGATGGGACGATCCGACGCCTCGATCGCGTCGAATCCCGTCTGGTCCGAACTGTGCGAGACGTCCACGACGATGCGCGCGCGGTTGAGCCGCTCGACGAGCGAGGCGCCGAAGCGGCTCAGACCACCGTCGCGGCGCTCCAGACAGCCATCGCCGTACAGGTTGCGCAGGTTGTAGGTCACCTGGACGATCCGCACGCCGCGGTGCCACAGAGCGTCGACCCGGTCGAGGTCGTCGCCGATCGGATCGGCGTTCTGGCAGTTGAAGACGATCGTGCGCTGGCCGCGCCGGTGCGCCGCGACGACGTCGTCCGCGGACCGGGCGAGGACGATCGCGCCGTCGAGCCCGGCGAGGATCTGTTCCGACCGGTCGATCGACCGCTGGACGTACTCCCATGCCCGCGAGGGCGGCCCGGAGAAGAGCAGGCTGGTGCTCGCCGCGGCCACGCCCGCGCGCGTCCAGTAGGCGAGGTACCCCTCGCGCAGCGCCGCGTCGGTGCCGATGCGCGCGGCGAGCTCCTCTCCCAACCGAGCCTGGATCTGCCCGCGGGAGATCCCGTCGGCCTGAAGCCTGCGCGCCAGCTCCGCCATCTCCGGCGCGAGGTACATCTCGGCATCCCAGTTCGGCGCCAGCGTGTCGACGACCGGATGGGCCTCGTGCAGCGCGCGGGCACGGGTCAGGAAGGGCGACTCCACCGGCGCAGTGTAGGCCGCGCACTACCACCGGCCGATGCCGGGGGCGTTCTTGCAGCCGCGGTCGGCCACGATTCGGAGGGTGCAGTCTCGACGCTGGCGCGATCCGGGAGTCCGCGCGCGGCGGGCGGGT
>CAZHZF010000138.1:0-894 GCA_964536925.1 uncultured Dehalococcoidales bacterium | reverse complement strand
CAGTGTAGGCCGCGCCATTACCACCGGCCGATGTCGGCGGCGTTTCGCGCCGCGGTCGGCCCGATTCGATGGGTGCAGTCTCAGCGCTGGCGCGGTACGGGAGTCCGCGCGCGGCGGGCGGGTGCTCCTCTGCCGATGCGCGGGCGACCATCGACCGGCGCTAGCTCAGGGCGAGCTCCCGGGGTACGGAGGAATGGGGTGCGGTGTCAGGATGATGATCACGGGGGTCGGGTAAGGGCCGGGCCCCGGATAGGGCATCGGCGTCACCGGCACGGGAGTAGGACCGGACGGGGCGGGAGAAGGCGCGGGTGTGGCAGAGGGCGCCGCAGGATCGGGACCCGGTCCGACCGGTACTGGTGCCGGTGCCGCCGGCTTCGCCGGCACCGGCGTGGGTGGTGGGCGAGGCGGCTCCGGGATCGCCAGACCGGGATTGGGGGCGGCCGGTCCTGAATCGGGCCTCGGCGGCGGCGGTGGGTGCGGAGCCGGCGGCGCGACGGGCGTTACCGCCGTCGGCGTGGAGGTGACCGCCGGTACGGTGGGCGCGACCCGTAGCGGGCGAGCGACGACTGTGGGCGTCAGGGCCGCGAGCATTCTCGCCGCGGTGCCCTCGTGCGGTTCCACCCGCATTGCGCGAGTCAGAAGAGCGGCGGCCGATCCCGGATCGTCCGCATCCAGCCGACCGCGCGCCAGCGCGAGGAGAGCCGCGTACAGCTTCCGGTTCGCCTCGGGCTGGTCTGGATACTGCGCCACGAAAGGATCGAGCAAGGCAATCACCGCAAGCCAGTCCCGCCGGGACCAGGGCTGGTCCAGCCGAGGTCCAAGATCGGCCCAGAGATCGGCCGCCGCCCCGGTGCGCGAAGAGGAGATGGGTGTCGATCTCATCGCCACGGGCGC
>CAZHZF010000137.1:0-5216 GCA_964536925.1 uncultured Dehalococcoidales bacterium | reverse complement strand
GCGCATGCCGCTGTCGCGCCACGCATCCGGTCGGCCGAGCAGCGCGGCGATGTCGTAGTCGGAGACGGGGATGACGGCGGCGTAGCCCTCCTGCCGCTGGAGCCGGCCGATGGCCGCGGCGAATCCGTCGGGATCGGTGCGCGGCGACGGCACCGGGTGGCGGCGCCGCGTGAAGCGCGACCAGAGAGCGATGGCCAGGCGTCCCTCGGCGGCGACGTGCACCTCGAGGCCGCGGCGCGCGAGCGAACGGACGGCGGTCAGCGTGGACTTCGAGCCACCGTCCGTCAGCAGGACCTTGGGTCGCCGACCGCTCACGATGCAGTGCTCCTGGTGGCGGATCGGATCATCGCGCCGTTTCCTCGGCGCGCCTGATGAAGACTCCGAGGGCGCCCCACGAGTGATAGCGGTAGCCGTGCCGCCTGCAGAAGCGCTGGAACGCGTTGCGCGATCCCCACGCGTAGAGGTCGTCGCTCAGCATGGCGCCGCCGGCGCGGAGGCGCGGCCAGGCGGCGTCGAACTCGAACATCATGTGGTCGTAGGTGTGGAGGCTGTCGTGGAAGAAGGCGTCGATGGTGCCCTTCTCGGCGAGCACCTTCGGCAGCAGCGTCCGGCTGTCGCCCAGGTGCAGTTCGTGCCGCTCGCGCAGCCATGCCGGAATCACCCATCCCGGCAGGCATCCCGGCGGGAGCTGGCCCGCGGGCATGCCGTGCGTCGAGTCCTTGATCTCGCCCACCGCCGGAAGGTCGATGCTCGTCAACCGCCCGTGGCGGTTGTCGTGCATGGCCAGCAGCATGACGGAGGTCGTGATGCCGTCGAAGACGCCGGTCTCCACCATGACGGCGGGACGCAGGACCCGGATCAGCATGTAGTAGCCCGCGCCCGTGATGGCGTTTCCGCCGAGGATGGTGCCCCGCTTCTCCAGGAGCGCGCGGTTCATCTCGGTGCGGTAGTCGTGCTTGCCGAAGAACTCGCGTTCGAGCGCCTGCACCGCGGAACGCTTCTCGCCCGTGACGGCCGTCACGAAGTCCACCTGGTCGAGCTGAGCCAGGAACGGACGGACGAGTGACGGTCGCAGGAGGAGCTTGAGCACATCCCGCATCCGGGCCTCCAGGAGGCGCTCGCGGCTCATGATCGGCCTCCAAGCTCGACCGAGGTGGAACCGCGCGCGGGCAGGTCGACCAGGACCATGGCGCGGCGGCCTTCGCCGAAGTCGACCTCGACCGGCACCCCGTGGATGGGCCGGTCCGCCAGATTCGTGACCTCGAGCCGCCGTCCCTGCAGTTCGGTGCGCACCTGGCGGGTGCGGTCGCTCAGGACATCCCTCCAGTAGCGGCCGAGGGCAGTGACGGTCGCCGCATGGACATCGCCCTCGGTGTCCGCCAGCACGTGCCGCAGCAGTTCCGAGGTCAGGTTGAAGCAGGAGTTCGTCTCGTACATGACGAGGTGGTGATGGGCCAGGAAGACCAGCGCGCGCCGGTTCCGCCGCGCGAAGGCCATCCAGAACTTGAGCATGGCGACCTGCGGGGCATTGAGCGGATCGCGCGGCAGGAGCCGCGTCAGCTCCGCCAGGCGCTCCGTGCCTGCCGGATGCCGCTCCGGCGGGAAGAGCAGCAGTCGCTGAAGCTTGGTGGTGTCCGTGTCGTTGCCGACCTCGATGCCCGCCGCCTCCGTGGCCCGCGAGGTGTCGGCGTCGTAGACATCGCTGGGAATGGCGAAGCAGGTCGACTTCACGCCCAGGTGGCGCTCGAGCGACTCCGAGCACTTGATCATGTTGTCGCGCTGCTCCTCGAAGGAGCTGCACGGATGGGTGCGCAGCCAGGGATAGTTGCCGGCGCCCATCTTCGAGTGCGAGCGCCAGCCGTTGCCGGGATCGGCCGCCGCGTGCGTCCCGTAGTGGAGGTACATGTGGTTGCCGATCTCGGCCGCATACGGCTTCTCCGAGCGCGTCGGGTACTCCTGCTCGTTCGCCATGTCGACCTCCTCGCGGAAGAAGCGGACGAACGCCGGGACTTCCTCGGAGTGGCGGTTCCACCCGAAGCGCTCGCAGAAGGCGCGATGCTCGTCCTCCTCCAGGCTCAGGCGTGGCGAGAGCATGACGGTGGTCGGAAAGCGGTAGCGCGAAGCGAGCCCCAGCACGATCCGCAATCCCTGCGGCGACTGGAACGTGGCGGGGTCGTAGAGATCGTTGTCGCCGCGCCAAGCGAAGGCGGCGCGGCAGCCGTAAGGCCAGCGGCGCACCGCGGCGCCAGCGGGGTCCGGGCCGTCCGCGGGCAGGATCGAGGCGAGGCGCAGCACTCGACGCCAAGTGCGATCGCCGTGCGTCACCTCCACCGTCACCTTCGCGCCCGTTCCGGCGCGGCGCGGCACCAGGTCGAAGCGCTGTCGCAGCGCCTCTCCCGGCTCGGGGCAGCGCGTCAGCGAGCCATCGAGGATCACCTCAACGCCGTCGCCGTCGGCGGAGACCGAGACGGTCATGGGGAGCTGCGGCCGCACCAGCCCCGGATTCAGCACGATGACCTCGAAGGACTGGCGCAAGCCTTCGGGCCAATGACCCAGTTCGTAGAAGGTGGATCCGCGCTCCAGCACCGGGCCGCGCAACGACGCGATGAAACGCGGCACGGGCAGGGGCACGCGTCCGCGCAGTGACGCCATCTGCGTGGCCGGCGAGTCGGAACTCCACCGGCGCTCGACGAGCAGGGCGCCGATCGCCGCCGCACCGCAGACCACGGCCCAGGCCAGGCCGAACCACGCGCCGCCCACGATCGCCGCGCCGATCGAGCAGAGGACGAAGAGCGCCAGGTCGAGCCGTTCGCGCGGCGTGCGCAGGCGCCGCTCCGCGGTCTCGTAGATGGCGTTCGCCAGCAGCATGATCCAGCCGGCGCGGAATGGCGCCAGGAAGAAGGCCTTGCTGCCGAGGAAGACCACGGAGGCGCCGATGAAGGCCATCCACGCAAGGACGAGGAGGACCATCATGGCCGCGCTCCCGCCGGCACCACGACCACGCCCGAGGGATCGACGCGATGCACGGCCTCCGCGTCGGCGGGCGGACAGAGCCAGTGGCGCACGCGCGCCAGCTGCATCATGGGCCTGTCGAGCAGGGAGTCGGACCAGGCGTCGGTGATCTCCGCGCCCGCGCCCAGATGGGAGCGGATCGCCTCGACCTTCGCCTCGCCGAAGCAGACCGGGCCGCGCACGGCGCCCGTGAAGCGCCCCGCCTCCACCGTGAATTCGGTGGCCACGACTTCGACGCGGGCATCGTCCAAGGCGCGCCGGACGAGGACGCCGGGCGACGCACTGACCACCACCGCTCGTCCGCCGCGCGCGGTGCAGGCCGCGATCGCCTCCATGACCTCGGGACGGCGCTCGGGGCGCAGCCGTTCCGCGGCGCGATCGCACGCCTCGGCCACCGCCACCGCCGTCAGGCCGCGCAGGAGCGTGCCGAGAATGTCGCATTTGGCCGCCTGAAGCGAGGCAGGATCCCGCGCTCGGCGCAGACGGACGACGGCCGGCGCGATCAGGGGCGCCCGCCACGGGCGCCGGCGGAGCAACTGCCGCACCAGGACCGCGGTCGAGTCGCGGCGCAGGATCGTGCCGTCGAAGTCGAAGAGGGCGACGGACGCCGTCATCGCAGCGCTCCTTCGCGCGCCCGCGCCTTCGAACGGCCGGAGAAGAGCCGGACGCCGTAGCGCATGAGCTCTCCCACGAATGCACCCGGGTCGTCGCCGTGGAGATCGTCCCAGGCATCGGCGCGCGAGCGGAAGAGGGTTCGAGCCGCCTCCACGGGGTGCACCCGCAGCAGCTGCGACGCCGCCAGCATGCAGTCGCCCCAGAGCCAGCGCCCGCGCCAACCGAGGCGCACGCTCGCGGCGCGGTGCAGCTCGAGCGCCCGCTCCGGCCCGTGCACGGCGCAGGTCCAGAGGAGGTGCGGGAACTCGACGCCGGCGCTCACCGCCAGCGGGAGCGACCCCCAGAGCCGGGGATTGACCTCGATGAACCAGGGCGCGCCGCCGTCGGCCGCCAGCTTGAACTCCGCCATGGCCAAGCCGTGCCATCCGACGTGATCGAAGATGCGCTTCGCCGCCTCCTCCAGAACCGGAGAGGCGATGCTCTCTCGCAGCGTGCTCGTTCCGCCGGTGGCGACGACTTCGCGCAGGCGCCGGTGGCAGAAGGAGGCGATGAGCCGCCCCTCCCAGTAGAGCACCGAGCACCCGGCGCCCTCGCCGGCGACGCGCTCCTCGATCTGCGGGTACCGCGAGGGTGCCAGCGAGAAGCGCCCGATCATCTTCTCCGCCAGCCGCTGCGCCTCGGCGCCGTCGGCGGCGTAGGCCACGCCGCGGGCGCTGTTGCTGGTCAGCAGCTTGACGACGACTCCGTCCCGGGCTCCGAGCTCGCGCACGCGGGCCGGGATCTCCGACGGATCCCGGTAGGCGATCCGCCGGGGCACTCGAAGTCCCAGCGACTCCGCCAGGGTGTAGGTCTCGGCCTTGTTGTTGAAGAGCGCGCAGTGCTCGACCCGGGGCAGCAGTCGGTCGGCGCCTTCGGGCAGCAGGGTCCGGTGGCGGGCGAGCACTTCGGTCTCGTTGTGACTCGGGACGATCAGGCCGATCCCCCGCTCGCGGCACGCCTGGGCGATGAAGCGAACAAAGGCCTGCTCGTCGACGTACGGGCTCGGATACCGCACGAAGCCGGCGCATCGCCGCGAGCCCTGGCACATGCCCGTGCGGTACACATCCGCCGCCCACACCCGCACGCCATGATCCGTCAAGTTGCGAAGGACCGCGTAGGAGGAGCGCACCCACGCATAGGTGACCATCACGCGGTGGCGGGGATCCTGCTCGTCGGTCGACGGGTTCGGCATGGTCGTCGGAGCGGGATCGCGAGGAGCGCCGCCGATCCGCGATGGGCGACTCCTGAGGATATCATCGGCCCAAAGGCCGGGTCCGTAACGACGAGGCGCGGAAAGCAACCGCGACGACCCACCATCGAGTTCGCGGTGTACCGATCGCTCCGTCTATCCGACGCCGCTCCACGCAGCGGCGACTCCGCGCCGGTCCGCTTCGCGCGGCCGCGCTGGAGCGACCGAGCCCGGTCGCCGATGAATCTCCGCGGGCGCCTCGCCCGGGCGGCGGCCGGACCACGATCATGAGCGCGACCACCACCACCCGCCTCGCCGACGACCTCGTGGCGGTGGCGCGCGAGATCTACGGCGCCGGCCC
>CAZHZF010000136.1:0-5216 GCA_964536925.1 uncultured Dehalococcoidales bacterium | reverse complement strand
ACCGGAAATCCGAGGGGTTTCTGGTTACCACCCTCACCCTCCGCTTCGCTCCACCCTCTCCCGCCCCGGCGGGCGATGGTTGTGGGCGCCCCCTCACCGCTGCGATGCGCCCGGACGCACGGCGCGCAGGTGGTACATTGCAGTAACGGCCCCGCCGCGGGGCAGAACGACCGAGGAGAGACCCAGGATGGCACCGGAACGCACCGTGTTCGTCGGCACCTACACCGCGCCCGGGAAGTCGAAGGGCATCTACGTGATGCGCCAGGACCCCACCACCGGCGCGCTCCACCACCGTCTCGCCGTGGGCGACATCGTGAACCCGTCCTGGGTCTGCGTCCACCCCTCGCGTCGGTTCCTCTTCGCCGCGATCGAGACGAAGGAGTACGAGGGCCAGTTGAGCGGCGGCGTCGCCTCCTATGCGATCGATCAGGCGTCGGGAAATCTCAGCCTCCTGAGCCGCCAGCCGAGCGGCGGCGGCGATCCCTGCTATTTGAGCGTCGACCCCAGCGGCAACTTCCTTCTCGTGGCCAACCACGAGTCCGGCACCCTCGGTGTGCTGCCGATCGAAGCGGACGGGCGGCTTCAACCGGCCAGTCACATCGTCCAGCACTACGGCCACGGCGCCCACCAGCACCACGAGGGGCCACACGCCCACTGCGTGATGGCCGACCCGTTCGGCGAGCGGATCGTTGTGTGCGACAAAGGCATCAACAAGGTGATGCTCTATCACCTCGATACCGAGAGCGGGACCATCCACGCCTCCAACCCCCCGTTCATGGCCTTGCCCGCCGGCGCGGGGCCGCGGCACATCGCGTTCCACCCCAGCGGAAGGTTTGCCTACGTCAACGGCGAGCAGAACATGACCGTCAACGCGTGCACGTACGACGTCGACACCGGCGAACTGTCTGTCATCCAGTCCGAGCCCAGCCTCCCTGCCGGCGCGCCGGGCGATCGGCACTCCACCGCGCAGATCCTCGTCGAGCCCGGCGGTCGCTACGTCTACACCTCGAACCGCGGGAACGACAGTTTGGCCATCCACGCGATCGATCAGGAGACCGGCCGCATCACGCTCGTGGGCCATCAGCCGACCGGCGGGCGCACGCCGCGGAACTTCCAGACCGATCCGACCGGCAGGTTCCTGTATGCCGCGAATCAGAATAGCGACACGATCGTTCCGTTCCGGATCGATGACGCGACCGGGCGTCTGACCGCGCTCGATCCCGTCGAGGTGCCGAACCCGGTCTGCATCCAGTTTATGTAACCGAGGGTTGCGGTCGAGGGGCCGTTCGGTGTAGGTGTCGCGCTTCGCCACCGCGGCTCGAGGGTGCCATCCGGGGACGACGATATTGCTGCTTGACGTAACTTATGTGGACAACTGGCCTGATTCTGTGGATAAGCGCCGGCATCCGTGGACAAGTCCCGCCGGCGATCCCCGACGTGTCCCGATCGGACCCGGGCTTTTCCGCGCCGACGGTCCATCGGCAGCCCCTGAGGGCGCCCTCGTTTTCCACACGCCGACGGCTACGGCGACGATCTTATTGGTAAGAGAATCCATATGGGGGACGGCGTGGCGCCATCGTCGCACTCCCCTTTCATCAGCAAGATGGTCGCGTTCGTGTCCTCCCCACCAGATGCGGTGGGAGATCCCGCCATGACCGTGCGCCCGCGCGTGAAGATCTGCTGTATCGCCGATCGGGCCGAACGGGATCTGGCCATCGCTGCCGGGGCGGCCGCGATCGGCCTGGTCAGCGCCATGCCCAGTGGTCCCGGTGTCATCGCCGACGATCTCATCCGCGATCTGGCCGCCGGTGTGCCTCCGGGTGTGGACGCGTTTCTCCTCACGAGCCGAATCTCGGCCGACGAGATCGTCGCCCAGGCGCGAGCCGCCCAACCGCACGTCCTGCAGATCGTCGAGCCCGTTCCCGCCGAGGTCCGTGCCCGGGTCCGCGCCGCGCTTCCCGGTGTCCGCATCGTCCAGGTCCTCCACGTCGGCGGCGAGGATGCGGTTGCCGAGGCAAGGGATCTCGCCCGGGAGGCCCATGCGCTGCTCCTCGATTCGGGCAACGTCTTTGTCGGATCGGCGCTCCGCGAAGGCCAGCGACGCGAGCTTGGTGGGACCGGACGTGTCCACGATTGGGCGCTCAGCCGCCGGATACGCGATGCGCTCGAGATTCCGATCTTCCTGGCCGGCGGGCTCCACGCCGGCAATGTCGCCGAGGCGATCGCGCGGGTTCAGCCGTACGGCGTGGACATCTGCAGCGGCGTCCGCAGCGCGGGTCGGCTCGACCCAGCAAAGCTGGCGGCGTTCATCGCCGCGGTGGCGGGTTCACCGCAGGGGCCAGATGAGGCAAGCGCTGTAAGGGACCGGTAAGGAGCCTCTCCGTATACTGGCCTCCGTATGAGCCGGCGGCCCCAACCCACCGATCCACGTCCGAGTGAGATCACGCCGGAGTCGCTCTATCTCCGGCGCCGCGCTTTCATCAAGAACGGCGTCTACGCCGGCGCCACCGCGCTGGGGTTCGGCACCGCCTTTCAATGGCTCGTCGGCCGCGGCCCGCCGCCAGATCCTCCGCTCACGAGTCCACTCGGCGAGACGGCGACCGGGGGAATGGAGGCTTCCGGAGCCTCGACCGCACCCGCGCCAACGCCGACTGTGGAGCGGGTCGGGCCGGACGGGGAGAAGGTCACGACCTACCAGGCCATCACCACCTACAACAACTTCTACGAGCTTGGCCTCGATAAGGGTGACCCCGCCCGCGCCGCCCACACGCTGAAACCGCGCCCGTGGACGGTGTCCATCGAGGGCGAGGTTCGCAATCCGATGACGATCGACATCGACACGCTGCTCTCCTGGTTTCCCCTTGAGGAACGGATCTACCGGATGCGCTGCGTCGAGGCATGGTCGATGGTCATTCCCTGGAACGGCTTTCCGCTCGCCGATCTCATCAAGCGCGTCGAACCGACCGGCAACGCGAAGTACGTCGAGATGGTCACATTGCTCGACCCGGAGCAGCTGCCCGAACAGAAGTACCGCCTTCTCGACTGGCCGTATGTCGAGGGGCTGCGCATGGACGAGGCCATGCACCCCCTGACGATCCTCGCCGCGGGGATCTACGGCCGGGTAATGCCCGGGCAGAACGGGGCGCCGTTGCGTCTGGTCGTCCCCTGGAAGTACGGCTTCAAGAACGTGAAATCCATCGTCACGATCCGCTTCGTCGAACACCAGCCGAGGACGACCTGGGCGCTCCAGGCGCCGCAGGAGTACGGCTTCTACGCCAACGTCAACCCCGAGGTCGACCACCCGCGCTGGAGCCAGGCGACCGAGCGGCGGATCGGCGAACTGGCCCGCCGCCCGACGTTGATGTTCAACGGCTACGCGAGCGAGGTCGCGGACCTGTACGCGGGCATGGACCTGCGCCGGAACTATTGAGTCGCGTGACCATCGCCGAGCCGGCCGCCAAGGCCACCCGCGAACGCAATCCGCCCTACCCATGGCTGGGTCCGGGCATCTACCTGGGCGCGGCCGTTCCCGCCGGCGTGATCGTCTGGCGGGCCGCGAATGGCATGCTGTCCGCCAACCCGATCGCCGAGGTGATGAATCAACTCGGCCTCGCCGCGCTCATCCTCCTCGTCGCCTGCCTCGCGTGCACGCCGGCGCGCCATCTCCTCGGGTGGACCTGGCCGGCGCGGATCCGCCGCGATCTCGGCCTGCTCTCCTTCTACTACGCCGCGCTCCACGTCCTCGTCTACCTGCTCCTCGATCAACTGCTCGACGTGGGCGCGATCCTCGCCGATATCGCCGAGCGACCGTTCATCACCGTCGGGTTCCTCGCATTCGTGACGATGATCCCGCTCGCGCTCACCTCCACGAAGGGTTCGATCCGGCGCCTGGGGTTCGTGAGGTGGAACCGCCTGCACCATCTGGTCTATCTGGCCGGCGCCCTCGCGATCGTCCACTTCATCTGGCGGGTCAAGGCCGACCTGACGCAACCGCTCGTGTACGGCGGCGTCCTGCTCGCGCTGTTCGGCGTCCGCCTGCTCTGGTGGCTGTGGCGGCGCTCGACCCGGGGGTATCGGACTGACCGCTGAGTCGCCGCGTCCGCTCCTGGTCGTCGATGGCGATAACCTCGCCCATCGCGCCTACCACTCCACGCCGAAGAGCGTCACTGGCACGGGTGGTATCCCCCTCAACGCCGTGGTCGGCTTCTTCGGCATGCTCGCTAACCTCTGGCAGGCCGAGCGGCCACGCGGCGTGTTCATCGGCTGGGACACCCTGGGCGCGCCGACCTACCGGAACGAACTCCTCCCCGGGTACCAGGGCGGGCGTGTCTTCGACGATGCGATCGTCCAGCAACTCGACCTCCTCCCGACCGTCTGCGCCGCGTTCGGGTTCGGCGTGGGTAAGGAGCGCGGTCGGGAGGCCGACGACATGATGGCCGCCGCCGTCCGCGAGGAGACCGCCGCCGGCGGCACCTGCCTCGTGTTCACGACCGATCGCGACGCGTACCAGCTCGTCTCCGACCGCGTCACCGTCCTCTCTCCCCGTCGCGGTGTGCGCGAACTCGAGCGGGTCGGTCCGCGTGAGGTCGTCGCCTACTTCGGCGTCCTCCCCGAGCAGGTGCCGGACTACAAGGCGCTCGCGGGTGACAGTTCCGATCGGATTCCCGGCCTGCGCGGCGTGGGGCCGAAGGCGGCCGCGGCGCTGCTCCTGCGGCACGGCACGCTGGAGGGGGTGATGGGGGCGCGCGCCAACCCGGCCGAAACGGCGTTGGCGATGACCTACCGCGAGATCGCCCGCATGCGGAGCGACGCCGCGGTGACCCTGCCGCCCACGGGTCCGCCGGACTGGGCGGCCGGCGCCGCCGCGCTGCGTCTGGTGGGCGCGCACAACCTCGCGGATCGGCTCGCCGCCCTGGCGCGGTAGCTCGCCGCGGTCAGTCCCAGACGCTCCGCACCGCCCGGCTCGCGCGGATCGCCGCGTCGCGGGTGACGATCGGCGCGTCGTGAACGAGGCCGACCGCGGCGATGAACCGATCGTGCATCTCGGGGATGTCGCCGAGGCGGTCGAAGGCCAGGACGTGCGCGCGCGTGACCGGCTCGAAGCGCAGCGATGGCGCCCGATCGATCAGGCTCAGGACCGACGCGGCGGTCCGGGAATCGTTGCGCTTCATGAACAGATAGGTGAGTTCGGCGACGACGATGGCGGGAACGAGACC
>CAZHZF010000135.1:0-5265 GCA_964536925.1 uncultured Dehalococcoidales bacterium | reverse complement strand
GCGGCGAGTGTGTCCGGAAGCGCCATATGACGTGGCGATGGTAGTCTGAGCGGGATGACACGGGTCGCGGAAGGGCGGTATATGCCTATTCAGTTGCCATCCTTAGCCGGACACCACAGATCGGCTCAACTATCTGGCTGGCACCACGACGGCCGGTAGCGTCGGGTACGCCACCGGCGCAGGAGTCGACCGGACCACGGGCTGCACGGGGTACGGTGATGGTAACGACATCGGAATGGGTCGGACCGCGGGTGGCACAGGGTACTGTGACGATGACGGTAAGAGGACTGGTGTCACGTTGGACTTCAGAAGCGGCGCCGGTGCCTCCGGTAGGACCGTGCTGGGTTTCATGATTACCGCCGTTACAGCAAGCGAGATCCTCTGAATGTCGTCTCGGCCGGCGAGGGCCAGGATCGTGCGCTTGGACAGTATCGCGTTTATTCCCAAGCGGCTGTCTCGGCGCGATCGAACTGTCTCGCCCTTCTCGCGCAGTTCCTCGTACAGCGCGTGGTTGAGCGCTTCGCTCTCGCGCCGGTGAATCTCATCAAGAATACGAATTCGAAGGAGGCGCAGATCCTCGCCCATGGGTAGACGACGGAGAGCGTCGACATTAGGTTCCCACCCATCGGTCCGCACGTACATCGTCGCCTCCGGGCGTAGCGCAACCATTGTCGCCGCCACCTCTCGTTCGAGCTGTACGCCGCGGTCAGGCTCCGGATTCACCATAGCGATGACGACATCCACCTCTGTCTCGTCGTCGATCTCGGAAAGAATGGCGACGAGATCTGAGTTCAACTTCCACGAACCCGCAGCCAGGCGCGATTTCCAGTCCGTTGACGAATCGCGCCCGGCAAACGCCCCGTAGACCATGCCGATGATCAGGACGAGGGCGAAGAGCAGCGGAGGTCCCACGATCCGCAGTTCCCGCCAGCCCACCGTTTTAAAACTCCGGCCTTGCGGACCACGACCTCGAACGGTCGGATATCAGATCACAACGCACCAGCACCGGAAAGCCAACCCGCATCGGACCACGCTGCCCGGGCCGCGTTCGTGTTCCCCTCGCGACGTGGCCTCCCGTGCATCTTACAGGGCGGTCCGCCGGTGTCGCCGTTTTGGGCGCGGACGGCCCTGGGGAGCGGAGCCAGCGCTACTCGCGCCGCAGCAACAACACCCAGTCGGCGCCGTTCGGTGCCGGCGGCGCGGCCCAGCGCCCGGTCTCGTCCGCCGCGGCCGCGCCGAGGGCATGGCTCACACCGAGGCGCGGATCGAACCAGGCAGCGCGCCAGGCACCTTCTTCCAGGCCGAGCACGGTCAGGCGGGAGGCGCCGGTCGGGAGATAGATGACCGATAGTTCTCCCGGGCAGCGCGCGCAGGCGGGCCGGTGATCTGGCGGCGGCGCGGGATCCTGGCGCACCCGTTCCGGCGCCGGCTGCAGCCGCCACCAGGGCAGGTCCCGGAGCAGGCGGACCGCATGGCCGCAGTGCGCGGCGCCCTCCAGCGCGAGCGCCTCGTGCCACAGAGGCCCGATCTGCGGACCGGCCATCTCCTCCTCGTCATCGCCCGGGCGCTTCCAGTTCCAGATGCCCTGGGCTCCATAGGTGTGCCCCATCGTCGCGCCGTTCAGCACGCTGACCCACAGCGCGAAGCGCGCGTCGTAAGCATCGAACGCCGGGCCGTAGATCTCCCGCACGTCGCGCGAAGGGTGCGCCTCGTACCACGGTTCGCCATTGACGAACGCCTTGCCCGCGGCCGTGGATGGCGTGTTCGGGGCAAGTGAGGGCGGCAGCCGGTGATACGCGGCCGGGAGCGCGGCGATGTCGCCGATCGCGCCCCGGCGATGTCCGGTCTGGGCCATATGGAAGTCGTGCCACGACGCGTCGTGGTGCAGAAACCGCCAGTTCATCGAGGGAGGCAGGTGGTTCGTCGTCGGGTGGCCGTAGACGTCCGCGGCCTCGACCGCCGCGCCGACTGCGTCCCATTTCTCGATCTCGCGCGCGTACTCCGCGTCGCCGGAGAGACTCCAGATCATCCGGTGTCGGCCAAACCGTGCGACCGCGTAGCGCGCGAACGACACCGCCTGGGCAATGGTGAAGCGGATCGCCGGAAGGTTCGGACGCGGGCCGCCCCACAGGATCATCAGACACGTCACCAGGCCGCGTTCGCTCGCCATCGCCAGGAAGCGGTCGAACCGCGCGAAGTACGCCTCGTTTGGCCGATCCGGATCGCCATCCACGAACGGCAGATTGCCCTCGACATCGGTGAGGTGCCACCGCCAGGGGAGGAGATTGACCTGCGCCACGCTGAACCCCTGCCCGACGCGGCGGTCGAGGTAGGTCCCCCACTCCTCGGGTTTCCCCTTCCACACGATGGACCAGGCCGTGTCGGCGAAGAAGAAGAACGGCGCACCTGCCCCATCGACGAGGTAGCGTGCGTCGGCACTGAGGCGGAGCGGTGCGAAATCCACCGCACCAACCCTATAAGATGCCGGGCCGATGCGCGTCCTCATCGTCGGAGGCACCGGCAACATCAGCCGGGGCATCACGAAGGCTCTTCTCGCCGCGGGCCACGCCATTACCTTCTTCAACCGCGGCCTCACCGAGGCGGAGACTCCCGCCGGCGTGCGCGTTCTGCGCGGCGATCGACACGAGCGGGCCGACTTCGAGGCGCGGATCCGTGCCGAACGCTTCGATGTCGCCATCGACATGATCTGCTACACGGCGGCAGATGCCGAGAGCGACGTGCGGGCGTTTCAAGGCGTGCGGCAGGTCATCCACACCTCGACCGTCGCCACGTTCGGCGGTGCCCTGCGCGAGGTGCCAACGAACGAGGACTCGCCCGCGAATCCCGTGACGCCGTACGCGCGAGGCAAGGTCGAGGCGGACGCGATCCTGGCGGCGGCCCATCGACGCGGCGACTTCGCGGTCACGACCTTCCTGCCCGCCCAGACCTGGGGCTATCAGCAGACGCTCCTGCGCCAGCTGGGTCGGGGCAACGGCTGGCTCGATCGGCTCCGTCGCGGCCTGCCACTCCTCCACACTCACGATGGCGAACTGATCTGGTCGGAATGCCACGCCGACGATGCGGGGGTCGCCTACGCCGCGGCGCTGGATCGGTCGCGGTGCCTCGGCCAGCGCTACATCCTCACCCGGCCCGGATACGCGACGTGGCGGCAGTACCACGACGCGGTCGCCGAAGGACTCGGCGTGACGGCGCGTTACGTCGACGCGCCCGCCGACACACTCATCGAGGCCTTGCCCGACATGACCGATCTGCTCGCCGTCGAGTCACGGTGGAATCGCATCTACGACACGAGCAGGATCGAGCGCGACATCCCCGAATTCCGACCCCGGATCCGTCTGGCCGATCGCGTCGGCGAGATCGTCCGCTCGCTCGAGGCGCGGGGCGCGATCCCCGATGCGCGGGCCGACGATCGGGAGGATCGTGTGATCGCGCATCTGGCCCGGCTCCGCACGCGGTTGCGGGCGACACCACGGGGAGGCTGATCGTGAAACTGGGGATCGTCCTGGCGGGGGTGCTGAACGGCCGGGCGCCGTTCGAACGGATCTGCGCCTTCGCGCGGGAGAACGGCTACGCCGCGGTCGATGTGCCTGCCTCACGGGCGGACGGTGCGGACGTGGCGCGAGCGCACGGACTCATCCCGGCATCGGCCGGCGGAATGCCCGATCTGTTCGTCGCCGACGCGGCGGTCCGTGAGCGGCACGTCGAACAGGCGATCGCGCGCATCGACGCCGTGGCGGCAACCGGCATCGCGCTGGCGCATATCGGTCATGCCCGACCCGAAGGAGCCGACGACGATGCGACGCTCGGATATGCGCGCGCCGCGCTGGGACCGGTCTGCGCGCATGCCGAGCGCGCCGGAGTGCGCCTCGTCATCGAGCATTACCACGGTCGCGGACGCAACTTCGCGATTGGGCCGCGGAACTGGCGCCGCCTGTTCGCGGCGATCCCCTCTCCGGCGCTCGGTCTCTGTTTCGACCCCTCGCACCTCGTCGTCCTGGGCATCGACTACCTGCGCGCGTTACGGGAGTTCGCCGATCGCGTCTACTACGCGCACGCCAAAGACACCGAGGTGATTCCAGAGGGGATCTACGAGGGCGGGTACGGCGGGCCCGCGTTTGGCCAGCGCGCGGTCGGCGGCGATACCGGGTGGTGGCGCTACACCCTGCCCGGGCGCGGCGTGGTGGAATGGGGACGCTACCTGGGTACGCTGCGAGAGATCGGCTACGACGGCGTGCTCGCGGTCGAGCACGAGGACGACACCTTCGGCTGGCGCGACGACGTCGATCGGACGCTCGACGGTCTTCGCGCGGCAGAGCGATTCCTGCGTCCGTTCGTCGATTGAGCGAGCCGGCGCGGATCCCGGCGTCGCTATCCCCCGCGCACCGACCGCTTCTGGAGCGCCTGATCGCGATCCTGCGGCGCGACGACCGGGTGGCGGCGCTGCTGCTCAGCGGCAGCCTGGCGCGGGGCGATGGTGACGAACACGCCGACATCGATCTCCACCTCGTGGCGCGGGACGACCGATTCGATTCCCTTGCCGCCGCCTGGAGCGATCTCGTCGACGCCGTCGGGCCAACCTTCCTGCGCCGTCGTCTCCCCGGACCGACGCCGATCGTCACGGTCGTCGACCGAGACTGGCGCCGCTACGACCTCGTTTTCCACCGGGCCAGCGACCTGGAACGGTGGGAAGCAGGCCCGACGCTCGCCCTGTACGACCCCCAGGACCTCGGCGCGTCGATCCGCGCGGCCGTGCCCCCTGCCGGCAATCGCCTCGCCTTCCTCGTGGAGGAGTTCCTCCGCGTCCTGGGCCTCTTCCCTGTCGTGGCCGCCCGCGACGAGGGTCACGTGGCGCTCGAGGGTGCGCTCCTCCTGAAGCGGATGCTCGTCGACCTGATGCTGCTGGAGAACGCGGTCGGGGCGCGCGGCGTCAAACGGGTGAATCCGCTGCTCACGACCGAGCAGCGGGCGATCCTGGACGCGCTCGGACCGTACCGTCCGACCATCCCCGCCGTGGGTGCGCTCAACCACGCGATCGCGGCGGACTTCCTTCCCCGCGCCCGCCGCCTCTGCGCCACGCACGGTGTGACGTTTCCCGAGGAGTTCGCCGCGGCAACCCTGGCGCGTCTCGATCCTTCGTGACCGACACCAGGCTGAGGCAGGTCCTCAGACGATCTCGTCCGGTGCGACGGTGTCCACGTATGGCGCGGCGCGATCCCGCATCGCGCGATCGAGCGTGACCAGCGT
>CAZHZF010000134.1:2361-5321 GCA_964536925.1 uncultured Dehalococcoidales bacterium | reverse complement strand
CGGAAGTGCGCCCCGGCGTTCCGCAGGCCGACGTGGTTGAGGCCGAGCGCCCACTCGGGGACGGGCCGACTGGACCCAGGCGTCGTATCTCGCAGCCGGTGGCCCCGCGCGGCCGCGGCCGCGACGTCGATCCGGTTCGCGAACCGGTCCCCCTCCAGTTCGCCGATGAGACGCAGGCGCGGCGCCGCGGCGAGGATCTCCTCATCGACGCGCGGTGCGCCGTGACAGACGATCAGCGCCTCGGCCTCTCCGATCGCGGCGACGAGACCAGCGCGGTCGGCCGGATCCTCGCTGGGGCCGCCCCATTCCCACCCCGTCCCGCCGGGGCGCTGCGTGCCCTCCGAGGCGACAAACGAGAAGTCGGCGAACGCTCTCAGCCGGGCCAGATCCGGCTCGGTAACGTACCGCTCGCGGATGCGGGTCGCGGTGCAGAGGAGCACGCGGGGTCGCGCGGTCATCGCTGTACCTCCGGAAGGATCTCGCGGGCGAAGAGGCGCATCCCCTCCAGCGACGGGAAGTCGATGAACCAGAGCATCAACTCCTCGACGCCGAGCGCGCCGTAGGTAGCGATCTGGTTCCGCACCAGCGCCGGCGTGCCGATGAGCCAGTCGTCGATCGTGTCGGCGGGCGACCCCGTGCCGCGGGCGAGCCACGCGGCCGCACCCGGGTGGGCCTGGCGCCCGGTCGGATCGGCCAGCGCGGCGATCGCGCGCAGGCGGTCCCCCACCTCGCGTTCGGTGGGCGCCACGAGGATCTGGATCTCCAACGAGACGGGCAGCGAGGCCCGGTCCCGGCCGGCCCGATCGCAGGCGGCGTGCACGCGGCCGAGCTTCTCCTGGAGGCGCGCCGGACTGACTGGCGCGGTGTTCCACCCGTCGGCCCGCCGCGCCACGACATCGCACCACGCATCGTCGCGCGCCTCACCGAGCCAGATGGGCATGGGCTTCTGGACCGGCGCGGGCCGGCAGATCGCCCCCGTCGTGGAGAAGAGCGGTCCCTGGTAGTCGACGGGTCCTTCGCCCTCCCAGAGCGCGCGGATGAGGCCGACGCCGTCGTCGACCCGCGCGGCGATCTCGCCCGGGGTCGGCCGCTCCATCCCGTAGGCGTCGAGTTCGCGATCGACGAACCCCCAGTCGTAGAAGAGGTTGACCCGTCCGCCGCTGAGATGGTCGAGCGTGGCCACCATCTTGGCGATCAGGCCGGGGTGGCGGAACGCCTGGGCCAGATGGATCGTACCCAGGCGGGCGCGGGAAGTCCGCCCGGCGATGACGCTCAGCGCGGTCCAGCCCTCCAGGATCGCGCCATCGTGCCCGTGCATGATGTGATCGGCCATCCACAGCGCGTCGTAGCCGAGCCGTTCGGCCTCGACGGCGGCATCCACGGCGAGCCGGCCGTCCAAATCGGTCCAGCCCGGCGTGCGGAAGAACGCTGCCCCTGGCATCGCGAAAGGTGGGACGCAGAATCCGACCTTCAACCCGCCCACGCTCATCGCCCCAGCGCCCGGTTCAGTGCCTCGCCCATCCGTCGCATCCCCTCGGCATCGTCGAAGTTCTCCCAGCGCAGCATGACCCGATCGAGGCCGGACTCCTCCCACGGCCGGAGTTGATCGACGATCCGCTCCGTGGTCCCGACGAAGCGGTTTCGCGCGTACATCTCCCGCGCGTCGCGATCCCCCAGCCGACGGGCCAGATCCGCCTCGTCCGCGCCCCACACGACAGTGGTCATGAGCGAGCGGCGGACCGATCGCGGATCGCGCCCCTCGGCGCGGAGCAGATCGTCGAGCACCTCGCCCAGTTCGCGGAACTCGGCCACGTTCACGCCGGTGCTGTTCCACTCGTCGCCATAACGGGCGATGAGCGGCAGCGTCCGCCGCGGGCCCTTGCCGCCGATGACGATCGGCGGTCCTCCGGCGCGGGCCGGCCGGGGCGTCAGCGCGGCATCCTCGAGGTGGTAGGTTGCGCCGGAACGGGTGACCGGATCGTTCGATCGCAGCAGGCCGGTGATGACCTCCAGCGCCTCGGCAAACCGGTCGAACCGCTGTCGGAGCGCTGGCAGATCGAAGCCGAACATCCGGTGCTCCCGCTCCTGCCATCCGGTTCCCAGGCCGAGTTGCAGACGGCCGCCGGAGAGGTCGTCGAGGGCCGCGGCGGTGAGCGCGAGGACGACCGGGTGGCGCAGCGAGATGGGAGAGACGAGCGGGCCGAACTCAATTCGCCGCGTGTGGCTCGCGAGCCAGGTGAGGGAGGCCCAGGTCTCCAGCGCGTCCTTGCGCGGGCCGTTGTGGGTGACGAAGTGGTCGGAGCGATAGAGGCCGGCGAACCCACCCTCCTCGGCCGCCCGGGCGATCGCCATCCACCGCGGCCAGTTCAGGCCATCCTGCCCCTCGACCATGAGCGCGATCTCGATCGGCACCGCACCTCCACCCGACGCGTCGCAGGGCGATCGGGTCGGTGCCCGAGGCGACGTGGGGCGGAGCATATACTGCCGCCATGACAGTGAAAGCACGCATCGTCCCCGATTACCTGCACACCGCGCTCCGCGTGCGCGACCTCGAGAGGGCGCTCGCCTTCTACCGCGACGTGATGGGCCTCAACGTCCAGCGGATCGGCGGCGATCCGGCCCGCCCGAACTCGGTCTGGCTCGACGGCATCCAGCTCGTCCGCGCCGAGACGCAGGACACCGCCGAGAAGGGCGTGCTCGACCACATCGGCTTCTCGGTCGCGAACCTGGATGAGATCGTCGCCAGCGTCCAGGCGGCCGGGGTCGCGCTCGAAGGGACCGGTGTCCGCGAGACGACGCTGCCCAACGGGCAGAAGATGCGGCTCGTCTTCTTCCGCGACCCGGAGGAGAACCGGATCGAAGTGACGGAGCGGTAACTCGCTACCTCGAACCGCGCCGCGCGGACCTCGCTTCGCCGGCCCGACGTGGCCAGAGCGATTCGCGTGGAGAGGGCGCGAGCG
>CAZHZF010000134.1:0-2261 GCA_964536925.1 uncultured Dehalococcoidales bacterium | reverse complement strand
GATGGCGAGGGGGAGGCAGCGGGTGGCTGCCCCCCTCTCGCGCGGTGACGGCGGGTCTGGATCAGCGGCCGGGCCGCAGATCGCCTGACCTGATGAGCGGTGCCGACTGGGCGGATTGCGGCTGACGCGAGACGACTGGGGGAACGCCAGCCGAGACTTCCACCGACGCCGTGGCGTCGGCTCGCGCTGCGCCGCCAGCGCCGGGGCCGGCCGCCGGAGGCGCCGAGGTCGGGGCTGTCGGCGCGCCGTCCGATCCTGGCTGCCGTTCGCCACGGACAGAGAATGAGGTCTCGACGCGACTTCTGGCTTCGATCTCCGCGACGGCCGTGGACGCGGGCGCGGGGGTCGCGGTCGCCTCCCCACGCGGCGTGTCAGGCGGGCGGTGCTCGCCCCGGTCAGGGCGATCCTCGGTGCGACCGATCGCGGTCCGCAGGCCACCGCCAACACGCGCCTCGGCCTCGGTCAGTGCACCTTCCGCCTGGGCGGGCGCCCTCTCGATCACTTCTGCCAGCCTCGCCTGGACCCGTTCCAGGTTCGCGCGCAGCCGGGCCGCCAGATCCTCGCGTCGGCCGTCACCAGTAGCCTCAGGCTCTTCGGCCTGATCCTCGTGAGCCGTGACCGCGACCTCCGACCGCACGCTGGCATCAGCACGGCCGCGCGCGGCGGGACCACGCTCGAGGCGCGCGGAACCATCCACGCCGACCTCCGTGGCTGCCGTCGCGTGCGCCGGGATCCCTGGCGCACGAGCGGGACTCAGAGCCCGACGATCCGCCGCGTCCACCCTGGTCGCAGCGCGCGCTGAGGCGTTCGCAAGACCGGCGCAGGCCTTCTCCGCGGCCTCACGCAGTGCGCCGCGCGCCTGATCGGTCGACTGCTCGATCGCGGCGACCAGCCGGGCTCGCACCTGAGCGATCCTGACCTTGAGATTCGCCGCCATCTTCCCCGCGGCTTCGATCTCCGAATCTGCGGGGAAACCGAGGCACAGGTCGGCGTCAACGATCTGTGCGATTGCCGCGCGTGTGGCGAGATGAACGGCATCCTCGCGACCGGCCCGCGCGGCCCTGCGTGCTTCTTCCAGGCGCTGAATCGCGCGCTCCATCTCGAGTTCCGCCCTCGCCTCACCCTCCCCGGCTATTGCCACACGGATACCCTCAACCGATGTCTTCACCCGATACAGGGCATCGCCTGGCAGAGAGTCCTGCGCAGCGAGAACGACGCCTCCACTCGCCGAGGCCAGGGTAACGACCAGCGCGACGATGACTGCTGACATGCTCGTGAACCTCCTCATCGGTAGAATCCGCAGATTCCACCAGGAAGAACGCGCCAGATCGCGCTCCGTCACAGCCTGTTCGCGAAAGATGGTTTCGAGCAGCGCTCGTCGAGACGTCGACCGAAACTCCGCCGTCGGGCCCATCGTAGATCTGGGTGAAATAGAGCGCACAATCGAGAAGATATCGCGGAGCTCATCGGCGTCCGCCGGGTAAATAGCACAGCATTCGTCGATCGTCATAGACCTGGACTCGACGGAGTCCAGCAGTTCGGCGATCTGATCCGCGCCCACTCTGTTCATCGAATGCCTCACATCGAGTGATTCAGTATTCGCCTGAGCTCGAGCAGCGCACGATACTGAATGGTTCTGACGTTTCCTTCGGTCTTTCCCAGGGACGTCGCGAGAGTTTCATAGCTGATATTCTCGACGAATCTCATGTTGAGGACAAACTGCTGCTCCGGTTTCAGTCTCGTGATCGCACGACGAACAGTCTCTCTTTCGTATCTGGCGAGCACTTCGTTCTCAGGATTCGACTCACAACGATCGTGAGCGATCTCCAGGTTCTGATGGGACGCAGCGACTTTACTGCGTCTGTAGTACTCTATGATCTTATTGTTTGCGATTGCGAGCAGCCAGACGACGAATGGTACGTCGGTCCGTCGGTAACGGCCTATTGCCGTCCACGCCTGGAGGAAGACCTGCTGGGTGATGTCCTCGGCGTCACTGCGATTGCCAATCCGGTAGTAGATGTGGCGGTAGATTCGATCCAGGTGCCGGTCGTACAGCCTGCCGAACGCGTGGATATCCCCACCGATCGCGGCGTCGACAATCGCCGCCTCCGCGTTCTCGACACAGGTTTCAAGCATCTGGTCTCCGTGGGTCCAGAGTCCGTGGCGCGGCCGCGCCCGCGTGACCGTCACCGGATGGGACGCTCATCGATGAAGAACGCGTCGCTCGAGGCGTTGTCACAGGCAATTTGCGCACCCTGCCC
>CAZHZF010000133.1:0-5614 GCA_964536925.1 uncultured Dehalococcoidales bacterium | reverse complement strand
GCCGGGGCCATACTCATGACCATGGTCCGACGATGGGGTTTCGTCCTCCTTCTCCTGGCCGCGTTCACGCTCGTGGCGTGCTCGGGGTCGAGCGGGCTGCCGGCCGCGCCCGGCACCTACCAGATCAAGGAGAACTCGATCACCTACGACGGCGATGCCTACTCGTTCCTCTGGGCCGATGCCGCCGGCACGCTGACCCGCGCCCGCACCGACGACATCAAGCTGCAACTCGCCGAGGCCAACGCCCTCGAGATCACCGCGAACAAAGAGGCGATCCTGCGCCTGAAGCAGGCGGAACCGGTCACCGTCGAGGGGCGCGACGAGCAGGGGAACTTCAGCTCCTTCTGGTTCCCCTTCCTCGCCGGGCAGATGCTCTCCCGCGGGCCGGTGGTCGTGAACCAGGCGCCCACGTCGCCGGAGTCGCGCCAGCCGGTCTACCGTTACCCGCCCACCGATCGGTTCGATCGCGGCGACACGATCCAGGGCAGCACGAGTTCGACCAGCCGCGGCCGAGCGCCGGTGAGCGACGCCGTGTCCGGCCAGACGGGCGGCGCCGGCGGCGGCAACGCGGCGACGAACCGGGCCGCGACGAGCGGCGCCTCGGTCAGCGGCCAGAGCGGCGGAACCGGCTCCGGCAGCGCTGCGCTCAACAAGAGCGGCTCGTTCCGCGCCGATGCCTCCACCACCGGCGTGAACCGGCCGTCGAGCGGCATCCCCTCGGTGAGCACCTCCAGCGGCGGCAGCGCGCCCAAAGCGAGCGCCCCAAAGGTGAGCGCCCCCAAGGTCAGTGCGCCGAAGGTGAGTGTGCCGAAGATCAGCATCAAGCGCCGGTGATCGGCCCAACGCGACCCTCCCGGGCGTGACCCGCGCCGGCAGGCTCCCGCTCCTCCTCGGCATCGTCGCGGCGTGCCTCCTCCTCGATCAGGGGACGAAATGGCTCGCCGCGACCTACCTGCGCGACGAACCACCCCGGATCTACCTCGATGACCTCTTTCGGCTCCAGTTCGCGCTCAACCAGGGCAGCTTCCTCGGCCTGGGCGGCACGCTCGGCGAGGAGGTGCGTTTCGCGGTCTTCGTCGTGGGCGTCGGCGCACTCCTCTCCTGGCTGACCGTCTATGTCCTGCGCGCGGAGAGTCCGAAGGTCTCCAGCGTGGTCGGCATCGCGCTCATCCTCGGCGGCGGATTCAGCAACTGGGCCGATCGGGTGATGTACGGCAACGTCGTGATCGACTTCATGAACGTGGGGATCGGCTGGCTGCGGAGCGGCATCTTCAACGTCGCCGACCTGCAGATCGAGGCCGGCGTCATCCTGCTCCTCATCGCGAACTGGCGGTCGTCGCGCGCGCCGCGCCCGGCCGAGGAGAGCGCCGCGGTGGGCTGATCGTCAGTCGGCGGCGGTCGTCGGCTCGGGGCGCAACACCGGCTCGGGCGCATGCGGCGGATCGTCGTGTCCTCCCCGTCGCCCGAGTCGCCGTCCCAGCCAGCGCTGGGCGCTCTCCATCAGGCTGTAGACGACCGGAACGAGGAGCAGCGTCAGCGCGGTCGAACTGATCACGCCGCCCAGGACGACCGCGGCGAGCGGCGCCCGCAGTTCCGCCCCCTCGCCGATCTGGAACGCCGACGGGGAGAGCGCCACCGAGATGGTGAGGCTCGTCATCAGGATCGGCCGCAGCCGGGTGGGCCCGGCCTCCAGGAGCGCCGCCCGCGCGTTCAGGCCGCGCTGGCGGTTGGTGTTCGTCCGGTCGACGAGGAGGATGCCGTTCTTGATCGCCAGGCCCACGAGGAGGATGAGGCCGATGAGCGCGAAGATGTTGAAGCTGTAGCCGAGGATCCAGAGCGCGCCGATCGCCCCGCCGATCGCGACCGGCAGCGCGAAGAGGATCACGAAGGGCTGTGAGAAGGAGGAGTAGAGGATCGTCATCAGCAGGTAGGCGAGGACGATCGAGGCGCCCAGCGCGGTGAAGAGTTGCCCGAACCCCTGGTTCTGCTGCTCGACCGCGCCGCCCACGGTGAGCGAGTAGCCGGGTGGCTTGGGAACCGCCGCCACGGCCGCGCGGACGAGCGGCGAGATCTCCCCCAGGTTGTAGGCCGGATCGAGCCCGGCGCTGACGGTGATCACCCGCTCTCGCTCGCGCCGCGAGATCTGCGAGGGACCGGAGACCTCCTCGATCGTCGCGACCTGGCCGAGACGGACCGAGCCCCCGCTGGTGGTCTGCAGCGGCAGGTCGCGCACGAGATCGGTGCGATCCCGCAGCAGGGTGGGCGCCACGAGGCGGACGTCGATGAGCCGCCCATCCGGCCGACGGAAGCGGGTCACGACCGATCCGGTGTAGGCGGTGCGCAGCGCCTGGCCGACCGCCGCGCTGGTGATCCCCAGGTCGGCGGCGCGCTCTCGATCGATGCGGATCCGCAGTTCCGGCGCGCCGATCCCGGCGCTGTTGGTGATGTCCCGCAGGCCGTCCACCCGTCGGAGCGCGGCGTCGACCTCCAGCGCGAGCGTCTGCAGGCGCTCCGCCTCCGGTCCCTGCACGCGGACCGATACCGGCTGCCCGGCGCCACCGGCGTTCTGGACCGCGATGCGCGTGATGACTCCCGGCACGGTCGCCAGACGGTGCCGGAGGTCCTCGGTCACCTCGTAGACGTCGCGCCGGCCGGTCTCCTTCGGCCGCAGTTCCACCGCGAGGCTGCCGAAGCGCGCCTGGCCGCCGCCGCCGATCACGAAGCCCGTTACCGCGCCGCCGCCGCCGATGCTGGTGGCGACGGTCTCGATCTCCTCGAACTCGAAGAGCCGGGCCTCGATCTCCCGCATCACCTCGTCGTGCCGGGCGAGCGAGGTGCCCGGCGGCATCTCGGTCGAGATGGTGAAGATGCCCTGATCGTCACGCGGGAAGAACTCGTTCGGCACCCGACCGGTCGTGATGAGACCGATGCCGAAGAGCAGGCTGAGGAGCGCGCCGAGAACGACCACCCAGCGGTGATCGAGGCTCCAGTTCAGGGTCCGCCGGTAGAACCGCTCCAGGCGCGCGAACCAGGCATCCCAGCGCGCGGCGAACCCCCAGAGCGCATCGGCGCCCTCGCCCGATTCCCGCCCCAGCAGCCGCGCCGCGAGCATGGGCGTGAGCGTGAAGGAGACGATGAGCGAGATGAGGGTCGCGGCCGCGATCGTGAAGCCGAACTCGCGGAAGAATCCGCCGATCTGCCCGCTGACGAGGCCGACCGGCGCGAAGACGACGACATCGACCAGCGTGATCGCGACCGCGGCGAGGCCGATCTCGCGCCGACCGTTGATCGCCGCCTCGAACGGCTCCTCCCCCATCGCCCGGTGGCGGAGGATGTTCTCCAGCACCACGATGGAATCGTCGACGAGGATGCCGATCGTGAGCGTGAGGCCGAGCGCACTGAGGAGGTTGAGGCTGAAGTTGAGTTGCTGCATCACGAGCAGCGTGGCGAGAAGCGTGGTCGGGATCGACATCAGCACGATGAGCGACACCCGAAGGCGATGGAGGAACAGCAACAGGACGAGCGAGGTGAGGAAGACGGCGAAGATCAGTTCGTCGCGCACCCCGGCGAGCGAGGTGCGGATCGAAACGCTCACATCCTGGACGACAGTCACGGCGCTCTCCGCCGGCACGAGCCGGCGGATGGTGGGCAACTCCGCGCGCACCCGATCGACCACGTCGGTCAGGTTGGCGCCGCCCTGCTTGGTGATGCGGAGGACGACCGCGGGCTCGCGGTTGACGCGGCTGATCTGCGTCTCATCGCGCGCGGCGAGGCGGACCGAGGCGACATCCGCCAGGCGGATGGGCGCGCTCTGCGTACCGCCGATGACGACGCGACCGAGATCCTCCGGGGTCGCGGCGAGGCCGTAGAGACGCAGGCTGTAGGCCCGCCCGCCCTGGCTGATGCTGCCGCTGGGGATGTTGAGGTTGGCCGCGGCGAGCGAGCCCTGGATCTGCGCCAGCGAGATGCCGCGCGCGCGGAGCCGCTCGGGATCGGCCTCGACCCGTACTTCCTGCTGGCGGCCGCCCACGATCGCGACCTGGGCGACGCCATTGAGTCGCTCCAGCTCGGGGCGGACCAGTTCGTCGGCAATACGGTACAGCTCCTCCGGTGCCAGCGTCGGTCCGGTGATGCCGAGGACGATCGCCGGCGCCTGATCGAAGTCGATCTTCGTCACCGTCGGGCGGTCGACGTCGGAGGGCAGGCGCGCCGCGATCTGGTTCACGCGGCGCTCGACATCGGTGCCGATGAGATCGGGGTTCGCCCGTTCGGTGAACTGAATGACGACCGTGGAGAGGCCCTCCGCCGAGGTGCTCGTGAGGATGTCAATATCGTTGAGTCCAGCGACCGCGTCCTCGATCGGCCGGGTGACCTGGACCTCGACCTCCTCCGGTCCCGCGCCGGGGTAGGTCGAGACGATCGTGACGACGGGAATGTTGACGTTGGGGAACAGATTGATCGGCAGCGAGAACAGCGTGATGAGTCCGGCGATGGCGACGGCGAGGTAGATCGCGATCACCGCGATCGGGCGGCGCACGGAGAGGATGGTCAGGAACAAAGGGCGCCTCCGACCCGGCGGGTGCCGTATCTTTAGTGGGCGATTGGTGTCTGAGTCAACTATTTCGCCCGGCGCGGGCCCGACCTGGGAGGCGTACCGTCTCCTGGGCCGGTACATCATCGCCGTCCGGACCGCCATGCAGCGTTCGGCGGATCGCCAGAAGGCCGCCGGGCACGCGCCGCACCACGTCCACGCGCTGATCTACCTGTTCGAGCACGAAGGCGCGACCATCGGCGACCTCGCCGCGGCGCTCGGGGTAACGCGCGGCCGCGGCACTCGCCTCGCCGATGAACTCGTTCAGGCGGGAATGCTCGCGCGCGCGCGCGACGAGGCGGATGGCCGGGTGATCCGCCTGCGCCTGACTCCGCGGGCGCACCAGGCCGCCCACCGCGTCTTCGCCCGCTACGGCGAGACGATCGCGCGGGCGCTGGACGGGCTGACGCCGGGCGAGGTTGGCGCGGTGCTCCGCTTCCTCACCCACCTCTGCGAGGAGCAGGAGACTCTCGCGCGCGAGTAGTCGGCGGGGTGGGCGTGTCGGCCTCGCCGGCGGTGGAGGCGGTTGGGACGCCCGCGGTCCTTGGACGGAGACGCTGCCGGCGGCGCCGGCGGCGGTGGTGCGCCCTCTCCGTCGCGGCGGGAGAGGGCGGGGGGGAGGGCCGACCTATCGGTGTCACAGGTGGTGAAGGACGCCCGCGGTCCCTTGGACGAGGACTCTGCTGGCACGCCGGCGCCGGTGATACCCCCTCTCCCGTCGCGGCGGGAGAGGGCGGGGGTGAGGGCCGACCTGTCGGTGTCACAGGTGGTGAAGGACGCCCGCGGTCCGTGGACGAGGGCGCTGCCGGCACGCCGGACGGCGGACCCTCACCCTCCGCTTCGCTCCACCCTCTCCCGCGGCGGCGGGCGAGGGTTGTCTGTCCGCCCGGTCGCGATCGTGGCCATTGAAGGGGAGGTAGGCGGGACGCCGCAGTCCTTGGACGAGGAGGCTGCCGCAGGTCGGCGGTGGACCCTCACCCTCCGCTTCGCTCCACCCTCTCCCGCGGCGGCGGGCGAGGGTTG
>CAZHZF010000132.1:0-5689 GCA_964536925.1 uncultured Dehalococcoidales bacterium | reverse complement strand
AGTTCCGGGAATACGAGAAGGCCGGGGTCCCGGAGTACTGGATCGTCGATCCCGATCGACGTCAGGCGGAGTTCTACCGTCAGGGGCCGGATGGCCGCTACCAACTCATTCTCGGTGGGGCGAGAGGTCTGTATGCGACGCCGCTGTTGCCGGGCCTTCGGTTGGAGATCGACTGGCTGTGGCAGGAGCCGTTGCCCAAGCTCGCGGAGGTCATGCGCCAGATGGCCTGAAAGCGTCATCCTCCTCTCGCGTGCGCGCGCGCCTCGAGTGCGGTCCGGGTTTCTGCAAGGCGATCGCGGGACTCTCCAGCCGAGCCCACGCGGCTCACGCATCCGGGCGAAGGGCGGGCGGGAAGGCCCGTGGACTGGCGGAGACCTCGCGCCGAGCCTATCGCGGCCGCTCAGCCCGGCCCCGCCTCACCGCTGCAAGGCTGGGCCGTCGCCCGCGTCGTGCGCCGTCGCCAGGCTCCGGCACATCGCGGGTCCGTGCCCGCGCGGCACGGTGGGTCAGTCCCGGATGAGGGGCTGGAAGGTCAGCGCGAGGGGCATTTCGATCCGCCGCGGCGGGTAGCACACGGTGTCGGAGCAGGCCTGGAACGCGCAGGTGAGCGTGAGCGTGAGGTCGCCGCGCGCACCCTCGACCCGGAAGTCGAGATGCCCGGACACCCTTCCCTCGTGGATGACGAGCCGATCGTCCAGCCCCTCGATCGTGTACGGCGTGGGCGCGGGCAGGACGCACTCCCCCGCGACCAGCGCCTCGTCGCCGCTCAGCGTGATCCGCAGCGGCGTGTAGTCCGGCGGGATCGGCGAGCCGAACACGTGCAGGCCTGGCCCGATCGCGAGATCGATCCAGATCCGCTCGATCTCGTAGGGACGGTAGAGGGGCGCGACCATCGCGGCGCGGATCTCGACCTCCGCGGCACCGCCCCGGGCGACGACGACCCGCTCCGCCGACGCGAGGCCCAGGGTTTCGAGCACGGCCGCGGTCGACGGACGGGGCCGATAGCTCTGCTCGAACTGGCGGGAGACGACGATACCCGCCTCGTCGAGCACGAAGATCCCCGGGTAGGCGATGCCCTCCTGATCGGGCGCCGGGTTGGCGATGCCGTGGGCGGCGGCCTGAGCCACGCGATGCTCGTTGTAGAGGCCGAGGCGGCGGATGGCAACACTGCCGACGTCGGCCAGGAGCGGGTAATCGATGCCGCGTGTCTCGGCGAAACCGCGCAACACCTCGACGGAGTCGTAGCTGATCGCGAACAGGGCGACGCCGGCCTCACGCAGGGCCGCGGCCTGCTTTCCCAGCTCGACGAGCTGGGTCTTGCAGTAGGGTCACCAGCGCGCGCTGCGGTGCACCACCACCAGCGCGCGGCGGCCCGCGCGCGCCCGATGGAGATCGACCAGCGTGCCGCTCTGATCCGGCAGCGCGATGTCCGGGAAGCGCTGCCCGACCGGCGGGCCGATGCCTGAAAAGTCGAGGACGGGGAGAGGTGGTCGTTCCATCGCTCTACTCTAGGCCTCGCCCGATCGCGCCGGCCCTCGCGCGTCACGGCGCCCGCCCGACGCCGGCGGTACCCCTCTCCGGCTAAACCAGGATGGGGAACACGACCGCTCCCGTCTACCGTGCTGTAGGACACCCTTCTCCCGTCCTCTGCGCTGCGTGGTACTCCCTGTCTCGCCGCGACGGAAGAGGGGTCGAGGTGAGGGCCAGCCTCTCCGCCTTGATTGCCGATGCAGTCGCTCCCGGCCGACGATCACCGGAGAAGGCCCTCACCCTCCGCTTCGCCCCACAATCTCCCGCGGCCGCGGGAGCGGGGTGTCTGGCGCTCGTCGCCATCGCCGCCGCTGGAGGCCGGGCGGGACTGTCCCGCCGGACCCTCCCGAGCGCCACCATGGCGGAAGATTCGTCGGGAGGTACCACCCTGGAACTGGCCGTCTTCGACTTCCGCCGCGATCTGATCAATTTCCTGGTGACGCCGCAGATCCGGTCGCGGTTCATGCGGCTCGAGCCGGGGACGATCACCACGTCGCACACCCACGACCTGGGGATCGAGATCTTCCTGGTCCTCGAGGGCGAGATCGCATTCGACATCGCGGGTCGTCAGGCGACGCTCACGGCCGGCCAGGCCTGCTACGCGCTGGTCGACGAGCCGCACCACCTGCGGGTGATCGGCGATCGCCCGGCGACGATCTACCTCTCCGTCACGCCGCACGTCGAACCGACCCACACGATGTGGAGCGAGGAGGGCAGGCGCCTTCCGCCCCGCTACGGCGGTACGCGGGCAGTGAGTCCTGGTCTGCCGACGGCGCGGGCCGACGCGGCACTGGTGCAATCGCACCTCGCCAGCGTGGAGGCGGTCGCCACCGCCGCCCAGGCATGCGGTGCCGAGCACCGATCGATCGGTCCCGCCCTGGAGACCGCCCTCGCAACGGGCGATCCCGCTGCGGCGAAGGCGGCGGTCGACGCGCTGGCGACCCCGATCACGGATCTCCACCGGGCGCTCGCGGCGATGACCGGGACGTGGAACGAACTCTCGGCGCGCGCCTCCGGCCAGGTGGAGCCTTAACAGCCGGGTTCTTCTCCTCGCCCGTAAAGTCTCTGGCCCTCCAACCACCGTCGGCGTGAGCGGAACTGCCCGGACGCCATCAGACGAGCCGATGAAGGGAAGATTGCTCAGGGCATACCGAGCGCATCCTTGAGCGCACCATCGACGCGAGCCATCAGCGTGGTGGAGAAGGTCCCCAGCCGGCGAACGATCTCTGTATTCGGGATCGTCGCGAGCGTCTGGCAGTCGATCAGGCTATCGAGCCGAAGACCAGCCAGGCGCCCTTCGACGCTCTCACGATCCACGGCGACCTTGCACGGAAGCCGCGCGTGGGTGCGGGAGCTTGTGATCGCGGCGATGATCACCGCGCGGCGGCTGTGGTTATACCGATCGGCCTGTACCACCAGTGCGGGCCTCAGCTTCCGGTGCGTCCCCCCTTCGGCGATGAACGGGAACGACACGAGAACGACATCTCCGCGTCGGCAATCAATCGGCGTCGTAAACATCCAGTTCAGGATCGTCCCAGACCTGAGCCAGGACGCGCTGCTGAAGCAGGAGACCATTCGGGCCAGTCCAGGGAGCGGCGAGGTCGGCGATCTCGCGGTCAACCAGATCCGCAACAACCGCACCGATCGGGAGCGCGCGCTGCGCGGCGATCAATTTGAGCTTGCGGTGGGCATCGGGGGACACGTAGACCATTTTGGTGCTCGCCACGAACGCAGTATATGAGGGAACTACTGCACAGGCACCGGTGTTGAGAACGCGCCGGCCGGCCAGATCTTCGCCCAGGGGTTATCGGACCGAATCTCGCCCGGCGGGATTACGCGGCGCGATCTCCGGTCTTCCCCTCGCCCCCATTTCCCTGGTGCGGCTTCCGCTCGGCGGACTTCGCCTCGTGCGCCTTCAGTCGGGCCTGGCGCGCGGCGCGGTGCTCCCGCCCGACGCGGACCTGCTCCTCGAACGCGGAGACCTGGCGGTAGTGCGTCGCCAGGTGGATCCACTTCTGGAACCCCGCGCCGATGAAGAAGATCCCGCCCAGCACGCCGACGAGCGCGCAGAGCAGGGCGAAGATCTGCAGGACTTCCCACGGCAAGATGCGGGTGAGTCCGGCCGCGATCGGGTTGCGCATCGACCACGTGAACGGCAGGTCGCCCATACCGGGCGCGGAGGCGAAGATCCAGTAGAAGAACCACCCGAACGCGAGGCAGAAGAGGCCGAACCCGATGCCGATGAGGCCATCGGTCACGTACTGACGACGACTGGTCGGCTCCATGGAAGCACCTCCGTTCGCCCTTCACTATCCCGGCGCGCGGGGAGGGCAGCGTCAGCGAAAGCACTGACCCGGGGGGCCGCCCTGTAGAGTCAGCGCCCGATGGCGGGCGGCGCGGTGGTTCCGGCGCGAAGCGACTCCGACGAGCGGAGCGGGACGTTCGCCGCACTGGCGATCCGGGACTTCCGCTTTCTCCTCGTGGGAACCACCCTCTCCAACGCCTCGCAGTGGATCCAGCAGGTCACGCTGGGCTGGCTCGTCTACGACATGACGGGTTCCGGCACCATCCTCGGGTCGATCAACCTCGCCCGTTCGGCCGGATCGCTGAGCTTCAATCCCGTGGCCGGGGTTGCGATCGACCGCTTCGCGCGACGGCCGCTCATGCTGGGCATCCAGGGATGGCTACTCGCGATCACCCTGGCGCTCGGCGCCCTGCTGGCGATCGGCCGCGGCGAGATCTGGCATCTCTTCGTCTTCGCATTCCTGGGCGGTATCGCGCAGACCTTCGACATGCCACTCCGGCAGACGGCGGTGTTCGATCTCGTGCCGCGCCGGATCGCTCCGAACGCGCTGGCGCTGGTGCAGACCGGCTGGAGCCTGATGCGGTCGCTGGGACCGGCCATCGGCGGTGGGCTCATCCTCTGGTTTGGGCCCTCCGGCAACTTCTTCATCCAGGCGGTAGCCCACGCGCTCATCGCGCTCAATTTGCTCTGGATCCGTTTCCCGGCGCGCTCGGGCGGCCGACGGAGCAGCGGGATGTGGAGCAATCTCCGCGAGGGGTTCGGGTACGTCGCGACCCAGCGGACCACCCGCACGTTCCTGATGATGGGGTGGGTGCTCCCCCTCTTCATCATCCCGACCTACAACGCGCTGCCGCCGATCTTCGCCAAGGATGTCTTCCACGGCGGGCCGGAGACGCTGGGGATGCTCATGTCCGCGGTCGGCCTGGGTGGCATCGCCGGGGGTGTGTTCACCGCCTCGCTGGGCCAGTTCGAGCGGCGCGGCGTGGTGCAACTCGCCGCGCTCCTCGGGACGGGTCTCTCGTTGATCGGCTTCGCCTTCAGTCCGACCCTCTTCGTCGCGCTGCCCCTCCTCGTCATCTCGGGGGCCTGCGAGATGGTGTATCTGACGACGAATCAGACGCTGCTCCAGCTGTCGATTCCGGATGAGATGCGTGGGCGCGTCACCGCGATCGTGACGCTGAACATGGTCCTCTCGCCGCTGGGGAGCTTCTTCGCCGGGGTCGGCGCCGATCTCGTCGGCCCGCGCGCGATCGCAGCGGCGATCTCCGGGATCGCGGTGGTCATCGCGATCGTGGTGTTCTTCCGCTCCTCGACTGTCCGTGACTATCGCCTGAGCCAGGCGATACGGCGCCCGGGTCCCTGACGGGCATGGGGCTCACGGGTAGCCGTCGATCTCCTCGTAGTCGGTGTACCGGATCAGGTCGGGGCGGGGCGCGCTGAGGAAGGGCCCGATCGCCGCCTCGTAGCGGACGAACTCCGGCGGACCCGGCTTCGGATCGACATCGGTGCCGAACAGCGCTTCGAGCGCCTGGCGGTTTTCGAACACCCAGAGCATCGCATAGTCTCCCCGCCGGGCCGCCTTGTACCCGATGAGGAAACGGCGCTCGACCAGCCCCGGCATCGCCCGACCGAGATCGGCGATCTCGCGGCGGACGACCGCCTCGAAGGCGGTTCGATCGACGCCTTCTTTGAGATCGAGCTCGTGAACCGCGACGATACGCGCCATCTGGGAGTTCCTCGAGCAGCAGTATGACGGAGCGGCGGGCCGCCCGTCGCCGATAATGCGCCGGATGTCCGAGCGGCAGCCCGTCAACATCGTCTGGATCACCTGTCACGATATCGGTCCGGACCTCG
>CAZHZF010000131.1:0-5741 GCA_964536925.1 uncultured Dehalococcoidales bacterium | reverse complement strand
GCGTCAACCTTCCATTCAAGACTGTGATCGTTGCCAACAGAGGCTACCGGACCGCGGACGGATTTGTGGAGTTAGTCGGCCCAGCCAGGTTGCTAAACGCGATGGGTCGAGCGGGCCGTGCAGGACGCGAAACTGAAGGATGGCTGATTCTGGTTGAGCGCCGGTCATTCGAGGAACAGATGTTCTCTGAACTTGAGCGAACGGGGGCTGATCTCGATATCCGATCGACACTCGCTACCGAGACTGCGCTAGAGGCGCTCGCGCTATTTGAGGCTGCTACGAAGGCAGGGCAGGATGCCGTCCTAGCAAGCAGTGGCACGATTGCCGATGGATTCATTAGTTACATCTGGTTCGTCGCCGACGCGCTTGAAGAACTCGCGGGACAGGCCACAGTGGATGCGGTCCACGACGCCGTTCGAGCCACCCTCGCTTGGCAACAGCTGCACGAGGATGCACGAAACCAGTTGATCCGTGCAGCCGACATCGCTTTCGCTGCCTTCCTCTCCCAGCCAGGAGAGAGACGTCGTCGATGGGCTCGTGCGGGAATCTCGATCCCGTCCTCTGTCGCGCTGGACGCGTTGGCGGACGAGGTCCTGGAAGCGTGGCTGGCGCAGCCCGCTATCGGTGGACTCAATGAGTCTCTAAGGCTCATACTGGCGAACGGCCGGATTGACACGATTCTTGGCTTGGCTGAGAACGATCGACGCGGATTCAAAGCCCGCCGCAATGCTCCGCGAAATGAGTTCCTGGCAGTCGACCTGAACGGGCTTGTAAATGATTGGCTGTCAGGTGCTGAGCTGCAAGAGTTGGCTGATAAGTATCTCGCGGAGATCGGAGACCGCGACTATTGCTATAATCAGCTGGCGGAATTCGTCGCGAGCGTGTTCGAACATCATCTTCCGTGGACTCTGGGCATTGTAATCGACTGGGTCAATCGCAAACTTGATGATCTCGATCAAGAACAGCGCCTACCGGCCGAGCTGCCGGGCGTGGTGCACTTCGGCGTCAGCACCGCCCACGGACTTGAGCTCATGTTGGGGCGCGTCCGCTCTCGCCGGCTGGCAAACACTGTCGCGCGCGCCTTCGTCGCGTCCAATGGCCCGAACGATGGCGTCTCACTTCGGGGATGGCTGACCGATCAGGACATTGCGGCGTGGCGCCAACGCTTTGAGGCGTCACCAACTGAGCTCCTTGACTTGCTCGAATACGGTCGCGCGCCCGAGGCCAGGTTGGTCAGCGAAGTACTCGAAGGCAACAGCGTGAAACTTCCTATTTCGACGCGCGAGGACGTGCCAGACCACGCCGAAGCTCACATCGATCCGGAGCCCGGTCAACCCGATCCTGCCCCGCTCGCCGTAATCGTTGCGGGGAGCATCATCGGGAGAATCGCGCCAGAACATCATCAGGACGTGGCGCTTCTGACTTCGATTGGCATTCCGCTAAGCGTCCATATTGAGCGCGCCGCCGATGGACAGGTCCACCTGGACTTGCGCCTTGAGCCTGAGCCTCAATAGCCGGTTTCGTGTGTCCGGGCGATCCCGTTCTGGGTTCAATCTCCCGCCTTCTCAGACTGGTCGAGGCGGCCCGCCACGGGGCCGCGTGCGAACGCACCGCCGTTCGTGCAAACGGATGCTCCGGAGACCTCCGCCATCATGCTGAGAGCCCCTTCCGCGCGGCGTTCGTCGTGGCGCGAGCGCGCCGAGTGACCCTTAGTAGCCTGAAGCGCCCTTCAGCGCGTCATAGGCTTCCTCAACTGTGAACGCGGGCGACCTGCGGCGCGCGTAAGGGAGATCGAAGACCGGCGAAGTCATCGGCGGGCACAGACGCGCGATCGCCTGATGGGCGCTGGTACCATGGCCGGCCACGGAGGCACAGAATCGCCATGGCGCGCACCCTCTTCCATCTCGACGGACAGGTCGCCCTCGTCGCCGGGGGCACCGGCGGCATCGGCCACACCCTCTCCCAGGCGCTCATCGAGTACGGCGCGAAGGTCGCCGTTTCGGGCCGGACCGCCGAGAAGGCGCGGACCGTCGCGGCGGAGCTCGGCGCGGGCACGCTCGGCCTCGCCTCGGCGACGACCGACATGGCATCGATCCGACGGCTCGCGTCCGACACAGCCGCCCATTTCGGCCGGGTCGACCTCGTCCTCAACTGCATTGGCGGCAACGCCCGCCACGAGGCGGAGGACTTCCCGGAGGAGGACTGGCGCCGCCTGATCGACCTGAACCTCACCTCGGCGTTCGTCCTCTCGCAGGCCGCCGCGAAGCAG
Organism: uncultured Dehalococcoidales bacterium; assembly: GCA_964536925.1. GTDB lineage: Bacteria > Chloroflexota > UBA6077 > FW602-bin22 > FW602-bin22 > VGOZ01. Next base: position 3,472 of record CAZHZF010000131.1, on the reverse strand, counting down.
ATGATGGCGCAACCGCGCCGGTCAGGCGCGACGCTGGCCGGAAAGATCCTCCACATCTCCTCGGTGCGCAGTGCGCTGGGGATCCGCGCCGGGTACGTCGGCTACGTCTCGGCGAAGGGCGGCCTCAACCTCATGGTGAAGCAACTGGCCACCGAATGGGCCGAGCACGGCATCCTCGTCAACGCGATCGCCCCGACATTCATCCGCACGGAACAGGTCGCGGACATGCTCTCCGACCCGGTCTTCTACGACGGCCTCGTCAAGCGCATCCCGCTGGCGCGCGTGGGCGAGACCGAGGATCTGATCGGCGCGACGGTGTTCTTCCTCTCCGGCGCATCCGACTTCGTGACCGGGCAGACGCTGTTCATCGATGGGGGCGTCACGGCCTGCCAGTAGTCGCGTCCCTCCGTTCGCGGACGAGGATCGTCGGGCGGACCTCGTGACTCTCCCCGCGGAAAAGCGGTGCGGGTGCAGGGTGCTTGCAGTGTGCACGACGTCGGGCGCAGGCATCCAGCGCCCCACGGTCACTCGACGGCGAGCAATTCGACGTCGAAGATGAGCGTCGATCCGGCGGGGATGGGGCCGACTGCGCGATCACCGTACCCCAGGCGGGCCGGCACGATCAGGCGTCTGCGCCCGCCGACGCGCATGGTCGCCACACCCTCGTCCCATCCTTTGATCACCCGCCCCGCGCCCACCGGGAAGGTGAAGGGCCGCTCGCGATCGCGCGAGGAATCGAACTGCGTGCCGTTCTCGAGCCAGCCGGTGTAGTGCACGGTCGCGCGGCGATCGACCGCGATCGCGCCGCTGCCCACCAGGACCTCTTGCCAGGCGAGACCGGAAGCCTGCTGCTCCAGCGGCAGATCGATCGGTTCCATCGGGACTCTCCTTCAGCGGCGGGCGCGGTCGAGCATCGCCTGCGTCGACGCGAGCGCCTCACGCGACGCGGCGGCGGCATCGCGCGCGGCCAGGTCGTTGAGCCGGGCGCTGAACGGCTCGGGCGTGACCGGGCCTTCGTAGCCAAGGCGATCCAGTTCGCGGACGAAGTCGTCGAGGGGGATGCGGCCCGACTCCCCGGGCAGGGCGCGCACGGTATCGACGAGTTCATCGCGCGGCGTAGCGCCGGGGGGCGCGTCGTTGACGTGGACCGCGACGATCTCCTCGGCGGTGAGCCGGCGAATATCGGCCATCGACCCTGAGTGCCAGAGGTGCCACGCATCGAGGAGCAGGCCCACACCCTCCACCCCGATCGCCTCGCGGACACGCCGGTAGCCATCGAGGTCGCTCTCGAACGGGTGGGCGAACTGCGCCTGGAACGTTTTCGGCCCGATGTACTCGATGCCGAGCGCGCAGCCGTGGGCGCGCAGGATCTCCGCGAGGGGGCGGAATCGCGCGACGTGCCAGGCCAGGTTCTCGCGATAGGGCCGTTCGTTCGATCCGGAGGGCATCCAGGTGGTGACGCGGGTGCAGCCGAGTTCGGCCATCGTCGCAGCCAGCTTGGGCAGGTCACGGATGCCGGCGACATGGACGCTCTCTTCTCGGTTCCAGGCAAAGGGGAGGCCCCAGCTCGCCGCCTGGACACCCACCGCGGAGAGCGCCTGGCGCGTCGCACTGACGCCGAGGTCGGCGACCTGCCGCGCATCGACGACGAGGCCGGCCCAGCCGGTCTGCCCGGCCAGCGCGATCTGGGCGCGCAGATCGAGATCGCGGATCCCGATCGCGCCGGTGCTGAGGCTGGGGATCACGGGCGGCTCCTCCTGGCAGGGCATTATCTACAGTCTGGCCCGTACGATGGTGGTCGTTCCGAAAATAGGTGAGCCGCGGGCGGTCCCGCCGCTCACGGGGGCTGCCAGACCATGGTCGAGCAAGGCGCGACGGGCGACGAGGGCGTCGCCCGCTGGACACGCCGCTTCCTGGACGACCTGGCGGCCGTTCCAGAGCGCCAACACGGTACGCGCCTACCGCGCGGCCCGCCGGGGATCTGGAAGCGCCACCACAACCACGTGTGGGCCGACAGGCCCGAGGTCCGGCGCCTCCGGACCGGCGAGTGCGCCGAGTCCGCCGAGTCCGCCGCGCGGGCGGCCGCGGATCGACCCGACGAGTAGCAACACCCCACGGTCCACGGCGTGTTTATGGTGGCGTTCGAGGGGGTGTAGAATGAACCTGAGCAAAGTCCGTCCGGCGCGTGCGCCGGACGATCTGGTTGAATATGGCGATTGAGCAGGCTGCCCACGGACTGGCGACGCGCATCGATGTCGCGCCTATGGCCCGATCGCTGCAGGACGTGCTGGGGCAGCGGCTCGTCGCGGTCATCGCCGGTGTGAGCGACGCCAAGGCCGTCGGCAAGTGGGCCCGAGGCGAACGCTTGCCGCACCCAGAGGCGGAGCGCCGGCTCCGGCACGCGTTCCACATCACGCAGCTCCTTCTTCCGCAGGAGTCGGCCGAGACGGTGCGGGCCTGGTTCGTCGGGATGAACCCCGATCTGGACGATCACGCACCCGCGCTCCTACTGGCCGACGACCCGCACGCGGTCCTCCTGGCCGCGCGGAACTTCCTGGCGAACGGGTGAGCCCGGTCCGGTACGCCCGGACCCCGCGCGGCGTGCTCTACCGGATCGGCCGTCTGCCTGGCCCCCTGGTGTGGCCTCCGTGGGAGGTCGTGGGCGCCGGCCGCTTCGACGATCCGAAGCGCGAGTTCCGCGTGCTGTACGCCGCGGCTCAGCGCCGCGGCGCCTTCGTGGAGACTATGGCGCAGTTCCGGCCCTTGCTGGAGGCCATTGCCCGAATGCGGCGACTGGCTGACAGCGAGGAGCAGCGTCCGAGCAGCGTCATCCCGGCTGATTGGTACCAAAGACGCGCCGTGGCTCGGCTGCGCCTCCTCCCCCGGGCAGCGTTGGCTCGATCTGCGGGCTCCCGAGACACGGGAGGAGTTGCGCGCCGAGCTGGCCGCGTTGTTGATGACTCTGGGACTTTCCGACCTGGATCTGAGCAGAATGCTCGGTCCCCAGAGAACACTCACGCAAGCCATCGCCCGCTGGGCCTACGATCGAGGGTACGCGGGCCTCGCCTACGCCAGCCGTCTCGATGGCACGCTCACGCTGTGGGCGCTGTTTGAACGGGTGGCATTCGAACCCGTCGGGCTTGCAGAGCCGATCACACCCGATGATCCCGACCTCGTGGCGACCGCACGACTGTTCGGTCTCCTGGTCTGAAACCGGCGGCTCCACGAAACGTCCTGCCCGCGTCGACGGTGCGGCGGTAGCCGAGGATCACCTGTGGACCCCCGCCTTGTCGATAGCTGGCTGACAGTGACAGCCGCGACGCCGGTCGTGGGAAGGTTCGGAGAATCGCGCACTCCGCGAGCGCGCTATGCTGGGCGTCCACCGAGGACGGGGAGGCGGCAGCACATGGCAGGCAAGCTCCAGGGCAAGGCAGCGCTCATCACCGGGTCGCGGCGGGGGATCGGCCGGGCG
>CAZHZF010000130.1:4227-5748 GCA_964536925.1 uncultured Dehalococcoidales bacterium | reverse complement strand
CGTTCGCCTCCACGGCGCGGCGGCCGATCGACCACTGGCTGCCACGCTGAACCGCGCTCTCCCGGCAGCCGCTCGGCGGTGCGGGCGCCTGTTTCGATCGTCCGCCAGCGCGTCTAGACTGCCCGACACATCACCGAGGAGACCCACCAATGCAGTTCGGCGCTTCGATCTGGCCGTTCCAATGGACACCACCGTACGACGACGGCCTGCGCCGCCTGGCGAAGCTGGGCATCAAGAACACCGAACTCATCGCCTGGGACGCGCAAGCGCTCCGCGAGCATTACACCCCGCAGCGGATCGCGGCCTATCGGAACCTCCTGGCGGATCTCGGCATGACTCTGTCCGAGTTCGTCTACAGCGCCCGCGGCGCGGCGAACCCCGAAGCGAGCGTGCGCCGGACCGCGGTGGAGAACTTCCGACGGGCTGCCGATGTCGCGAAGGAGTTCGGCACCGACATCATCAATTCGGTCGTCCCCACGCCGTTTGACCTGCCGATGCCGCGCATGCAGGACATGCCGCTCACCCAGGAACTCTCGGTGGAGATCCCGGCGGGGCTCGACTGGGCCGAGGGGTATCGCCAGTACGTCGATGTCCTCGCGCAGTTGTGCGCGATCTGCGAGCAGGTCGGGCTGAAGTACGCCCTCGAGACGCATCCCCATCGCTGGGCGTCGACCGCGATCGGTCTGCTCCGCCTGTTCGACCACGTGAAGAGCCCCGCTCTGGGTGCGAACTTCGATCCGAGCCACCTCTTTCCCTGCGGTGATCTGCCGCAGGTGGCGGTCTACGAGCTGGGCGATCGCATCTTCCACTGCCATTTCTCGGATAACGATGGCACCTCGAACGCGCACTGGCGTCCCGGTCGGGGGAAGATCGATTGGGCACAGACCCTTATCGCGCTGCGGGACACGGGTTTCGACGGGGTGATCTCGATCGAACTCGAGGATGTACCCGATCGGGCGAACAATCGGATGGTGACTGCCGGGCCACTCTTCGATCGCGAGAACACGGAATCGATCCGCTACCTGCGCGACCTCGCCGGGCAGATCGGCGTGAATCTCGCCTAGTCCGTGGTTCTGCACGACCTCGGTGTGGAGGCACACCCGCGATGACCGCGCGTGCGATACCCATGCTGTCCTACGAGGACTGTGGCGCCGCGATCCTCTGGCTCCAGGCCGCGTTCGGGTTTCGGGAGGTCGAACGGTTCGCCGATGAGGGCGGCCGGATCACCCACGCGATCCTGGAGCGGGACGGCGCGACAATCCATCTTGGCTGGCCAGGGCCGGAGTACCAGAGCCCGCGCCGCCACGCCGCCACATGTGAGACGGCCCGACGCTGGCAGGACGTCCCCTGGGTGATCGACGGCGTCCTGCTCGAGGTGACCGACCTCGATGCATGCCACGCCCTCGCCGTGGCGCACGGGGCGCGTGTCATCCGCCCGCCGATGGAGGGAGGCGGCGGCCGTCTCTTCACGGCGGAGGACTGCGAGGGCCACCGCTGGATGTTCCACGCGGCGTCGTGACT
>CAZHZF010000130.1:0-4127 GCA_964536925.1 uncultured Dehalococcoidales bacterium | reverse complement strand
GGACGCCCGCAGTCCCGGAGGCGCCGTTTGGATGTGCCGGATGGTCTGCAGGACACCGACGGCTCGGCGATCAGGCACCGCTCATTCGATGGCGCGCGGCGCACCGCCGAGGACGTGCTGAACGAGATTGTGGCCTCACCGCAGGGCCCCACGGTATGGCAGCGGCAGCGCTTGTAGGAGTGGGAGAAGCGCGAACGGCCACGGATCGAGGAGGCGTAAGGGCGGGGAGGCTGCATCCCGCAGACTGTGATCGGGCAGCGCCGCTCGCCGTGTGGGCGCTGGCGCCGTAATCGTCCACATCGTGTTAGGATAGTGCGACTTCGTTCACAATATTAGTGATCTGGATGCCATGGCCTTAACAAGAACCAGGAGTCTCAGCCCCCGCGAGCTAGCGCTCGTCGAGGTCTGGGAGGCTGACCGCCGCCGGGCGCTCACGCTCGACGATGTCCAGCGCGACATGGGGCCGGGCACGATCAGGCACGCGGCGGCGGTCATGGCCGCCCGGTTGCGGGCCAAGGGGTTCCTCACGCCGATGGGCAGGGGACTCTACGCGCTGGTGCCGGTCGCGCACATGGGCGTCGCCGCCGCCGATGTCGCCGCGTACCTCGACGGGCTCCGCCAGCGCGGCGTCCGGTTCTACGTCGGGTTCGACACCGCGGCCGGCCACTACGGCTGGTATCCGGAGGCGTACGGCCGTGTCACGCTCGGCGTGCTGGGGTTGACGTGGCGCGCCCTGCGGACGCTCGACGGCGGTACCCTCGTCCGCACGTTCCAGGCGAACCTGTCCGTCTTCGACGACGGCGTGGTGACCCAGACCTGGCACGGCGTCCGTCTAGCCGTCTCGACGCCGGAGCAGACGGTGCTCGACCTGGTCCGGCGCCCTGAGCTGGTCGATGGCTATCCCGGGTTGTTGCGCGTGCTCGAGCGCGCCCGCGACCGCGCGAACGTCCACCAACTCGCCGCGATCGCGGCAGCGCGGGCGAGCGTGCGGACGCAGAAGCGGTTGGGCTGGCTGACCGAGCGCGCCGGCTGGACCTGGCCGGCGGAGGACCGGGAGCGGCTGGTCGCCGGCTGGTCGTCCAACCACCGCGCGGCGCTCGGCGATGGAAGCGGTGGCGCGACGCGCCGCTGGGATGAGCGCTGGCGGCTGGTGATCGACGTTCCTGAGCACGAACTGGAGCCGGAGATCGGCGTACGGTGATCCGAATGGCCGACGTCCTCCGCTTCGCCGGCCAGTCGCGCGTGGACGTGCAGGTGGCAGTGCTGGAGGTGGTTCTGACGATCCTCCTTCACCGCATCTACAGCTCCCGGATGCGCGACCGCCTCGCATTCAAGGGCGGCACGGCGCTGCGCAAGCTCGTCTTCGGCAGTGCGGGCCGCTTTTCCGAAGACCTCGACTTCGTCGTGGTCGGCGAGGACGATGATCTGGCGCAGCTCGAGATCGAAGAGCTGCTGACGGCCGACGCAGACGATGAGGTGAGCGTCCGTGTCCTCGGGTCTGAGGTCGCCGGCCCGGGCACGATGCAGGCGTCCTGCTCCTTCAGCTGCCCGCTTGGGGAGGGCCGATTCGAGCTCGACATCGCCTCTCGCCAGCGTCCACTCTTGATCGGCGCCACCACCCGGCCCCTTGCGCCGCAGCCGTACTTCCCGGCGCTCGGCTTCGCCCCTGCCGCGGTGCTTGCCGTGCACTCGTGCGAGATGGCGGCGGAGAAGTTGTGCGCGCTTCACCGTCGGAGCGGCAACCGCAACCCGAAGGACGTCTGGGACCTATGGAAGTGGTTCGGCCAGGCTCAGCCCGGGGAGGCCGACATCGTGCGCATGCTCTGGCCAGCGCGTCTGTGGCACGACAGGGTGCAGTGGCGTGGATCGGGGTGGCTCGAGGACCTGGACGCCGCGCGGTTCAACTGGGATCGCCTTCGGCCGCTGGTTCCGGGCGGGCGGCTCGAGCCCAATCGTATCCTCGCCGAACTCAAGGCGCGCGTCCGGCCATGGATCGACGCCGACAAGGATGGCATCCTCGCCGATGCCGGCGACCTACGCTTCCGCGCCCGGCACCAGGTCGAGCGCCGGATCGATGACGCCCGCCAGCGCCTCGGGACCTAGCGCCGATATCGCCGGCTCACGGGTTCGGTCGTCGCGGAAAGGGATCGCGAAAGGGTTAGTCGCTCGCGGCTACTGCATCCGACAACTGACAATGATCCATCTCGATCGCCTCGGTCACCCTTGACCCTGTCCCTGGGGCAGGCTCCACAGTAATCTCGTGGCGAGCACGCTGACGATCGGGGCCTTCTCCCGTCGCTCGCGGCTCTCCATGAAAGCGCTGCGGCTCTACGAGCGGCTGGGACTGCTCGTGCCCGCGGCGGTCGATCGTGGTAGCCGTTACCGCCACTACCACGAGACGCAGCTCGCCACCGCGCGGCTGATCGCCCTGCTCCGACGGCTGGATATGCCGCTGGCGCAGGTCGGCGAGGTCATCGCAGCTTCGGGCCCGGAAGCCGCCGACTTCGTCTCGCGGTACTGGCGGGAGGCGGAGCGGCGAGTCGCGTCCCAGCGCGAACTGGCTGCGCACATCGAACAGCGCTTACGAGGTGGCGATATGGACACATCGGCGTACGTGATTCGGGAGCGGGACGTTCCCGAGCAACTCTTCCTCATCGCACAACGACATGTGCGGGTGCCGGAACTCGAACCGTGGATCGGCGAGGCGGCCGACCGGCTGATCGCCATCGCAACCCGGCACGGGGGGATCATCGGGCCGTGCACCGTCATATACCACGGCGAGGTCAACGAGGATAGCGACGGCCCGGTCGAGGTCTGTCTGCCGGTCGACCCATCGCAAGAGGGGGCGATTCCGGCGGCGACGCGACGGGAGTTCGCACACCGCGAGGCGTACACGCGGATCAAGAAGGCGCAGGTCGCCTTCCCGCAGATCCTCTCCGCCTACGACGCGGTCGCACATTGGATCGGCGCACAGAAGCGCCACATCGCCGGACCGCCGCGGGAGGTGTACTTCGCGGATTTCGCGGCGGCAGGACCGAACGACGAGGTCTGCGACATCGCGTTCCCGATTCGGGCCTGAGCGGGTCCGGAGAGAGACGCCCATCCTGGCCGACCTGCCATCGACACCAGGGGCCTTTGCGCACTCGTCGCCGGCGACCGTACGGGTCCGATACCACCATCGAACCTCGGACCCGATTACGGCATGGGTGGGCTTGCGATAGTGGCGTGGGACGGGAGACTACGCTGGGAGAGCGGCCCCGTGGCGCACCGTCAGAACGTGGACGTCCACGCGTTCGACTCGACCCTTCAGTTCCAGATTGCGGCGTTCGGTCGATGGATGCTCGCTGCCGGCGGCCCGGTAGGCCACGTCACTCACGAGCACCTCGCCGGCCGCGGCGCTGGAACTCAGCCGGGCAGTCGTATTCACCGCGTCGCCCAGGGCCGTAATGTCGCGTACGCCCTCGTGTGCACCCACAACGCCCACGAACGCGATCCCTGTATGCACGCCCACGCCAACGGGGAGCCAGGGCCCAGCCGCATCGGCGTGTCCCATCGCCCGCAATAACTCGACTCCGGCGCGAACCGCCACGCGGGCGTGATCGGCACCGGCGAATCCGGGGAGGAACAGTCCGATCGCCTGATCGCCGATGAGTTTGTCCAGGAGAGCATCGTGCTGGACCAGGACGTCACCCGCGGCACGATGGAATCGAGCCAACGTCCGACTGAACTCCGCCGGACTCATGCGCTCGGCGAGCGCGGTCGACCCACGGACGTCGGCGAACAGCATCGACAGCTCAACCTCGGCTCCCGTCCCGATCGGCGCCATCTTTGCCAGGTTGTCCAGGCAATAGCCACACATCGTGGGGTTCAGACTGGAGCGTGTCCGCCCCATCATCCGCATGACGATCGAGCCGGGCCCCGCCAGCGGGGCTTTGCACATCTTGCAGCGCGGGTCTGACGGCAGGGCACCGTGCAGGCGCCTCATGCTTCGGACGTTGGGCATTGCCCCGAGAAGCATGCCTCGCCACATCTCGTTCGCCTGCGCGCTGTCCATCTGCGGCGATCCCCCTCAGCGCGCAAGCATACGCCGATCGAGAGGGTCACCCACAGGGCGCGATTGCTCGCAT
>CAZHZF010000129.1:0-5795 GCA_964536925.1 uncultured Dehalococcoidales bacterium | reverse complement strand
TGAACTCGCGGACCACGAGTCCCGGGACTCGGCCGAAGTCTCTCAGGTTGGCCGTCACGAGTTCGTGACCCTTGACGAGTGCGATGGCCGCAATCTGAAGGTCGTGTGCGCCGATCGCGATGCCGGATCGGCGAAGGTCGACCCACAGGCCTGCGTACGCGCGAGCAATCGGCACGTCGAACGGTATGGGCTCGAGGAGATCGAGCACCGCTTCGACGAGGGCCAGCCGCTGGCGCCGTCGCTCGGGCGTATCGGCCAAGTGGACCCCCGCCAGCAGCTCCGAGACCGTGATCGCCGCGATCGTCAGAAGGGCCCCGGGGAAGAAGGCGGCCAGCCGTTCGAGGGGAACTGCCGACGTTCGAGGGCGATGAGGACGCAGCTATCGATCAGCTGCGCCAGGCGGCATCTCCGGTTCACCCTGCTCGCGCTGGACGGTCTCGAGGTCGTCGGCGAGGGTGTCGTCGCTCGTGAGACGCCCGCGCAGCCGCTCGGCCAGCGCCGGCCAGGTCGGAGTCGCCTCGCTCGCTGGACGAAGCACCCCGATCGGCGCACCGTTCCGCTCGATGAGGAACGACTCGCCGCGGTACTGGACGCGGCTCAAGACATCCGAGAGCTTGCGGCTCAGATCGGTGGCGCTGATGCGCGTTGGCACGATTCCATCATATGAGACGCTGCAAAAGCAGGTCGCGAGGAGTGTCGATCTGCTCCGCGCGCAGGGGGATCGCAGCGCCCGCACGGTCGGCTGCCCGAAGGAGGCGTGGCTCGGGAGGCGCGCGCGAGCGCGTGCTCCATTCAGAGTCCAGCGACTCGAACGCTGTGCTCGACCTCCCCCTCCGCGCGAACGTCGCGCGCGGTCAGCCCGTCGAGGCTGCCCGCTCGCCCGCGACGGGCGATGCAGCCGGCGTCGCGCTCGGTAGACGGCCGAGTAGGAGATAGGCTGGCATCGATCCCTTCCCCTTCACGGCGATCTCCCCGCGCGGTTCGCACCGATAGGCGTGGCGAATGAGATCGTGCGTCGCCTCGGTGATCTGGATCGCACCACTGATCCCGACCGACTCCATACGGCTCGCGGTGTTGACGGCATCGCCCCACAGGTCGTAGGCGAACTTGTGTCTGCCGATGATCCCGGCGACGACCGGCCCGGAATTGATGCCGATACGCATCGCGAGGTGGTGACCGTGGAACTGCTCCCGGGCAAGCGTTTCCTGGATGCGCAGAGCGAGCTCGGCGATCACGATCGCGTGATCGGCCCGGCGCGCTGGAACTCCCGCCGCTGCCATGTACGCGTCGCCGATGGTCTTGATCTTCTCCAGACCCAGCTCACCGACGAACGCATCGAAGCGCGAGAACACCTCGTTGAGGAGCCCCACCAGGGTTTCGGGCGACATCCTGGAGGAAAGCTGGGTGAAATTGACGATGTCCGCGAACAGCACCGAGACGCCATCGAACTCCTCGGCGATCATCTCGTGGGAGTTCTTGAGGCGTGCCGCGATTGGCGCGGGAAGCATGTTGAGCAGGAGTTCGTCGGACTCCCGCTGATAGCGATCGCGCTGCCGCACAAAGTGGGCCAGGATGGCGAAGACCACGACTCCAGCCCCGATCAGGTTCACGGCCGCGTCGGAAGAGGGATCTACCGCGTGATAGAGCGGCGCGATCCACAGCGGAGTGAGGACGGAGAAGATGACCATCGCGACGAAGATCGCGAACCAGGCGACGGCCGCGCGCGTCCCCAGCGTCACGACCGCGCCGAGCGTGAGGACGAATCCCCATACCGCGCTCAACCCGGAGCCATATAGGCCGCCGAGAAGGACGGTCTCGGCGCACACCCCCAGCACCACGGCAAACGCCAGAATGCCGTGCACCAGAACCGTGAACGCGTGCGGGAATCGCCTGATCGCGAAGAGCGCGACAAGCAGAACGAGGATCAGGCCCATGTTAGGAACAGCCACCCAGTACTGTTCCGCCGCCGTGCGCTGCAGCACCGAGATGCTCTGTCCCAGCAGTGCCAGCAGGAGCAGCACGATGAAGGCACGCCGCCGCGCCCGCCGCATCGACGGCTCGCCGGGCCGCTCGCCCGACGAGAGCAGGCGCTCCAGGAGCCGACCGGGTAGATGCATCAGGCGCGAGAGGGCCTCGCTCAAAGTCCTCGCGCTCCTCTCCGCATAAGGACCGCTCCGGCCCTCGCGTGGCTCATTGGGGCGTGTCGCGACCCGGGACCGATCGCCGGCCCCTGCCCGCACGGGGACTGACCGGTGGCCGTCCTGCTCAACCGGCCCGGATGGTAAACGAGGCCCGGCCGGCCGGGGCTGGGCCGCCGCGCTGTCAGCCGGACAGGCGTTCCCCGTGCCGCGTCTCACGCCCGGCCGGTGCGGACCTGACCGGGCGGGCCTCGACGTCGCACATCCGTCGAGTTGCGTGGCTCCCCAGGCAGTCCTGAGGAACCGAGCGGCGCGGAGCGCCGCGGGCGGGCATCGGAGCGGCGCCTACACTGCGTTCGTGGCACTCGACGCTTCGTTCGCCGTCGCTCCGTCCGAACTGACGCTGCGGTTCTCTCGCCCGGCGCCGATGGCGCGGCAGGCGTTTCGGCATGCCGACCAGCCGTTCGACGTGTGGCGGCATGATGCCCGGGAACGCCTCGCGCTCTTGCTCGGCATCACCACCCCCGCAAGAGCGCCCGTCGCGGTGTTGCGCGCGACCGAGCATCACGGGGTGCGCATCCACGCCCTGCGCATGGAGGCCGAGCCAGGACTGTCGATCCCGGCGTATCTGCTTCACCCGGCCGATCGAGACGTGCGCCCGCCGACGGGAACCGCGGTGATGGCCATCCACGGCCACGGCGAGGCCGAGCCGTGTATCGGTGCGGAGGATGACTACCACCACATGTTCGCGCTCGAGTTCGCGAGGCGCGGGCATACGGTCCTGTGTCCGGAACTCCGCGGCTTCGGCGCCCTGCGCGACCTCACGGCCGGTCTGGACGGTTACCGGCTCGATTACTGGCACTGGGGCCAGCACATGGCCTACTCCCTGGTGACCGATGCATTTCAGCGCGGTCGGACGCTGCTCGGCGAGACGGTCGAGGATCTCCTTCGCTGGGAGGATTGGCTCGCACGCGAGCACGGGATCGCGGCAGTGGACGCGGTCGGCATCTCCTATGGAGGCGACCTGGCCCTGACGTACCCGGTCTTCAGCAGCCGGGTCGGACGCATCTTCGCCAGCGGAACGCTGGGCTCGTTCGACGTCATCTTCGGGCGTGGCTACAACGCCCCCGCGCACTGCGTGCCCGGCGTGCTGACCTGGCTCGACCGCGCGGACATCGCCGGCCTGAACGCGCCGCGCCCGCTGGCGCTCCACTACGGCGCTCTCGACGTTCCGGGCCCGGACAACTACTCCGCGTCCTACAACGAGTCGGTCCCCGCGTCACTCGACGAACTGCGCCGGATCTACCGCGCTGCCGGAGCCGAAGATCAGGTCCAGCTCCTTGTGAGCCCCGGACTGGGCCACGAGATGGACCCGGACGTGGCGGTGGCGTTCCTGGATCGCGCCTTCTAGAGCGATTCGATGAGCTTGCCCACTCGCTCCGATGGCACGCCCCGGGCCGGGGTCTGGCGCCGACGCCGCCGAGGCGTCGCGGCGTCGGCACTATGATCCGGCCATCCATCGCGAGAGGTTCGCCCCGTGGTTCTCAACGTCGCGGTGGAGCCCGTTCCGATCGAGATCGACGCGACCGGGACTGCGCGAGTGGGTGGGACGCGCCTGACGCTCGACACGGTTATCGAGATGTACGATGCCGGCGCTAGCCCAGAGCGCATTGCGGAAGGCTTCCCGCCCCTCAGCGTCGCGGATGCGTATGTGGTGCTCGCGTACGTCCTCCGGCACCGGCCGGAGGTCGACGCCTACAGACGGCGGCGTGAAGAACAGGCCGCGCAGGTGCGGGCGAAGATCGAGGCCCAGGAGGGGTCGCGAGGCGGGCTGCGTGAGCGACTGATCTCACGCCGTAATGAGCAGAAGCACGGCGGCAGGATCTAGCGACCCTGCTACGACTCGCCGCCGACCACAACTTCGATGAGCCGACCTTGCGGGCGCTGGTCGAGCAGGTCCCCGAACTGGACGTGGTGCGTCTCCGTGACATCGGCCTGGCACAGGCAACCGACCGCCCCGTTCTTGAGTGGGCCGCCGGCGAGGCCCGCATACTGTTGCCGCACGACCGGGACACGATGCCCGGCTATGCATACGCGCGCGTTCGCGCCGGCCTCCCGATGCCCGGAGTCATTGAAGTCCCGGCCGCGATGGCAACCGGTCGCCTGATTCACGATCTCGCGCTCTTGGTGGCCGGCTGCGTCGAGGGTGAGTTGGAGGGGTAGGTGCTTTACCTCCCGCTATAGCGGGAAGATCCCAGGCCTCGAACGATCAGGGAATCGGGTACGCTGCGTGGCCTGACTCCACGGAGTCACGCGGGAGGGTCGATGCGGCGGGCGGTCGTTCTCGAGGACTGGAATCACTTCTTCCCCGGCGTGCCGGCGCTGGAACGGCTCCGCGACCGGATCGCCATCGAGATCCAGCACGACGTCCCGCGCGATCGGGAGGATCTGGTGGCCCGCCTGCGCGGTGCGGAGATCGTGGTGCTCAACCGAGAGCGCACGCGATTCGATGCCACACTCATGGACGCGCTGCCCAATCTGCGCCTCATCGTCCAGACGGGCGGGATCGGCCCGAACGTCGATCGCGCCGCCGCGACCGCGCGGGGGATCCTCCTCGCGACCGGCCCGGGATTGCCGAGCTCGATCGAGGGGGTCGCCGAACTCGCCCTCGGCCTGCTCCTCTCCCTCACCCGGCGCCTGCCCGAGCACGCCGACCGGGTGCGCCGCGGGGACTGGGCCACACCGCCGAGTGGAATCCTCAGCGGTGGGACGATGGGGATCGTCGGCCTGGGCCGACTCGGGAACCATCTCGCCCGGATCGGCCGCGCGCTGCACATGCACGTCGTCGCCGCGGGCCCGACGCTGACCCCGGAGCGTTCGACCGCGGCCGGGGTCGAGTTCGTGACGCTGGACGCGCTGTTCGCTCGCGCCGACGCGGCGTTCATCTGTACGCGCCTCTCCGACCTCACCCGCGGCCTGGTCACCCGGGCGCATATCGATGCGATGCGGCCGACCGCGTACCTGATCAACGTCGCGCGCGGGCCGATCGTCGATGAGCAGGCGCTGATCGATGCCCTGCGCGAGCGCCGGATCGCCGGCGCTGGTCTGGACGTGTTCGATCGCGAGCCACTACCCCTCGACCACCCGCTGCTGACGCTGGAGAACGTCGTCCTCACGCCGCACATCGGCTGGGTGACGCGCGACAACACGCGGCAGTTCGTCGAGTCGGTCGCGGCGAGCATCGCCCGCTATCTGGATGGCGATCACTCGGCCCTGGCGAATCCCGAGGCTGTGGCGCGGGCGAGGATCGGCGCGCGCGCGTAACGTCCCACAGGCTGCGCTGTCAGATCGTCCCGGGCGACTGGACATCGACCAACCGGCTTGCGCGGAGGCTGATCTCGCCATCCAGGGTGATCAAGGGGAGGGCCAGTGTCCGCGCCACCGCGACGTACACCGCGTCCGGTCCGCGGAGTCGAAGCCGTGCCGCCAGATCGGTCGCCTCGGTCGCGAGGGCGCTGTCGAGGGGAACGAGTCGGAGATTGGGTTACCTCGAGAAGCAGGGCGACCGCTTCCGAGGCGGCCTCGCGGCTCCCCGTGCGCCGTGCGACCGCTCCGGCAACTTCCACGGGCGCAAGGTACGGGACCACGAACTCGAAA
>CAZHZF010000128.1:2740-5888 GCA_964536925.1 uncultured Dehalococcoidales bacterium | reverse complement strand
TCGCACCGCGCGATCGCCGCGGCGTCGAACGGCGGCGCCAGGTCGCGCACCCACACCGGATCGGGTGAGGCGCCTGTGAACGGGTCGAGGTAGATCGTCGCCCGCGGCGTACGCAGGACGTACCCCGCGCCGCCGGTGTGCCACAGGGCGATTGAACCCGGCTCGACCGAGGCCGATTCGATCCGCGCGAGCAGGTCCGGCGGTGGGTAGCGCATCGGAGTCCTCCCTCGCCGCGCGCGTCTCCCGCGGGCAGCGCGGAGGCGATACTATCGCCTCGACGCGACGAGGAGAGTCCCCCATGCGCGCGGCCGTGCTCTACGAACCGAACACCCCGCTGAAGATCGAGGAGGTCAGCCTCGACGGCCCGCGCGATGGCGAGGTGCTCGTCCGCGTCGCCGCCACCGGCGCGTGCCACAGCGACTACCACGTGATGAACGGGGACTGGCACGGTCCGGGTTTCGAGTGCCCGGTGGTGCTCGGCCATGAGGCGTCGGGGATCGTCGAACGGGTCGGGGCGGGTGTCGCCGGCCTGAAGAAGGGCGACCACGTCATCCTCTCCTTCGTCGCCAGTTGCGGCTACTGCTCCCGCTGCTCGCGCGGCCAGCCCCACCTCTGCACGTCGATGGCCGGTGCCGGGGGCACGATGTACGACGGGTCGAAGCGGCTCAAGCGGGGCGACCTCGTCCTCAACCACTTCGGCAGCGGGATGTCCTCGTTCGCCGAACTCTCCTGCGTCCACCCCTCGCAGTGCGTCAAGGTGACGCCCGATCTGCCGCTCGAGGCCGCCGCGCTCATCGGCTGCGCGGTGATGACGGGCGTCGGCGCGGTGCTCAATACCGCGAAGGTGGAACCGGGCGCGACGATGGCCGTCTTCGGCACCGGCGGCGTCGGCCTCAGCGTCGTGCAGGGCGGCGTGCTCGCCAACGCGGGACGGATCATCGCCGTCGACGTGCGCGCGAACAAACTGCAGTTCGCCCGCGGTGTGGGCGCGACCGACACGATCAATGCCGCCGATGCCGATCCGGTGGAGGCGATCAAGGAACTGACCGGCGGCCGCGGCGTCGACTACGCGTTCGACGCGATCGGCCTCGCCACGGTGAGCCGCCAGTGCTACGACGCGGTCTGCCGCGGCGGCACCGCGGTCGTCGTGGGCATGGCTCCCACCGGCCAGGAGATCCCCATTCCGGCCACGATCGCCGGGCAGGAGAAGACGGTCAAGGGGTGCTTCTACGGCTCGGCGCGGCCACCGATCGACTTCGTACGGCTGGCCCAGTTCTACCTCAGCGGGAAGCTGAAGCTCGATCAGATGGTCTCGAAGAAGTACGCGTTCACCGAGATCAACGAGGCGTTCGCCGCGCTCGCGCGGGGTGACAACGCCCGCGGCGTGATCGTCCTCTGATGCGGCTCGATCGGCCGACCCGGCCCCTGCTCATGGGGTCGCGCCACGTCGTGTCGGCCGGTCACTATCTCGCCGCCGAGGCGGGGATGCGCATCTTCGCGCGGGGCGGCAACGCGATCGATGCCGGCGTGGCGGCCGGGCTGGCGATCAACGTCGTGCAGTCCGACCTGACGAACCTGGGCGGCGTCGCGCCGATCATGATCCGTCGCGCCGGCGGGACGATGGAGACGATCGCCGGCGTCGGTACCTGGCCGGCCGCGGTGGACATCGACGCGTTCCACCGCGAGCACGGTGGGAAGATCCCCCGCGGCGTGCGTCGGTCGATCGTCCCCGCGGCCGTGGCGGCGTGGACGACCGCGCTGGAACGGCACGGCACGCTCACCTTCGGAGAGGTCGCCGCTCCGGCGATCGAACTGGCCGAAGAGGGCTTCGCGATGCACGACGTGATGCGGGACACGATCCTCGATCCCGACGCGTTGCCGTACGTCCGGCAGTGGGCCGGCTCGCGGGCGGTGTTCCTCGACGCGGCCGGCGACGTGCTGCCGATCGGGGCTCGGGTGCGCCAGCTCGACCTGGCGCGCACCTTGCGCCGCCTCGTCGCCGCGGAACAGGGCGCGGCCACCCGGGAGGCGGGCCTCGCGGCGGTGCGCGATCTCTTCTATCGCGGCGACATCGCCGAGGAGATGGTGCGCTTCTGCGCGGCCGAGGGCGGCTGGCTCTCGCGCGAGGATCTGGCGACCTATCAGGTCGAGATCGGCGCGCCGCTGCGGGTCCGCTATCGCGATGCCGAGGTGTACGCCTGCGGCCCCTGGTGCCAGGGACCGGTCGTGCCGGAGACGCTGGCGATTCTCGAGGGGTACCCGATCGGGACGCTGGAGCCGTTCGGCGCCGACCACCTGCACCTCATCCTCGAGGCGCTCAAGGCCGCGTTCGCCGACCGGGAGCGGTACATCGGCGATCCGCGGTTCGTCGATGTACCCACGGAAGGGATGCTGAGCCGCTCCTACGCCGAGGCGTGGCGGCACCTGATCGACCCGCGACGCGCCAGCGAGGGGATGCCCGCGGCGGGTGATGCCTGGGCACACCAGGGCGGCGGCCCGGCCCGTGGTGCGTCGCTCCCGGCGCCGCGGCCCTCGGTCGGCGCGGTAGGACCGGACACGAGCTACGTCGCGGCGGTCGATAGCGCGGGGAACATCTTCTCGGCCACGCCCAGCGACGCGGCGTGGGACGCGCCGTTCGTGCCCGGGCTGGGCATCACCATCTCCGGCCGCGGGACGCAGAGCTTCCTCGCGCCCGGCCACCCCAGTGTTGTCGCGCCGGGCAAGCGGCCGCGGCTCACACCCTCGCCGGGCATCGTGACGCGGGGCGATCGGTTCGCGATGGCGTATGGCACGCCCGGCCTCGACGTTCAGCCGCAGGCGATGGTGCAGATGGTGGTCGGGATGGTCGATTTCGGCCTCGACCCGCAGGCGGCGATCGAAGCACCCCGTGTGGCGACCTACTCCTTCCCGGCCAGTTCCGATCCGCACCCCTACCAGCCGGGCCTGGCGCGGGGGGAGCGCCGGCTGGGGGAGGAGACACTGGCGGAGCTCGCCCGGCGCGGGCATCGGATCGAGTCGTGGTCGGCGTACGCCCGCGCGGCCGGCTCGCTGGGCGCGGCGGGGTACGACCGCGACGGGGGCTACCTGTTCGGCGCGGCGGATGTGCGGCGGATCGCCTATGCGATCGGGCGGTGACAGATCGGCGGGG
>CAZHZF010000128.1:0-2640 GCA_964536925.1 uncultured Dehalococcoidales bacterium | reverse complement strand
CGGCGAACTCCCGGGCGGCGATCTCTCGCCCCGCGCATGGTGGTGGGGCCTCGGCGCGATCCTCCTTCTGGCCGCGATCCTGCGCCTGCTCTGGATCGACCGGTACCCGCCAGGGCTCCACTTCGACGAGGCGGTCTACGGACTCCAGGCGCTCGATCTCCTCGCCCATCCGCGCGCGATCGTCTTTCTGCCCGCCTTCACGGGCCACGAACCGCTCTATCTCTACCTGCTCGCCCCCGCGCTGGCGCTGTTCGGCGCGACGGCGACCGCCCTGCGCGCGACGACCGCCGTGATCGGGATCGCGGGGGTCCTCACGACCGCGCTGGCGGGACGCGCGCTGCTCGGGTCGGCCGGCGGTCTCCTCGCGGCGGGCCTCGTGGCCACCTCCTTCTGGCACATCATGTTCTCGCGCCAGGCGTATCGCCTCTCCGTCCTCGCCGCGCTGGCGCCGCTGGCGATCTGGCTCCTGCTCCGCGCGCGGGAGCGCCCTACCGCGCCACGGGCGGCGCTGGCGGGGATCGCGCTCGGCCTCCTCGGGTATACCTACGTGACGGCGCGCCTCATCCTCGTCGCGCTGGCGCTCTACCTCCTGATCGATCTGCTCGTTTCCCGAAAGAACGGCGCGCACGTCCGGGCGCTGGCCCTCACCGGCTTCACCGCCGCGCTCGTGCTCCTGCCGCTGGGGATCTTCTTCGCGCGCCACCCCGAGGCCTTCGCGACGCGGTACGACCAGACCGCCGGCGCCGACATCCTCACCGGCATCGGCGACACACTGCGGATGTACGGCCTGCGCGGCGACATTCAGCCGAAGTTCAATCTGCCGCTGAGGCCGGCACTCGATCCGCTCCTGACCGCGTTCGGCGTGGTGGGCATCGCCACGTTCCTCCGCACACGGGGGGCGCTCTGGCCGGGGGGAGCGCTCCTCCTCCTCTGGCTCCTCGGCGCGCTGGCGGCCGGGCCGCTCACGACCGATAGCCCGAACCACGGCCGTCTTCTGGCCGCCGCGCCGCCAAGCTACCTGCTCGTCGCCGCGGGGGCGCTGACCGCCGGGGGCCTGCTGACGCGGTTCCTCCGGCACCCGGTCGGGCGGCACCTCCCCCTCGCCGCGGGCGTGCTCCTCCTTGTCGGGCAGGGGGCGATCGCCGCCCGGGACTACTTCCTCGACTGGGCGCCGAGCGCCGAGACCTTCGCCGCGCTCCACGGCGACGTGCGCCTCCTGGCCGAGATCGCGGCCGCCGAGGTCGCGCGCGACGGCACGACGGTGTACGCCGCGAGCCAGTACTTCGATCACCCGACCGCGGCCTTCCTCGGCGGCGACGCCGCGACCCGCGTGCGCTGGTACGACGGACGGGTCGCGTTCGTCACGGCCCCGGCGGGCGAGCCGGCGCGGTACCTCATCCCGGCGTCGGCTGGTGCGCTCGGGGCATCCGTCGGCGCGCTGCGGACAACCTGGCCCGGCCCGAGGGGGATAGCTCTCGAGGTGCGGGAGCGGGAGGGGTCCGCACCGGAGCCCACCAGCGCGCTACCGATCGGCCTGCGTTTCGGGCCGCCGGCGCCGGCCGCGGTGCCCTGGGCGGAACTGGTCGGCATCGACCCGCCGCCTACGGGCCGTGGCGGCGACGCGCTGCCCGTGATGACCCGATGGCGCCTGCTCGTCGATCGGCCCGCGTTCACACCGACCTTCTTCGTGCACGCGATCGATGCGGAGGGACGGCGCTGGGGCCAGCAGGATTTGAGTCCCTACCCGGCGGAATCGTGGCGATCGGGCGAGACGCTGCACATCGCCTTCGCGGTCCCGCTCGATCCGACGGCGCCGGCGGGCGAGTACCGCCTGCGATTCGGCGCGAGCGCGCCCGACGGCCGTCCGTTCGCGGTGCGCCGGAGCGACGGCACCCACATCGTCGACCCGCGATCGGGCGGCGTCGCGGTGGTGCATCGTGGCGCGGTGGATCTGCCGCGCTTCCTGAGCCGCGTGGGTGACGGGGACGCCGTCCTTGGCGAGACGCGGCCCTACGACTCGGTCACCCTACTGGCGTCGCGCTGGCCTCGCACCGACTCCGTCGGTATTCCGGCGGATCTCAATCTGTACTGGCGGGCCGATATCGACCAGCCCGACGACGAGGCGCTGGTCTGGCTCAACGTCGCGCCGACGGCGCAGCGCGATCTGGATCGGCGTCCGCTCTCCGCGATCGATACCCGGCGGCCCTGGATGCGCGGTGAAGCGCAGCGTGCGGTCGTGCGTTTTACGCCCCGCCGCGAGGATATCGGGGAGGGGATGCTCATCGTCCGCGTCGGCGGGCGCCACCAGGCGCTCGGCCGGATCCTCGTCCGAGACAGCGGCGCTCGGTTCACGCCGCCGGCGTTCGCGCGGAGCATCGACGCGACGTTCGAGAACGACCTGACGCTGGTCGGCCTCGACATGGGGTCGGGCAGCGTCACGCTCGTGTGGCGCGCTGGAGGGCCTGGGTCGATCGATCTGAAGGTCTTCGTCCACGCGCTCGATGCGGCGGGCCGGATCCTCGCCCAGAGTGACCGGACGCTCCTGGCCGACGGACGGGCCCCGGCCGGGTGGGTCTTCGGGGAGTACATCATCGACCGTCACCCGCTCGTGGCACCGGCCGGGGCGACCTCGCTCGCGAT
>CAZHZF010000127.1:0-5900 GCA_964536925.1 uncultured Dehalococcoidales bacterium | reverse complement strand
AGGCAGACGCGGGACCCCCGCGCGACGTGGTGGATGTAGCGCTGGCCCGTGGCGGAGCGCGACGCCGTGGTCGACTGCGACTCCCAATGGAACAGTTCGCGCGAGATCGGGTAATCGCGGTACATCGTGGACGGGATGTACCGCTCGGGATCCTTATTGAGCGTCACCCACAGCAAGTCGGTGGCCGATTCGGCAAGGTAGCGCACGCCCTCGCGCACCGATGGAGGCTTCGCGACACGCCAATCGCCGAACGCGGCGAGGATCTCCGGCCGGCTGTAGGTGCCGTGGATGCACAGGGGAGCCTCGGGATCGTCGTACGGGACGTGCAGCAGGTCCGATCGATCGTCGAGCACGTCGAAGAGATCGACCAGTTCACGGCGGATCGCCTCGTGGGGCCAGAGATCCGCCAGCGCGGCGGCCTCGTGGGCGAACGGCTGTGACCCGTGGAGGCTGGCGATCAGCATCAGGAGCAGGCGTCGGTCGGCCCCGCTCAGCCGGTCGATCACCGGCGGATGCGGCTCCCTCAGCCAGCGCCGATAGGTGTCCAGGCGCAGCCTATCGTCGACATGTCGCATGCGGCCGACCGCGTTCGCGAGCCGATCGCCGCTCGGCCCGAGGTTGTCGATGAACCCGGCCTGTCGCCGGAGGCGCGACCATCCTGCCCGAGGGCGGTAGATGTCGTCCAGACCGATCTCCTCCTCCGCGATGAAGGAGCGGAGGCTGACGTCGCCGAGAGACTTCAATGCGCGCGCCAGGGCTGCGAGCGATCGCTCGGCGATGCCCTCGCGCACGTTCGCCAGGACGATCTTCCGCGCAACCAGATCGAGGTGGATCGAGCACCCGCTCGGCAGGAAGGGAAAGTCCTGGGCAATCGCGCGCTCGAGGCGACGGCCGCCGACGTTCGTCAGCGCCGCGAACCGCGGCTCGAAGCGGAATCGCGCGTGCTGGCGACCGACGAAATCGAGGACGGTCAGGCCGGGCTTACCCGACCGCTGCCGCAGACCGCGACCCAGTTGCTGGAGGAACACGGTCGCGCTCTCGGTCGGCCGCAGGAACAGGACGGTGTCGATGTCGGGGATGTCGAGGCCCTCGTTGAAGACGTCTACCGAGAAGATGACCTGGATCTGGCCGTTGCGGAGTCCTTCCAGCGCGGCGCTCCGCTCCTCGGCCGGCGTGCCGCCACTCACCACTCGGGCGGCGATCCGTCTCTCGGAGAAACGCCTCGCCATGAATTGAGCGTGGGCGACGCTGACGCAGAATCCGAGCGCGCGCATGCGCGCCGGCTCGCGGATCAGGCGCTCGATCGCGCCCAGAACCGTCTGTACGCGACGTTCGTTGCCGGTGTAGAGATTGTCGACCTCGGCGACCGCGTACCCGCCGCGCCGCCATTGCACCAACGAGAGATCGACGTCGTCTCCGATGCCGAAGTACTGGAAGGGGCAGAGGTGCCCCTGCTCCAGCGCGTCCCACAGACGCAGTTCCGCGGCAATGCGGCCATCGAACCAGTGGAGGATGTCCTGTCCGTCGGCGCGCTCCGGCGTGGCGGTGAGGCCGAGCAGCGTCCACGGGCGCAGGTGATCCAGGAGCCTCCGATAGGTCGGTGCCTCGGCGTGGTGGAATTCGTCGACGATCACGACGTCGTAGCGCTCGGAATCCAGTGTGGCGGCCAGATCGATCTGGCTGAGCGACTGGATCGAGGCGAAGACGTGGCGGTCGTCGCTCGGACGTTTGCCCGCGACCAGCAGGCCGCCGAAATGGGGACTGCGGAGGACCAGCCCGAACAAGCGGCGGCTCTGATCGAGGATCTCCTGCCGGTGGGCGACGAAGAGCAGGCGCGCGTTCGGTCGCTCGCGCTGGAGGCGAGCGAAGTCGAAGGCGGCGATCATCGTCTTGCCCGTGCCGGTCGCCGCGACGACGAGATTGCGCCGCCTCCCGTGCCGCGCCCTTTCCCCGGCGAGCCGTTCGAGGATCTGCTCCTGGAACGGATAGGGATGGACGTCGACGAGCGGGATGCCGCCATCGCTCTCCTTCGTCACGACGTCGATCGCCTTCACGAAGGTCGTGCGCTCGTAGGGGATGAAGTGCGCATCGTCCCAGTAGCTCTCGAACGTCGCACGGAAGCGCTCGATGAGGCGCGCGTTCTCGATCGCCGAGAGGCGGACGTTCCATTCCCGCCCGTCGTGCAGCGCGGTGTGGGAGAGGTTCGACGAGCCGATGTAGGCGGTCGAGAAGCCAGATTCCCTTTCGAAGAGCCAGCCCTTGGCGTGAAGGCGGGTGCTGCCCTGCTCATACGACACCTTCACCGCCGCGCCGCGCTCGCGGAGGGCGTCGAGTGCCCTGGCCTGCGTCACGCCGCCGTATGTGGTCGTCAGGACACGGAGCGGCACGCCACGCGCATGGGCATCCTGGAGGGCATCGACCAGCACCCGCACGCCGCTCCACACGACGAACGCGCAGATAAGGTCGATACGGTCGGCGGAGGCGATCTCCCGCTGCAATTCGGCGGAGAGCACCGGATCGTGCGGCCCGTTGACGAACAGAGCGCTCTGGGAGATCGCGACGGTGGGCCGCCTGATCTCTCCAGGCTCGGCCAGACCGGACGCGGGGTGTCGGACCTCGGAGAGCAGGTCTGGCCGTGCGATCCGATCCTCGTGGGACTCGAGGTGGGCGATCAGGTCGTTGCAGACGCGGATCTGCGCAGCGACGTCATCGCGGAATCCGGGATCGCGGAGCACGCGCTCGACGACCTCGGCGACGTGGCGTGCCAGATAGTGCGCCGGGTCGTGCTGCTTCAGCGGCGCAAACTGGAGGACACGCGCCAGCGCCTCCGAGGCGGCGACCCGCTCCGCGAGCGGCGTGGTGACGAGCAGTTCGTAGATTCCGGGCGGCAGCGCCTCGACCGGAGTGTGGGCTCGGGCGCCTCGGCGCGCGGTCACGATCGGCGCAGCGTACCAGGAGCGCCTGGATCTCGTCGCGGCGGGCGGTGGCTCCGGCGGGCTATCCCTTTCCCAGCCAGAGATCGATCGGCTTCTCCACCACCGGGGGCTCGTAGGGCCAGGTGATCTTCCGCCCCGCGCCGGCGGACTGGTACGCCGCGAGCATGATCTTCAGCACCTCGCGGCCATCCTCGCCGGTCACGGTCGGCGCCTCCTGCCCGCGCACGCAGCGGGCGAAGTGCTGCATCTCCTGGGGAAAGCCGTAGTTCCATGCCTCCTCGAACATTGTGAACGTCCATCCGCGCGTGCTGGCGGCCTTCTCGACCGCGTAGCCATAGCCGACTTCGGAGTACGTGGTGAGCGAACTGCCGCGCAACAGATCGGCGCTGGTGTGGCCGTGCGAACCGTAGATCTCGGCCCGATCGTCCACACCGCCCCCCTTCGCCCAGGAGTTCTCGGCCAGGCTGATCCGGTCGCCCTCGTACTCGACGATGAGGATCGAGTGGTCCTCGCCGCGGGTCCGCTCTCGGTGGACGAAGGTGCCCATCGTGGCGGAGACCGACTTCACCGGTGGGCGCCCGAAGACCCAGCGCGCGAACTCGATCGAGTGGCACCCCATATCGAGCATGACCCCGCCGCCGGAGCGATCGACGTCCCAGAACCACGGTTCGTGCGGCCCGGGATGCTCCTCCATCTGCCGGACCATGAACGGGCGACCCAGCGCGCCCTCGTCCACGAGCGTCTTCGCCCGGACGTACTTCGGCGCGAACAGCAACTCCTCGGCGTAGAGGAGGTGGACGCCGGCCTGCCGCGCCGCGGCGATCATCTGGTCCGCCTGCGCCATCGTCCGGCAGAGCGGCTTCTCGCAGACGATGTGCTTGCCGGCGCGCGCCGCCGCGATCGCGACCTCGGCGTGCAGGTCGTTCGGCACGGCGATGAGGACGAGCTCGACCTCGGCCATCGCGATGAGGTCCCGGTAGCTCGTGAACGCGCGCGGGATGCCCCGCTCGCGGGCGAACGCGGCCGCTCGCCCCGGCGTCCGCGACGCGACCGCGACGACCTCGGCCTCGGGTACGTACTGGCGAATCGAATGGGCGTGGATATCGCCGACGAATCCGGTGCCGACGATGCCGACCTTCACGGGACCGGGCATGGCGCTGCCTCCCCTCGGTAATGCTCGGCTCAGTATGACGGGTTTCCGCGACGCTACAGAATGAGGAGCATCGATACTCATGCGATGCCGAATCTGCGCGTCACGCCGCCGATTCACTTCGAGAGGCCAGGGCAACTCAGGTCCCTCACGGCAGGGCCCGACCCGCGACACCTGGAAAGCCGGCCTGGCGAGCGTTGAGATCGATCTCAGCCGTTGCCTGACTCTTTCGCCGGCGGCGGTTGCGTGGACCGCAGTCTTCGCACTGCTGGCGCGGCGTGCGGTCGAGACCACGGTTCTGTTACCGGTAGACTCGGACAGCGTCTCGAGTCTTGTCGAGTTCAGGCTGGCGGATGTGCTGCGTAACGCCGGTGTTCCTGTCGCGGCGTCATCAATGTCGCTGCGGCCGAGCACCGAAGATGTCGTGCTTCCGTTGCGACAGTTCGAATCGAAACGCGATGCCGAGCTGTTGCTCGACGAGGTTCAACTGTCAAGTTCCTGGTCGGGCATCTCCGGTAATCTCAATCCGCTCGCG
This sequence comes from uncultured Dehalococcoidales bacterium, assembly GCA_964536925.1. Taxonomy (GTDB): domain Bacteria; phylum Chloroflexota; class UBA6077; order FW602-bin22; family FW602-bin22; genus VGOZ01. The sequence goes on along the minus strand of CAZHZF010000127.1, from coordinate 1,279 downwards.
GTCGAGATACTCGGTGAGTTGATGTTCAACGCGGCCGAACATTCTGAGTCACCCATCGGCGGCCTCACCATCGTGGCGCTGAGTTCCGAGAAGACCTTGCATCTGGTCGTCGCGGATGGCGGTATCGGTGTTCGAGCGTCGCTCGCCCGCAATCGAACTACGGCACTCGAAGTGGCGGTGCGCCATGACTGGGCCGCGCTCGATCGGGCACGTCAGGAGCATGTCACAGGAACTTCCGATCCTGGACGCGGAATCGGACTCACAGCGGTTGCCAACGAGGTTGAGCGGATTAGCGGGCGACGATTCCTGCTCCATTCGGGACGCGGCGTCCTGAACGTGAGTGCGGATGCAGGCCTCGGGGCGTATCCGGGTCCGATCTTTCCGGGTACTCTGGCGTACGTGATAATTCCCACGCGCCCGCCGCGCGCTCAGAGGTCGAGACGATGATCGGGGAGATTCCGCGCGTGCTCTCTTCCCGCGAGATGGCTCGGCGCCTCTTCGACGCCCTCATCGCGACCGAACGCCCGGATGAAGGTCCACTGGTCATCGACCTCCGCGGATCCGCGGCAGTGCTCCCGTCCTTCTTCGATGAGATGCTCCGAATCCTCGATGAGTCGAGGCCTGGCCAGGCGCGAACGAGAGGTTTGATCGTCCGCGGGATGCCGCGCGAACTGTCGGAGAGTCATCGGGCTATCGCACGCTTCCACGGTCTGGAGATCGCGGCGGATGTAGCGGATTGGCATCTGACCGGTCGGCTGCGTGTGAACGAGGTCCGCGAGAAACTCGCACTGGTCCGCGAGTTCCAGATGAAGGACCTTCGCCGGTCTATCTTCTACGCGCGGACAAACTTCCTCACCGCCCTCGGTCTGGTGACCTACACCGAGTTCTGGGGGTACTTCCTCATCGACGATCAGGACCACCAGAAGGTGCGCCAGGCGTTCGAGGCGTTCCTTCGCTTCATGGGTGATCCCTATGGCCCTCTGCTTCAGCGGGAACCGGATCTCTACGACATCCTCCGATGTGGACTGATCCACGAGTACGGGCCGAAGAGGGTTCGCTACACGATCCTTGGCGAGGACCGACTCCTGTCCGACGAGCGCATCCGCGCGGAGCGGCCCGCCGGACTTGCACTCGAGGACGGCTACCTCATCCTCGTCAACGCGCGGTACTACGTCGATCTGAAAGACGCGGTCGATCGTCTGATCGCCGATGTTCCCGATCACCTTGAGACGGTGGAGCGACGGCTCAAACAGATCAACCTCGGGAGCTTTCGCTGACA
>CAZHZF010000126.1:0-5917 GCA_964536925.1 uncultured Dehalococcoidales bacterium | reverse complement strand
ACGAACAGGAAGTTCGAAGTCACGAAGGCGAGTAGCGCCGCGACAACCGCGGGTCCGCTCCCGGCGAGCGCGCCGGTGACCAGGACCGCGATGAGGTACAGCATCGTCACATTGCCGAGGTGCACCCGCTGGATCACGAAGGACGCGAACAGCGTCACCAGCGCCACGGATAAGATCGCCAGCGCGTATCCCCGCACCGCCGCGCCATCGTTGAGATCGGTGCCCTTCCCGGGAACGACGGGTTGGCGCGCTGTCACGATCGGTAAGATGCGTCCTCGGTGGCGCCCCGGTCAAGCCGCGATCGACAGGCGAGCGGATCGGCGTCACCGCCCCTCTTCGTCGGACGTGTCACCGTCTGGGCTGAGAGTTCTTGAGCTTCCTCGCCTGTCGGCCGCGCCGCGTTGAAGCCACCCACGGCCGGGCGAGGCGATCCGGGGAGCTACGTGAAGAACGCGCGCGCGAACTCCTGGAACCGCAGCGCGAGTGGAGAGAAGTACTTCCCCGGTCGCGTCACCATCTCGAGGTAGCGCTCCAGCGATAGGCCTTCGATGTCGGCCGTCGCCAGGTGCCCCGCCTCGACTTCCCGCCGGATCGCGTGGCCGGAGACGATGCCGATGCCCAGGTTCGCCTCGACGGCCTTCTTAACAGGTTCGGTCTCGTGCAGTTGTAGCCCGATCCGTATCGACACACCCACCTCGCGCAACGCGCGCTCGAACAAGATGCGTGCGAGTGACGTGGACTCGGGGACAACGAACTGCTCACGGCCTAGCTCCTCCAACGTCACGCTCGACCGACCCGCGAACGGGTGTCGCGGCGAAAAGATCAGGACCAGCGGGTCGAGCGCCAGGTGTTCCACGCGGAAACGCGGGTCCTCGATTGGTCCCCCGACGAACCCGATGTCGATCACGTTCTGGTGGATCCGCTCGAAGATCCGCACCGCCGGTTCGAGGTGGAGCACCACCTCCGCTTCCGGCCACGTCTCGCGAAACGCCGCGATCAACTCGGGCACGATGTACATCCCGCCGGTGGTGTTCGCGCCGACCGTGATCCTGCCCCGGCGGCCGCCGGCGATCTCGGCCATCGCGCGAAGCGCCTCCTCCTCACCGGTCAGAATCGCGTTTGCCGATCCCAGGAGCACAAGCCCTGCCTCGGTCAGGAACAGCGCGTTGCCCCGCCGCTCGAACAGCCGCGTCCGCACCGAGCGCTCGAGCGCCCTGATCTGGAGGCTGACGGCCGGCTGCGTCAGGTGGAGATCCTCCGCTGCAAGCGTGAAGCTCAGACGGTCGGCGACCGCACGGAAGACGCGGAGCTGGTTGAGGTTCATCGGCTCATAAGCAAAAGGATCGGGATCATCATCGAAAGTCTATCTGCGCTCATCATTGATCATTCCGATTAAGTTAGTCTAGTTTTGGTGTCGGTCCGCCGGGACCTTTCAGGGAGGAAAACAGTGTCACCATCGCTTCGAACTTTCGGGACCACGCCAATTGGCCGCCGGCGCCTGCTTGCACTCGCCTCCGCCTCGCTCGCGGCGGCGGCCTGCGCGCCGGTCCTCGCGCCTACCGCGACGGCGAAGCCGGCCTCCGCCTCGCTCGCGCCCTCGGTCCCGGCCGAGATCTCGCTCCTGAACGTCTCCTACGACCCGACGCGTGAGCTCTACCAGGAGTTCAACGCCGCGTTCGCCAGGGTCTGGAAGGAACAGACCGGGCAGACTGTGACGATAAAGCAGTCGCACGCAGGCTCCGGCTCGCAGGCCCGCTCCATCGTCGACGGCCTCGAGGCCGACGTCGCGACGCTCGCGCTGGGCGGCGACATCGCCGCGCTCGCCGCGGCGAACCTCATTCCGGTGGATTGGGCGGCCCGCCTCCCCCATAACAGTGCACCCTATACATCCACGATCGTGTTCCTGGTCCGCAAGGGCAACCCGAAAGGGATCAAGGACTGGGCCGACCTCGGCCGCGATGGCGTCTCGGTCATCACGCCGAACCCGAAGACCTCCGGCGGCGCACGTTGGAACTACCTGGCCGCGTGGGGCTACGCCCTGAAGCAGCCGGGCGGCTCGCCCGAGACGGCAAGGGATCTGGTCGGCAAGATCTACAGGAACGCGGCGGTGCTTGATTCGGCGGCGCGCGGCTCGACCACGACGTTCGTCGAGCGCGGGATCGGGGATGTGCTCATCTCCTGGGAGAACGAGGCTTTCCTGTCCATCAACCAGCTCGGCAAGGACAAGTTCGAGAGCATCGCACCGTCGCTATCGATCCTGGCCGAGCCGTCGGTAACGATCGTCGACAAGACCGTCGATAAGCGGGGCACACGCGCGGTCGCGGAGGCCTACCTGAAGTACCTGTACTCTCCCGAGGGTCAGCGGCTCGCCGCGAAGCATTACTACCGCCCGCGCGACGAGGCCGCCGCGGGCGACCTGGTCCAACAGTTCCCAAAGCTCGACCTGTTCTCGATCGACGAGGTATTCGGCGGCTGGGCGAAAGCGCACCAGGCGCACTTCGCCGAGAAGGCGATTTTCGATCAGATCTACCAGCCGGGAAAGTAGGGGTCGGCTCTGATGGTGACCGCGAGCGCCCGCGTGGCTGCCAGAGCGCGTCTGCTACGGACGAGCGCGTTGCCGGGGTTCGGGCTCTCCCTGGGCTTTACGACGTTCTATCTGAGTCTGGTTGTGCTCATTCCGCTCGCCGGCCTGTTCTGGTCCACGGCCGGCCTCACCTGGGAGCGGTTCGTCGACGTGGTCCTGTCGCCGCGTGCGCTCGCTTCGTACCGGCTCAGTTTCGGCGCGGCGCTGGTCGGCGCCTCAATCAATGCCGTGTTCGGGCTTCTCGTCGCGTGGGTGCTGGTGCGGTATCCGCTGCCTGGTCGGGGAGTCGTCGACGCGCTCGTCGACCTGCCGTTCGCCCTGCCGACCGCGGTCGGAGGCATCGCCCTGACGGCGCTGTACGCGCAGACTGGCCCGATTGGCGGACCACTCCAGTCGATCGGCGTCAAGGCCGCGTTCAGCGAACTCGGGGTCGTGATTGCGCTGACGTTCATCGGGCTGCCGTTCGTAGTACGCACGATCCAGCCCGTTCTGCGCGATGTCGACCCTGAGGTCGAGGAGGCCGCGGCCACGCTCGGCGCCAATCGCCTGCAGGCGTTCCGGCGTGTGATCCTACCCGCTCTCATGCCGGCGGTGGTGACCGGCTTCGCGCTCGCCTTCGCGCGCGCGGTCGGCGAATACGGCTCGGTCGTGTTTATCTCGGGGAATTTGCCATTCCGCACCGAGATCACGCCGCTCCTGATCATGGCGCGGCTCGAGGGGTTCGACTACGCCGGTGCAACCGCGCTCGGCATCGCGATGCTGGCCGCTTCGTTCGCCATGCTGCTGACGATCAATCTGCTCGAACGGCGACTCAGGGGAGCGTCCGCGGGATGAGCGCCGACTCGTTCCGGGAGATGACCCGGGTCCCGGCGGACCCCAGCACAACGCCGACCATCCTGTTCGCCCGTCGCGGTGCAATTGCCGAGCCAGCCGCGGTCCGCTGGGCTCTTACAGCGCTCGCGCTGCTCTTCCTCGCGCTCTTCTTGCTGGCACCGCTGGCGCTCGTCTTCAGTCAGGCCTTCTCACGCGGGTTCCTTGCGCTCACGAGCGCGATTGGCAGCGCCGACACCTTCGCCGCAATCCGCCTGACGCTGCTTGTGGCCGGGATCGCAGTGCCGCTGAACGCGCTGTTCGGCGTCGCCGCCGCCTGGGCGATCACCAAGTTCGACTTCACCGGAAAGGGCGTGCTGGTCACGCTGATCGATCTGCCGCTGGCTGTATCTCCGGTCATCTCGGGCATGTTGTTCGTACTGCTCTTCGGTGCCCGCGGCATCTTTGGCCCAGCGCTGGCCGCAAACGACATCAAGATCGTCTTCGCGACTCCGGCGATCGTGATGGCGACGGTGTTTGTGACGTTCCCGCTCGTGGCGCGCGAGTTGATTCCGGTGATGGAGGCAGCCGGGCGGGAGGAAGAGGAGGCCGCGATCAGCCTGGGCGCGCGCGGCTGGCAAACGTTCTGGCTCGTGACCCTCCCTGCCGTCCGCTGGGGCCTCGTGTACGGCTTGATTCTGACGGGCGCGCGGGCGATGGGTGAGTTCGGGGCGGTGTCGGTCGTTTCCGGCAAGATACGCGGTGAGACAGTCACCGTACCGCTCCACGTCGAGATTCTCTACAACGAGTACCAGTTCGCCGCCGCCTTTGCGGTCGCATCGCTCCTTGCGGTGGTGGCGATCGTGACTGTGGCGGTACGCAAGGTCATCGAGCGGAAGTCCACCGATGCGCATTGAGATCGATCGGGTTTCGAAGCGTTTCGGCGCCTTCACGGCGCTCGACGACGTCAGCGTCGAGATCCCGTCCGGCGAGTTGGTCGCGTTGCTCGGCCCGTCTGGTTCGGGCAAGACGACGCTGTTGCGCATCCTCGCCGGGCTTGAGCAGGCCGACCGCGGCACGATTCGGTTCGATGGCGAGGACGCCACGAACGTTTCGGCTGGGGCGCGGCGGGTCGGGTTCGTGTTCCAGCATTACGCGCTGTTCAAGCACATGACGGTCGGCGAAAACGTCGCCTTCGGCCTCCGGGTGCGTCCCCCAGGCTCTCGCCCCTCGGAAGCTGCGCTCCGGGCGCGCGTGCGTGAGTTGCTCGGCCTCATGCAGCTCGACGGGATGGAGTCGCGGCGGCCAAACCAGCTTTCGGGCGGACAGCAGCAGCGCGTCGCTCTGGCGCGGGCACTCGCGATCGAGCCGCGCGTTCTGCTGCTCGACGAGCCGTTCGGTGCGCTCGACGCGCGGGTGCGCGAGGAGTTGCGCGACTGGCTGATGCGTCTCCACGATGAGTTGCACATCACCAGCGTGTTCGTGACCCACGACCAGGAAGAGGCCCTGGAGATTGCCGATCGCGTCGTCGTGCTGAGCCACGGGCAGGTTGCGCAGGTCGGCTCGCCCGGCGAGGTGTATGACCTCCCGAGCACGCCGTTCGTGTACGAGTTCCTCGGCGGGGTGAACCGGCTGGACGGAGTGGTCGTTGGCGGCCTCCTTCACGTCGGCACGGCGCGCTTCGCGGCGCCCGAACGGGCCACGGCCCAGGAGATCCCGGCCGTCGCCTACGTGCGCCACCACGATCTCGACCTCACGCGCGAGCCGGTCGAAGCGTCTAGCTTTGCGACTCGGGTCACACGGGTCCACGCGGTCGGGCCGCGCCTGCGCATCGAGCTGGCGCGCCTCGACGGGTCGGGAAGCCTCGAAGCTGAGCTCCAGCGGGCTGCCACTCCCGAGCCGCCTCGGGTCGGCGATGAGTTGTTCGCTATCCCGCGGCGGATGCGAGCCTTTGCGGCCGACCACGAGGTTGTGGTCGAGATGCGCGGCCCGACCGGACCGAGTTGATCGGTTCTCGTCTTGAGTGTGGTGGCGGCAGTGATCGCAGTCGCGAGGCCGAGTGCATCGGCCGGCCTCAGGCGAGATCCTGCGCGAATCCGCGCTGCTTCCGTGGCGATCTCGACGGTGAGAGGTTCGAGACGAAGGCGAAGATCGCGGCCGAATCGCGGGTCCGCTCCTGGCGAGCGCCCCGGTGACCAGGACCGGAATGATGTGGAGCATGATCGCATTGCCGAGGTGCACCCGCTGGATCACGAAGGACGGGAATAGCGTCACCAGGGCCACGGACAGAATCGCCAGCGGGTAACCTCGCCGCGGCGCCCTCCCGCCCGGATCGACGCGCGGCGCCACCGCCGCCGGGGACGCCCTCCGTCACGCCGGTAAGGTTCGTCCCCTGAACGATCATGGTCAAGTGCCCTGGGCCACGGCGACTCGCCGCCTGCGCCCTAACCTCCGCCGATGCCCAGCGCCTGATACGCCTCGGCCCGGCGATCGGCCGGCGCGGCGAACCCGTCTTCCCACACC
>CAZHZF010000125.1:0-5949 GCA_964536925.1 uncultured Dehalococcoidales bacterium | reverse complement strand
GTGGTGCAGCGGCACGACGCTGCCCCCCGCGGAGCGCTCCTCCTCCGCGAATGTGGGGGCTGGGGATACCTCCCCAGAAAACTCCCTCATTTCCCTGGTACCGGTGGGCAGAACGTGATGCAGCGGCACGACGCTGCCCCCCGCGGAGCGCCCTCTCAATGGAGCATGTACGTGAGGCTGTACGTCCACGACCCTCCCCCGGAGTGGATCACCGAGAGCCGGAAGCGGCGTGGCACCTCCAGCTGCGCCCGCGCCGCGTAGGTGTGCGCGGGCGTCGAGACCGCCCCCGGCGCGACCTGGACGAGCAGCGCTCCGGTGCCGCCGCCGAAGGTCTGCCCCGCGGTGTAGCTCAGGCCGTACCACGAGCCGCCGTCCGGCGTGAGGTCGACCCCCACCTGGAGCGACTCGCCGCCGCCGGGGTTCGCGGTCACCTGCAGGATCGCGGTGATGCCGCGCTTGTTGTGGTTCACCTTCTCCGGCGTCGAGGCCGAGCTGGTGCGCGTCGCGCTGACGAGCCCGATCTCGAACTGGTTCGCGACCATCGGCTGGAAGTCGTTCGCCGCCGCCCGGAGCATGGGCGCGACGCCGAGCAGCTTCTCGGCCGTGAGCGCCGCGCCGGAGGGCTCGGGCGAGGTCACCCGGTAGTAGCCGGTTCCCGCTCCCTGCCGCGCGACCAGCGCGATGCCGGGGACGCCGGTACCGGGGGAACCGTCGATCGCCTCGGCCAGTCGCTGGCGCTGCCACGTCGTCCCGTCGAAGAGGTGGGGAAAGGCGAGCAGCCGCGCCGCGGTCGGATTCGCCAGCGCGTCTCCCGCGGCGACGGGTGTACCGAGCAGCACCGATCCGTCGGCGGCGTAGAGCGTGACCGGGAGCGGATTCGTGGGCGTGACCGGGTTACCGTCCTGCGTGTTGATGATCGTCATGACCGTCCTCCTCTGGAATGGCGGGTCCGGCTCGCGATGGATCGGGCGGCCGCCGACGACCACCATCGGGCGGCGACGGGGCCGCCACCGCGCGGTCCGGCTCATCGGGGGGTCCGCCGGGGCGAAAGCGCGACCGGGCGCCTCACCGCCACGAGACCGTCCACAGCGTCGGCCGCGCGCCCGCGCGCAGGTGGGCGAGCCCTTCGGCGTAGCGGGCCGCGCGATCGCGGGCGAGGATGCGATAGAGCGTCGGCGCGTCGCGGGCAACGAGCTGGGGCGCGAGTTCGAGCGCCCGATCGGTCAGCGCGAACGATGCCGCGCCGTCGAGCACGATCGCGTCGAGTTCGGCGGGCAGGTCGCCCGCGGTGGCCGTGACGGTATACCCGCGCGCGTACCAGACGCGGACATCGTCGCCGGCGGCGGGCAGGTCATCGGAGAGGAGCAGCGCCACGCGGGGGCTCTCCTCGCGGAACGGCAGCCACTGCGGTGGGTGCGCGTCGGGCGGGTATTCGAGCCCCTCCAGCCACAGGAAGGTCGCCGCGTCGATGTCGGCGACCATGGAGAGGCGAGAGGGAGCGGGAGAGGGGACCGTCTTCAGCGTCGAGGCGAGCGAAGGTGCGAGGCGGGTCACCTCGCCGATCGCGCGGGTCAGATGGCGATCGAGCGCGGCGTCGGACCAGACGAGCGCATCCTCGTCCTGGTCGCGCAGTTCGAGCCGAAGCGTGGCGCGCAGTTGCGCGAGTGTCGATCCCATCCGATTCTGGCGGTGGTGGGACCGATGCGGACTCACGCCGGGACGGCGCGCGCGCGGGACCGCGGGAACCTGGGAGAATCTGATTGCGCGGGCGCTGCCGTTATGGACGCAGGTCGCCGCCCGATCGAGGTTCAAACACGCGGCGGAGGCAGGTGCCGCGGGCCAGAAACGAGCGGCGCAACGATGCCCGAGGGTTCAGTGCCGGCCTGTCCTAATTGACAGTGTTCCCGTGTCCCCATATAGTGCCGCCCGGAACCTTGATGCCCTTGGAGGAGTGTGAACTGATGTCTGACCGACCCGCGACGCTGCGAGGCCGCCGCTCGTTTTTGCGGTGGACGACCCTCGCCGTCGGTGTCACGGCCGCGGCGCCGATTCTCTCGGCCTGCGCCACCGCGACTCCGACGCCCGTTCCGCCGAAGCCGGCCGCGCCCGCGGCACCGCCCGTGGCCCCGGCAGCTCCGGCCGCCGCGCCGACAAATACCCCGGCTCCGGCCGCTGCCGCTCCGGCGCCGACCAAGCCGGCCGCCGCCGCACCCGCCGCGCCGACGAATACCCCGGCTCCGGCCCCCGCGCCGACCAAGCCGGCCGCCGCTGGCCCCACCGCGACGCCTGCGCCCTCGCAGTCGGTCGTCCAGGCTGTCGCCGCGCTGACCAAGCCGAAGTCGAACGCCACGGTCAACGGCAAGCTGCAGGTCCTGCAGAATCAGGACTTCCACCCGGATCACAACGCGTTCGTCCGCCTGCTCCTCGAGGAGTGGGGCAAGGCCCAGGGCTGGCAGATGGACATCGCGTACATCGCCGGGTTCCAGGGCGGCTCGGACCTCAACCAGAAGCTCGTGGCGATGGTTCAGGCCGGTACGCCACCGGATGTCATGGACCACAACGTCTCCCACCGCCAGCAGACGTTCCTCGGCGTGCTCGAGGACATCAGCGACCTGGTCAAGGAGAACGAGGCCAAGTTCGGCGCGACGGTCGTCGGCATCCGCCGCGGCGCGGAGATCGACGGCAAGTGGTACGGCCTGCCGTACTACACCCGTGCCGGCGGCTACTACATCCGCAACGACTGGTTCAAGGAAGCCGGCGTCGACCCGGTCAACGGCATCGACACCTACAACAAGCTCCGCGAGGTCTCACTGAAGATCTCCGACCCGGACAAGAAGCGCTGGGGCTGGGGCATGACCGTGAACCGGTCCGGCGACGGCGAGTCCATGGTCCAGAACCTCATCTGGGCGAATGGTGGGCGCATCCAGGATCAGACCGGGCAGTTGATCGTCCTCAACTCCAAGGAGACCATCGCCGGATACGAGTGGCTGAAGGAGACCTATACCGACCCGAAGTGGGCGAAGGCGCTGCCCCCGGGCGTCAACGCCTGGAACGACATCTCGAACAACGAGGCGTTCCTGGCCGGCACGCTGGGCATCACCCAGAACGCCGGCACGATGCTCGCCAAGGCGTACTTCGATAAGGTGCCGCACGCCGAGGTCATCGGCTTCGCGAACACCCCGAAGAGCCTCGACGGCGCAGGGCCGCGCCTGGAGACGGGCGGCGGCGAGACGCTGCGCGTCATCAAGGGCACGAAGAACAAGACCGCCGCCTACGACACGATGCGGTTCTGGACCTCCCTGCCCGTCCAGCAGACGATCTGGAAGATCTCCACGTCGTACGCCCTCCCGGCGTACAACAACGGGTGGGACGACCCGATCGTCAAGGATCGGCCAATCTCGGCGGCGTTCAAGGCCGTCGTGAACAACGAGACCTGGTACGGTGCGGCGACGCCGGGCCCAATCCAGGCCGCGAACGACGCCGTCCTGGCCTCGAACGGGTTCACCGACACGATGGGCGAGATCCTGAAGGGCAAGCCCACCGCGCAGGCGGTGCAGGAGCTGCACACGCGCTTCGTGAAGATCTACAAGGAGTTCGGCCTGAAGGGCGAGTAGCCCTTCGGCGCCGGGCCGGTCCCGACAGGTGAGCGACACGGTGGGGCTCGTTGAGCCCCACCGTGTTCTCTTTCGCGGCATAGTGCCAAACGGGTAAGGAGCGGGGAATGGCGACTTCGGCGATCGCGGCACGACAGACTCAGCGGAGCAGTTTCGCCCGCGTGACACAGCGCATCTTCGGCCGCGACTGGGTGGTGGGGTGGTCGTTCTTCGCCCTCACCGTCATCCTGCTCGGCGGCCTGATCGCCTATCCGTTCGGCAACGCGATCTGGATGAGCCTCCATACCGTCGTCGGCCCGCGCTGGGTCGCCTTCGTCGGTCTGGGGAACTACATCGACCTCTGGACCGACCCGATGTTCCGCGACTCGGTCACGCAGACCGCGCAGTTCACCCTCTACTCGGTCTTCTTCAAGTTCTGGCTGGGCCTCGCCGCGGCGGTGATGCTCCACCAGAAGATCAAGTTCCGCAACATCCTCACCGCGCTCGTCCTCCTGCCCTGGATCGTGCCGGAAGTCGTGACCGCGCTCGCCTGGCGGGGCATCTTCGACCCCGTGTTCGGCGGCCTGAACAACGCGCTCCTCGCGATCGGCGTCATCGAGAAGGGCATCCCCTGGCTGGGTGTCCCCGAACTGGCGATGCCCGCGGTGATCGCCGTCAACGTCTGGAAGGGCATCCCCTTTTTCACGGTGACGCTCCTCGCCGGGATGAAGTCGATCGACTCAGAGCTGTACGACGCGGCGGCGGTGGACGGCGCGAACGCCTGGCGCCGCTTCCTCCACATCACACTTCCGGGTCTGCGCTACGTCATCATCGTCTGCACGCTGCTCTCGACGATCTGGACGTTCAATAACTTCGGGATCATCTACCTGCTCACCGGCGGCGGCCCGGGTGGGGCAACGCGCGTGTACACCATCCTCGCCTACGAGGCGCTCGCCGGGCTGCGCTACTCGTTCTCGGTGACGGTCGCGCTCGCGATGGCGCCGATCCTCGGCGTCATCATCTTCATCCTCGGCCGCTACATGATGACGAACAATCAGCGGGTCGATGAGGCAGGTGGCCTCGGTGCCACGATCGCCAGCGTCATCACCGCGCCGTTCCGCTGGGTGATGGCCGGCGTGATCTGGGCCTTCTTCCTCGTCAACAACCTCGTCGAGACCGCGATCGACGGAATCGGGAAGCTCCTCAACGGCGGCCAGCAGACCGCGCGAATGAGCTACGGCGCGAGCAAGCGGCTCGGCCGGGCCGTCCTCTACACCTGCCTCGGCGCGCTTGTCGCCTTCGAACTCTTCCCCTTCTACTGGGTGATCATCACCGCGTTCAAGGCGAACGACCAGATCCGCACGTTCCGGTCGATCTTCTGGCCGGACCCGATCGTGCTCGACAACTTCATCTACATGCTCGAGCAGCGGCCGTTCGATCTGTGGCTGCGCAACACCTTCCAGGTCGCGATCGCCGCGACCTTCATCGCGATCCTCGCCTCCTCGCTCGGTGCCTACGCGCTCGTGCGCATGCGCTGGCGCGGCCAGGGCTTCTTCTCCACGATCATCCTCATCACCTACCTCGTCCCCGGCGTCCTCCTCATCGTGCCGCTGTTCCAGATCCTCGTCGGCGTGACGAACCTGACCGGCGTGCCGATGGTGAACTCGCTCAACGCCCTCATGTTCGCCTACCCGACCTTCACCCTGCCCTTCGCGACCTGGATGCTCATGGGGTACTACCGAGCGATCCCCGAAGAACTGGAGGAGGCCGCGCTCATCGACGGGTGCAGCCGCTTCCGCGCGTTCTTCGCGATCATCCTGCCGCTCATTCGTCCGGCGCTCCTCGCGGTGGCGCTCTTCGCGGTGACCGGCGCGTTCAATGAGTTCCTCATGGCGTTCATCTTCATCACCAGCGAGCAGTTCATGACCGTCGGCGTCGGCATGGCGAAGATGGTCATCGGCGACATCTTCCCGTTCGGGCCGATGTCGGCCGGCGCGATCATGATGGCCATCCCGGTCATCATCCTCTACACGTTTGCCCAGCGGGTGATGGTCGAGGGGCTGACCGCCGGATCGGTCAAGGGCTAGGTCCACCGCAGAACTCGGCGAAACGCCCCGGCGGCCCTGCGGCCGCCGGGGCGTCTTCCTTTCCCCGCGACTTCCGTCTGCCCATTCCCTGCGACGCGCAGTCCGACAGGCGACTGTCATCGTCGCGGTCTGCCTGGATGCGTGAGGGTCGCGGGCGGACCTCGTGTCCCTCTCCCCATGGGAGAGGGTGCGGGTGAGGGCCGTGCCGCGGCCGTCGCAGGCGACTGACGCGGCGGCGGGCGAGACGCCCGCGGTCCCGGAAGGGATGG
>CAZHZF010000124.1:0-6017 GCA_964536925.1 uncultured Dehalococcoidales bacterium | reverse complement strand
CGGGCGGTCCCGCCGCCCACCGCCCTGATCTGCCGGGCCGCCACCCACCGCCCTGATCTACCGGGCCGCCGCTTTCCGCGCGCGGCGCGGACGCCCGTCCTCGCCGTGCCGCACCTCTCCGCGCCCGGCATAGGAGAGGGTTGGGCGACGACGAGGCGAAGCTCACATCGGACGTGGCGCCGCTTGAATCCGGCTACTCCTCCACGTGCTCCGGGCCAGAGCCGCGCGCGCCGACGAGGACGCGCTTGCCGCTCGGGATATTCGCGCCAAGGAAACCGGCGTAGGCACGCAGGCCGTGGCTATCGAGGGTCTCGGCCAGCGGGATGCCGGTCGTCTTCTCCCAGCCATGCTTCTCGTAGTACGACTCGGTCTCGGCCGCGATCTGCTCGCGCGTCAGCACCTTGTTCGAGAGCGGCCCCTTCCGGATCGGCTCGTGGATCCGCGGCGGGAACACATCGTCCTTGCGCGAGAGACCCTCACGCAGATTGAACAGCCGGGCCATGGTCAACCCACGGCTCGACTGCTCTTCGAGTTCCTCCCGACTCGTCTCCCACCCCGTGGCGCCGTTGAGCAGACGCGCGACGCGCTGCTCGTCGTACTGGAGGAACTGACAGAGGCCCACCGTATTCCGGTTGCTCGTGCGGTGGTGCGCCGCGCCGGTGTGATCGCCGCCCGTCGGCGTGACCGGGTAGTTCAGGCGCATGTTCTCCATCGCCCGCGGGTCGTGCATTGCCATCTCGAGGCCCTTGACGTGCACGACGTACTTCTCGGTGTCGCGGCCGATCTTCCGCGCGGCCCGCAGAGCGCCCTCGGCGAGGACATCGCCGAACCCCTCGCGCCGGGCCACGAGCGGGATGAGGTCGTTGAGGAGGATCCCATCGCCCCACTTGAACTCCAGGCCTCCCGTGTCCTCCGAGGTGAGGAGTCCGAGCTCAAAGCACTCCATCGCCCAGGCGATCGTGCAGCCGAAACTGATCGAGTCCATCCCCACCAGGTTGAGCCACTGGTTCGCCTTGCAGACCTGCACGAGATCGTCCACGCCGACGTTCGTGCCGATCGCGCCGATCGTCTCGTACTCCGGGCCGCCGAACTCCGGACGTACCTCGTGCGAATCGATCTTGACGCGCTTCTTGCAGCGCACGCTACAGGCGTAGCACCCGTCCATCTTCACGCGGACGGTGTTCGCGATCGTCTTGGCGTCGATCTTCTGGACCCGTTCGACCGAGTCCCACTGCCCGTCGCGGAAGTTGAAGGCGATGAGGTGGCCCTCCATCTGCTTCGCGGCGAGGGCAGCGCCGGTGCCGAAGTGATGGAAGTTGTAATGGACCTCATCCATCGTCGAGGAGACCCATTTCGCGGTCTCTTTGTGCGCTTCGCCGTTCGCCATCGGCACCATGCGCTTGCCGCGTACCGCGATCGCCTTGAGGTTCTTCGACCCCATGACGGCGCCGAGGCCGGTGCGCCCCGCAATCTCGTTCAGGTCGTTGGCGATGCACGCGTAGCGGACGAGGTTCTCCCCGGCGATGCCACACTGCGCGATGCGGATCCACTTATCACCATGGTCCTCGCGAACCCGCGCCTCGACGTCGTCGGTGAGGCGGCCCCACAGGTGACCGGCATCGCGGATCTCGACGCTCTGATCGTTGATCCACAGGTAGACCGGGTGGCTCGCCTTCCCCTTGACCACGATGCCGTCCCAGCCCGCCTTCTTCAGTTCGGCGCCCCAGAATCCGCCGGCCTCCGACTCGCCGAAACCGCCCGTGATCGGCGACTTCGCACCCACCGAGTGCCGCCCGGCCCCGGGTACCGGAGTCCCGGTAAGGGGACCGAGCGCGAAGATGAGACGGTTCTCCGGATCGAACGCGTCGATCCCCGCCGGCGTCTCGTCCAGCAGGTAGTGGGCGATCATCGCGCGCCCGCCCATGTGCCTCCGGTAGAAGCCCTCACCCGGTTCCTCGACCCAGGTCGTCCCCTTTGTCAGGTCGACGTGCAACACGCGATTCCAGTATCCCGTTGGCATCAGACTCCCCCCTCCATCGGCGTCAGAATAAGGACTTCATCACCATCGCGCAGCACGGCGGCTTCGCCGGCGAGTTCGCCATTGAGGCCGAACGTCACCTTCATCGCCGGGTCGATGCCGATCTCTCGGACGAGCTCCGCGATCGAGGTTCCCTCGGCCAGTTCCGCCTCGAACGGGTCCCCTCGTCCGCGACGGTACCGGTGGACGTCGCCATGCAGACTGACTCGCACGCGGATCACGGCGGCCACCACGAATAGTCGCGCTCCGGTTCTGGCTGAGGAAACGGCTCGGCGGCGACGCGGGCGCTCAGAGCGCGCAGGTACGCCGCCGCGTCGGCGGCGTCACGCGCGAAGGTCGAACCCTCGCGCAGAGTCCAGGATTCGACGGACACCCGCCCATCGTAGCCGGCGCGACGGAGCGCGCGGAAGAAGGTTTCCTGGGTCCATGACTGATCGGACATCGGAAAGAGACGTCGCGGCCCCGAGGTGTGTGCGTGGCCGAGCAGCGCCCCGGCCCGATCGATGTGGCTCAGCGGTTCCGACTGCAGCGACATGTGGAAGAAGTCGGCCAGACAGAGGATCTCCGGCCTCCCCACCGATCGTGCCAGGAGCGCCGCGTCGGTCACGTAGGCGAGGATGTTGCACTCTCCTGGATTGATCGGTTCGATCACGCATCGCGCTGCAACTTTCGCGACGGTGTCGGCGATCAGGTGCGCCGCCCGTTCGATCTGTTCGTAGGCGCGCGAGAGGGACCATCCGTCGGGAACGCTCTTCGACATCGGGCTTCCCCAGTTGAAGGTATCCACCCCGATCTCCGCGCCCCGCTCCACCATCGTCTCGATGTACCCACGTGTGCGACCCCAGTCGACGTTCGGGCCGACGAACCGCGCTTCGCCGCCGATGAAGCCAGCCAGGTTGGTGATGCGCGCGCCCGTATCGGCGATCTCCCGGCGTCGCGCCCGCCACGCCGCGTCCCCCTCCAGCGGAAGGAGCTGCGCGCCCATGATCTCGACGTAGTCGTAGCCCCAGGTCGCGGCGCGCGCGACGCTCTCAAGACGACCGGTGACGAGGCCGATGCGCACCGACTCAGTGTAATGATGCCCGCGCGAGTCGTTGGCTGGCGCGGCGCGACCGATCGCGGAGAGACAGGGCGGGCTCGGAACGGTAGAATCCGGGCTCATGGCGCGCCGTCGCCAGCGCCGCCCCTACGACGACGAAGAGCCGTCGGATGCCGTGGACGATTCAGCACCGCCGATCGTCCGCCCACACCCGACCGAACCGCCGCTGACGGCGCGAGAGGCCGACGACCCCACCGTGCTCCCCCTCCTGGCCGAAGGGGAGATCGTGGGTATTCGGCCCATCCCGTCCGGATCGAACTACAGCTTTTACCTCTACCTGGATGCCGGACGGGGGCGCGCCTTGAAGACCGTCTACAAGCCGCGCCGCGGTGAGGCGCCGCTCTGGGATTTCCCCAGCGGAACGCTCTACCAGCGCGAATATGCGGCGTACCTGGTGGCCAGGTCCCTCGGGATGGGATTCATCCCTCCCACGGTCATTCGCGATGGTCCGCACGGGCCGGGCACCGTCCAGCTCCATGTCGAGGCAGACGAGCGCGCGGAGTACTTCGCGTTTCGTGGCGCCCATCTGGCCGCGCTCAGACCGATCGCGCTGTTCGACGTCATCACCAATAACGCCGACCGCAAGGCGACCCACTGCCTCCTCGATCGGCGGGGCCGTATCTGGGGCATCGATCACGGACTCTGTTTCAACGTCGTCCCCAAGTTGCGGACGGTGATCTGGGAGTTCTGCGGAGAGTTGATCCCGGACGCACTCCTCGAATGCCTCAGCGCGATCGCGAGCGACGCGGATGCCCGACGAGGTCTCGAGCGTGCGCTCGAAGCCCACCTGCACCCGGCCGAGATCGAGGCGTTCTTCGTGCGCGTCGAGCGAGTCGCGGCACGGGGCGAATTCCCTACCCTCGACCCCTACCGGAACATCCCGCGCGGCTTCTGGTAACGGCGATCGCGCGAGCCGGCGCCCGGCCCGGTCAGTGCGAGGCGGCGCCCGCCTCTCCTGCCACATCTCCGCGGCGGGTGACCCGGTTGCAGGTCGCGCAGTAGCGCGCATCGGGATGCCACGGTTCGATCGGCGCGGTATCGCGCCGGTCGCCACAGACCGGGCAGATCTGATCGTCATCCTTGCGCGCGGCCGCGACGAGCAGCACGTAGACCAGCACGATGACGAGGATGGCGGCGAGCGCGGTGGGGATGCGGATGTCTTCCATGCCAATCGGCGGCATCGACGAACCTCCGGGAATGTGCGTGGGTGGCACGATTCTATGCGGTGCTCGGCCGCGGCGTGGACCCGTCAGGCCGCTTCAGGCTCGAGGGGCTCCCCGGCGAGCAGACCGGCCTCCCGCGCGAGGTCTCCCGCATTGGCGATCGTGACTTCGCCGGCGCGCGCCCAGGGCACGACGACCTTCCACAGTTGCAGCACCGCGCGTTGGCAGCGCACGACGACCGCGTGCTCCGTCTCCGCGGTCGCCACTGGCAGGCCGTATCGATCGATGGGGTCTGGCACCGCGAAGTATCGCGCTCGCAGACGCGGATCCACGTTCAGGAACGCGGTCCGACGCGCGACGACCCCCTCCCACGAGAGGCCGGTATCGGGCGACGGATCGGTCGGCCTCGGCGTCATGCGATGCACGAGGAGCCAGTCATCGCGACCCGCTTCCGAGAGCCGATCGACGACGTTGACGAACGCGACCCGCCCGCGTTCGGGACGCCACTGCAGGATCGCCTTCTGGAATGCCTGGACGATGAAGCCGTCCAGGACAAAACGGCGGCTGATCGGATATCCCAGCGCCTCGATGCCTCCCAGGCGATCGAACTCGGCGAGGAAGCGCACGCCATCGCGGTTGCTGACCGTGAAGCGCCCCGCCGCGGTGAAGGTCCGATCCTCCTGGACGCCGCCAGCCGCGTCACGGAAGAAACCCTGACGCTGGTGGATCGTCTCCGACCCGCCGTGTCGCTCGAGCGTCGCCAGCAGGGACGCGCCGGGTGCCAGTCCGTTCTGCTGGGCGCGGGTGTAGGCGCCCAGAGCCGCCCAGAAGACATCGTCGCCGAGGTGCTGGCGGACGCGATCGAGGTAGAGCGCGCCGCGCCGGTAGACCGTCGCGAAGTAGGGACCTTCGTCGACCTCGAAGTCGTAGATGGTGCTGTCGACCGGCGAGGCACCGAACCGTGCCTCCTCGGCCTGGACTCGGGCGAGGAACGCGCGCCAGCGCGCCGCGCCCGCCACCGGGTACCGTTCGATGAAGAACCGCTCCGCCAGATAGGTAGCCAGAGACTCATCGACCCAGGGTTCGCGCACCTGATCGTTGCCGACCAGGCCGTAGTACCACTGGTGTGCGACCTCGTGCGCCACGAGGTAGTCGAGACTGGTGCCGGGTCCGATTCCTGCCTGTCCGGCGCCCCGACCGATGAAGACGATCCCGGAGAACTCCTGGCCGGACTGCGTCGCGGCGGAGCCGACCTCGGCGATGTGAAGCGGCCCGCTCGGGGCGATACCAATGCGGTTGTGGAGCCAGTCGGCGAACTCCGTCGCGGTGGCGAGGTACGCTCGGCCGGCTGCGGCGTTCTCGGGCAGCGTCCACGCCGTGATCTCCATCCCTCCGCCACGCCCATCCACCCGCGTGTAACGCGTCGCGATGACCGCCGCGATGTCTCGCGCGTGCTCCAGCCGCGTCGTGACGCGTCCCGGCGCGCGGGACTGGATCGTGCCCGGTACCACGATCGTCCGATCGAGCGGGGACTCGAGCGTGAGGTCCACGCGGGACGCCTCGACGGTCAGCGCATCGCCGACATCGATGAACCTTGCGCGGCGCCACCCCTGCGCATCCAGCGGATAGAGGAGAGCCTGCCAGAATCCCAGCGCGACCAGTCCGTCGGCCGATCCGAGCCGCAGGCCGCCCCCACGCGGGATGGCGACCTGGTAGC
>CAZHZF010000123.1:4779-6177 GCA_964536925.1 uncultured Dehalococcoidales bacterium | reverse complement strand
CCGCGAGCGGGTGCCGTTGCAGGTACGGCAGATCGTGCAGATGCCCGAGGGCGGCACGGACCTCCCGTTCGAGGCGTCGATCGGCGCTCAGACTCGGCACGAATCGCGCACCACGCCGCGATTGTCGCGCGCCACGGGCTGCCGGTCCGCGCGAGTGCCGCGCGTGGCACGGCGAGCGGCCGCGGGCGCGAGCGTATCAGCCATCAGCGGCATCGTAACCAGTAGCGATCAGTCCTCGCCCCGCGGTTCCACGACGGTTCATGCGGTGCCCGACGGCCCACTAAGAACAGTCTTTCGAGGCGAGAACCAGAGGTCCGGCGCTCCCTGCATCGACGCTACGGTGCAGAGCGAGACTCGAGCCTCCAGAAGTGTCCTCCTCTGGACGGCGAGGCGGCACTCAAACGTGAAAGCACACGGGTGTGGGTGGTACCGTCTGCGATATCATGTCTGGGTGGATCGGCGGGAGTTCCGCCGGCGACTCGCAGCGCGTCCGAACGGGGTGCGCTTCGAGGAGCTCCGGCGGCTGCTCGAGGCGTACGGGTGGGAGGTGGAGCGGATCCGTGGGAGTCACCATGTCTTTCGCCGCGGCGGGGATACGTTCACGGTGCCGCTCCAGAAACCGCACGTCCTGTCGGTGTACGTGCGCGGCGCACTCGATCGCACGGAAGAGAACTAGACGATGGTGAAGATAAACGAGGACCTGGCGGTGATGACGGCCGCGGAGTTGGCTGCGGCGGAGCACGAGACCGACGCTGGGCTGGCCGCGGCCTACCCCCGGGCGAGCGACCCGGAACTCGAGAGCCGCGTCCAGGCGATCCTCGACCGACCGTACCCCGTGATGGTGTGGCGCGACCCGGGCGGTTACTTCGTCGCCGATGCTCCCGATATCGAGGGTGCGCTGGGCACTGGCGACTCGGCCGCGGCCGCGATCGATGATCTGCGCGCGGCGATGGCCGCGTGGGTGGAGAGCCGGCTCATCAGTGATTCGCCGATCCCCGATCCGTCGCCAGCGGAGCCGGAAACCCGTTACAGCGGCCGGCTCTTACTCCGGCTGCCGAAGAGCCTCCATCGGGACCTCGCGCGGGCGTCCGACCGAGAGGCTACGAGCATCAACCAGGTCGTCGTCACGCTCATCGCCGGCGGCGTCGGCCGCGGCGATGTTGGACTGGCGGCCGACGCGGTGCGCGCCCTGGATACGACCAACCTGGTTCCGGGGACGGCCGACTACGAATTCAGGCGCTTCTTCCGGGAGATGCTGCGCGCGCTCGCCAGCCGGAAGCAGTGGGACGCCGCGACAGACGGTGATGGCGACCGACGACCCGCCGTGGAAATCGCGATGCTGCGGGCGGTCGGCACACTCGGACCCGAGTCCGTGGAGGCGCGCGCCGATATAGTTCG
>CAZHZF010000123.1:0-4679 GCA_964536925.1 uncultured Dehalococcoidales bacterium | reverse complement strand
GGAGATGCGCCAGCGCGTCGCGAACCGGGCTGCGCGCGGAGGCGCGCCCCGCGTCAGTGCTCAATATGGCGCCAGCGCACGCCGTCCGAACGTCGGCTTCAATCGTGCGCTCCCGCCCCTCGACGGCCGCGCCGAGTCTCCCGTCGATCCGCTGAAAGGGGGCAACCCCGGCTGGATTCGAGACTCGGAAGGGGCGCCCGCCTCGGGCCTCGCCGTACACTCGCGACACCATACAGGCGAGGAGCACACGGTGACTGCCGCGATAGATGTCCAGAGCGCGGCGGTCATCGCCGAACTGCGGGCGCTTGGCAAGCCGAACGCGGCGCGGATCTACCGCACCCACGGCGTCCGTGCGGAGACGGTCGGCGTGAGTCTGGCCGACCTCGGTCTGCTGCGGAAGAGATACGCCCGCGAGCCCCAACTCGCGCCCTCGCTCTGGGACACCGGGCTGCACGATGCGCGGATGCTCGCGCTTCAGATCGCCGACGCGGAGAGTCTTTCGGCGACACGGATCGACGCATGGGTCGGCGCGCTGGACAACTACATCCTGACCGATGCGTTCTCGGGGATGATCGCGCGGCGTGGGGACGCGGTCGCACGGGCGATGCGCTGGATCGATGCACCGGATGAATGGACATCGACCGTGGGGTGGAACATCCTCAATCTGGCCGCGCTCGGTGGTCGCCTGGATCCTGACCTGGCCTCGGCGTTGATCCCGCGCATCGCCGCGACCGTCCACTCAGCGCCGAACCGGACCCGCTACGCGATGAACAACACCCTCATCGCGATCGGCGCGGCGGTGGAGGGTCTCAAGGACAGCGCCCTTGCCGCGGCGCACGCGATCGGGCCCGTCCAGGTCGATCACGGCCAGACGGGCTGCAAGACGCCCGATGCCGCACCCTACATCGAGAAGGCGTACGCGCACCGGAATCGCCGCAGCCGCGTCACGAGCGGGCGCACCGGCTGAACCCGCGCGCCCCAAGCCTGGTCACGCGATCCTGGCCGCGCTCGCCGCGACGATCCCCTATCCTGAGAGCACCAACCTCTCAGGAGCCGTCCCGTGGCACAGCGCCTCGTCGATCTCAGCATGCTCGTGCACAACGACATGATCACCTTCCCGCGCATCGTCCGCCCCGCGCTCGTGATGTACGAATCGTGGGAGGAATTCGCCGAGCGGATCGGCGCCGCGAAGTACGGCGCGGGGGAGTTGACCGCGAGCTATATGGTCGTGCTGAGCGATCACGTCGGCACCCACATCGACTCGCTGAAGCACATCCGGAAGGGCGCGCCCGGGCCGGAGGGAATACCACTCGACCTGTGCTACAGCGACGGCGTCGTCCTCGACTTCACCTGGAAGGAGAAGGGCGGCGGCATCAGTGCCGCCGAGATCCAGGAGGCGCTCCGCAAGATCAACTACCGCGTCAAGCCGAAGGACATCGTCCTCATCCACACCGGGGCCGGCGCCATCCAGGATAGCGACAAATACCTCACCGACCAGTGCGGGATGACCGCCGAGGCGACGATCTGGCTCATCGAGCAGGGCGTGCAGGTGATGGGCGTGGACGCGATCACATTCGATCCGCCGGTGTGGGCGATGTTCGAGCGAAAGCAGTTCTGGGAAGCCCATCGGGTGATGGTCACGCACGATTACTGGCATCTGGAGAACCTCACCAACCTCGACAGGATCGGCAAGACACACGGGTTCAAGATCGCCTGTTTCCCGGTGAAGTGGTCCGGGACCACCGCCGCGCCGGTGCGGGCGGTCGCGATCGTCGAGGACTGAGCGAGGCGAACGGTTTCGGGGAGGGCTGGCCGTGGGACGGGTCGAAGGAAAGGTCGCGCTCATCACCGGCGTGGGTTCCGGCATCGGCCAGGCGACGGCGCGCCTCTTCGCGCGCGAGGGTGCTCGGGTGGTGGGCGCGGATCGCAATGCCGTCACCGGCGCGGCGACGGTCGCGGAGATCAATGCCGCGGGCGGCACGGCGACGTTCGTCAGGGCGGACATCTCCCGCGAGGCCGACTGCGAGAACATGGTGAGGGTGGCGGTCGATACCTATGGCCGCCTCGACATCCTCCACAACCACGCCGGCATCCTCCACCCGCAGGATGGGCCGATCACGGAGTTGAGCGCGCAGGCGATCGACGAGACGTTCGCGATCAACTGCAAGGGCATGCTCTTCACCGTGAAGTACGGCGCGCGGCAGATGATCAAGCAGGGCGGAGGCGCGATTGTGAACACCGGTTCCGACCTCGCCTACATCGGCCTGGCGAACCTCACCGCCTACACGGCGTCCAAGTCCGCGGTTGTGGGCGTCACCAGGACGCTCGCGGTCGAACTGGCGCCACACCGAATTCGGGTCAACGCGGTGTGCCCGGGCTTCACCTTCTCGGGGATGAACACGGCGCTCCAGGCAGACAGGGCGTTCATGGATCAGATGCGGCTGGATTACCTGGTGCCGGAACTCGGCCAGCCAGAGGATGTCGCGCAGGCGGTGCTCTATCTGGCATCCGATGAGGCGCGGTTCACGACCGGAGCCGCGCTCGTGGTCGACGGGGGCCACACGATCAAGTAGCCGGCGCGGCGTGGCAACGGTGCGGGCTGTCTCCGGTTCATTCCGACGGTCGGTAAGATGGCGGTGCTGGAGGAGCGAGCGTGACGATTCGCGTCGGCGTCCTTGGGCTGACCCACGATCACATCTGGAGCAACCTCGAGAACCTCGCGAAGGTCGCGGGCGCGGAGATCGTCGCCGCGGCGGAGCCGCACGCACCGCTCCGGGAGCGATTCGCCCAGCGCTACGGTCGCCCGACCTACGATCGGTACGAGGCGCTGCTCGAGGCGGAGCGGGATCTCCAGGCGCTCTTCATCTTCGGCGATAACCGCTGGTCGGCCCACTGGGGCGCGGTCGCGGCGGCACGTGGACTCCACGTGATGATCGAGAAGCCGATGGCGGCTGACCTCGCCGGGGCAGACGAACTGTTCCGGGCGGCCGCACGAGCCGGAACCCACCTGATGATCAACTGGCCGCACAACTGGAACCCGAAGCTGCGCCACGCCTACACCCTGGCGCGGAACGGCGCGGTGGGGGATGTTTTCAAGCTTCGGTACTCGGGAGGGCACGCCGGGCCGCGCGAGATCGGGTGCTCGCCGATCTTCTGCGATTGGCTCTACGACTCCCATCTCAACGGCGCCGGCGCGCTCGTCGATCAGGGTGGCTACGGCGCGACGGTCTGCCGCTGGTTCCTCGGTCGGCCGAACCGGGTGATGGCGATGGGGGGCCGCCTCACAAAGGAGGCGGATTCGGATGTCGATAACGTCGTCATGCTCCTGCGGTACGACAGTGCGATCGCGGTCTCGGAGACGAGCTGGTCGTGGGTCGGTGGGCAGCCCTCCGCCGGGCCGGTCGTCTACGGCACCGAGGGGACGCTCTACGCGTTGGGCGCGCGCGAGGCGGCCGGGGTGGGGATCGTCCGAAAGGGGGATCGCGATCCGACCATGCTCGACGCCCCGGCGATCCCGGAAGGGGAACGCAACGCCCCCGAGTACTTCATCTCGCGCATCCAGGCCGATCAGCCGATCGAAGGGATGGTCTCCGGTCGCGTCAGTCGCGATGCGCAGGAGATCCTCGAGTGCGCGCGCATCTCCATCGCGACCGGACGCGAGGTCCCCTTCCCGCACGCCGCGGCGCTGCCCGGAATCGGCGCCCCCTGAAACAGCCAAGGAGAGAGATCACATGAAGTTCGGTTCGGTCATCACCCTGCTCCCGCCGCCCGAGGGCGCCGATCCGCTGATCTGGCGCGTCGACAAGGCCGCCTCGCTGGGGCTCACCTGTCTCGGGGTGTTCGTGCGGGATGAGTGGAAGGCACCCGACTACCTGCATAAGGTCGCGGAGCACTCCGCCCGCAAGGGTGTGGAACTGCGTCTGGGCACGGGCGGCAACTTCTACCTGCACGGCGCCGAGGCGCGTGCGGAGATCGACCGGGTGGCCGAGCAAGTCATCCACGCGCGCCGCCACCTGGGAACGACGTTCTCCAGCCTGGCACCCGGCCCGATGCTCACCCACCATCGATTCGCCGCCGGGCCGCCACTCGCGGAGAGAAAGGCGACGCTCTCCGAGAATCTCGGCAGGTTGGCCGACGCGGTACGGAGCGAGGGCATCGTCCTGGGCCTGGAGAACCACTGCGACTGGCGCGGGCACGAAGTCGTCGAGATCGTGCGCGGTGCGAATCGGACCAATCTGATGATGCAGATCGATACCGGTAACGCGTTCTCGGTCTTCGAGGAACCGGTCGACTGCGCGCGGGCGATGGCTCCCTGGGTGGTCAGTTCCCACCTGAAGGATGTCCATGTGACGCCCTTCGCCACCGGTGACGTGAAGGGTTCGCGCGCCGTCAGCGTTCCCCTGGGGCAGGGCCACGTGGACAACGTCGAGATCTGCCGGATCCTCCAGCGCGAGTCGCCGGACCCGGCGTCGTTGACCCTGCTGATCGAGCCGTTCTACGTGCCCGAGGGTGTCGATCCGTTGAAGTTCCTCGAGGAGAGCGTGGCCTGGGGCAAGATCCACCTCGCCGAATTCCTGAACTGACCCATCGAAGGAGAGCGCGATGAGACTGGGAGCGACGCCGAACCTGATCGTCACCCCGGAGGGGAAGGACGATCTCCCCTCGCAGATCGATGCCGC
>CAZHZF010000122.1:0-6288 GCA_964536925.1 uncultured Dehalococcoidales bacterium | reverse complement strand
CCACTCAGTCCGGCAGCATCGGCGGGTTCCAGCCCTGGTCGCGGCGCCCGAGGAGCGCCGCCCGCACGAGCCCGTCCGACCCGAACCGGCCGCGCACCTCGTCGAGGACGGCGTCGAGCGCGGCATTGCCCCGGCGATCGAACGGCAGCGCGAGCTGGACCGCGTCGGCGCTGGCGAGATTGCCGACCGAGATGCCCACCATCGTGAGCCCGCGGCGCTCGATCGTGGGCATCTCCGCGGTCAGGAGCCGCTGGGCGGTCTCGAGGAGGAGCCGCGTCTCCGCGGTCGTCGCGGGCAGGGTGAACGACCGGGTGGCGCGCGTGTAGTCCTCGAACCGCAGTCGGAGCGTGACCGTGCGTCCCACGCGCTTCGCCGCGCGCATCCGTCGGGAGACGCGCTCCACCAGGCCGAGGATCGTCGGCGCGATCGCCTCCATCGCCCGGGGGAACCGCCCCAGACCGAGCGCGCGCTGGGACCCGATCGAGCGCCGCCGGCGCCCGACGTGGACCGGGCGCGGGTCGCGGTTGTGGGCCAGCGCGTGCAGGTGGCGCCCGAGCCCACGCCCGAGGGCCGCGACCAGCGCCTCCTCGGTCATCGCCGCGACCGCGCCGACGGTCCGCAGTCCCCGCTGGTGGAGCTTTCGCGCGGTGACCGGCCCGACCCCCCACAGATGCTCCACCGGCAGCGGGTGGAGGAAGGGGAGTTCCTCGCCGAGCGGAACGACCAGCAACCCATCCGGCTTCGCCACGCCGCTCGCCACCTTGGCCAGGAACTTCGTCCCCGCGACGCCAACGGTGAGCGGCAGCCCGACCTGCGCGCGGACCTCGCGCCGCAAGCCGGTCGCGATCTCGGTCGGCGTGCCGGCGATGAGGTGCATCCCCCGCACATCCAGGAACGCCTCGTCGATCGAGAGGCCCTCGACCAGCGGCGCGGTGCGCTCGAAGATCGCGAAGACGGCCCGACTCGCCTCGACGTACGCATCGAACCGGGCCTCGACGACCACCGCGCCGGGGCAGAGGCGCAGCGCGCGGTCGACACCCATGGGTGTGCGCACGCCGTGGGCACGCGCTTCATAGCTCGCCGAGAGCACGATCCCCGGCCCGACCAGCACCGGCCGGCCGCGCAGGCGCGGGTTATCCCGCTGCTCGACGGAGGCGTAGAAGGCGTCGAGGTCGGCGTGGAGGATCGTCGGCTGGCCAGGCGGGCTAAGCACTATGCGAACATATGTTCGCATACCCGTATGGGCTCAGGCCAGGTCGGCCAGCCCGATGACGACCAACTCTGTGATGCCTGCGAGATCGCGGTCGTTCGTCACAAAGGCGCTGGCGCCCGACGCGATCGCGGTCGCCAGATGAAGGGCATCAGGCAGCCGAAGGCGCGTGATCCGTGCGCGTAGTTCCGCCGCCCGTTCGCAGATCTCGACATCGGGAGCGACGAGGCTCAGATTCGGGAAACGGGCCAGCCTCTCTCGGTAGGCCCGGGCGAGATCGGCGCGCTTCATTCTGTGCGGGCGCACGAGGAGCGCGGCGAACACGAGCGTGGAGGCGACCGCGCGTCACGCGCCGGCCTCAGCGGCGGTCAGGAGGGCATGGGGAGCGTCGCCGAGCGTGGGATGCCGCTCCCAGTCGTAGATGAATACCGACGTGTCGAGGCTCACCAGGCGGTGGCCAGCTAGCGCTCGCGATGTGACCACTCATTCCGCAGTTCATCCAGATACCCGCCGGGATCGATGCCCTGCCAGATCTCCGGCGCGAGATCGCGCAGTTCATCGGTGAGTGTCCCGCGGACGGGCCGCAGGACGATCGCACCGTCGCGTACATGGACATCGAGCCGGTCGCCAGGACCGATCGCGAGCTGGCGTCGTGCGACCGCCGGAACGGCGATCTGATTATTCCGACTGACTTTGACGATCGGCGCGCTCAGTACGGTACCCCGTGCGGTAAGCTGACGTCTTCGCCGGTGCTGCCGGGGGCCGTACCCGCTGGTATTATCGCCGACGATCCTGCCCGGGCGATGGTGGATGCTCACCCGCCGCTTCGCTCCGCCCTCTCGCGTCGCAGCGGGCTGTTGATGACGGAGGGCAGAGGGCCAGATGCCCCGTATGCCAGCGTCCCGGAGCTGCCTCCCCCGCCAGGGGACCCTTACCAGATGCAGCGCACGGACGAACAGGCGCGAATGGAGGCATCCGCAGTGACGATCGGCGCCCCGTGAAGGAGGCCCACGGCGGCAACGAAGCGATCGTGCATCTCGGGGATATCACCGAGGCGATCCAGCGCGGCCAGATGCTGCCGGGTGAGCGGCTCCACCTGGAGGCCTTCCGCCTGGTCGATCAGGCGCAGGAGTTCGGCGGCCGACCGCGCGCGTCCACGCTTTGCGCTCAGGAACAGGATCTCGGCGACCGCGATGAGTGGGACCAATCCCACCGTCGTACGTTGCTCGATCGCGTCGAACACCGCTCGGGCACTTTCACCGAGCCGTGACGGCTGGACCCAGTACCAGTAGAGCGCATGCGCATCGAGGACGACGAAACCCGACAGGGCCATCAACGTTCGTCGATCGGGCGCGGCTCCCAGATCCGCTTCGCTTCGACGAAGTCCTCCCATGCGAGGTCGGGCCAGTCTCCCTGAAGGGCACCCTTTAGGCCGCCCATCCCATCGAGTCTCGGCTTGCCTTGAACCCTCACCGGCGACATACGCGCGACCGGGCGCCCACGCAGCGTGACGATCACATCGTGACCGCTGGCTTGCATCTCACGGAGCACGGTGCTGGCGTGTGCCTTGAGTTCTCTCACCCCGATCGATCGAGCCAGAGGCATCAGTGATCACCTCGACTAAAGATGACCACATCATACACGTGTCCGATCAGCCGCGGTCAGAGCGTGCGGTACGTGTCTGAAGGTTTCCGCCCGATTCTTATTTGCAGGGATTTGCACGATCGGCGCGAAGCCGCCTATCCAGCGGGTCACGGAAGCCGCCGCTGAGTTCGGAAGCCCCTCGCCGGACCGTCTTCGCGCAACGTTATGTCTTTGCACGCCATTTGCAGGCGCGGCACATCGAGCGTGCTCTCCCCCGCGGGACAGGTGGCCAGGACGGTCGGCGCGCCTCCGTGTCCCTCACGATTGGGGACGCATCACGGTGCAGGCATAGGCACCCTCGCGGCGGCGGTCGTTGACGCCACCTCCGTTCTCAAGCTCGCGGGAATCCGCTTCGCCCGGCGTGTCGCCCCCGGGCGCTGCGCCGACCACGGGCTGGTAGGAGCGCGCGCAGGCACACCGGTTCTTATTTGCGCGCATTCTGCAACCGGGCGATCCGCACCATCCGCGACGACCTCCATGACACCGATTCCGAGATCGCACAGATCACCGGGCGAGAGGTCCCGGCGTCAGAGCGTCTTTGCGCGTATTCTGCAAACCGGGCGCCCCGCGCGGCCCTACCCGCGGCGAGGCAGGTTCGCCAGGGGCCAGCACGGCGCCGATCGCTGCGCGCCTATGCTACGTAACCTGCGCAGGCGGGAGACAGAGCGAACGTGCGCGAGATCGCCCTGGACTGGTACGTCCTCCTCGGCACGCTCAACGCCGCCGTCAGTGGACCGCTCGGTGCCCTGGCCGACGCGAGCCGCCTACCTCTCCTGAGCGCGCTGCTCTTCGGGCTGATGGGCGCGACCAGCCCGTGCCAGATCACCACGAATGCGGGCGCGCTTGCCTATCTGTCGCGCGGAGCCGGCGCGCGCGGCGGGGTACTGGCGCTGCGGGCGGCCTCGGCCTACCTGCTCGGCAAGGCGCTCGTCTACACACTCGTCGGCGTGGCGGTGATCCTGGCCGGGCAGCAACTGGCACAGGCCTCGGTCCCGGTCGTGGTCGCGGCGCGCAAGCTCCTCGGGCCGCTCATGCTCGTGCTGGGGCTCCACTTCCTCGGGCTGCTGTCCCTGCGCTTCTCGCTCGGGCAAGGATTGGCTGGTTGGCTCGAGGCGCGCTCCGGCGGGGGCGTCGTTGGGGCGTTCCTGCTGGGGACGGCGTTCTCCTTCGCGTTCTGCCCCACGCTCTTCCTGCTGTTCTTCGGGCTGACCATCCCCCTCGCGCTCGCCTCGCCGGTCGGCGTGATCTACCCGGGCGTCTTCGCGTTCGGCACCACCCTGCCCCTCCTCGGCCTCATCGCGCTCCTCACTGCGGGCGTCAAGGCGAGCGCGTACCTCGCTGCGGCGCGCCGTGCCGGGCGATGGATGCAGCCGGCCGCGGGGCTTGTGCTCGTCCTGGCCGGACTCAACGACACCTTCACCTACTGGCTGCTGTGAGCGAGCACGACGGGGATCCTCGACGCTGTCGGTGTTTCGCGGCTGGCGGGTCGCCGTTCTGACGAACTGGGATACGATCGCACCACTCCGTGGCTGCTCCAGTGAAGCCATGTCGTGGCATCGAGAATCCTCGTGGAGATTGAGGATCTTGACTGGAGCGACGAGGCCGAAGCGAAGTTCGCGGTACATGGCGTGTCACCCACCGAGGTGCGTCGACTGGTTCGTTCCGGCAGATACGTCATCAACGAACACCGGGACTTCCCGGACCAGGTGCGTCTGACCGGACTGACGGCCTCGGGTCGATTGCTGACCATCATCCTCGAAGAGACCTCCGTAGCGACGCTCTGGCGACCGATCACAGGGTGGGATGCCACGCGCATTGAGGAGGAGTACTATTGGACAGAGTTCAGGTGAGCGACGTCGAAGATCGTCCGGTCGCGTCGGTGCCACGCCGCGAGCCGACGCCCTGGCAGTCGGCCGAGGATGCGGTGGGCTGGCAACGCGTCGCGCGGGGACGCCATCATCCACGGGGCCCGAAAGTCCGCGTCACGGTCCAGCTCGACGACGATCGAAGCGATTGGGCCGATCAGGAATGCGAACGGCTCGGCATTGGATATTCCGCGCTTATTCTGCGTTTGATTGATGCGGCTCGTGCAAAGGAGACAGGCCCCGCGTCGGAGACAGCGAATCTAGGCGATACTGCGAGACCAGATTTATCGATCACAAATGAGACGCTCGATGTTGTGATCGACAGTATCCTCGAATCCTTGCTCGAAACTCTGAATAACAAAGGAACAAGACTATCATCGGACAAGCTCACCGTTGAGGAACTCGGTGCTTCAGGTTCCAGTCTACATCGAGCTTTGACTGTTAGACCGGAACTCCTCCATTATGATCTTTCGACCTTGAACGACACGCTGCTTGGTATGGCCGGGATGCATTCCGGAGAGTTGTCTACGACTCTGTTGAAGCGAGAGTTTCACCCCGTGGACGAGAGGGATCTGCTTCTCAGCCTCCTGACCATCACCCTGCTCCGGAGAAGTCGGCAGGCCGAAGCGCAGACACCCGAAACCCCGCTTTAGGGGGCCTCGGAGGCACGTGCCTACGGCGATCCTCGAGTCTCACTGGCCCGTGCCGGCCACGCAGCATTCCCCTCTCCTGGCGCGGCTGGAGAGAGCGGGTGAGGATTCTCCCGGCCTCGACGCGTGCGAGATCGGCTCCAGGAGGGACCAGCACGGGCCGCGACCCTCACCCTCCGCTTCGCTTCCCCTCGCCCGCGCTGCGCCTGCGGGCGAGGGTTGTCCCCGCAATCGCCGCTCAGCGGCATCACGCACCATCCGCTCTGTCGTACCGGGGTCGCCGCGCTCCCCTTCTCCCGTCGCGGCGTTACTGGGTCGGGGTGAGGGATCTCCCGGCCTCCCCGCGATCGCGGATGCGCGCGCCCTCAACCCCTCAGCCGCCACCGCACCGAGCCGCGCCGAGCCCGGCCGGGGCCAGGCGCGAACAGTCGCTCCAGAGGCACCTCCGGCCGATCGCGCAGCGCCAGGTAGAGCCGCGCGCGCATCGACTGCGCCGGGGTCTTCCCGATCGGCGCGATCAACCCGGCGGCGATCGCCGCGTCGGTGATCTCGCGGCCGTCCATCGGCCGCCCGGCCGAGCGCAGGACTGTCAGCGCGGCGTTCAGGTAATCGCCCGGTGCTGTCGCCACCCTCTCATTCTCTCCGATCGGGGCCCTCCCGTCGCCTATGCTCGCCGCTGCCACCTGGACCGCGGGCATCGTGCCGGCCTGGTCTCGTACAGCGGCCGCCGAGGCCGGACGGAAGCGAGGCGTCTCCGCGAGGGTCCCTATTCGTCCACATGCCAACGCCCGGCTGATCCCTCCGTACCACGCGGGCGCGGCCGACTCCGACCGCGACGGCTACGGCACGATGCCGAGTTCCTCGCAGACGGCGCGCGTCTTCGGCAGGAGCCGATACGTCCAGTCCGGCCCGGGGCCGG
>CAZHZF010000121.1:0-6383 GCA_964536925.1 uncultured Dehalococcoidales bacterium | reverse complement strand
GACGCGAGTGGTGCATCGTTGCCGGTCACGGAGCGCGCTCGCGAGGCGCTGCTCCTCATCCGGTCCGGACGGGCAAACCTTCACGGCCGCGCGCTTGACGGGCGGGAGATTGTGCTCCTCGACATCGGACCTGGCGACGTGCTCGACCTCGCCGCGATCGACGAAGTCGGACCTTCCGCGAGGATCGAGGCAGTGACTGAACTCGAGTCCGCGATCCTCACGGGCGCCCCGCTCGCGCGCGTGCGGGACGAACATCCCGCCGCGTGCGCCGCTCTCCGGGCGGACGCGGCGATATCGTCGCGGACGATCTTCCTCCGACGCGCCTCCCCATTCGCTCATCTGCCGACGCTGGCGATCCGCGATCTCGCCGCACGCGCGATCACCGAACGGGTCCCCGCGGGGACCGTCGTCGTGCACGAGGGAGAGATCGGTGATCGCTTCTATGTCGTCGCGGCCGGCCGACTGAGCGTCCAGCAGCGGGGGAGACATCTGCGTGACCTCGGAACCGGAGACTTCTTCGGCGAGATCGCGCTCCTCGCCGCGGCGACGCGGACCGCGACCGTGATCGCAACCGAAGACTGCGCGCTCGTAGTCCTGCGACGCGTCGACTTCGCGACGGTCGTCGAGCGCCACGGCGCGATCCGTCGCCAGATGCGCGAGATCATTCGCATTCGTGCCGGCGAGGCCCTCGCTCGTGCCGTCGCATCCGTCGATGCGCTTGAGCCACTGATGCCCGGGACGTCCCCACGGACCCGCGGTCGGTACTGGCGCATCCTGGCCGGGGGCATCATCCTGTTCGCATCCCTCTCGTTCGCCGCGTCGCGCTTCGAGTTCGCGCCGCTGACGTTCGCGGTCATCACGATCGGATCGCTCCTCGGCCCCTTCGTCTACGTCCGTTTCCTTGCCGATACCCAGGTGCTCCCCGAGCGACCCGCCCACCTGGTGCTGACGGCCATCGTCGCCGCAGGTCTCGGGATACCGCTGGCATATGTGCTCGAGACCTGGCTGGAAACATCATCCGGTGGTCTCGCCGCCGCGTTCGCGGTTGCCCTCGTCGAGGAGAGCGCCAAGATCCTCGGCGTGGCCTGGTTTCTCGGGTCTGGCCGTGGCGGCCGGTTGCGCGGTGACGGTCTGGTCTACGGCGCGGCGGCGGGCATGGGATTCGCGGCGCTGGAGAACCTGCTGTACGCCTGGCGGTATTCATCCGCGATGGGTGATCTCATTGGCACGCTCTGGATGCGCACGCTGCTCGCGCCGTTCGGGCATGGGACCTGGACCGCGATCGTCTGCGCGGCGATCTGGGGCGCGCACGACAGGCCGATCCGCGACCGCGTGCGAGCGATCGGATTGGCTCTCGCGCTGAGCGTGGGGCTTCACACCCTCTGGAACTGGCAGCCCCTGCCATCCGCCTGGGTGATGCCATGGTTCGTCCTCATCGGGGCGGCCGGCCTGGAGGCGCTCCGCTCGATCGCGATGCGCGCCCACCGGGAAGCTGTGACCGCGGCCCTGGCGCTCAATCCGGATCTGGCGCTCGAGTCGGGAGGTGACCTTGTGGCGTGTCGGGCCTGCCGGGAGATGAGCCCCCGGGGGAGTCGCTACTGCGTCCGCTGCGGCGCGGCCATCCGCGCCGGGTGAGTGCTGTCTGCCTCGTGGGCGCAGGGGCTGAGGACCGGACACGGCCAATGAGAAAGGGGGCAGGATCGCTCCCGCCCCCTCGCGCGTGGTTTCGGGCCGTTCTAGCCGAAGAGCAGCGCCGCGAAGTTCGCGCCGACGGACTTCGCCTGATCCATCGTGATCGCGCAGGTCGTGCCCGTTCCCGAGCACGCCCCGGTCCATCCGACAAAGCGGGGCGCGAACGACTGGACCACCAGGCTGACGTTCGACCCGAGGATGAACGAACCGGTGCAGGTGTTCGTCGTCGCATAGGGCGAGGTCGGGCGGCAGACCAGACCGGCCGGGTTGGACTGGACCCACTGGACCGCCTTGCCCGCCGGTGTGCCGGAGATGGTGAGAGTCAGTGGCTCCATCTTGTAGCGGAAGACCGCGTTGATCGCCTGGTCGCCCGTGACGACCACGTTCGTGTATCGGTTCGTGCTGTTGCTCAGACCTTCCCAGCGCACGAACTCGGTGTTCCACGCGGGCGACGCCGTGAGATAGACGCCGTGGTTCATATGGTCGGCCAGGTCTTCATAGCAGTCCGCGCCGCAGTTGATGATCGACGTGATGCCGGTGTTGGCCGTGACCAGGCCGAGCGCGCCCGACTTCGTGACGGTCAGGCTCTTCGGATTCCAGGTCAGCGTGGCGGAGACATTCGTCGTAGACGACCCGACGACCACGGAGCAGGTCTTCGCCGTGCCGGCGCAGGCGCCACCCCAGGCCACGTTGTCGGCGAAGGCCGTGAGGGTGATCGTGCTCCCGATCGAGTACGCCTTCGTGCAGGTCGCCGAACCGGTGCTCGAGCAACTGAAACCGTCGGGACCCGTCACCGTCCCCCTGCCCGTGATGGCCACCTTCGCGTAGGCGGTGGGTCCGGCGACCTGATTCCCCGCCGCCGCGCCGAGCTGCTCGGGTCCGATGCCGGCCGCTCCGAGAGCGCCGAGGCCGAGCAGTGCCGCCGCGCCGACGGCCGCGATCGCGATGCGCGCCCGGTTGAACTGAGAGAAGATGCCCATGGACTGTTTCCCCTTCCGTGCATTCAGCCTTCTGGCTGTGCTGGGGATATCGTGCCGTCCGGCTCCGGGGCGGACCCCGCGAAAGATCGCCCGAACATCCACGAAACATCCACGGCTCGGGTCTCGGGGGCGGCCTCCGTATAATCCGCCGGCGGCAGCGCGTGGAAGCCTCCCACTCCGTCCGGCGCCCGGTCGCGGCGCCCGATCTGCGGGTCATTCCCGGCGGCATCGCGCGCGAGGGGGAGCGCCATCGGCGTTCCCCGCTTGAGTTGCAGGTCCGCGATGCCCTGGTCCACCTGTACGATCCGCCCCGACTACGCTCCCATCCCCTTCTGCGCGCGATCGGCCAGGGCGGGTCGATCGCGCCGGAGCGTCGCGCCGCCCTCCTCGCGGATCGCCTGCGCGCCGCGATCGGCACGCTCCGGCCATCCGAGGATGGTCCGGGCTCGGAGACGGCGGAACGACGACACCGTCTGATGGAGCTCCGCTACCTCGAAGCGATGGAGCTCGATGACGTCTGTCGCGCACTGGGCATCGGCCGCGCGCTCTACCACCGGGAACACTCGCTGGCGCTGGAGGCAGTCAGCGCGTTGTTCGAGAGCGCCCCACGGGCGGAGCCTCCGCCCTCTCCACCGACGACTTCGTCGCGCTCACCTGCCCACGAGGTCCAGGGGGAGCGTGCGCTCCCGGTGGGATCCGCGTCACTCCCCGGCGAGACGCCGCTCGTCGGGCGCGTCGTCGAGATGACCCGTCTACGCGATCTGCTCGCCGCCAGTCGCGGCCGCACAGTCCTCCTGACCGGAAAGCCTGGCGCGGGCAAGACCCGCCTCGCCCGCGAACTGGGCCGACTGGTTGAAGCGGCGGGAGGTCGGTTCATCGCATGCACGCACCAGCGCGATGGCGACCTTCCCTACACACCATGGACGACCGCGGTGAGGAACGCGCTCGATGTCGTTCCCGGGAGCGTACGCGCAGACATTGTCGGGCCGTTCGCCGCGGAGATCATCTGGCTCTGTCCGGAGATGCGCGACGAGGTCCCGGAGGCGGCCGATCCCCTGGCAGACCCCATGGAGCAGCGCCGCCGGCTCTTCGACGCCATCGCCACCGTGCTGCTCCGTGTCGCGCAGCGCGTCCCAATCGTCATCCTGATCGACGACGTGCAGTGGGCGACGCAGATCGATCTCTTCGCGCATGTGGCCCGCCGAGCG
Source organism: uncultured Dehalococcoidales bacterium (assembly GCA_964536925.1). GTDB lineage: Bacteria > Chloroflexota > UBA6077 > FW602-bin22 > FW602-bin22 > VGOZ01. The sequence continues at coordinate 2,503 of CAZHZF010000121.1, read as the reverse complement.
TCGGAGGGACGACTGATTGTCGTCGCAACCGCGCGGTCCGATGAACTCGCGGCGAGGACCGATCTCGACCGGATGTGCCGGGATCTGGTCCGCCAGGGAGTCGTGGAGCGCATCGAGGTGGGACCGCTCGATCGCGCGGATGCTCGGGCGATGGTGGCTCATTTCCTCCCGAACCAGGGGGACGATGGCTTCGGAGCCGCGCTCTTCCGGCGCACGGGTGGCAACGCCTTCTTCCTGGAGGAGACACTGCGACAGATCGCGGAGCACGGTTCCGTAGGCGCGGATGAGCCGATCGCACTCCCGCGCTCCGTTCGCGCGCTGGCCGTCGAGCGGGTCAGCCGGTTGGGCACCCGCGCCCTGGACGTGTTGACGCGCGCCGCGCTCCTGGGGCAGACATTCGACCTGGGGGGACTGATGCGGCTCTGCGAGGAGGATGAGGAGACCATCCTCAACGCGATCGAAGCCGGGATGAGCACCGGGATGCTCGCCGATGCATCCACGCCGACCCGTGAGCGGTACCGCTTCACCGAGGATCAGATCCATGAGGCGCTCTACGAGGAGCTTGGACTGCCGCGACGGCGGCGCCTTCACCTCCGCGCGGCCGAAGCGATCGAGGCCAGCGGCGATGGACCCACTCTGCCCGAGGAACTCGCCCGGCACTACGCGGCGGCGCAGCGACCCGAGATCGCCGCGCAGCACGCCGAGGCAGCCGCCGAGAAGTTCGACCGGCTGCTGGCCTGGGAGCAGGCCTTCGCGTTCCTCGAGATGGCGCTGCGCATCTGGGAAGAACTGGGCGATCGCGAGGCCCGGCGCGCGGAGACGCTCGAACGATTGGTGGACCTGAGCTATCGGTCGCTCAGCGGTCTGACGCGCGTCGTCGATCGCGCCATCGAGGCGATCGGCCTCTACCAGAGGCTGGGAGACCGCCGCAGGATGGGGCGGCTGCACAACATGCTCGGGCGCGAGTTCGCGGTTGGCAACGTGCTCGATCAAATGCACCGGGTGCGTGCGCGCCAGCACTTCGACGAAGCCCTGCGCCTGCTGGATGACCTCCCCGATCGGACCGATGCGCTGCTCGTGCACTCCGGGCTGGCGATGACCTGCCTGTGGGGACTCGACATCGACGAGGCGGAGCGATGGAGTCGTCGTGCCTGGGAAGTCGGGCGAGATACCAACCCACGCGTCGCGGTGCCCTCGGGCGTCGCGCTCGGGGCCGCTCTCATCCACCGCGGCGCACTGGGCGAGGGCATGGCCGTGATGGAGGCCGGATGGTCGCTCGGCCAGGCGCAAGGATACGCCGAACTCCAGGACCGCTATTGCTCGATGACGACGCTGCTCTGCGCGCTGCTCGGCGACCCGGCGACGGCGCGCATGTGGGGCGGTCGGGTCTCGGGCGCGGCCTCGGCGACGGCGCTGACGATCGTGCCTTCCGCGCTACTCGGCGTGCACGCGCTCGAAGGATCCCTCCGCGCGGGCGGCGAGGTGCTGGCGTCGCTCCAGGCGCGCCATCGGGCGCTCGGGCAGAGGCAGATCACCCGCCAGCCGGCGTTCGCGGGAATGCTGCTTCACCGTCTCGGCCGGTGGGAAGAAGCCGAGGACTTGCTGGCGGACGGGCTGAACTGGGCGGAGGCCGCGGAGTTTCCCCTGTTCGCGACGATGATCCGTCTCCGACGGGGTGAGCTGGCGCTCGATCGCGATGCTCCGGAGGAATCGATGCGCTGGTTCGCCGAGGCCCACCGCGTCACACGCGAGGCGGGAGCGGATCTTCTCGCCATGCACGCGGTGATCGGATCGATGCGCGCCGCGAGTGCGCTGGGGCGGTTGGATCTGGCCGTGGGGTTCCTGCGCGAGGCAGAGACCCTACGCGCGGGAGATGAGGACTGGCGCGGCCTGGCCGCCCTGGCGACCCACGCCGAGGCGCTGCTCCTGGTCGGTCTGCGGGACTGGGAGGCCGCCGGTCAGGCTGTCGCGCGTGCCGAGCGTGAGTTCGCGCGCTTCGGCCTGGCCTGGGATGAGGCGAACCTCTGGTTCGATTGGGGTCTGGCCCTGCGACGCCGCGATGAGCGGAGCGGGAGCGCCTTCATCGAGCGAGCGCGGGAGCGATGGGGCGCGCTTGGCGCGGAGGCCCACGCTCGGGCTCGGGTTGCCGCCGCGGCGCGCCGGTAGCGCTCCGAGATTGCGCCCTTCCCGCCCTCATTTGCCAATCCATGCGCCGATCTTCCGCACTGTAGTCGCGGCCACGGTGCGGAGCTGCCACTGACGAGGCGATCCTGGATTGGGCGGCGCGCGAAGGAATCCTCGTCACTCGCCGGACGAAGGATGGCGAGCCTCCTGCCGGGCGATCAGGTGGTCGCGCAGCGACCGCCACGACAGGCGCGCGTCCGCTTCGCGCTGTACATCCACGGCTCGTTGCTTGCGTCCGGCGAGATACGCGTCCACCTCGGCCCGATGTCGGAGGTAGTAGCCGATCGTCAGATAGACATCCTCGAGTCGCAGCGCGTCG
>CAZHZF010000120.1:0-6393 GCA_964536925.1 uncultured Dehalococcoidales bacterium | reverse complement strand
CGGTAGTCCGCCAGACCGGGCCGCGCCTGCTCCCACGGGATCTCGTACGTCCACTCGTGGTCGTAGCCCACCTCGCGCAGCGCGGCGAGCATCTTCCGGTAGTCCACCTGCACGTTCGGGTAGCTCGAATGCAGGGCGACCATCCGCTTGCCGACCAGAGCGATCTCCTCGTGCGGCTGGGCGGTTCCTCGGGGCCAGTAGCAGTGCTCGTACACCCCGAACCAGGGCGAGTTGATCTCGTCGACGAGCTTGATCAGTTCCGGCAAGCCGCCCAAACCCGTGCGCGCGAAGATGCCGGCCTCGAAGCCGATCTTCAGCTTGCGGCGCTCCCCCTCGGCGGTGACGCGCTCGACGATCGAGCGGATCTCCGCCCAGGTGCCCTGGCTCTCGCCCACGTGGATGAGGATCGCCCGCGCGCCGAGATCGGCCGCCAGGTTCACATCCCCCTTGAGCAGTTCGACGCCGCGATCCCACTGCGAGAGCCGGGGGTTGAAACTCGCGTACTGCCACGCCCAGTCCGAGGACGCCGTGGCCACCTGCACGCCGTGGCGCGCGATGCTGCCGCGGATGCTCGCCCGCACCTCCGGGCTCACGCTCTCCGCCGCCCAGGGGCCGCGGTTCGCCCATGGCAACGTGACCTGATACGGGTAGTTTGGCGAGAACATCAACTCGATCGCGTCGTATCCGATCTCCTTGCAGTCGGCCAGCACGGCATCGAGCGGGTTTGTCGCGTCGTTGGCCCGAAAACCGACCCGGATCGAAATCTTCATCGATGTAAACCTCCTGCGCGTGCCAGACGCGGCGAACGAGACACCGTGCCTGGCACGCCATACTACCAGCGGTCTCCCCGGCACATCGTCAGGGGAGTCCCCGGTTCAGGAGGCGTGGCGATGCCGCTCTACCGCCGCGAGAATCTGGCCGACCGCCTGCCCTGGGTGGAGGTCAGCGATTTCGAGGTGGTCACCGTGGACCGCGACCGGACTCGGGTGTTCCGCCGGTCCGCCCCGTGCGAGTACCTCATCGTCCTCAACGGCGAGGCGAGCGCGAGCGGGGCGCGCGGACGGATCACACTGCGACGGAACGACTACGTCGCGCTCGATGAGGCAGATCTGTCGCTCCGCGCCCTGATGCCTCTGGAGGTGATGCTCATCCGCGGCGCATGGAGCGAGACGACGATCCTGACCCTGTTCCAGGTCCGGCCCGACCGCGACCTGGAGATGCATTACCACGACGGCGACGAGTACTGGATCTTCTTCCGCGGCCACGGCACGGCGCTGAGCGAGGGTCGAGCCTACGAGGTTGGTCCCGGCGCGATGATCGCGACCGGTATGGGGTACGAGCACGGGTTCCCGGGCGCCAACGCCCGGGAGACGCTCGAAGCCGTCGCGTTCGAGACGGCGCTCTACGGACAGAAGCGGCGCGGCCATCTCCACCGCGAGGAGCACGGCGATCCCGTGCCTGCCCGCCCGCTGGAGGTTGCACGATGAGGCGTCGTTTCATTCACGTCGGCGTCGGCGGTTATGGGAGGACCTGGCTCGATACGATCGTGCGCGAGGGGTCGCGCGCGGAGTACGCCGCGCTGGTCGATCCGGATCCGCGAGCGATGGAGATCGCCCGGTCGGTCGCCGGCGTGTCGCCCGAGCGGTGCTTCGCCACGCTCGACGAGGCATTCGCGACGACCTCGGCCGATGCGCTTCTGTGCGTCGTCCCACCGGCGGTGCACGAGGAGGTCATCACGCGGGCCTTCGCCGCCGGCCTCGACGTCCTCTCCGAGAAGCCGATCGCCGACACGATGGCGGCGAGCCGGCGGATCGTGGAGCATGCGTCGCGCTCCGGGCGAACGTTGATGATCTCGCAGAAGGGGCGGTTCCATCCCTGGGTCCGTCGCTTCCGGCGGGCGATCGCGGCGGCCGAAGCGGGGCCGGTCGGACACCTGACCCTGCACTACCGCGCGCCGTTGTTCCAGTGGGGTGCGAGTGGCTTCCGCCATCGGATGGATGACCCGCTGCTCGTCGAGATGAGCATCCACCACTTCGATCTCCTGCGCGCGCTTCTCGGCAGCGACCCGGTCGACGTCGCCGGCACGAGCTGGAACACGCCGGAGAGCGGGTTTCGCGGCGATGTCGCGGCGTCGCTCGTGTTCCGCTTCGCGGGGAACGTCCCGGTCGTCTACGAGGGCTACTGCCGCTCGTCGGGCGACCTGACCTCCTGGTATGGCGACATCCGCGCCGAGTGCGATCGCGGCGCGATCGTGATGGTGTACCCCCACCTCTACCTGGCCCAGCGGGGCGCGGACCAGACGCTCGTCACCGCGCCGCGGGACCACCTGGAGAAGGTCGGCGACCCGCAACTCGGGCAGGCGGAGGTGCTGACTGAGTTTCTGGACGCGCTGGATGCCGGGCGCGCGCCGGAGAGCAGCGGCGCCGAGAACCTCGTCAGCGTGGCGATGGTGTTCGCCGCCGCGGACGCCTGCCGAACGGGCGAACGCCGCCGGATCGCGGATTACCTGGGCTGAGGCCTGCGGGCGGTCATCGCCGGGTCCGGCAAAACCACAAGCCCGGCGCCACGCGCCCACCGACGAAGACGGCCATCCAACGCCGCGAGCGACACGCGATGAGTTGTCGCCCCAATCGCAGCAGGAGGCATCGCAGAATCGCCCTCCCAGTGCCGTCGCAGGCCACGAGCGCCGCCGCTTCATCTCCACTCCTGGCCGTCCAGGAACCGGGGCGCGGTGGACGGTTGGCGCCTGATCAGCGTCTCCCGGTCGGTTTCGGTCGAGCGAGGATGGTGAGCGAACCGGCGGCGCGCCCGGTCTCATCGAGGAGTTGGACAGTGGCGATTTGTCCGACCCGGCCGCTGGGGATCGTGACCGTCAGGCGCAACTCGTGGGGGACCGCGGCGACGAGGCGGGCGGGGAGCGATGCCTGGTCGACAGCGATCAGGCCGTCCCGCGCGTTGACCCGTACGACCGGGTGGTCCACCGTCCGATCCGCGACGACCGCAGCACGCACCGGCACGGTGGCTCCCGGCGCGGCCTCCAACGTCACGACGCGGGGCTTCCATTCCGCGCGCGCCGGCGCGAGGGTTACCGTCACCGGACCGGCGCGTGCCAGCACCGCGCCGGACACTCCCGATATGAGCCGCATCTCGTAGATTCCCGGCCCGGGCGGGGCGAGAGCGCAGATGCCCGCCTGGGGTGCGCGTGTGGGCGTCACGGAGCAGCCGAGGTGCCGGCGCACGGCCGGGTGGGCGTCATCGGGTTCGCCATCCCGGAACAGCCCGACCCAGTCGGTAGCGGCGGGCAAGACCAGGCCCGACCAGCGCGCGATCGTAAGGCCCCCGGTGTGCACCTGCTGCGGGTTCGCGTCGAACCGCACGCGACTCGCTGGAGAGGCTGCTGTACCCGCCTGAGCCGGGACTCGCGTTGGCGACGGTTTTGGCGTGAGGCTGGGCACCCGCGTTGCCGCCGCCGAAGCACCGGGACTGGCGGTCGACGTCGGCCTGGCGGTCGACGTCGGGATCACAGTTCTGGTGGCCGTAGGCGTCGGACTCGCGATGAGTGGCCCAGCGGAACCGTGGTCCTCCAGGGCCACGGCCTCTACCGACGTACTGCCCGGGTTCCAATCGAAGTACACGCCGTCGGCCCACCCGCCAAGGACGTGGACGCGGCCGTCGGGTCCGAGGGCGGAGGCGTGCCCCCAGCGCGGTATGGATGGTCCGTCATACGCAACCCAGCCCGACCGTCTGGCGTCACCCGGTGACAGAACGAGCATGTCCCGGGCAATGCTCAGGCGCGCGGGGACCCAACCGCCGACGACGACGATGCGGCCGTCGCGCGTTGTCACCGCGGTGTGTCCCCATCGTTCCTGCGGTAGCGGAGTCTCGCGCGTCCACGCGTTCGTGCGCGGGTCGAAGGCTTCGACCGCACGTCCGGCCTCGGGCGTATCGGGATCGTGGCCGCCCACGGCGTAGATGCGGCCGTCGGGTCCGAGCGTGGCCGCCAGGCTGGTTCGCGGAGTCGGCATGTCCGGCAGACGCACCCAGGCTCCGGTCGCCGGATCGTACCGCTCGACCGTCGCGAGGGCGTTGTTCATGCCGATGTTGAAAACCCGGCTAGAGCCCCCGATGGCGTAGATGCGGCCGGCCGCATCGGCCACGACGGCGAGGTAGGTCCGCGGAGTGGGCAGGTCAGCGACGCGGACCTTACGGAACGTCGGTGGGTGGAATGCCTCGACCACCTGATCTTCGGAAGGCCGAGAAGCGGGGGAAGAGCCCACGACGTAAATCCAACCGTCGCTGCCGAGCGCAGCCCCGATCCCCTCGCCCTTGTGCTCCATCAGTGACCAGTATTGAGCCCAGTCCCGGGACTCGAGCGATCCCGGTGCGAGCGAAGGGCCGTCACCATTGAGCGCCCAGATGCGCCCATCGCTGTCGGCGGCGGCCGCGAACAGGCGTCGCGGCTTCAACATCGGCGTGAGTTCGATCCAGTTGGCGGGCCGCGGGATCGCGGAGGCTGTTGGAGTTGGCGACGGCGCAGGAGGAGAGGAAGGGACGTAGGCCCATGCGGTCTGGTAGCGGGATGGATCGTCGATTGCTTCTCCCGGAGTTGCGCCAATGAGCACGATCCAGCCCTCTCGCGTGGTCGCCGCGCCTATGCCCGCCCGGCCGACGGGCATGTCCGGGTGCCGGAGCCAGGTGTCGGTCGCCGGGTCGTACACCTCGACGACGCGGCTGGCACGACCGTCGATCCAGCCACCCATCACGAAGATGCGGCCGTCCAGGGCAAGTGCGACGACCGGCTCGTCGCGCGCGGTAGGGAGGTCGGCCGCGCGCGACCACGACCCGGACCTGGGCTCCAGAACCGGGACTCTCCGGTCACCGTCCGACCCCCGGCCGCCAATCAGGTAGATGCGGCCGTCGGCTCCGGTCACCGGTGAGAAGCGCGAACGGCCCGCGATCTGCTCATTAACGTCACCTGAGGGCACATACTCGTCGTTACCGATCGGGGAGCGCGGGAAAGTGTCGTCGACGGCTACCGCTCTGGTGCGGTATCCGGCTCCCGCCGCACTCGTGTCGAATTTGTAGACCCGGCCAATGCTGGCGACCGCGCGGTTCGGCCCCGTTCCATTGCGGATGAGAGATCTGGCCCAGAAGGGATCGCCGGGGCGGTACGCGCGGTTCATGTCGCAGCATGTCCGCCGGGAGGTCAGTGCGTGGACCCAGTCGCCAACGGTGACAGCCGAGTCGATCGTGACAGGCACGTGCAGATCCGGCAGCCGATGCCATGTCCCCTGGTGAGCGTCCAGCGCATACGCCTTCTGCGATGGCCCCGCGTCCGCGTCGCCCCCGATCGCGTAAACCAGCCCGTCGGGCGCGAGAGTGACCCCGGGGCGCTCCACGGTACGCGGCATATCGGGCAGGCGAACCCAGCGCCACCCTTCGCCTTCGGCCGCCGACGCCGTCGCTGGCCCCGATGAGACCCACAGGACCAGTACCGTGGCGATAAGCTTTGCTACAAAGCGTACGGACCCTGGTAGCACCTTACCTAGCCTAGATGGTTGCTGCTCGACAATACGTGACAGGTGCGTGCCGAGATGCCGGATCGAAGCGTCCCGGCGAGGATTCCGCAGGCGGAGGTGCTGACCGAGTTTCTGGATGCGCTGGATGCCGGGCGCGCGCCGGAGAGCAGTGGCGCCGAGAACCTCGTCAGCGTGGCGATGGTGTTCGCCGCCGCGGACGCGTGCCGGACGGGCGAACGCCGCCGGATCGCGGATTACCTGGGCTGAGGCCTGCGGGCGGTCATCGCCGGGTCCGGCAAGACCACAAGCCCGGCGCCACGCGCCCACCGGCGAAGACGGCCATCCAACGCCGCGAGCGGCAGACCACGGACGAACGCGAGATCGAAGTAGGCGGCGTCATAGGCGGTTGCACCGGCATCGCGCGCCCATCTCAAGGCGCGGCGGATCTGCTCCGTGCGCTCCACGGCCGCGACGTCGATTGGCAGGCGTTCGAGCATGTCGAGGAACAGGTTCAGTTCCGCATCGCGGATGCGCCCTCGTCGAAGCGCGAGGGCGAGGGCATTCGCGATCTCGAAGGACCAGAGCGCCGGCACGACCGCGCCCTCGCGGGTGACGCGATCGAGCAGCGCCTCCGTTTCGTCCGTGGCCTCATCGCGGAAGGCCCACGCGAGGGTGACCGACGCATCCAGAACGACCCGAACTGGATGGCCGTAGGTGGCGTGCTCCTCTCTCACCTGGTGCCCAGTCAGACTGGAGCGCGAGCGCAAGCCCGCGTCGCCGGGTTGCTCTGGTACCGCGCGATCCCGATCCTCCTCCTCACGCAGCCATGGGATCTCGAGGCGATCGCGCCCCTCTTCGATGAGGTCGCGCAACG
>CAZHZF010000119.1:0-6425 GCA_964536925.1 uncultured Dehalococcoidales bacterium | reverse complement strand
GCGCCGACGATCGCCTCCTCGTGATATGCCGGGGGAATGACGACAAAGGCGCAATCGGCCTCCACGCGTGCGAACGCGTCGGTCATCGCGGTGAAGCGTGCCGACGGTGGCAGTCCCAGGTCATCGCCGGTCGCCCGCAGGACGTCGGGATTGACGTCGACCAGCGCGGCGATCCGCACCCGATCGGCGAAGGCGGGCAGGAACCGGCGGATCCATCCGTGGGCCATGCCGGACCCGCCGATCATGAGCGCGCGTCGCATCGCCGTCATCGCGGCCAACAGGATACCCGTTCGCGGCGCCGAGGCGCGCCCGTACAATGCCGCCGGAACCAGGGGGAGAGATCGAGATGGCCGGGAAGCGGTTCGTGCGCCCGAACGATGTCGAGACGCAGGTGTTCGATTGGGGCACCATCAAATGGCTCTCCGAACCCCGCGTGACCGACGCGCAGAAGTTCAGCGCGGGCGTCGTCCTCCTCGCCCCGGGCAAGGGGCACACCCGCCACAACCACCCCGGCGTCGAGGAGATCCTCTACGTCGTCTCCGGCACCGGCATCCAGATGGTCGAAGACGAATCCGGAAGGCCTGTGCGAGAGCAGGTGAGCGCCGGCGATTGCGTGCACATCCCGGCGGACGTTTACCACGAGACGATCAACACGGGCTGGGAGGCCATGAAACTGATCGCGATCTACGCTCCCCACGGGCCGGAGGCGTTCCTCACCACGATCGCGGAGCGGATCGTGCCGCCGGGCCAACTGCCATGACCTACCGTCTGGCGCTCTCGACCTACTCCTTCCATCGATTCGGCGCCGGGCCCGAGGGCAAGGAGGCCCCCTCGATCTTCGAGATGGTCGATCGCTGTGCCGAGCACGGCGTCGAGGGGATCGAGATCCTCGGCTTCCACCTGCGCGACCTCTCTCACTCCGATCTCCTCGCGCTGCGGGGCCACGCCCTGCGCCGGGGCGTCGAGATCGTCTCGGTCTCGGCCAACCACAACTTCGTGGAGCCGGACGCGCACGCCCGCCGGGCGCAGATCGACATCGTCGCGCGGTGGGTGGATGCCGCGGCGATTCTCGGCGCTCCCCTCGTGCGCGCGTTCGGCGGCCGCTGGACGACGCTGCCGTGGGAGCAGTTCATGGCCGCCGATGGGATCGAGCCGCCGCTCCCCGGGCATAGCGAAGACGATGGCTTCGCCTGGAGCATCGAGGCATTCAAGATCGCCACCTACTACGCCGGCCGGAAGGGCGTCACCCTCGCGGTCGAGAACCACTGGGGCCTGACCGGCCGCGCCGCCGGAGTCCTGCGGATCGTCGACGCGGTCGATTCGGAGTGGCTTCGTGTCGCCCTCGATACGGGGAACTTCCCCTCCGTGCCGGACATGTACGGCGAAATGGCGATGATCGCGCCCAGGGCGGTGATGGTCCACGCCAAGACCTACGTCGGAGGCGGCCTCTACTACGCGGTCGACCTCGACTACACGCGCATCGGCCGGATGCTCCGCGAGGTCGGGTACAACGGCTATGTCTCGATCGAGCACGAGGGTAAGGCGCTGCCGGCCGAGGGCATCGCGACCGCGGTGGCAGACCTGCGCGCCGCGTTCGCGGCGATCTGATCGGCTCGGGCGCGAGACGCGCCGGACTTCTGGGCCTCCGGAGCCCGCGATGACCGTGCCACCGATCCGCCTCGGCATCGTCGGCCTCGGGCAGATCGCCCGCGCGGCGCACCTCGACGCCTGCGCCCGGGCCGAGGGCGTGGTTCTGGCCGCGATCTGCGATCGCGCGTCGGACCTGCTGGCGGACGCGCGCCGCCGCTACCCCGATGCCGCCCCGTTCGCGGAGTACGACGCGATGCTCGCCGATCCCATGCTCGACGCGGTGATCGTCGCCACGGCCGATCAGTTCCACGTCGACCTTGGCGCCCGAGCCCTCGCCGCCGGGAAGCACGTCTTCGTCGAGAAACCGATGGGGATCGCGGTCGAGGAGTGCGATCGTCTCCGTGCCGCGGCGGCCTCGTCCGGGAAGGTGCTTCAGGTCGGCTTCATGAAGCGGTTCGATCCCGCGATCCAGTTCGGGCGCGACTTCATCGCCCGGGAGCTCGGACCGATCCTGGCGATCCGCGCCTGGTACTGCGATTCGACCTTCCGCTACACGATGACCGACAACCTGCAACCGCCACCGCTCGTCAGCGCCGCCGCGCTCCGTCCGGCCGGTGACCCGCGGGCCAACCGACCGGCGTACTACCTCCTCGCCCACGGCAGCCATCTGGTGGACACCGCGCGCTATCTGGGCGGCGAGATCGAAGCGGTGCGCGCCCGTCGGGTCATCTATCAGGATGCACACTGCTGGTTCGTCGAGGCGCGCATGGCCAGCGGGGCGCTCGGTCACCTCGAACTCACGGTCCCCATGCGGGGCGACTTCGAGGAGGGCTTCCGCGTCTACGGCGAGCACGGCAGCGTGTTCGGGCGGATCTACCTGCCGTGGTTCCACCGCGCCAGTGAGGTGGAATGCTTTTCCGCCCGCGACGGCGTGTACCGCCGACCCCTCGGCGCCGACGCCCACACCTACAGGCGCCAGATCGAGGGGTTCGCGGCCGCGATCCGTGGCGATCGCAGCGTGGGCGCGAACGCCGACGACGGGCTGGCGAACATCCGCGCGCTCACGGCCATCGCGCGCTCCGTCGAGAGCGACGGCTGGGTGGAATTGAGCGCGGTCACCGGCGGCCCCTGAGGTGAGTCTCGGACCGCGGGCGTCCCGCCCACCCTCCCTACTCATCGTCCGCACCGCTTGTTGTGTGGGTCAGGTTCTCTCGGCCCGTGATAGAGAGAGAGAGTCGCGTTCCCGCTTCTGAGGGAGCGGGTCAGGGTGAGGGTGGCCCCGATCGGATACAACCGGCCCGATAGGAGAGAGCGCGATGCAGGTCGGCACCTTCGATAACGTCTTTCAGCGGTCTACGTTCGAATCTCGCCTCGATGCCCTCGCCGCCCTGGGCGGGCAGGCGATCCAGCTCCATCTCAACACCGTCGGCCTCGAGGTGCTCCCGAGGGACGTACCGGACGGCGTCGCCGATCGCGTGCGCGCCGCGACCACGGCGCGGGGCATCACGGTCACCGCCGTCTCCGGGATGTTCAATATGGCCCATCCAGATCCGGCCGTCCGCGCCGATGGCCTGTCCCGGCTCGCCAGCCTCTGCGCGGCGTGCGCGGGGCTCGGCACGCGGGTCATCGGCGTCTGTACTGGCTCCCGAAACCTCACGAGTATGTGGCGGCCCCACCCGGACAATCGCTCTCCGGAGGCGTGGCGGGACTTCCGCGACACGATGGCGGAGGCGCTGCCGCATGCCGAGCGGCACGGGGTGACCCTGGCGATGGAACCGGAGGTCAACAACGTCGTCGATTCGGGCGAGGCCGCGCGCCGGATCATCGATGAGATGCGGTCACCAAACCTCGGCGTCTGCGTCGACGGCGCGAACATCTTCCACGCCGGGCAGCTGCCGCGGATGGCCGCGGTCCTCGACGATCTTTTCGCCCGGATCGGCGATCGGATCGCGTTCGCGCACGGGAAGGACCTCGATCACGATGGCGATGCCGGTCACCTCGCCGCCGGACACGGCATGCTCGACTGGGATCGGTACCTGGAGCATCTCGACCGGGTTGGCTATCGCGGCGCGGTCATCCTCCACGGTCTGACCGAGTGGCAGGCGCCGGGATGCATCCGGTTCATCCGGGAGAAGCTTCCCCGCACGTGAGCAGGCGCCTCATCGGCAGGGCGGCAGCCGTCGTCGCTCTCGCCGCGCTCCTCCTGCTGGTCCCCGGCGCCGGGACCGAGCATGCGGCGGCTCAGGAGTCGTGCGGGTTTGCGCTCGGCTTCCGCGCCCTGCGCGAGCAGATCCCCACCGTTGTGGGCGCCTGTCTGGAGAACGAACATCACGATGCTCGGAGTGGCGATGGTCTCCAGCGCACGACCGCCTGGCACGGTGCGGGCGGTCTGCTCGTCTGGCGCAAGGCCGACAACTGGACGGCGTTCACCGATGGCCGGCAGACCTGGATCAACGGCCCCTTCGGACTGGCGGTGCGCGCGAACGACGCCTGCTTCGTCTGGGAGGTCTGCCCCGGCCAACCCGCTGGCGCCGTGCCCGTCTCGGCCGAGGAGGTCGTGCGGGGGGACCCCTCTCGCCCGTGGATCTCGCTGATCTTCAACGCCGGGGCCGGCTTCGCGCCCGCGCCGGAGATCCTCGACACCCTCCGCGCGAAGGAGGTCCGCACCACCTTCTTCCTGATGGGCTGGTGGGCCGAGACGCAGCCGGCGCTCGTCCGGCGCATCGCCGCGGAGGGGCACGAGATCGCAAGCCATGGCCATCGCGTCTTCGACCTCCGTACCGTTTCGGACGAAGAGGTGCGGGCCGATCTCACCCGCGCCGACGCGGTCATCTCGGGGATCACCGGCCGGACGACCCGTCCGCTCTGGAGCGCCTCGGCCAGCGCGCGCGACGGCCGCGTGAATCGGATCGCCGCCTCGCTCGGTTTCCGACCGATCTTCTGGACGCTCGACAGTGCGGACTGGCGATCCGACATCACGGGCGAGGTCGTGCGGCGGCGCGTCCTCGACGGCGCCGTCAACGGTGCCATCATCGTGATGCACTTCGAGAGTCCGCGCACGCGCGACGCGGTTGCGCCCGCCCTTCCCGGCCTCATCGACGACCTCCGCGCGCGCGGGTTCCGCCTCGTCACGATCACCGAACTGATCACGGGTCGGCTGGCGGCGTCGCACTGAATCGGCCCGCTGGATCGGGCCTACACTCTCCCTCAGCGTGCGGAACGGACTGACGGCCGGCATCTCCCTGGCGCTGGCGCCGCTGGGTGTGGTGTGGTTCACGCTGAATCCGGGAACCGACGCGATGGTCGTCGTCCCCAACGAGCACTTCTACATCGTCACGCTCGTGTCGGCGCTGGCCATGGTCGCGGCGTTCCTGGTCGCGCGGTCGGCGCTCGATCTGAAGCAGTTTCAACTGCTGCTCGTCGCGCTCGGCTTCATGACGATGTCCGGCTTCTTTGCCGTCCACGCGCTCCATACGCCCGGGGTGATGTTCGGCCACGGCGGTTACAGCTACACCGCCGAGTACGTCGCCTCGGCGGCCTCCCCGGCGGGACCGATCGACTACTCGGGCACCATCGTCGGCCTCTCCGGCTTCCTCAGCGTGTTCCTCGCCGCCTTCTTCTTTGCGGCCAGTCGGCGGGAGATCGCCCGTCGGATCCAGCGGCTGATCTCCGCACGGGCGCTGGCGGGACTGGTCGTCGCGGCGCTGGCTCTCTATGTCGGCCTCTCGATCTGGGCGACCGACTGGCTGGCGAACCTGCCGTTCAGCAAGCCCCCCTACGCGCAGATGCTCGTCGCCGTCGCGGTGGTTGTCCTGCTCTTCGCGTCCTTCAGCCAGTTCCAGACCTTCCGCAGCGCGCGGCGACCGATGGAGGGTGCGCTCGCACTCGCGTTCGCCTTCCTCGCCGAAGCCCAGGCGATGATGCTCCTTCCCCCGTGGAGCCTGATGTGGTGGGCGTACCACCTGCTGATGCTCGCCGCGGTCATCCTCGCCCTGAGCGCACTGATCATCGAACTGGAGCGTCGGCGCGGTCTGGAGCGATTCCTTCCCGCCGAGGTCGTCGAGCGCGTCGTCTCCAACGACCTCCTGCGGCTCGCCGGGGAGCGGCGCCGCATCACCGTCCTTTTCGCCGATCTCCGGAACTCGACGACCCTCGCCGAGCAGATGACGCCCGATCAGGTCGTCGAGTTCGTCAACGCCAACGTCGGATCGATGGCGCGCGCGGTGTTCGATCACGGGGGGATGCTCGATAAGTTCCTCGGCGACGGCTTGATGGCGCTGTTCGGTGTGCTCGAGGACGATCGCGACGGCGCCGAGGCCGCCCTCAGGGCCGCGATCCAGATGCGGGAGGATGCGAAGAAGGTCGATGTCGGGCCGCGGACCGGTGTCGGCGTGGGGATCCACACCGGCGAGGTAGTCCTCGGGTCGGTCGGCATCCCGCAGCGTTCCGATTTCACCGCCATCGGCGATACGGTGAACACCGCCGCCCGCATTCAGGGTGAACTCACCAAGCAGTTCGGCGTCGAGATCGTCCTCTCCGGTGAGACCGTCGAAAGGCTCGGGCCGAACAACTACCCGCTCGTGTCGCTCGGCGCGGTCATGGTCCGGGGAAGGCGGGAGCCGGTCGAGGCGTACACCATCGCGTGAGCCGGCGGCGCCCCCCGCGAGGCCTCGGTCCGGCGTGCGCCGCGGACGGGCGGTCTCGTCCGTGATGGTGCGCATCGGCGAGGGCGCGGGGTACTCTGGCGCCTGGATCGGTCCGGCGCGCGAGCTCGCCGAGCGCGGCGACCTCGACTACCTGCTCTTCGAGTGCCTCGCCGAGCGGACTATCGCGCT
>CAZHZF010000118.1:0-6451 GCA_964536925.1 uncultured Dehalococcoidales bacterium | reverse complement strand
CGCCAGAGCTTGCGCCGCGCCGATGCACTCAAACCCTTCGTGAGCCCGTCGAGCGTCTCGATCCAGCGCGGGTAGGTGGAGGCCTGGAACGCGACCGGCCAGTCACCGCCGTACACGATGCGATCCTCACCGAAGCACGCGATGACGTGATCGACGTAGGGCCGAAGATCCTCTGTCGTCCAGTTCTGGAAGTCGGCTTCGGTGACCATACCGCTGATCTTGCAGATCACGTTGGGGAACGATGCCAGCGTCCGGATCTCCGATCGCCACGGGTCGAGGAGTCCAGCCTGAATGTCCGGCTTGCCGATGTGATCGAGGATGAACGAGGTCCCGGGGCACTGCCGGACGAGTTCGAGGGTGTTCCTGAGCTGCGGGTGTTTGAGGCAGATGTCGAACGTCAGGCCGTACTCCGGGAGGATCTGGACGCCGCGCACGAATCGGGGCTGGAGGGCGAAATCGAGTGACTCGCCCTGGATGAGCCGGCGCACCCCACGCACGAGCGGACTGGACTTCACGAGCGCATCCAGGTACGCCCGTGACTGCTCGCCGAATTCGCACGGCGCCCAGGCCACGATCGCGCGGATGCGCGGATCCTCCTTCGCGCGGGCGGCAACCCAGTCGACTTCGAGCAGTCCGTAGGCGGGTTCCACCTCCACCTGGAGGTACACCATCGCCTCGATCGGAATGCCTGCGGTGTGCGCCCGGTATTCTGCCAGGCCGTAGGGGCGGTCGAGCACCTCGTTGCCGTCCATCCAGGACATCCGGAAGTGCGTCGGGTCCCACAGATGCAGGTGTGCATCGACGATCGGGAAGTCAATCACGCGTCGTCCTCCGTTCCCGTGGCGGGAGCGCGGCCATTATGCCGCCGGCTCCGCGCCGCCGCTGAACCCCGGCAGGATGGTGATCTCGTCGCCCGGCGCGATCGGAGCCGCCAGACCGCCGAGGCCTTCTGCCGCCCGGCCGTTCACCAGAATCGTGCAGTGCTCGTGTACGCGCCGCTCCGGCCGGTCGTACACCCACTCGACGAAGCCGGACAGACGGTCGGCGAGTCGATCGAGCAGCGCCTCCAGCATCTCGCCCGCCGCCACGGGTTCGGTGACGACGGCCTTGCCTGGACCCAGCCCCAATTTCCCGGAGGTCCAGGGGAGGATCGTCACCGCGACCGCGCCAACGGGCATCACATGCGACCCGCGGTCAGAAGGTCCCCACGAGATGCCCGAGGCCGACCTCGCGCAGGGTCGCCTCGGTGGGTCGGCCATCCTCGGGGCGCCACCCCATGCCCTCACGGTACGTCCGGACCATCGCTTCCCAGTGGGGCGCGATCCCGATCCCGGCGTTCGGCCCGTCGGTCGGCGTCGAGCCGTACCGCGGCGACGGCCGCTCCAGCGAGGGATCCAGACCGTGCTGGAAACCGAACACGCGCAGTTGGTTCACGATGCGACGGCCGATCGTCATCGCTTCGGCCAGGGTCATGTCCCAACCCGTGATGGCATTGAGGACCTGCAGCGCCAACTCGGCATGGGTATTGCAGAACCGGCAGATGCCGAGGCAGTCGTCGAACTGGTGCCAGCCGTTGAATTGCGCGGCGAGAGCCGCCACCTCGTGGGGATCGAACCGGTTGCGCTGCGGCGGCAGGCCGATGCGCTGCGTCTGGATGCCACCGAAGGTCGCCTCGATCGTGCTGGTGTTCGAGAGGCAGGTGTCGAACATCTCCGCCCAGCGACCCCGGTGATCGTGGCTGCGAGGGGTGTTCCCCTTCAGCGTGTAGACGGCCATCGCCAGAGCCTCGCCGCCGATGAACTCGGCAGCGCGCTTCGCCCCCTCCGCGAGGACGTCGCCGAAGTCCTCGCGGAGCGCGATCTTGCGCAGCAGCGCACGGATCGCCTCGGCATCGCCCCAACGCAGTTCCAGACCGCCCAGACTCTCCGGCGAGATCAGCCCACGCTGGTACGCCTCGATCGCGAAGCCGACCACCCACCCGGCCTCGTTGATGTCGTACCCATGGGCGTCGACCTCGTTGGCGAGCATCACCACCGCGCCAGCCTCGGTGACGCCGACCTGCGGGCCGAAGGACGCGATCCCCTCGTACTCCGGCTCCTCACCTTTGAAGCCGCTGTACGGCCCCTCGGTCACCTCGACGAGCTTGCAGCATCCCATGCGACACGCCCAGCACGGGTTGTTCTTGATCTTGAACTTGGTGCGGATGTACTGACCGTTGATCTGCTCGTGCTCCGGAAAGATGCCCGTCTGGTAGTTGTGGATCGGGAGCCAGCCGCCCACCGCCGCGCCGGAGACGCCGCCGCCGGTACCCCACTGGAAGAGAGAACTGGTCCGGTTCTCGCTCGCGGCGACGAAGTACGGCTCGATGAGCGAATTGACCTTCGCCGGATCGTGGATCGGGATGGGGCTCTTCCCGCGGGCAACCGCGATCGCCTTCAGGTTCTTTGCACCGAGCACCGCGCCGATGCCGTTATGCGCCATCACATGACCACGGTCGCCGATGAGAGCGGCGAAGCGGACGAGCTTCTCCCCGGCCGGGCCAATCGAGAAGACGGACATCCCGCGCTCGTTCGTCCCGTGGGCGGCCCGGAGGCGATCCTCGAGAGTCCACGTGTCCGCGCCCCGGTACTCGCCGGCATCGCGCAGTTCGGCGATCCCGTCGTGGACGTGGAGGTAGACGAGGCGATCGGCCCGACCGGTGATGACCATCCCGTCGTAGCCGTTCTGGCGCAGGAACACCCCCAAATAGCCGTTCGCCTGCGTCGCGCCGGCCTGCCCGGTCATGGGGCCCTTGAAGACCGCGGAAACGAGGCCGGTACCGGAGACCTTCGTCCCGGCCATCGGCCCGCTGGCGATGATGACCGGGTTCTCCGGCGCGTCCCACGCCGTGCCGGGTGGGCACAGTTGCGTCAGATAATGGACGCCGAAGCCGGTGCCGCCGACCCAGCGGCGGATCGTCGCCTCATCCAGATCG
Organism: uncultured Dehalococcoidales bacterium; assembly: GCA_964536925.1. GTDB lineage: Bacteria > Chloroflexota > UBA6077 > FW602-bin22 > FW602-bin22 > VGOZ01. The sequence goes on along the minus strand of CAZHZF010000118.1, from coordinate 3,477 downwards.
TCGTGACCGATCGTCCCGCGCGTGAGGTCGACGCGTAGGATCCGACCCGTGTAGCCATCGGGGACTGCCATAACCGAGCCTCCTGAGGAACGTTGAGCGCCGGGCGCTCGAACCATTCTACGGGCGTCGCGCGCCCGTCAATGCGGTCCATGGGTGCGGTGTAGACTGCGCGCGCGGGTCCACCGCCGGTCCTCCGGGACCGAGAGGAGCAGGGCAATGGGGAAGCAACTGGGCGTCGTCGTCGTCGGATGCGGTGGCATCAGCAACTGTCACACCGCGGCGCTGGCGCGGATTCCCGAGGTCCGCCTCGTCGCCTCGGTCGATATCGACGAGGCGCGGGCGAAGGACTTCGTCCACCGCTACGGCTTCGAGACACACGCCGCCGATCTCGGGGCGGTGCTCGGTCGCGATGATGTCGACGCGGTGGTGGTGACCACGGCGAACGATACGCACGCGCCGCTCGCCATCAAGGCGCTCGAAGCCGGCAAACACGTCCTGGTGCAGAAGCCGATGGCCCTGACCCTGGCCGAGGCGGATGTGATGATCGCGACCGCGAACCGGGCGAATCGGAAACTGATGGTCTCCTTCTTCGAGTTCTTCCACCCGGCATTCCGTCGTGCCAAGGAGATCGTCGACCAGGGACTGATCGGCGATGTCTTCTTCTTCAAGGCGATCATGGCCTGGTACATGCCGAGCATGACGGCCTGGCGCTTCGACCCCAAGGTCTCCGGTGGCGGCATCCTGATGGACGGGCACGTCCACCACGTCGCCTACTTCCAGTGGCTCCTGGGCGATCCCCCCGTCGAGAGCGTCTACTCCGAGTTCGGGGCGCTGAACTCCACCGCGGCGGTCGAGGATACCGGCGTGACGATCATCCGCACCGCGAAGGCGATCGCGGAGATCTCGGGGTCGAACCGCCTGCTGGAGCCGAACGCGCAGTCCGGCCGGTATTTCAAGGAGTGGGTCGAGATCTTCGGCTCGAAGGGCACGATCCACATCGACCCGACGGAACGACCCTCCCTGCGCGTCTACATCGAGGGGAACGAACTGCGGGAGAGTCTGGGCGGCGGCTGGATCGCGCCGCGACTCGAGCCCTCGCCTCCGCTCGAGCGGGCCTACTCGAACCACTTCAACCCAGATGAGAACCCATGGGTCGACGAGCATCGCCACTTCGTGGACTGCTGCCTCAACGACAAGCCCGTCGTCAGCGACGGCTATTTCGGCCGAAAGGTCCTGGAGATTCTGATGGCAGGGTATCGATCGCATGACGAGGGCCGAAAGGTCCGACTGCCTCTCGTGGCAGCGGGAGCGGCACGATGAGGCTCGGCGTCCTCGGGGCGCTGCCCCGCACCTTCGGCGAGTTGTCGGCGGAGTCGATCCGCGGTGTGCGGGCGATGGGGTTCGCCGGGACGGGCCTGCCGGCGGGGGACGATCCTGCCGGCGTTACGACCGACCGCGCCCGCGAGATCGGTCGGATGTTCGCCAATGGCGGCGTCGAACTGGTCGAGTACGGCCGCTACGGGACGAACCTCGTGACGCTCGATGGCGCGGCACGCCGGGCGCACATCGCCAGCCTCGGGCAGGCCTGTCGCGTCTCGCGCGCCGCCGGGTGCCCGGCGGTGATCACCGGTGCGGGAAGCATGAACCCGCGCGGGGCGTGGTTCCCGCATCGCGATAATTTCGCGCCGGAGACGCGGGCCCGTCTGGTCGCATCGCTGAAGGAAGCGGTGAAGTACGCCGAGGATGAGGGCGTCCTTCTCGGCCTCGAGTGCCACACCGTTACGCCCTTGAGCGACGCCGCGACGACGAAGGGCATCCTCGACGAGGTGGGGTCGAAGTCACTCAAGGTCCACCTCGATCCGATCAACTGGATGACCTGGGAGACGATCTACAACCAGGCGCCGGCGATCCAGCGGATGTTCGATACGCTCGGCGCCGATCGGTTGCTCGGCGCCCACGATAAGGGCGCGGCAGTCGAGGATCGCCTCATCATCCACATCAGCGAGGCCGTGACCGGCCAGGCGGACGATATCTTCGATCACGCCGCCCTGCTGCGCGCCGCGGCGGCGATGCCGCCGGGGTTCTTCGTGGTCATCGAGCATCTGAAGCCCGAGGAGATGGCCGCCGCGCGGGCGCATCTGCTCGAAGTCGCGCGATCGATCGGCGTCACGTTCGAGAACTGAGGGAGGTACGTCCTTGAGCCCGATGAGTCGACCCCAGCCCGGCACGCTCTGCCACACGTGCATTCGCGTCAAAGACATCGACGCGACGGTCGCCTTCTACCACGGCCTCCTGGGCATGCCCATCGTCGAGCGGCGCGATCCGCCCCCACCGGGAACCCGTATGGCCGCGCTCGGTCTGCAGCAGGACTACCTGGAGGTGTTCCAGAATCGGCCCGACGCGGCGGTCGATAGCGCCGATCCGCAGTCACTGCGGCTCAACCACATCTGCCTGTGGGCGGAGGATCTCGCCGGTCTGGAGAAGCGGGCCGCCGCGGCGGGGCACCCCTTCACGCAACCGATCCGGAGCAATCCCGGCTGGGTGGGCGCGGCGATCAACGTCTCCTGGATCGTCGATCCAGATGGCAACCGGGTCGAACTGCTCGAGTGGACGGGGCCGGCGGCATGAAAGTCCGCTATGGGCACACGCTCCTCACCTGGGACGTCTTCCGCGAGCCAGCGAACATCGAGCAGGGCATCCGCGACATCGGCCGCCTCGGATTCGAGGGGACGGAGACGGGCGGCGGCCTTTACGACTGGTGGGAGGCGAACCGTCCGGGGCGCTTGAAGGCGATCCTGCGCGAGGTCGGCATCCCGATGGTCACGCTCTTCCACTCCGGCGAATGGACGAATCCGGCCGCCGCGCCGGACCTGCTGGAGAAGGCGCGGCGCTGGTCGGACGCGATCAAGGACATGAGCGGCGAGATGCTCATGCTCGTACCCGGGCGTCGGGGCGGCCAGGACATCGACGCCGCGCGCGGCGAGCCGGTCGAACCGTTCGGCCTCGACGACTTCAAGGTAATGGCCGAGGCGATGAACCGGGCCGGGGAGATCGCGCACCGCGCCGGGATCGACGCGACGATGCACCCGCACTGGGGCACCGCCGCGGAGAGCCGGCTCGAGATCGAGGTCCTGCTCGACAATCTCGACCCGAAACTGGTCGGGTTCGCCCCGGACACGGGGCAGATCGCCAAGGGGGGCGCCGACCCCTTCCCGATCATGGATCGCTGGAAGTCGATGATCCGGTACGTCCATATGAAGGATCTGGCGAAGGACTGGGAGGAGAAGCGCCGCGCCGGTGTTACCCTGCGCAGCCCCGAGGGGTACTGCGAGATGGGTCAGGGTGTGATCGACTTCCGTCGCATGATGCCCGCGCTCGAGTCGGTCGGTTTCAACGGCTGGCTGATGGCGGAGTTGGACGAGGCGAAGCGCCCCGGCGGTGAGGCGGCGCGGCTCAGCAAGGAGTACATCGACCGGG
>CAZHZF010000117.1:2151-6607 GCA_964536925.1 uncultured Dehalococcoidales bacterium | reverse complement strand
TCCGCCCAGCGCCCACCGGCAGGAACTCCGTCCACGAGTGCTCGGCCGTCCAGCCGAACGCCTTCTCCGCCTTCTGCGCGCTGATGAGCGACTGCCGCCCCACCAGGTCCTTCGCCAGGTGCGCCAGGTCGGGCCGCATGCGCTCGACCATCGCCTTCGAATCCTCGAGCGACCACGTATCCGCGTTGTTGATGTAGTAGTCGTCGTACGGCGGCAGGTCGCCCCGCAGACCCGCCTCCATGCACATCCGGAACGCGCGGACGAGGTCGCGGATGTCGGCATAGCCGTTGAGCGCGCTCATCCAGCGATCCGGGTCCTTGTAGTTCTCGGCGTACTCCTTCATCCGCTCCGGCCGCTGCACGCCGCTGGGGCGGATGCCGTATGCCTTGATTCCATACGCGCGCGCGTACATGTGTCCGATCTCTTCCTGGAACTGCTTGGAGAGGCCATAGGTGTCCTCGACGTCCTTGCGGTGGTTCTCGTCCAGCGGCAGGTAATCGATCGGGAAGAACGTGCCGCTGGGGCGCCACGCCTCGAAGTGCCCGAGCACGCAGTTCGAGACCGACGTGACGACGACCTTCACCTTCTGTCGCCGCGCCGCCTCGAAGAGGTAGTAGGTCCCCATCGTGTTGACCTTCATCGTCTCGTCGTACGGCAACTGCGGCCCCGCGTTCGGCGGCAGCGGGTTCGGTCGCGGCAACTCGGTCGGGTAGGGGATGGCGCCCAGGTGGATGATCGCGTCCGACCCGCGCACGGCGCGCTCGCAGTCCTCGACGTCGAGCAGTTCGCCGACCACGACGGGGTGGTTGATGTCGTACTGGAACCGGTTCTGCCCCGGCGGGACGCGATCGAAGAGGACGAGGTCGTACTTCCCCTTCATCTCCTCGATGAGGTACTGCGCGACGTTGCCGGTACCGCCCGTGATCGTGACCCTGGTCACCCTGCTCTCTCCTCGGCGCGATGGGGAATGCGCGGTGCGTTTCTACACCAGATCGGACCGGGATGCGGCAGGCAACGCCGGGCTGCGGTTGCTCGGGTGTGGCCTCCCCCGCATCACTCCTCTACGTGAGTCCCGTCTCTTCGGCCTGCTTCACCACGCTCTCCAACTGCGCGAGCAACGCCCGCGCGCTGGCGAGGTCGATCTCCACCGCCACCCGTGCCGAGGGGCCCCGCTGCGGGTCCGCGAAGTCAAGCAGCAGCGCGTGGTCGTACGGCGCGTGGACGGGGTGATCGAACCCGATCGTCGCCTGGCTGAGCGGAAACCACCCGCTCGCGCCCTTGCCGCTGCCCCGGATCGTCGCGCTCGCCGTGATGTAGGTGCACATCGCCCCACTCCTACCGCAGGTACTTCTCGAACCAGGCGACGACCTTGTTCCAGCCATCCATCGCCTGCTGCTGCCGGTACGCCGCCCGGTCGTAGTAGAAGAACCCGTGCCCGGCGTTGTCGTACCGGTGGAACTCGTACACCTTGCCGTGCTTCTTCAGTTCCGCCTCGTGCCGATCGACCTGATCCGGCGGCGGGTTCTGATCCTCGTTGCCGAAAAGACCCAGCAGCGGGATGCTGAGGTCCTTCGTGTAATCGATCGGCGCGACCGGCCGCTTCGGCGTCAACTGCTCCGGGGGAGGCGCGACGCCGCCGCCCCAGAGATCGATCACCGCGTCGAACCCCGGCGCGCGGCTGGCGGCGAGGAGGGCGTGACGACCGCCCGAGCAGGTGCCGACGATCCCCACCTTGCCGTTGCAGTTCGGCAGCGACTTCAACCACTTCGCGGCCGCGCCGAGGTCCGCCACCACGTCGTCGTCGAACAGGCCGCCATCCGCGCGCACGCGCGCGGTCACATCATCCGGCGTGCCGTGGCCGTAGCGGCAGTAGAGATCCGGCGCGATGGAGACGTAGCCGTGCTGGGCGAACCGGCGCGTGAACTCGAGGTAGAACTCGTCCCACCCCGGCATATGGTGCACCAGCACCACGCCGGGGAACGGCCCTGGTCCCTCCGGCCGCGCGACGTAGGCGTGGATCAGGTCGCCCTTGCCCGCGGGGTAGGTGATCACCCCCGCCTGCATCCCCATCTGCGCGTTGGTCTGAAAGTCATTCCACATCGGCGCCCTCGGTCCTCCCCTTCGTCGGCCGCGCATCTCGGCGGCGCGGTGGTGCGCCATGGTATCGGGGCGGCAGCCGCGGCGGCGCACAAGAAGGTCGTGGCGCGTCAGGGCGGATTACCGATGCGTCGGCCGGAGCGTGCGGCCACGCTGGATGCAGACGGAAACCTGAACGATCGGCGGTCACGACCGGATCCGTCGCATCGTCCCCCACAGGAGGAACGAGTGGCAGCCCACACCGGCGCACGACCGAGGTCACCGCATCGGACCTCTGAGCACGTCGTCGCGATCATCATCAACGCGCTGTTTCTCTACGCCGCGCCGAACCTGATCGCCTGGGGATTTCCGTTCGTCACCGATCGGTGGTACGAGGTCGTCTGGGCGCTGATGATCTCGCTCCAGGTCACCATCCTCGGCCACGCGCTCCTGCTCGCGTTCGACCCGATCTGGCTCCGCCGCGTCGTCGACGTCGTACAGACCGCGGTGGCCCTGCCCGTCGCCTACCTCATGTGGCAGATCTACCCGTTCGACTTCGGGGGGTTCGATCCGATCGCGCGGTTCGCGACGCTCATCGCCATCTTCGGCGTCGGCATCGCCCTGATCGTCACGACGATCCTCGCGATCGTGGAGATCGGACGGGCGTGCCTGAGGGCCGAGTGATCGCGACTGCTGGTGTCACGCTTCGAGCGCGCGTGAGCCACCGCGATCGATACCAGGCCGGAGATCGCCGCGGTCAGCGCATCCGTCGCAGTTGATCGAGCGCGCCGCGCTCCTCAGGATCGAGGACGTTCAAATCGAGCGCCCGGCACGCCGCGATGATCTCGCGATCGGCGGATACGACGATGAGAGCGGCACCGACCGTGCGATGCACGCGGCGCGCTGTCGCCACATGCAGCGCGTCCGCGGCACGCAACGGATTGCCAGGCAGCAACTCAAGCGCCTCCGGCACAAGGCCGGCATCGAGCGGAACCACAATCATCCCCGCTTCCGCAACCTCGGCGAGCAGCGAGCGCACGATGTAATCGTGATCCGCCTCACTGATCAGCGCGCCCTTGCGCAGGCGCGTCACCACGGCGACGGCCTCGAGAATCGAAAAGTGCGACGTGGTGAAGAAGTGGTTCTCCGAGCGTCCGTCGAGCAACTCGAAAACGACGTCTGAGCCGATCTCAGACCTGTAACGCTTGAGGAGCGCGGAACTTTCGACGTAGAAGACCGGCATCTCCTACGCGCCGCGCGACTTGTAGAGCTCCTCGGTGAGGCTGCGGCTGCCGAGCGCCCTGTCGAGGATCGCGCGCACATCGGCCGCGCTGCCCCGTCGCTGGCCGTAGCGCTCGCGCAACCTGCAGAGCGACTCGTCGACTTCCGGACTCGCGAGCGTTTTGAGCCTCGCGAGAATGTCGCGCGGCGCCAGTTTCACCTCTCGTGCCATGGCTGAAAGTGTACGTCTCGCAGCCGCGATCGTGGTTGTCGCGAGCGCGACGGCCGGGATCGGCGAGCTATAGGACGCGCTCGCCCCTGGCCGCGTGCTGTGGCAGGAGGAATGTCTTCACGAGCTCAGCCTCGCTGCGTACGGTCGTGCCCGAGAACTCCTTGTACCACGGACCCGCGAGGACCTCGGGCTCGGAGTCCAGCCACGCCGCGAGCACCCCGAGCCGCGCGGCCGGGATCTCCCGGCGCTGGATGCGGTCGAGGAGGTGCGTGAACGGCGGTGGTGGCAGGTTCTGGCGGCGGACCTTCGGCACCGCCGGGTCAGATGCCGTGGAAGCCGCGCGTGAGCCGTTCCCTGATGCGCGCCGCCTCTGCCGCGTCCGACGTCACGCCGAGCTTCTCGGCGAGCAGCCCCAGCTCACCGGCGTCCAGGCGGTTGCCCCGGCCCTTGAGCCCCACCGCGAGTTCGGTGGCGCCGCGGCCCCACGAATCGCCTCAGCCGGCCGCGACCAGAACCCGCGTGCCGCCTGCGCCGGTCGTATCGCCGACGACTGTCACGTCTGGCGGGAGCGATGCCGGGGTTCGGCCAGCCGGCGCGACGTCGACGATGAACCGCAAACCCAGGACGCGCGCAAGCCGCTCGAGCATCTCGATCGAGGGGTTGTGCTCGCCGATCTCCAGGCGCGCGATCGCGGGCTGCTTCATGCCGAGGCGCGCCGCGAGAGCCGTCTGAGAGAGACGTTCTCGTATGCGGTAGGCGACGACAGCGTTAACGACGGCACTTGCCAGCGCGGTGCGCTCCCATTCCGCACGGAACGCCGGGTCCGCCAACTCCTCCGCGAGGACGTTCTCCCAGACGATGGGCGAATCTGGCTGTATCCGGGTCATCTTGTTCGCGGTCGATCAGTATCCGCGGGTGACTTCAGCG
>CAZHZF010000117.1:0-2051 GCA_964536925.1 uncultured Dehalococcoidales bacterium | reverse complement strand
CTGTATCCGGGTCATCTTGTTCGCGGTCGATCAGTATCCGCGGGTGACTTCAGCGGCACGGCGCAATCCGCGCTGGTGTCCAGCCTCACGCACCATCAGATCACCGGAGACGGTGCGCCCGATCTGCGTTGGTCTGACCGGACCGCTGCCCACGAACCGCGCGACTGTTATTGAGGATTCTGGCGAACACGAATGCTCCGATCCGTGACGACGAGAAACAGGTGGAGATCCTGCTGGTGACGGTTAAGTACGTCGTCCAATCGGCGAGTCAGCACTCGGAAATCCACCGATTCCAATCTGAGGTAAATCACTCCGGAGTGAGGGAGTCTTCGACGAAATATCAGTTCTCCGAAGTCGCGGTCGTTCGTGATAAGGATCCGCCTCTCGCCATGGGCGAGAGCTATGACCTGTGTATCGGGCAGGGCGCGCGGGGCGTCGCGGACGATCGAGGTCACGTCGTGACCGCGATCCCGAAGATAGTTCGCTAACCGGATGTCCGCGTTCTCATCCAGCAGAAACCTCATGCACGCGCTTCGGCTGCTCCGCCCGGCGAGCGCTGACGCCGAAACGGGCGGACACGCTCGACGCGAACCTGCGCGAAGGAGAGGCACGCCTTCACGTCCTCAAGCGTGAGCCGGGGGTATGCCGCGAGCAGCGCCTCGACATCGGGGTTACGGGCGAGGTGCTTGAGCACCAGTTCGACGGGGATTCGCGTGCCCTTGACAATGGGCTTCCCTACCAGAACATCGGGATCCCGGATGATGCGCTCGTCGACGTCCCGGCGTTCCTCGGTCATACCTGTTGGCTCAGGCGCTGGCGCGGTACGTGAACGGATTCGGATGAGGCACGCGTGGCGTTCGCCCTGGTCGCGGCGCGTGTCCCTCTCAGGAGGGCGCCCATCAGTTCATCGCCGTCGTTGATCGAGCACTCCCTCCGCGCTCGGGGCTGGCATCTACCCGACGAGCCCATGCACAGAATTGTAGTTGGCGAAGAGGGGGCATACCTGTTCGGCTCGGAGCCGAGAGAGTCCTGCCTGGTACTATGGCGCGACATGCCCGAGTACATCCTGATGCGCCAGCACGGCAACGGCGGATGGGTCCGCGCGCAGGAGACCCCATTCGAGAATGAGTCCGTCCTCCAGGAACTGGTGAAAGACCATCTAGGAGCACTGCCGCTCAGCGACCTGAGCGACCGCGGTCAGCCGCTCCTGACGAGCGGTGCACTCATTGATTGGCAGCAGGCCGCAGTCACAAATATGGTATGCGAGTCGGCCGGCGTCCCGTGAGCGCTCCCGTCTTGGCTGGGGGAGCGCCGCCATCGGCTGGCTGTTGGACCCCTGCGCGGAATGAACTCCGGGATTGGCTGCAGCGTACCGCACCATCCCTCGCCGAGCTGTACGTGGGAGCGGTTGAACTCGTCTGCCATCGCCACCTTCCTGGTCGGACCCGCTTCGTGTCGCACGCGGTACGAGAGATCCGAAACCGCCTGCCTGATGTTTTCGCGTCGGCAACGAAGAGCCGGCGCGTCGAGTATGTGGAGTCGCTAGACACCATCGCGGAAATGTGGTCCCGGGCGGACCTCTCAACGGAGGTTCCCCTGCCGGATCCGACCCTGCCGACGGACGGCGACCGGACGGAATCAACACCTGTCGCGATCCCACGGATGCTCTTCGGTCGGATCGCCGAACTAATCGCTGCCCATACGGCTTCCCGGGAAAAGCCGTTCGACGCCGCGCGCCGCCTCTTCGAGGCGGTCGCCCCGGAGAACCAACGGGTGGCCGCGCATCTTCGGCCCGTGGTTGACCATTGGCTCTCCACCACTCAATGGTTCGTGAAACGCGTGCACGACAATGGCAGAGTCGACACCGAAGCCGACGAACTGGCCAAGCGCTTCGAACAGTTCGAGGCTACGCTGCAATCGCTCACGCGCGAGTATTACCGCGGCGAGGAAGCCCTGGATGAGATCCTTCTCGACGCCAACCGCTGAGCAGGTCGATCGGGCCGTCGCGTTGCTCGCACGGGCCGAGCACTACCGCTACTTCTTCGAACGTT
>CAZHZF010000116.1:0-6648 GCA_964536925.1 uncultured Dehalococcoidales bacterium | reverse complement strand
TCCGCGAAGGTGTCCCGCCAGCGGGTTTTGTCGTCGGCGGTACCGAAGTCGAGAGTGAAGGGCCCGCGATAGCCTGCCCCGCTCAGCATCCGGAACACGCGTTTGAAGTCGACGATGCCCTGACCCGGGATGAGGTGTTCCTCGTAGCGCCCGTGGGTGTCGTTGAGCCGCACCTGGCCGATCCGGTCGACGCCGAACGCCTGGAAGAAGCCGTCGAACCCATCGGCGACAAGGTGGGCATGGCCGACGTTGCACGCCCAGCGGAAGCGGGGGTGGTGAATCGTATCGAGAAACGCGCGCGTCTCGGCCACGTCGCGCGGCATGTAGTGCGGTTCGGCCTCGTCCGGTTCCTTGTTGTGGTTCTCGAAGTAGATGTCGATGCCGCGCTCGTCGGCCCACACCACTGCGCGGCGCATGCGGTCCACCGCGGTGGCCAGGCGCGCCGTCCGGTCGCCGCCGAAGTGGTAGCCGCCGTGGCAGATCGCATAACCGGCACCGAGATCGACGGCGAGGTCGAAATTGGAGAGAAGGTACCGATCGATCGCCTCGTGCATCACCGGCGTCATCTCGGCCATGTTGATCGCGGACAGGGTGTGGATTCCCAGCGTGATGCCGAGGTCCTGGCAGCGCGCCTTCACCGCGCGGCGCCGCGCCGCGTCGAACCGATCCGGGTAGTTAGCGGGCGTATCGGCGTTGAAGTCGACGCGGGTGAACCCGCGGCGGTGCGCATCATCGAGGACGCCCTCGAGCGGCCCGGATCCGGAGAGGACGAAACGGGAGCGCTGTGACAAGGGGTCCCTCCATTCTGTGACCTCACCCCCCGGCCCCCTCTCCTTTCAGGAAAGGGGGTGGGAGGCAAGTCTTTCGGGGGAAGTATCCCCCCGAACCCCCTCGTCCCGTGGAAGGGAGAGAAGACGTCCATCCGGGGAGGTATCCCGCCCCCCTCCTTTCAGGAAAGGGGAGCATCCCATCCCCGAACCCCCAGGTCCGTACGGACGGGGGGCACGACGCCGGAGGATCCGCGGTCCGCAGACTACCATGGTCCCGGTGCCCCAATCCCCGGCGACGCCCCTCTCCGGCGAGTACCTCAACATGCTCGGCTGCGTGCGGTGTGGGCAGTGTCTCACCGCGTGCCCGACGTTCGTGCTGACGCGCGAAGAGGCGGAGGGGCCGCGCGGACGTATCGCCCTCGCACGCGGGCTTGCCGAGGGGACGCTGACGCTCTCGCCGGACCTGGCGAAGCACGAGTGGACGTGCCTGGTCTGCGACGCCTGTACCGCGGCCTGCCCGGCGGGCGTGCATATGGATCCGCTCCAGGTCGCTCTCCGCGCGACGGTCGCCGAGCCGCGATCGTTCCGCGCGCGGGTCTACCGCTGGGTCGGCTTGCGCGTCATCCTCGGGTCGATGTGGCGGCTGCGAATCATCGTGTGGCTGCTCTGGATCGCCCGCGGGCTGAGCCTCGATACATTCGCACGGCGCCTCGGTCTGGCGCGCCTGCTCGGCCTCGAACGGGCGATGGATCTCCTCCCGCCCGGGCTCAGCGACGATTTCCTCATCCCCGATGGCACGGTCCACCCGCCGCAACCGGAGGTCACCACGCCGACGCGGGTGCGGTTCTTCGCCGGCTGTCTGATGTCCACCGCCCTGGCCCCGATCGACCGCGCCTCCATCCGCGTGCTCCAGCGCGCCGGGTGCGCGGTCGAGGTGACGCGCGGCCAGGGATGCTGCGGCGCGCTCCAGGCCCACGCCGGCGACCTCGATGCGGCGCGCGCCCGGTTCAAGGCGACCATCGAGGCATTCGCGGACGGCGCCGACCCCATCGTCGTCAACTCGCCGGGGTGCGGCGCGATGCTGCGCGACTACGGCTACCATCTGGCGGGCGATCCGGCTTGGGCGGAGCGTGCGCGTGCCTTCAGCGCCAGAATCGTCGACTTCACGAAGTTCCTCGCCCCGAGGCACCTGCGCATGACGCGGCGGCTCGATCGCAAGGTCACCTATCAGGACGCCTGCCACCTCGCCCACGCCCAGCGGATCACTTCCGAGCCGCGCCGCCTCCTGCGCGGCATTCCAGGCCTGGATCTGCGCGAGATGCCGGAGAGTGCGCTCTGCTGCGGGTCGGCCGGCTTCTACAACCTCACCCACCCGGAGACGGCCACGGTTCTGCGAGAGCGGAAACTGGACCACGCGTCCCGCACCGGCGCCGAGGTCATCGTGACCACGAACCCGGGGTGCCTGCTCCATCTCCAGGCCGGCTTGATCGCGCGCGGGTCATCGGCCCGGGTGCGCCACATCGCGGAGATCCTCGACGAGGCGACCGCGCAATGATCGCGACGGGAACCGCCCTCGCCGCCGATCTGCGGGCGATCCTGACCGCCAGCAAGGTCATCGAAAACCCGGTCGAACTGGCGACCTACGCCTACGACGCGTCGTTCTTCACCCAGATCCACCCGCACCCGCCGGATGTAGCGGTCATCGCCGGGTCGCGCGAGGACGTTGCGGCGCTGGCGCGATTTGCCCACGCGCGCGGCATTCCGATCACCCCGCGCGGCGCGGCCAGCGGTCAGGCCGCCGGGTCGGTCGCCGTCCGGGGCGGGATCGTCCTCTCGCTCCACGCGATGGACCGAATCCTCGAGATCGATCGCGCCAACCTCCAGGCGATCGTCGAACCGGGCGTCGTCCACGCCCGCCTCAACGAGACGCTGGCGCGGGAGCGGCTCATCTTCCCGCCCGACCCGGGATCGACCCGGATGGCGACGGTGGGCGGCATGGCGTCGACGAACGCGCACGGGATGCGCGCCGTGAAGTACGGCCCGACGGGGTCGTGGGTCCTCGGCCTCGAGGTCGTTCTCGCCGATGGCACGGTCATCGAGACCGGCTCGATCGGTTCGCGCGCGAAGCAGTCTTCCTCTGGACTCGATCTCACAAAGGCGTTCGTAGGCTCGGAGGGCACGCTGGGCATCTTTACCCGCCTGCGCCTCAAGGTGATGCCGCTACCGCCAGCGCGCGCCCTCGTCCTCGGCCTGTTCGATCGACTCGAGGGCGCCGGCGAGGCGGTGCAGGCGGTGTTCTCGGCCGGCATCACGCCGTCGGCGATCGAGATCGTCGATCAGCGCTGCATCCAGGCGATCAACCTCTACCGTCCGGCGCTGCGCCTGCCCGAGGCCGAGGCGCTGCTCCTCTTCGAGGTGGATGGCGCTCCGGCGGGAGCGCGCTGGGAGGCGGAGAAGATCGCCGAGACGATCCGATCGCGGGCGACCCGCACGGAGTGGTCGGACGAACCGGCGCGCATGGCCGCGCTCTGGGAGGGCCGCTCGGTGGTGGGGGCGGCGATCGGCCTGCTCCGCCCGGGCGCGAACCGCGCGTACTGCGGCGAGGACATCTGCGTCCCGGTCACGCGGATACCCGAGACGCTCCGCGAGATCCAGCGGATCAGCGCGGAGTTCGCCATCCCCATCGCAACCTATGGGCACATCGGGAATGGCAACCTCCACCCTGGCCACCTTATCGACGCGCGCGATCCGGGCGAGGTCGCGCGGGTCCAGCAGGTCGCCGACGCGATCCACGATCTGGCTCTCCGCATGGGGGGCACGACGACGGGGGAGCACGGCGTGGGCGTCGTGCGCCGGCCATTCATGGAACGGGAGCACGGCCCCGCGCTGGACGCCATGCGCGCCATCAAGCGCGCGCTCGATCCGCGCGGAATCCTCAACCCGGGAAAGATCTTCGCGGAAGATCGGGAGCAATCGACCTCAGGGGACGGGCGGGACGGCCGCGGTCCTCAGTAGGACGCGGCGACCGCGGAAAGTGAGTGCACATGGCGATTCAGGGACTCCACCACATCACCCTCGTCTGTCACGATGCCCAGCGCACGGTCGACTTCTACGTCGGCGCGCTCGGTCTCCGGTTCGTGAAGCAGACCGTGAACTTCGACGATCCATCCAGTTACCACCTCTACTTCGGCGACCGTGTGGGCAGCCCGGGATCGGCGATCACCTTCTTCGAATGGCGCTGGGCAAATCGCGGTCAGTGGGGGCTGGGCGGCACCCATCACTACGCGCTCACCGTGGCGGACCGGGACGGCCTCCGCCGCTGGAAGCGCCGTCTGACCGACCGGGGTATCCCGGTCAGCGGTCCGCTCGACCGTCACTACTTCACGTCGATCTACTTCCAGGACCCGGATGGCGCGATCGTCGAGATCGCGACGCGCGGGCCGGGCTGGAGGAGGGATGAGGACGCCGGACGCATCGGCACGGAGTTCCGCGCTCCGCCGGCGGAGATGGTGATCCGCAATCGCGATGAGGCGCGCATCGCCGCCGACACATGGCCGGAACCCGTCTCCACGATCGACGCTGAAATGGCGCTGCAGTTCGGGATGCACCACATCACCGCGATCGGCCGGGACATCAAACGCACCGATGCGTACTTCGGCGACCTCCTCGGGATGCGCCGCGTGAAGATGACCTCGAACTTCGACGATCCGGACTCGGCGCACTGGTACTGGGGCGTCGGCGACGGGAACCCCGGGACGATCGTGACGTACTTCGAGAGGCCACACGAACGACCGGCACGGATCGGCTTCGGCCAGACGCATCACTACGCGCTCGCCGTACCGGACGAAACGACCCAGATGCAGTTCCGCGAGCGGTTGCTCGACGCCGGCTTCCCCGTCTCTCCGGTGATGGACCGGGTGTACTTCAAGAGCATCTACACCCGGGATCCGGATGGGCACATCGTCGAACTCGCCACCGCGGGGCCGGGCTTCGCGGTTGACGAGTCGGTGGATGAACTGGGTCGGTCCCTTCGGCTGCCGCCCTGGCTGGAGAAGGATCGTGCCGAGATCGCGCCGAACCTTCGGCCCCTGGTGCTGCCGGGATGACGATGGTGTCTATCGACCAGGGGTGGGCGGGCCGAGTCGCCACGGAGCGGCGTGGGTCGCGAGGCGCCGTACGATGATCGAGACGATCGCCGCGCCACCGCCGCACGGCGGTCAGCGCCTCCTGGTCGTCGGCGCCCCGCTCGACGAGGCGCGCGGCGCGCTGGTCATGCTCCACGGGAGGGGCGCGACCGCGGAGTCGATTCTGAGTCTGGCCGAAGCGCTGCGGATCGAGGATCTTGCCCTGCTGGCGCCGGCCGCGGCGCGAAACGTGTGGTATCCAGCGCGCTTCCTGGAACCGCTCGCCGCGAACGAGCCGTACCTCTCGTCAGCCCTCGCCGCTGTCCACCACGCGGTGGAGCGGGCCGCGGGGGCGGTGGGCCACACGCGGGTCGCGATCCTCGGCTTCTCCCAGGGCGCCTGCCTGACGCTGGAGTACGGCGCGCGGCATCCACGGCGCTACGCCGCGCTCGTCGGTTTGAGCGGCGGCCTCATTGGGCCGGATGGCCTGGAGCGACACAGTTCGGGTTCGCTGGAGCAGACGCCGGTATTCCTGGGATGCTCCGATGTCGATTTCCACATCCCGGTCCATCGCGTCCACGACGCCGCGGCGACGCTGAAGGCGATGGGCGCGGCGGTCGATACGCGGATCTATCCGGGCATGGGGCACACCGTCAACGAGGATGAGGTGGAGGCGGTGAGCCGCTTGCTCGATCGGATCGGCCGCGGCGCCGATGACCCCGCGGATCGGGATCCCTTCGGTCGCACCCTCGACGAGGTGACCGAGACCCTGGGGACCGACCTGGCCGCGCTCTTCGCGTTGCGGCCCGATGGCTCGCTCATCATGCGCGCAAGCCGCGGATGGACCGACGGCCTGGTCGGCCGGATGGTCGTGGCGCCGGGCACCGGCTCACAGGCGGGCTACACGATCCAGACGGGCGGACCCGTGGTCATCGCCGACCTGCGCACGGAGACACGGTTTCGCGTGCCGGATGCCCTTCTCGCCCAGGGGGCGATCAGCGGCCTGAGCACGATCGTCGGGCCCCCGGAACGGCCATGGGGCATCCTGGCGACGCACCAGCGGCGAGCGCGGACGTTCACTCAGGACGACATCGCGCGCCTGATCGCGATCGTGGCCCGCCTCGCCCCGCGCGTGGATTGACCGGCCGCGGGCGATGTCGAGACTGTTCTCCACGCTCCACGGCGAGGCCACGGCGGGGGATGTCGGAGCACTTTGGCCGTGTCGTCGGCAATCACCGATCCGCGGCGAACCCAGGTGAGCGACGATCTGATGATCCGCGACGCGGAGCGGGAGGACGCGGCCGCGATCGCGCGCATCTACAACGAGGGGATCGAGGATCGGGCGACGCTGGAGACGGAGCCGCGCACGCCGGCGGAGCGCGCGGAGTGGCTGGCGGCCCGCGGCCCACGCAACCCGGTGCTGGTGGCCGAGACCCTGGGCGAGCTCGTCGGCTGGGGCTCACTCAACCGCTTCAACGCGCGCGCCGCGTACGACCACGTCGCCGACTTCTCGCTCTACGTGGCCCGCGCACGGCGCGGCACCGGCGTTGGCACCGCGCTGTTGACCGCTCTGGAAGAACGCGCCCGCGCGCTCGCCTACCACAAGATGGTGCTGGCCGGCTTCCCGACAAACCCGGCCGGCATGCGCCTGTATCAGAGGCGAGGGTTCCAGACCGTCGGCACCTACCGGGAGCAGGGAATGCTGGACGGTGCCTGGGTCGACGTGATCGTGATGGAGAAGATCCTCGGCTGAC
>CAZHZF010000115.1:4783-6778 GCA_964536925.1 uncultured Dehalococcoidales bacterium | reverse complement strand
TGGCGCACACGGCGCCGATGTACCTCCTCGTCGCACACTGGGCGTTCAGCCTATCGCGGGGCTTTTCCTGGCTCGGCCTCTTCGGCGCTGCCTACCACCTGCACCAGGCCGGATCCCGGACAGGTGCGGGGCGCGTCATCCACCTCTCGATATGCCTGGGTGCTCTGCTCATCGCTTACGCGGTCGACCTGGTTCACGCGGTCGTCGCAACCGGGTTCCTTGCGTTTCTCATCGCGACCCGCGTCATTCGCGTGGGGCGGTTGACCGCGCTCGGGGTCCTGATCGTTTGGCCAGGGCTTTTCGTCCTCTCGCGCGCGGTTCAGGTCGCCGCAGCGCTGGGATGGGACTTCTTGCTCTGGGATGTCGGCACCACGATCGTGCGGCGCGTGCCGATCCTGCGAGTGTTTGGGATCGTTCCCACGATGCGCGAAGACGAGTTGAGTGGTCTCATCCACAGCCTTGGGGTAGTGATCTGGCCCCCCGGCGATACCGCGTTCACGCCAGACCAGTGGATGGCTGACATCGCACACGGTCTGGCGGCCGTCCTGGGTGTAACCCCGCTCGCCGCAATCATCGGACTCGTGTGCGCGGCGGGGATCTGGTGGACCGGGAGGCGTGCAAGCAACTGTCCTTCCGGAGGGGTGTCAACCGTTGAACCCCCGCCGGTGCCTCAAGACAAGGGCTATGGCAGGGGTGAGGTGCGCCGCCTTCATCTCACGATCCTCGCCCTGCTGGTGCCTCAGGCGCTGACGCTGCTCTTGATCGGCGAGTTCTACGCACGGTTCTACGGTCGGATGCTCTTGCCGATGATGGTCCACGTCATCGTTCTGGTCCTGGCACTTGGGACGGGCCTGCTCTGGGATGCAGCCGGTCGATCGCACGGCGGACACCGGCGCGTGCTCTTCGCCTCTCTCCTCGCGCTCGCGCTCTGGCGCGGGGGAACCGAGGTGGGACACCTGATCCTCGCACCTCCGACCGGATATCCCGGAGGTGAAGTGCTGCGCACGCTGCCGGGCGAGGGCGTCGCGGTATACGGAGGAAGCACCGCCGTATCGGCGTACACCGGCACATGGGCGGCCGGACTGAACGACTTGAAATGGCGCTACCTATCGCCCGACGACGTTCCATTCGTGCCCGACCGCGACTTTCTGTACTTTTTCGAGCGTGACCGCGCGAATCCAGCCTACGCGCGCCCCGCCTACCTGCTGGTCTCGGGAACGAATGTCCCGTGGATCGGCAAGCGCCTATGCGAACCGTACGGCGGCTGGATCGTGACCAGGGCGGATGGGTGCGACGACATGGACCTCATTGCTCGGGGCGTCGAGGGGTTCCCCCTCGTCGCTCGTGGGGCCGATTACCTGCTCTACGATCTGCGCGGCGATTCGCGGACGGGCGGTTCCTCTACCCAGCCATAGGCTCGCGTGGCCGTCCGCCGCCCCTGGCGGAATCGACGCCAGCATGCCCCAACTGCGGATCGACGCGCGGCGCACCAGTTCGCAATGAGTCGAGGGTGGTGGCGTCGCGGGTCTCGGCGGCCGAGGCTGGACGATCGAGCCCTCGACCGTCTAACAGTGAGCAGGTCAATGATGGGTCCGTGCCGCGACGAAGGAGCCAGGCCCCTCGCGCTGACACGCCGAGGATGTCCGCCACACGTCCAGTGTTGCCGCGCGACGTGCTGAGACTCTGGAGCCACAGTGCTTCCTCACCGTGCGTTCGGTATCGGCGATGGTCATCGTCGGGGCTCTTGCGGTGGCGATTGAGGCATCACTGGCCCTTTCACGCGTGTCAGGGGTGACGGGCGAAACGAGGGATGCGTGATGGCTGAGCCCCGGTGTCCGACGATCGTGGATGCGAACGAGTCACCGACGACCGATTCCCGGTAGAGTAGTGGCTACACATATGCACCCGCGCGCGAACGCGGGCGCCGAGTCGGGCGCCGCGCGAGACACACCTTCGGGCGCTGCTGAATCCGGGCCGACCTCGGACGGTTCCCGA
>CAZHZF010000115.1:0-4683 GCA_964536925.1 uncultured Dehalococcoidales bacterium | reverse complement strand
ATCGGCGACTTACTCGGTGTCATCGCGGTGATCGTCCTCGTTCTGGCCAATGGCTTCTTCGTCGCGACCGAGTTCGCGATCGTCGCGGTCCGCCGCTCCCGCCTCGACCAACTCGCTCAGGAGGGTCACCCAGGCGCGAGGAATGCCCGCGATGTCGTCGGTCAGCTCGACGCGTACATCGCAGCGACGCAGCTTGGCATCACGATGTCGTCACTTGCCCTCGGATGGATCGGCGAGCCGGCACTTGCACACCTGATCGAACCAGGGCTGACCATCCTGGTGGGGTCGTACGCGCCGGCGGCAGCGCACGCGGTCGCGGTAGCCATCGCCTTCGCGGTCATCACCATGCTGCATATTGTCCTTGGCGAGCTCGCACCCAAGGGACTGGCATTACAGTACCCGGAAGGCACGTCGCTCTGGGTCGCGCGCCCTATCAAGGTCTTCTTCGTGCTCTTCCGCTGGCCGATCGTGCTCTTGAATGGCGTCGGAAATGGCGTCCTGAAACTGTTTGGACTTCCGCCAGCGTCTGGACACGAACTGGTGCACTCAGTCGAGGAGCTTCGACTTCTTGTGACCGGCATGCAGCAGGCAGGGGTCGTCGAGGCATCCGAGGCGCGAATCGCGGCGCGGGCTTTCAACTTCGGTGACCTCACCGCGGGCATGCTCATGACGCCCCGGACCGAGATGGACGCGCTACCGTTGACGGCGACGCGCGAGCAGGCGCTGGAGTACGCGAGGCACGGTGCCCACAGTCGCCTGCCCATCTATGAGGGCACACCGGACAACGTGGTCGGCGTGCTGCGTGTCCGAGATCTCTTTCAGATTGTGGATTCCGCTGCGCCATTCGACGTGCGGAACTTCCTTCGCGAGGTCCTCATGGTGCCCGAGTCCAAGGCCGCCGACGACCTCCTCGACGAGATGCGTTCGAGCGGTCGCCAGTTTGCGGTGGTCATCGACGAATACGGCGGCACCGCCGGCGTCTTGACGCTGTGGAATCTCCTGAGCGTCCTTGTCGGCGGAATCGTGACCGCGGACGTGGCCGACGACACTCTGGAGGTCATCCCCGGGGCGGACGCGGATGGTGTGCGTGAACTGGACGGCCTGACCCGCCTGGAGGAGTTCGAGGAGGTCCTCGGCATCACCCTCGCCCCGGAGGATCACGACGACGCCGATACCCTGGGAGGATTGGTGATGGCCCGGCTTGGCCACGTACCCGAGACGGGCGAGGAAGTCGAGATCGGAGGCTACACGGTGCGGGTCGAGGAAAAGGATGGCCACCGCGTGGCGCGCGTGCGGGTGACTCGGGTGGCGCTGGCCACTCAGACCGAGGAGGGCTGATCTACCATCCCGAAGGAGGGATGGCGCGAATCAGGGGCCGCGGACGCGCCGGATAGTCCGGACGGCGAGGATCGGCTCGATCGGCGCTCCGGGTGATCCCGCGTCGTACGATGTGAACTGGATGAGAGCGTGCCTCTGACCCACGGACGATCGATCGTGCACCGCCACCACGCGCGGTGCTCCCGCGCCCCGTTACGGCGCCGGAGCCGGGCCGAGCGGATACGCTCGTGAACGTCGCGGTGCTGGGTGCGGGGGCGTGGGGGACGGCGCTGGCGGCGATCGCCGGCGATCTGGGCCACTCGGTGCGCCTCTGGGGCCGGGACCCGCGGCAGATGGAGGTTTTCGCCGAGAGCCGGGAGAACAAGAGGTACCTGCCGGGGCGCGTGCTCGCTCCCACCGTTCGCCTCATGCTGGATTTCGACGCAGCCCTGCAGGGGGCCGAGGTCGTGATCCTCGCCGTGCCGACATCCGCCGTGCGCGCGGTGGCGATGGCCTTGCGGTCCCGCGTCGACCCTGGCACTGTGGTGCTCTGCGCCGCGAAAGGCTTCGAGCAGGACTCGCACCTGACCCTCGATCGGGTGCTGGCGGATGTCGTGCCCGATGCGTCGATCGGACTCCTCTCCGGACCGACCTTCGCGGCGGAGATCGCCCGCGGGATGCCCGCGGCGGTCGTCGCGGCGTCCGCGGACGCACGGGCTGCCGCGGTCGCTCAGATGGCCCTGGGGTCGGAGTCGTTCCGGGTCTACACCTCGTTCGACGTGATCGGGGTTGCCGTGGGCGGAGCGTTGAAGAACGTGATCGCGATCGCCGCGGGGTGCGCCGACGGCCTGGGATTGGGCACGAACGCGCGGGCCGCGCTGATCACGCGCGGCCTGAACGAGATCGCCCGCCTCGCGACACGGCTGGGCGGAGAGGCCGCGACGCTGGCGGGTCTGGCCGGCCTGGGTGATCTGGTGCTCACCTGCACCGGCGACCTGTCGCGGAACCGTCGCGTCGGATTGGCCCTCGCGGCTGGCGATTCGCTTGCGGCGATCACGGATCGCCTGGGGTCGGTCGCCGAGGGGGTTCCGACGGCGCACGCCGCGGCCGCGCTTGCTGCCGAACTGGGTGTTGAGATGCCAATTACCCAGCAGGTCGCGGAGATCCTCGCCGGCCGCCAGACGCCGCGCGGCGCGGTCCGGGCGTTGCTCCTGCGCGACCTGCGCCCGGAGGCGTGACCGGCACGCGGGGACCGCTGACACCGGCGCGGCGTGGCCAGCGACGCCGGGAAGTCGAGTCGCATCTGATGCGATCGGCCCATCATCGGATTCCATGACCAGAACGACGATCGACATCGATGAGCCTATCCTCTCCGAGGTACGCGCTTTGCAGCGCAAGGACAGGCGACCGTTGGGCCGCCTCGTCTCGGAACTACTCGCCGAAGCTCTGGCCGATCGCCGGAAGCCGACCGAAGAACCTCAGTTGCGGTGGATCTCGCGGCCGATGCACGCGCTGATCGACCTCGCCGACAAAGAGACTCTTTACGCCATCCTGGATGACCATGACACGATACCCCGCACGAAGTAGGTGAGCTACTCCGTCGACGCAAACATCATGCTGTACGCGTCGGATCAGCCCAGTCCCCATCACACGGCGGCGCGGGCGTTCATGGACAGCCGGCCACTTGATCACGACCTCTTCTACGTCACATGGCCAACGCTGATGGCCTATCTGCGTGTGGCCACCCACCCACGGATCTTCGCGCAGCCACTGCATCCGTCGGAGGCGATGCGCAACATCGAGGATCTCCTGAGCCTTCCGCGCGTACGCGTGATCGCGGAGGCAGATGGTTTCCTGGACGTGTATCGTCAGGTGACCGACGAGATGATCGTCCGAGGCAACGGCGTTCCCGATGCCCACCTGGCCACGCCGCTGCGTCAACATGGCGTTCGGACGCTGTATACGGCCGATTCCGACTTCAGGCGTTTCGCGTTTCTCGGCGCGCGCAACCCGCTTACGTAACCAGCCCTCCGTCTCTTCAGGCCGCGACGCCGTCGTACCAGCGCAGGATCCGCATCGCCCGCAGCGTATTCCAGCGGCTCGCCTGGCCGTCACCCTCCTCCAGCGCGAAGGGGACACGGCCGGGATGGGTGTTCTCGAGGGGCCAGGTACCGTCTGGCCTCCGTCGCTCGCGGAGGAGCGCGATCGCCTCGTCCAGCCGATGATCAGGCAAGCCCCCGGCGGCACGGAAGTAGTCGAGCCCGCGGAGCACGTCGTAGCGCCAGCGGGGCGGGTAGGAAAAGAGGAGCCAGGCCGGGTCCACTACCGCGCCCGTGCTCTTCCGACGGAACAGCGCGCGTTCGAGCAGGTACTCCTCTCCCCTGTGGCGTGCGGCGATGGAGGCCGGCGACCCGTCCCCGGCACGCTCGTGGGCCAATAGACCTTCGAGCACGTTGATCGTCGTCGCGAACGAGGAACGAACTGAGCCGTTCTCGGCCTCGCAATTCCAGCCACCATCGGCAAGCTGTTCGCCGAGCAGCCGATCCACGACGCTGTGGACATCGATACCGAAATAGCTGCCGAGCGTGACGACGCGGCCGTTGATGCAGGGCTCCACCTCGCCCTCGAAGAAGGGCTGTCCGGCGTGTTCCCACCGGCAGACCCGGCGGACGCCGCCGATCGCTCGACGCACGCGCTCGTCCGCCGGATCGATCCCGAAGTCGCAGAGCAATTGGAGGACGGGCAGCGTGGAGGTCCAGGGCTGACCCTCGCCGCTGGCACGCCAATTGCCCGCATCGGCCGGGAAGCAGGCACCGCCCGCCCACTGACCGTCGACGTCCTGCAGCGCCAGCAGACGCGCGCCCCAGCCGTCGGTCGCCACGCGCCCCCGTTCCGCGACGAGCACCTCGGGCGGGGCGCCGACGAGGTCGCGCAGCGTCTGCCACCGAATGGCGGGATCGCCCTCGAGCAGCCAGTCGATGACGCTCACGCTCCGGGAGACTCTCAGCCGACGGCCTTGCGCACGAGCGCGACGATCGTCGCCTCCGCCTCGTGGGTGAGCTCGCGCAGGGCGAAAGAGGTCGCCCACATGGGGCCGTCATCCAGTTTCGCGGCATCGTTGAACCCGAAGGTCGCGTACCGGGCCTTGAACTTGGCCGCGCTCTGAAAGAAGCAGACGACATTGCCATCGCGGGAGTAGGCAGGCATGCCATACCAGGTGCGCGGCACGAGATCGGGCGCGGTGGCCTTCACGAGGGTGTGGATCCGATCGGCCATGCCCCGGTCCGGCTCCGGCATCTCAGCGATCTTGGCGAGGATGTCCCGTTCGCCATCCTCCCGGCTCGCGCCCTTCCGCGCGGCCTTCAG
>CAZHZF010000114.1:0-6800 GCA_964536925.1 uncultured Dehalococcoidales bacterium | reverse complement strand
GGCCCCGCGCGCTCGGGACCGTCCCCACCGCATAGACACCGGCAACGCCACCGCCGGTATGGAGGAGCGTCGTCGCGACCGGCTCGCCGCCCAGCCGGCCCAGGTAGAGCGTCCACGGCGCTCCGGCGAAACCGACCGACTGCGTCGCATCTGCCCACGCCTGGCCGAACACGTCGGCGACCTCGTAGCTCGCCACGAAGACCTTCACGAAGTCCGCCATACCCACCTCGTCCCGGACGATCTCGACCCGGAAATCCGGCGGCACACGGGCGAGGTGCGCCGGGTCCATCTCCGGGAGATCCGCGACCATTGCCGGGGCACCCACCTCCGTACTGATGATGCCTGGCGCCAGTTCGTGGGTCTGCTCGTACATCGACAGCCAGCCGCGGCGGACCAACCGGTCGCCGAGATCCGCCGGAGTCGTCCCCCAGCCGGTCCACCAGAACGCGAACGGGGCGCCGCTCGCGCGGAGCCATGCCTCGGCGTCATCGATTGCTGCCTCGACATCGTCTGTGGTCAGCCGGGGACGCCAGATCCCCTTGAACATCGGGTTGCCGGGAGACGCGAGGTGGCGGGCGATGTCGGGCCGTTCGACCAGCGTCCCGCCCGGGAGAGTCGCCATCGCGCGGAAGAGAGAGAAGAGGTTCTCATCCGTCGCGGCGGCCAGTTCATCGCCGGAGGGGTCGATCAGTCGGCCCCGCGGATCGCGCATGGCCCCATCCCCTCCGTTCTCGATATCGACCGCATCGCCACCTGACTCGCCATCGCCGCGGAGAGTCTCGCATAGCGCGACGGGGGACGACGGCGCCAGCGGCCGCCGCCGGACGCTACCCTATGCGCTCCGGAGGTATCCCCCATGCGCGCGCTACGGATCGTCGGCGAGAAGCAGGTCATCGTGCGGGATCGGCCGCGGCCGGTGCCCGGCGAGGGCGAGGTGCTCATCAAAGTGCGCGCCTCGGGCATCTGCGGCAGCGATCTGCACCCCTACCGGCACCCCACGCCCGGTCACCTGACCCAGGACTTCATTCCCGGTCACGAGCCGGCCGGCGACATCGTCGAGGTCGGCCCCGGCGTCGCGGGATGGTCGGTCGGCGATCGGGTCGTCGTGTACTTCCGACGGACCTGCGGCGAGTGCATCAACTGCCGCACCGGCCGTTCCGAGATCTGTGTCCGACGCATGGGCTCCTACGGCCATCTCAACGGCTACGACGGTTCCGACGCGGAGTTCATGGCCGTCCACACGCGCTGCCTCTTGCGACTTCCGGAATACCTGAGCTACGTCGAGGGCGCGATCATCGCCTGCCAGGCGGGCACCGCCTACTGGCCGCTCAAACGGCTCGCGGTGAGCGGGCGGGACACCCTCGTCGTCTCCGGCCTTGGCCCGGTCGGCCTGCTCGCCATCCTGTTCGCGAAGCCGATGGGCGCGCGCATCGTCGGCGTCGATCCCTCCGCCGGACGCCGGGAGATCGCCGCATCCCTGGGCGCCGACCATACGATCGACCCCACCGCGGGGCCGGTCGGCGAGCAGATCCAGAAGATCGTGCCCGAGCGCGGCACGTGTCTGATCGAGACCTCGGGGTCGAGCGCCGCTCACGCCGTCATCGGCGAACTCATCCGCGCCGGCGGAACGGCAGCGATCGTCGGCCTCGGTAACCCCGAGTTCAAGATCCCGATGATGATGCTCGCCCATCGTGAACTGACCGTCTTTGGCAGCAGCATCTACCCGGATACGATGTTCGAGGAGATCTGCACCTTCATTCGCGACCGAGGTGTGAAGCTCGAGCGAGTCGTCAGTCACTACATGCCCCTGGAGAAGGGTCCGGAGGCGTTCCAGATTGCGGAGCAGGCCACCTCGGGCAAGGTCTGCTTCACCTTCGACTGAACGCCCGGAAATCGATGGGCCTGGAGGCGCGGGCGGCGCTGCTGGTCGGCGACGGGGAACCGGCAACCGGTCGCGCGCTGCTGGAGACCGACGACCTGATCTTCCGGTCGCCCGCAACGCGCCTGCGCATCCCGCTGGCGACGATCCGCGGTGCGTCGGCCGAGGGCACGCGACTCACCGTCCAGCGGGACGAGGGCGCGGTCGTGCTCGATCTGGATGGGCCGGCCCAGCGCTGGGTCGATCGCATCCTGCACCCGCGGTCGCTGCTCGACCGCATGGGCCTGCGCGCCGGGCAGCGCATCCGCGTCGTAGCGGTTACCGATGACCAGTTCCTCCGGGAGGCGCGGCAGACCCTCGTCGTCGTCGTTGACCCGGCCGCGCCGATCGACGCGCTGATCGTCCAGATCGACGATCCCCGCGGACTCGCCGGCCTGGGCGCCGCGATCGGACCCGTCCCGCCGGCGGCAACCTGGCTGATCACGCCGCGGGGAGAGGCGGGTTTTGGCGACGCGGCGGTGCTGGGGGCCGGCCGAGCGCTCGGACTGGTCGATACCCGGGTAGCGCGCTTCTCGGCAACGCACACCGCGACGCGGTTCAGCCGTCCGCGCGTCGGACGCACCGCCTCGACTGTGGACTCCGCCCCGGCGCCCACCTGACGCAAGACCGGAGGCCCCGCCCGCCCGCGGTCGGCCCTTAAAAGGTAGGTCTTGACCTAACCGACCGGGTGTCCGTATAGTTAGGTATATGCCTACCCAACAGCTCGATCGAGTCTATCAGGCGCTCGCCGACCCGACGCGGCGCGCGGTGCTGGCTCGCCTCAGCGTCGGCCCCGCGCCGGTGACCGAGCTCGCCCGCCCCTTCCCCATGGCGTTGCCCTCCTTTCTCCAGCACCTCCAGGTGCTCGAGCGGAGCGGCGTCGTCCGATCGTCCAAGAGCGGCCGCGTGCGCACCTACCAGATCGTCCCCACGCCTCTTGGCGAGGCGGAGCGATGGATCGCCGAGCAGCGCTCGCTCTGGGAGCGACGGCTCGATCGACTCGACGCCTACCTCATCGAGATGCAGCACGAGGAATCGACAGGAGAGGAGACCCATGCAGATCGATCCCACGCGTGATCTCATCCTCGCGCGCGATGTCGGTGCCCCGCCCACGCTCGTCTGGCGCGCGCTGACCGAGCCTCGCCACCTCGCGCGGTGGTTCGCCCCCCAACCGTGGAGCATCGTTCGCTGCGAGATCGACCTGCGCCCGGGCGGCCTCCTCCACTTCGTGATGCGTTCGCCCGAAGGGGAGGAATATCCCAACAGCGTCTGTTACCTCGAGGTCGTGCCGAACCAGCGCCTCATCTGGACCGATGCGCTGGAGGAGGACTACCGCCCCTCGAGTGCGGAAGTCCCGTTCCATTTCACGGCCGCGATCACCCTCGAGGCGCGCGGCTCGGGCACGCACTATCGGGCGATCGCGTTGCACCCCAATGCGGAGAGCCGCGGCAAGCACGAGGAGATGGGCTTTCACGATGGGTGGGGCCGGGCGTTCGATCAGATGGTGGAACTGCTGCGCGCCGGGCTCGACTGAGACGCCGCGACCAGGACCGCGAGCCTCCAGCCCGCCCCGGCTGGCGTTCACCTGATTCTGAGCCGCGGCGAGGGACGACCGTGTGGGCGGGAACCCACTCGGCCGCGCCCGCGGTCACCGCTCAGCCCATCGTGTTCGCGGTCTCCGGCTTCACCCGATAGATCACCCGCTGCTCGCCCTCGCGGCGCGGATAGTTGCGGTCACCCCAGTACTTCTCGCGCAGCGAGCAGATGTTGTCGTAGGCGCCGTCCTCGGTCTCATCGACGACCTGCCCGCGAATCTGGATGTAGCGGTAGGGGTTCTTCGGATCCTGCACCGAGAGCGCCACTTTCGGGTGGCGGTGGAGGATGCGATCTTTCACTCTCCGCCGCGCGGTGTTGAAGATGATGTACTCGCCATCGTAGTCGAACCACATCGGCGTCACATGGGGCGCGCCGTCCTTCGTCACGAGCGCGAGCGAGGCGAACGCCTTCGCCTCGCGCCCGAGGATGTCGAGAAACCGCTCTGGAATCGGGTTGGTCATCTGGATCTGTCCCTCCGCCTGGTAGAGAGAACGAGCATAGAGTACGGGCCGGGCATGCGCCGCCCTTCGGGCTAGCCGGGCCAGAGGCGGAATTCGTCGAAGCAGGGCCAGCGGGAGGGATCCTCGCCGGACGTCTCGGCGGTGAAGCCGGCGCGGACGGCGTCGGGAGGATGATCGGGCACGGCGATCGGTCCGAGGACCGGCGCGCTATCGACGAAGACCTGGAGCGTCGCGCCGACCGCGAGCGCCTCCAGTGTCCGCCGTGCGCGGCCATTGAACGCGGTCTGCACCGCGGCGAGTGCGCCATCGCTCCACTCCCCGCTCTCGAACGTCCACACCTCGATCCGTCCCGTCGCATCCAATCCGACGTAGAGGAGGTGTCCCGCCCAATCGCTCGTCCAGCGCAGGATCAGCGCGGCCTGGCCCGGATCACCGGTCTGGCGGGGCGCGACGACGATCCGCACGCGCTGGTCGGTGTGACGGGAGATGATGCGCGCATACGACGCCGAATCGGCCGGGCCGGTGGTGCAGGCGCGTCCGTCGGCGACAGCCCAGGAGCTGCGGTCTTTCTCCCAGAGGCCGCCAGTTGGCGCGACGTTGAGATCGTCGCTTCCCAGCGCGCGGCTGAAATCGTCCCATGGGTCGGCGAGCGTCGCGGTGGGCGTAGGAGTGGCGCTCTGGGTGGCCGTGGACGTGGCGGTGGGAGTCGCACTCTGGGTTGGTGAGGCGGTCGCGATCGGGGCGGGGCTCTCCGTCGCCGTCCCGGCAGAGGTGGAGACCTCGCCCGGCGTCGACGATGGCGTGGGAGTGTCGGTCGGCGGGACCGCGAATGTGGGGGTCGCGGTCCTGGCTGCCCCGGCTGTCTCGCCGGGCGTGGCCGTCGGCGTTGGCGGTGCCGTGGGTGTACCGGTGGCGGTCATTGAAGGTGTGGGAGTGCGGGTGGCGGTTGCCGTAGGAGTCGAGGTCCGCGTACGGGTGGCGGTCGCGGAGGCCGTGTGCGTGCGCGTAGCCGTCGGTGTCCGCGTTTGCGTCTGCGTGCGGGTCAACGTCGGCGACCGTGTGAGCGTGGGGATGACCGTGACGCGGACGCGGGTGGGGAGCGTCGCCCGCCCGACGGTCGGGACCGGTGACCCGGGCGTGGCCGTGCGGATCGGGGTGCGCGAGGGGGTCGCGGTGCGGCTCGGCGTACGCGTCGGCGTGGTGGTGGCCGTCGCGGAGGGAGTCGCGGATGCGGTCGCACTGGACGTGGCCGTGGCGGAACTTGTGGGCGTGCCGCTGGGGGTCGGGCTGGGCGCGATCTGCCGATCGCCGACTGGCAGGTACAGGCGATGCGCCGGCGAGGCCGCGGCCGTGAGCGACCACCCGAGCAGGGCCGCGACGATCGCCAGGACGGCGAGCAGGGGCAGGCGGCCCGACACCGATCGACCATATCGACGGCCGGCTTAGGCGCACGTTGTCGTTGCGACCGCGACTGCTACAACGGCGTCCGCCGTGATCGAGATCGAGGGCCTACGCAAGACCTTCCGTACGCGGGTGGGGAGTGGCGGGTGGTGGCGGCGTCTCATCGGTGGCGCGGAGGAACGCACCACCGTCGCGCTCGACGCGCTCTCGCTCCGGGTGGAGTCGGGCGCGTTCTGCTCGCTTCTTGGGGCCAATGGTGCCGGCAAGACCACGACGATGAAGGTGCTCTGCACGCTCCTGCTCCCCGACGCCGGCAGCGCGCGCGTCGCCGGCTTCGACGTCGTCGCCTCCGCGCGGGAGGTGCGCGAGCGCCTGGGAGTGTCCATTCGTGGGGAGCGATCCGTGTACTGGCGGCTGACCGGGCGGCAGAATCTGGAGTACTTCGGCCGCCTCGCGGGTCTGCGCGGCGTGGATCTGCGCCATCGCATCGGTCACGTGATCGAACTCAGCGACCTCGGCGGGCGGATCGATGACTACGTCGAGCGCTATTCGATGGGCATGAAGCAGCGACTCGCGATCGGGTGCGCGCTCCTGCACGACCCGCCCGTCCTGCTTCTCGACGAACCGACGATCGGTCTGGACCCGCATGGGGCGCGCGCGCTGCGCGCCTTCGTGCGCGACGATCTCTGTCGCCGTCGTGGCGCGACGGTGCTGTACACGACGCACTACATGCACGAGGCGGAGGAGCTCTCCGATCGCGTCGCCATCCTTCACGCCGGGCGTCTCGTCGCCGAGGGAACGCCCGCCTCGGTGCGCGCGAGTGTGGCGCGGGAGGAGGGCCTGGCGATGCAGGTCCACCGACTGGCCGAGAGCGACCTCGGCGCCCTCCGGGCACACGACACCGTCGCCAGTGTGGTGGCCCGCGAGGGGGCGGACGAGGTGACCGAACTGCGGATCGTCGCCCGGCGCGGCCATCTGCCGGTCGCGCGGCTGATCGAGATCGCTACTGCCGGCGGCGGCAGGCTCATCGGGGCGGAGGTTGTCCGACCGAGCCTTGAGGACGCGTTCGTGGCGTTGACCGGTCACGGCGTCGGCGCGCGCGGCGAGGCCGTCTCCGCGCGTGCCTAGGATCGGTGCGGGTCGGGAACTGATCGCGCTGGCGCGCGAGGTCGCGATCGTGGCGCGCTACAGCTTGCTCATGCAGGGGCGCGCGCGTAGCTGGGTCTTCAACACGAGCCTGACGCCGTTCTTCCTCCTCGCGCCGCTGGTCTTCGTCGTGAACTCGTTCCTGGGGGAGCCAGGCGCGGGGCGGGATGCCTTCGTCCGCCTGACCGGCTACGAGAACTATCTCGGCTTCCTCATCGTTCCCCTGATCGATGCGACGATGACGAGCACGGTGTATTCCAACATCGGACACACGATTC
>CAZHZF010000113.1:0-6956 GCA_964536925.1 uncultured Dehalococcoidales bacterium | reverse complement strand
CCTTCCTTGACCGCGGGCGTCCCGCCCGCCCTCGACCTCACTCGCCTGCGCCCCCAGCGGCACGGCCCTCACCCGCACCCTCTCCCGCGGGGAGAGGGGCACGAGGGCAGCCGCACACTCGCGCGCGTCCAGACAACCGCGGCGATGGCGACCACAACCCGCGCCCGCCGCCACGGGGAGAGGGGCAAGAAGTCACCCGCGACCCCTCGCCCATCCGACCAGACCGCGGCCACGGGCCGTCCGTCTACACCGCGAGGCCCAGCGTGCGCTCGATCACGCGGAGGGTCTGCACCGCCGCCTTGGCGCCCTCGCGAGCCTCCACGATCAGGTCGAGCAGGTCCTCGGGGATCCCCTCGCTGTGCTCGATCAGTTCGCAGTAGCCGGTCGTGAGGGCGAGATGATTGCCCAGGGCGTGGAGGAGCGCGGCCACACTCTGGCCTCCCGCCGGGACGCCGACGTCGCTCGTATGCGGTGAGAGCGGTCCTGGCTCCGTCATGCTGCTCCTCCACGCACGGCCCCGGGGGCCGGCTCATCGCCGATCGCCGCGAGCAGGTCCTCGGCCGTGAACGGCTTGGCGACGACCGCGGCCACTCCGCGCGCGCGCGCATCCGCGGGGTCGATTCCGGCGCCCCACCCGGTCGCGAGGACGAACCGCACCGCCGGCCAGTCCGCGCGCACACGCGCGGCCAGCGCCCAGCCATTCATCCCCTGACCGAGGCTCATGTCCGAGACCACCACGTCAAAAGGCGTCAGGGCGAGCCGTTCGATCGCCGCCTCAGCGGTGTGCGTGACCTCGACCATGTGGCCCCGACGTTCCAGCATCAGCCGCGCCATCCGCGCCAGGCTGGGCTCGTCGTCGACGACGAGGATCCGCCGTGGTCCGGCGGCGGTCTCGGGTCGCGGTGCCAGCGGCACCACCGGCCGCGCGACGGCAGCGGGCAACGAGATCTGCACCGTGGTCCCGTCGCCCGGAGCGCTCCGCACCGTGATGGAGCCACCGTGCCGATCGACGATCGCCCGCACCTGAGAGAGGCCGAGACCGGTCCCCACATCCCCCTTCGTGGTGAAGAAGGGCTCGAAGATGCGCGCCTGGACCTCCGGCGTCATGCCCGATCCCTGGTCGGCGACCTCGACGAGCACCTTATCCTCCGCGCGTCGCGCCCGCAGGTCCAGGCACCCACCGGCGGGCATCGCCTCAACCGCATTGAAGATCAAGTTCGTGAGCGCCTCGCGCAGGCTCCCGGGCCAGCCCTCCACGACCGCGTCGGCGTCGCACGCGATCGTCAGGACGATCGGCCGTCCCTCTGCCTGGGCGGCATCGCGCCAGCGTGGCGCCGTCAGTGCGGCGACCTCAGCGAAGAGTTTCTGGATGTCCACGCTCTCCGAGCCGTTCGCCTCGCGTTGGCGGGCATACTGCAACAGCCGTTGCACGGTCTTACCGCCATCCCGCGCCGCTCTCGCGGCAAGGTCGAGTTCCGCGACGAGTGCGGCCTCATCGATGTCGCCCTCGCGCACCGAATCGAGCACCAGATCGATCGCGCCCCCGATCAGCGCCAGCGACTGATTGAGGTCGTGGGCGATACCCCCGGCCATCTGCCCGAGCGCGCGAAGACTCTCGCCACGGGCCAACGCCTCCCGCTGCCGTTCTCGCTCGCGCTGCGCCGAGACATCCCGCAGCATCGCCAGCGACCCGATCTCGCCGCCCCACCGGACGATAGTCGCGGCGATCTCGACCGTCCGGATCTCGCCGGCGAGATTGGGCCGTTCGATCACATAGCGCGCACCGAACTCCTCCCCGCGTTGCCGCGCCCTCGCCCGCGCCAGAATGGCGCTCGTGAATGCGTCTCCCAGGAGTTCCGCGAGCGGGACTCTCAGGAGCGCCTCGGGATCGGCCACGCCCGCCAGGGAGGCGGCGGCCGGGTTGGCGAAGACCAGCCGATCGCCGACCAGGATGACGATTCCGTCGGCCGAGTGCTGCACGACTGCCCTATACCGCTCCTCGCTCTCCCGCAGCGTCTCCTCCGCCTCAACCCGCGCCGTCACGTCGATCCCGCAGGAGATACCGGCCCGCGTCCCCTCGTCGGTGACGTACGGCGCCGCTGCGATCTGGAGCCAGCGCCGCGCGCCGTCGGGACGCGTGAGGCGGACGCGAGCCTCCTCGACGGGCTCGCCAGTGCGCAGCGCACGGACGATCGGATACTCCTCGGCTGGGATCGCACTGCCATCCTCCGCGGTCAGCGACCACAGTTCCGCGGGGCGCCGACCCACCATCTGCTCCTCGGGAATCCCGAACGTCCGCTCGGCCGCGGGATTCGCGCGCACGATCATTCCCTCCCCGTCCGTGAGAAAGATCGCCGCCGGCAACGCCTCGTAGACCCAGCCCGATTCCGGGGCGAGTGGATCAGACGCCTCTAAGGCGCGGAGCGTGCTAATGCCAGGCATCGCTCAACTCCAGGTGCGGTGTATCGCCAAGACGCGCGATCAGGTCTCGCCGTCGCTCTCCCGATAGGCCCGGTAACAGGAGCACCAGGTCGACCCCGCGGAGAGCAGTCAGGTCGGGGAGAGATGCGAATCGCGCCTGCCGCCCGAAACCGCGGAGCAGGCGCGCGATCGCCTCGCCGGCGTCCGACGCCTCGCCCACGACCAGGATCGCTTCCGGCAGATCGGGGGGCACCTCTTCCTCCCGCCCATGTCATCGATGCGATGAGCATCCGGCTTCTGAGGCGGCCTGCGCGTCTGCCGGGCGGGGGAGCGGACGTAGGCCGGCTGGCCTATCTTTCGGCAGGGTCGACGTCGGGACCGGTCAAGCCCATCTCCACCGCGCGCACCGCGGCCTGGGTCCGATCCGATACGCCGAGCTTGCCGATGAGCCGTTCGACGTGGACTTTCACCGTCGCCGGGCTCACGACGAGCCGCTCCCCGATCTCCCGGTTCGTCATTCCGCGCGCGACGAGGCGGAGCACCTCCACCTCGCGGGCGGTGAGATCGTGCCGCGGTGAGACGGGAAGGTGCGCCTGCGCCTCGGCGGCGAGCCGTTGCAGGAGCCGGGCCGCCAGTGCCGGATCGAACAGCATCTCTCCCCGTGTGGCGGCGCGGATCGCCTCGATGACCTCGGTGCGGGAGGACTCTTTGAGCAGATACCCCGCCGCGCCCGCCTTCAGCGCCTCGAAGAGGTAGTCCGGCTCGGCGTGCATCGTGACGACGATCACGCAGGTCGTCGGCATCTCGGCCTTGATCGCCCGGGTCGCCGCCACACCGTCCAGGTCGGGCATCCGCACGTCCATGAGCACGAGATCGGGACGTGAACGGCGACAGACCTCGATCGCCTCCCGTCCCGTCGCCGCCTCGCCGACGACCTCCAGGTTACGCTCCGACGCGAGCAGCGCACGCAGGCCGAGGCGGGCCAGATCGTGATCGTCGGCGATCACGACCCGCAGCGCACGGGGTGTGGACGGTCCCCTGCTACTCGCCACGCGTCTCCCCCGTGTGACCGCCCGCGACTGTCGGATCGACGCGGGGGCGGGGCGAAATCTCCGCGACGATCGCCGTCCCGTCGGCGGGAGAACTCGTGATGCGAAGGCGTCCTTCGACCAGAGCTACCCGTTCGCGCATCGCGTCGAGACCGATGTGCTCGCCCGATCCCGGGGCGCGGACGCCCTCGGGATCGAAGCCGGGCCCCCGATCGCGGACACAGAGACGCACCAGGCCGTCGGCCGCCTCCAGCGTGATCGTGATCGGCGCTCCGGGCGCGTGGCGCCGCGCATTGGTGAGCGCTTCGACGGCAACGCGGTAGAGCGCCGTCTCCTGATCCGGCTCCAGGCGCACCGGGCTGAGCCTGTCCTCGAAAGCGACCGCGATGCCGTCCACGAGAAGCGCATCGACCTCTGCCCGGAGCGCCGGCACCAGTCCGCGATCGTCGAGCAGCGTCGGTC
The DNA here is from genome assembly GCA_964536925.1 of uncultured Dehalococcoidales bacterium. Taxonomy (GTDB): domain Bacteria; phylum Chloroflexota; class UBA6077; order FW602-bin22; family FW602-bin22; genus VGOZ01. The sequence continues at coordinate 3,024 of CAZHZF010000113.1, read as the reverse complement.
GGAGCTGGGCGATGATCCGTCTGGCCTCGCGCACGGTGCGCTGCGCGGCCGTCGCGGCAAGGTTCAATAGCGTGAGCGATTGATCCGCGCGGGAGCCGGACTCGTGGACCAGCGCCTGGAGGAACTGGTGCGTCGCCGCGGCCGACTGTGCCACGCCATCGTGCACCTCGTAGGCAACTCGCCGGCGCTCCTCCTCCTGGGCGACGAGCAGTCGGCCCACGACGTCCTGGATGTCGCGATAGAGCTGGCTCGTCGTCATCGCCGCCGCAACCCGGGCGGCCGCACGCTCGATCAGGCGTAGCTCCGCCTGTCCGTATTTCGCGGCGATGCGCGAGCAGGCGAGAATCGTCCCGATGGCGGTGCTCTCATAGATCAGGGGGGCCGCGACCACCGAGCGCATGCCGAGCGCGCGTGCGTGCGGGCTCGCCCAATCGGTCGCGAGCAGGTCATCGATGAGGATCGGCCGACCCGTTGCCACGACTTGCTCGGATACCGTGCTCGCGACCGGCATTCTCGATCCCACGGGCGCACGCGGGGTGATGCCGCTCGCTGCTCGCACCGTCATCTCCTCGCGCCCCGCCTCCAGCTGGAAGACATAGGCGAGATCGGCGTCGAGGTACCTGCGGATGCGCTCGAGCATGGTGTCGAGCACCTCGCCCGCGGGCAGGTTGCTGACGGCCGCGTCGGTCACGTCGAGAAGATGCTCCAGCTCCGTCGCCCCGGTGCGCGACTCCGCCAGCAGCCGCGCATTGTCGATCGCGAGCGCGGCGCGCTCGCCGACCGCGTTGAGCAGCGCGACATCATCGGCGTCGAACGGGCCGAGGGCTGACGACGCAAGACGGTTCAGGCCGATCCCGCCCAGGATCCTGCCCCGAGCGATGAGCGGGACGGCCAGGAAGCCGATCGTGGGAATCCGCCGCAGGAACGCGGCCTGCAGGGGGGACGCCGCCGGTGGAATGTCGCCCGGCGTGAGATCGATCCGCAGCGGGGCGCCGGCGACGATCGGCGCCCAGAGGCCGACGTCCGAACGCCCGCCAGGCGTTCGAACGAGATCCTCGATTGCGGCGACGACGCCGGCATCGGGATGGTGGACAGCGGCGACCTCCAGACGAGCGCCATCATCGGAGAGCAGCCGGACGATGCACAGGTCACCGTCGAGTTCGGAGGTCCGCCGGACGATCGCACCGAGCAAGCGGTCGAGGTCGGGCAGCGCGGCGTTGAACTCGGCCGTCATCGTCGCCACCGCGGCCAGACGAGCCTGCGCCCGACGCTCGTGCTCCTGCGTCGCAACGAGTCGTTCGATCGTGGAGCGCAGATCCTGATTGAGTCGCGCCGTGCCCATCGCCGTGGCGACCCGCTCCGCCGCCCGATCGAGCAGATGCAGATCGGCTGCCCGGTAACGCGCCGGGAGGCGCGCGCCAACAAGGAGTGAGCCGATGACCCGACCCTCCCGCTTCAGCGGCGTGACGACGACGGAGCGGATCCCCTTCTCGCGCAGCAACGGCGAGACGCGATCCGTCGCCAGAAGATCGTCCACCATCGCCTGCTTGCCCGTCCGCGCCGCCTCCTCGGAGAGACGTCCCCGCATCGGGACGCGACTGCCCACGCCTGTCCCACCGCTGTCGCCGGCTACCGCACGGACCGTCATCTCCGGGTCGTCCTCGCCATGCTCCATCACGAAGGCGACATCCGCCTCGACGTGCTGGCGGATGCGTTCGAGGATGCGGTCGAGGACATCCTCTACCGAGAGATGCGCCAGCGCCGTATCGGTGATATCGAGCAGGCGGCCCAGGTCCCTGGCCGCGGCCTGCGCATCGGTGAGGAGCCGGGCGTTCTCGACCGCGAGCGCGAGCCGCGTTGCGATCGATTGGAGGAACGTCTCGTCGTCGGCACTGAAGGGCGTCGCGTCCAAGCCGATGCGCAGCGCGGCCATCACACCGACGATCGTGCCCCGGGCGACGAGCGGCGCACCGAGGATCCCGCGGACGGGGTGCCGTTCCAGGAAAGCCGCCTGGCCGGCCGAGGCCTCGGGCGGCGGCGCAAACGGCGTGAGATCGAGCCGGAGCGGGCGCTTCTCCCGCACCATGGGCGCCCAGACGCCCGGATCCCCATCGGTCGTCCCCAGCATGTGGGTCGAGAAGTCCGCCAGGACGCCCGGGTCCGGGTGGTGCGCGGCGGAGAGATCGTGGGCCCGCCCCTCGGCGGAGAGCAGCCGGATCTCGACCAGGTCCCCCGTGACATCGGCGAGGCGGGTCGCGACGGCCTGAAGCAGGCGGTCGATATCCGTGACCGTTTCGCCGAGTTCCCGCGTGAGGCTCGCGATCGCCTGGATGCGCGCGACGTGGCGCCGTTGTACCAGCCCCGCCTCGCGGAGCCTCGCCACGGCCTGATCCAGCTCCCGCGCGATCGTGTCCGGATCGTCGCCGGTGTCGGATTCAGTGCGCAGGTCCAGATCACCCGATGCGATCGCCCGGGCCGCCGCGGCGATGCGCTGGAACGGCGACAAGATCCGCCCGGGATCAGCCGCCATCGCGCACCTCGCCGCTCTCAGCCCTCCCCTCGTGCGACATCACGACAGCCTCATCGCACATCATCCTCCACCGGCTGGCGCGCGGTCAATTGCAACGGGTGTGACGGATCACACGCGGGTGGGCAACCGGCTCCGAGCCTGCGCTGGCGATCTCGCCAGGCATCCGGCGCTGTGGGCGACCCCTTGACAGCCGGACTGTCCGTCGGGATATCATATTTCACTCAATTGATTACTTGAGGATACCCGTGACCGCGGACGCCCGCAAGCGCGCCTTCAAGAACGATCTGTACGCGCAGTTCGCGCGGATCGGCGCCGCGTTCGGCAACGGCCACCGCATCGAACTGCTCGATCTCCTCGCGCAGGGCGAACGCTCGGTCGACCAGCTCGCCAGCGAGGCCGCCCTGAGCATCGCCAACGCGTCCCAGCACCTTCAGGTCCTCCGTCATGCCCGCCTGGTGGACACCCGGCGCGAGGGGAATCGCGTGTTCTGCCGG
>CAZHZF010000112.1:2488-6974 GCA_964536925.1 uncultured Dehalococcoidales bacterium | reverse complement strand
TAGGGCGTGCCCGAAACTCACCGGCAAGGAGCCTCCCTCCAAGCGCTCCACGCCATTCGGTCAGATCGTCGAGAGGTACTGCCAGAACATCGACACCGCGGCGTTGCCGTCACCCGTGGCCGCGGCCACGCCGTGCTTGGTGCCGTTCCGAATGTCACCGGCGGCGAACACCCCGGGCACGCTGGTCTCGAGCAGGAGCGGATCGCGGTCGAGCGTCCATCCGCGCGGCCGCTTGCCATCGCGTAGGAGATCGAGGCCGGTTCGAATGTGCCCGCTCTCGGTGCGCTCGACGAGGCCGGCGACGAAATCGCTCTGGGGTTGCTGGCCGATGAATACGAAGACAGCGGCGGCGGGCAGTGTCTCCTCGCCGGAGCCATCGCGCCGTCGCGTCACGACCGACTCGACGCGGTCACCGCCGCGGACTTCGGTCATCTCGCGGCCAAAGCTCAACTCCACTCTCGGGTTCGCGCGGATCGCCACGTCGAGGTAGCGAGACCAGGTCGGCTCGGCGCCGCGGATGAGCACCGTCACCTTTCGGGCGAAGCGGGCGAGGTAGAGGATGCCCTGGGCAGCGGAGTTCGCGGCGCCGACGACGACGACATCCTGGTCGGCGTAATTCGCGGCCTCGGTGTGCGCCGCGCCGTAGTAGACGCCGGCACCATTCCATCGCTCGATACCCGGCAAGTCCAGCAGGCGGAACCACGCCCCCGTCGCGATGAGGACCATCTTCGCGCGGACCTCGCTGCCGTCGCCCAGTACCACGACGCGCGTGTTCCCTTCCGTGCGGATCGCCGTCACAGCCTGGGTCGTGAGGATCTCGGCGCCAAACCGGCGCGCCTGTGTGACGGCACGGCGAGTGAGGTCACCTCCTGAGACGCCGCTGGGGAAGCCGAGGTAGTTCTCGATTTTCGGGCTGTTGCCGGCCTGGCCGCCCGGGGCGTGCCGTTCGATGAGGAGGACACGGAGCCCGTCGGCACTGGCGTAGACGGCCGCGGAGAGGCCGGCAGGGCCGCCACCGATGATCACCGCGTCGTAGAACGGCGCCTCGGCGCGCGTGCGCAGGCCGATACGCTCGGCGGTCTCTCGGGCGGTGGCGCGGGGGAGGGGTGCGCCTTCCGTGAAGAAAAGGACGGGCAGATCCTCCTCCGTCGTCCCGGCCGCGGCGAGCAGGCGCCGCGCTTCCTCATCGCGTTCGAGGTCGAGCCATCGATAGGGCACGCAGTTGCGCGCCAGAAAGTCCTTGAGGTCGTGACACGACGCCGACCACATCGCGCCGACGACGCGGACGCCGTCGAACGGCGCGCGTGTCTGCGTCTGCCACTCCTCGAGCAGTGAATCGAGGACCGGGTAGAGGTTCTCCTCCGGCGGCGACCACGGCTTCATGAGGTAGTAGTCCAGGCCCACCCGGTTGATGGCACCGATCGCGGCCTCGGTGTCGGCGTAGGCTGTGAGGAGCACCTTCCGCGCGTCCGGGACGATCGTCAGCGCCTCGGCCAGGAACTCGACGCCGGTCATCTCGGGCATCCGCTGATCCGCAACGAGCAGGGCGACGGGCTCACCGCGCACGTGTAACTGCCGCGTCGCCTCAAGGGCGGAGGCGCCCGAATCGGCACGGACGATCCGATAGTCGCGACCGTACTTCTGACGCAGATCCCGTTCGATTGCGCTCAGGACGGCGCGATCGTCGTCCACCGCGATGATCGCCGCTCGGGGCATCGTTCAGTCCTCCTTGGTGGGTAGGCGCATCGGCAGGCGCACCTCGAAAGACGTCGCGCCCGGACGGGACTCGACGGAGATGCGACCGCCATGTCGGTTGGTGACGATATTGTGGGTGATGTTCAGACCGAGGCCGGTGCCCTGACCGGGTGGCTTGGTCGTGACGAAGGGGTCGAAGATGGTCGGCAGGAGCGCCGCTGGGATGCCGCGCCCATCGTCGGCGATCGTCACGCTCACCCAGTCGCCGTCGCGAGCGGTGCGCAACACGATCGTCCCACGGCCGCCGAGCGCATCGATCGCGTTGTCGATGATATTCGTCCAGACCTGGTTCAACTCGCCGCCGTACGCCTCGATCTCCGGCAGATCGGGCGCGTACTCGCGGTGTACCGCGACACCCTGCTTCAGCTTGGCGCGCAGGATGATGAGCGTGTTGTCCAGGCCCTGGTGGATATCGACCGACTGAACAGGCGCCTGGTCCATGTAGGAGTACGACTTCAGCGCGCGGACGATCTCGGCGATGCGGCCGGCCCCTTCGGCAATCTCGGCGGCGCGCGCGGCGACTTCGCCGACGTGGCCGAGCCAAGCGAGGATCGGCCCAATCACACCGTGATCGAGCCGTCTGGCCCACGTGTCGAGGCTCGCCACAGTGAGGCCTGCGTCCACAAAGGTGGCTGCGTGCGTCCACGGGTCGGGAACATCGCGATCGCCGAGCCAGGCCTCGACCTCCGCCTCTCGATCGCTCCGCGCCAGCGGGTCGAGGGACGCGTGTTCGCCCTGCCGGCGGGTGAAATCGTCGGCCAGGGCGGCGATGGCCTCGCGGTCGGGCGTCGAGAGTCCGAGTCCGGCCATTGCCAGACTGGCGCGGCGCAGCGCCGGGAAGATCTCGCCGATCTGCGTCGCGCCGCGAACCGCGGCCGCGGCCGGATTATTCAGTTCGTGCGCCATGCCGGCGCTCAGCTTGCCGAGCGTGGCGAGGCGCTCGCTCTGGCGCAACGTCATCTCCTGCTGGAGGTACCGGCGTTCGAGATCGCGCAACTGCTTGCGGTGGCGGCAGGAGGCGAGGCGGGCGCGGAGGATGAGCGGGTCGAAGTTCTTCGGCAGGTAATCCTCCGCACCCAGTTCGAGGCAGCGAACGACGCTCTCGATCTCCTCGAGCGCCGAGACCACGATGACGGGGAGGTCGCGGAGGACCGGGTCGGCCTTCAGTCGAGCGAGAACTTCATAGCCATCGATCCCTGGCATCACGATATCGAGAAGCACGGCATCGAAGGCCGGGTCGCGTGCGAGCAGTTCGAGGGCCTCGGCACCGCCGTCGACGGCCTCGACCCGATGGCCCTGCTGGCGCAGCCCGATGGTCAGCTTCTGGCGGCTCATCCGATTGTCGTCGACAACGAGGACGCGCCCCTGTTCGTCAGCCAACGAGTGTGCCTCGGGCGAGGATGCGGCGGAGTTCCTCTTCGAGCGCGGCATAGGCGGCGTCGATCGCCTCCCCGATGCCCTCCACGTCGCCCAGACGCCCGTCCCGCGCCGCCACCTCCAACCCCTGACAGAGCTCCGCCAGAACTCGAGCACCAAAGTCCGCCGCGTTCGCCTTCAGACTGTGCGCGTGCCGACGCGTCGCCTCCCCATCTCCCACCGCCAGACTCCCCCGCAACGCCGCCACGAGCCCCGGCCCATCCACCAGAAACCCTTCGATGAGTTCGGCCAGATCGGCGAACTCCCCACCCACCACGTTCAGCAGTCTCGCCAGCCCACCCGGTTCCAGCGATAGGTCACCCAGCTCGATCACCGGTGCCACCACCCCTCGCGACGCGGTGACTGCCGTTCGCGAAACCTGCTTCTCCGACCACCCCTCCGTCCGCGGCGTGACCGCCCGCAACGCCCGCACCAACTCCTCCACCCGGATCGGCTTGCTCACATAGTCATCCATCCCCGCCGCAAGGCACAGCTCCCGATCACCCTGCATCGCGTTCGCCGTCATCGCCACGATCCGCGGCTGCTTCTCCCCCACCACCACCTGCCGGATGTGCCGCGTCGCCTCCAACCCATCGATCTCCGGCATCTGCACGTCCATCAGCACCACGTCGTATCCCCCCGCCTCCACCGCCTGGATCGCCTCCACCCCGTTCTCCACCACGTCCGCCTCGTACCCCAACCGCCCGAGAATCGCCACCACCAGTCGCCGGTTCGTCGCGTTGTCCTCCGCCACCAGGATCCGCAATGGGTGACTCCGCCCGAGAGCCGCATCGAAAGCCGGTTCATCCCTCGGCTGGGCAATAACCCCGGGCACCACCGTCACCGCCGACACCAGCGCGTCGAACAGCGCCGACGCCCGCACCGGCTTCACCAGCACCGACGCGAACTCCCCCGCCCGCGTCCGTACCTCCCGGTCCCCAAGCGACGTCAGCAGGATCAGCGGCATTCCCACGCCGATCGCCCTCATCTCCGCGGCTAACCCCACCCCGTCCATCCCCGGCATCTGCATGTCCAGCACCGCCACGTCGTACCTTTCGCCCCTTCCCAGCCGCTCCAGCGCCTCCTCCGGCTCCCCCACCGCCTCTACCTCCATCTGCCACGAACCCATCTGCCGCCTCAGTATCTCCCGGTTCGTCCCGTTGTCATCCACCACCAGCGCACGACGTCCCCTCAGGCTCGGGTCTCCCATCCCCTGATACGGCCGCCCCCCCCCCCCCCCCACCCCGCCCCCCCACGGGGTGTAGAAAACCCACCCCCCCCCCCCCCAGGGGGGGGCCCCCAAACCCCCCCCCCA
>CAZHZF010000112.1:0-2478 GCA_964536925.1 uncultured Dehalococcoidales bacterium | reverse complement strand
TGAAGTGAAACGCCGAGCCCACTCCCACCTGGCTCGTCACCCACATCCCACCACCCATCATCTCCACCAGCCGCTTGCTGATCGCCAACCCCAGCCCCGTACCCCCGTACCGCCGCGTCGTCGACGCGTCCACCTGCGTGAACGACCGGAACAACCGATCGATCCGATCCGCCGGTATCCCGATCCCCGTGTCCCGCACCACAAAGTCCAACCGGTAACTGCCCGCCACCCCCTCCACCACCGGCACCGCCGATACCCCCACCACCACCTCCCCGTGCTCCGTGAACTTCACCGCGTTGCTCAACAGGTTCACCAGCACCTGCCGCAACCGCGTCACATCCCCCACCACCGCCACCGGCGTCCCCGCCTGAATGTCCGCCACCAGGTCCAGCCCCTTCTCCGCCGCTCGCGCCGCCACCATGTCCAGCGCCGTCTCCACACATTCCCGTACGTCGAACGGCTCCGCCTCCAACTCCAACCGGTCCGCCTCGATCTTCGAGAAGTCCAATATGTCGTTGATGATCGTCAGCAGCGACTCCCCACTCTGCCGGATCGTCTCCGCGAACGACCGCTGCTCCCCATCCAACCCCGTGTCCAGCAACAACCCCGTCATCCCAATGATCCCGTTCATCGGCGTCCGGATCTCATGACTCATCGTCGCCAGAAACGCACTCTTCGCCTCGCTCGCCTGGATCGCCGCCGCCTCCGCCGCCTGCGCCTGTCCGAACAACCGCGCGTTCGCTAACCCCAACGACGCGAACGCCGCGAATCGGTCCAGCAACTCCACCTGCTCCGACCCAAACTCCTGCCGCGATCCCCCCTCGTACGCCAGCCCAATCGCTCCCACCACCTCCTCACCCGACCGCAACGGCGCCGCCGCGACCGCCCGCAGATCCCGCAACGCCTCGTTCTCCACCCGCCGCCCAAACGTCCGGTACTCCGCCACCACCTGCGTCCGTCCGCTCTCCCACACCATCCCCACCACCCCCTCGCCACGCCCCAGCCGCAGCCCAATGAGGTCCGCGAATAACCCCCCCCCCACCCGCTGCTCCAACTCCTCCTAACCCGGCTCGGCCACACACACGAATCCATGCGGCGTCTCCAACACCCGCCCCGCACGGCTCACCATCCCCTCCAACATCTGCCCCAGATCCAACTCACTCAGCAGATCCAACGTCGTCTCCTGCAACGCCGCCAGGTACGCGTTCTGCCGCTGAAGCCGGGCTTCGATCTCCTTTCGGTCGGTGATGTCGATGACGAAGCTGCGGATGAAGCCGGTCGCGGGAACGAGGTGGAGGAGTTGCTGATACCAGTGGCCGTCGATGAAGTGCTCGCGGATGTGGCGGCTGCCGTCGGGCGGCAGAGTTCTCGCCTGGGCGGGCAGATCGGCGAGCATGGGTGAGGCGTATCCCAGCGGTTCGAAGAGGGTGCGCCCGGCGCGGTTGACGTAGCTGATCGCGCCGGTGGGATCCATCTCGACGATCGCGGCGGGATTCAGTTCAGGGAAGTCCGTCAGCCGCTGGAGTCGGGCTCGTTCCAGGGCGCCGGTCAGCGCCCGCGCGGCGGTTTGGACGAGATCGATCTGCGCATCGTCGAGCGGACGGTGTCGATCTGTCCCGACCGCCAGCGCGCCGTACGTGCGGTCGGCGCCCCGCAGCGGCACGACGAACAGGGCGCCTATTGGCGCGCCCACCAGGAACGGGTCGCGCGCGGCCTCCGCGGCCGGAATCTCCCGCGCGACGTGCGCGACGCGCAGATCTCGTCCATCGCGGAGAACCCGTCCCAACACACCGACGCCCAGGCGCCAGGCACCCTCCCGCGCCGCCGCCGGGCCGGCGGCGTCGGTGAGGGCAGGGATGCCGTACCGATCCCCGCCGATCTGGAGAATGGCGACCGCCACGCGCATCGCGACGAGCGCATCGCGCACTGTTTCGGCGACGATCGCGGGCGCGACGCCGACGTCGCCATCGGATGCCGTCGCGGCGACGATCCGGATCAGCGCATCCTGTCCGGTTCCTGACAACCCCCGCTCCCGCGCGGGAGTATAGGCACGCTCGGCTCGTCGCCCCGCGTCTCACGGCGGGCGCCCTCTCACAGGCCGTTCCAAGGTCGCGCCACTACGCTCGTCTGTGGGCGGTCCGTGCGGACGGAACGCCTCAGCGGGGACAGATCGGACCGGAAGGGACCGCGAGGCCCCAGGACGAGCGCGGCGGACAGACCGCCGCTCTCGTGGTCCTTCCCCTCCTCCAACGGGTGGTGGGGGCGCATCGCTGCGCCTCCACCACCCGGAGCGGGCGGCGCTCGCCCGCCACGCCGATTTCCGCGGGCACGAGAGGACCGCTCCCCGGGATCCGGGTATCCCCTGACGCGGCATTCCCCACCGATGTGGCCCAATCTCGGCGACGGCGCCCGGCCGGCCGAGCCGTCACACCCACGCACCCGGAGGGAACTGCGTCCGATGCGCACAGTCTCTCGCCG
>CAZHZF010000111.1:0-6979 GCA_964536925.1 uncultured Dehalococcoidales bacterium | reverse complement strand
CGCGCGGCGACGAGCTGGTCGTGGCCGACACGCGCGTCCTCGGCCGCCTCGCCTTCCCCGGCCATCGTGACGGCGAAGGCGGCGATCGCTGCGTCGAGCATCGCCTCGCCCGAGGGATCGCCGCCGACGAGTCTGGCCAGGCCGAGGTAGCCGTGGTTCAGCAGGACGTGGAAACTCCCGCCGGGGACGATCGCGTCCGACGCGCCAGGAGCCAGGGCGAGGCGGGCATCCGCCAGCGCGGCGGCGAAGGAGTCCGCGGCAGCCGCGGCATCGCCGAGGGCGAGCAGGTGGTACCCCTCGGCCCACGACGCGAGGGCGCGGGCGTGAGGAGTTGCGTCGAACCCACGCCGGGTCGCCAGGGAGAGGCGCGCCGCCTCGAGTCCGCGCGCGAAATGGCGGCGCTCCCGGGGCTGGCCGTCGTCCCAGCAGTCCGCCAACGCCGCGGCGAGGTTGAAAGTCGTTCCGGCGATGGCGCGCCGGCTTGTGTAGGCCTCGGGATTCGGCAGCAGCGGCACGGTCGCCAGCGCCGCATCGGCCAGCGCGATCAGCGCGTCGAGATCCTTCCCCGCGCCGTCACGACGGTCGAAATGCGCGAAGGCCTCCCGATAGTGCGCGAGGCGCACCGCGGGGTCAGCCTCCCTGGCGATCGTCTCGACGACGGAATCGACACTGCCGGCGGCCATCACGCCATCCCAGAGTGTCGCGCGCGCTTCACGGACTTCATCAGTTATCACGCGCAGGAAGATAGAAGAGTGTGGATCGATGCGCGCGGAGTTCTTGTCCGACCAGGACCGCGCGCCAGCGACCGCCTCGCGCGGGGGAATCCGGCACGGCGGGCAGCGACGTATAACTGGCAGACCGGTGCCCACAGTCAGCCTGCTGACCCGCGCGCTCGTTCTGGCGATGCTCGCCGGGGCGCTGATCCTGCCGCTGGCCGACCACCACGCCGGGTCGTGGTCGGCGTTCGATGCGCACGGAGGTCTTCCGCTGCGACAGGCGATCCTCCACCACCACGACGAAGGGGCCGCGGCGGGGGAGCGCACCTCGGCGCCGGCGCTCCTTCCGGGCCTGGGCGCGAACGGGGCGCTGTTCGTCGTGGGCGCGCTGCTGCTGGCGAGCGCCATGCCGCGGCCCATCGCGGTCGTGGGCAGCCTTGCACGGGTAGCTCCGCGCGCGCCGGCGGGCGTGTGGCGCGCGCCGCCGCTTCCGCCGCCGGAGCCGCGCCCCTTCTGACCTCCCGCCCACCACGCCGCGTCGAGTCGACGCGGCGCCACCACCGCGAGATGAGGTTGTGAAGACAGCGATGTTTCGTTCTTTCGTTCTCCTGCGCGGGCTGCTGCTCGCGCTCGCGCTCACCGGGCTGCTCCCGGCGCTGGCCTCGGCCCACGAGCGACGCGCGCTCGGGCCGTACACGGTCGTGGTCGGCTTCACCGTCGAGCCGGCGATTGAGGGCCAGCCGAACGGCGTCGACTTCCGGGTCACGAGGACCGACGGCAACACACCTGTGGAGGGCGTGCAGAATTCGCTGAAGGTGCAGATCGCGGCCGGCGGCGGCGCACCGAAGGAGTACGCGCTGCGCACCCGGTTCGGCATGCCCGGCGCCTATACGGCCGATCTAATTCCGACGCAGACCGGCGCGTACACGTTTCAGTTCGTGGGCACGATCGACGGCACGACGGTGAACGAGCGGTTCGAGTCGGGTCCGGGTCGCTTCAACGATGTCACGCCCGCGTCGACACTGCATTTCCCCGAGGTGGTGCCCTCCGGCCTGGAGTTGAAGGGCCAGATCGAGGCGCTGAACGGCGAGATCGCCATGGCCCGGTCGATCGGGATTGGCGGCGCGATTGTCGGAGCGCTGGGACTGATCGCGGCCGGGATCGCGTTAGTGCGGCGTCCGGACCCGGTGCGGTCGGCCTGATCGCGGTCTGATTGGTGGTGGCGCGCGCGATCGCGGTCCTGGCGGCGCTGGTCCTTTTCGCCGTTCTGCCCGCCTCCGCGCGCGCGCACGCCGAATTGGAGCGCTCCGCGCCCGAGGCGGGCTCGGCCGTGCCGGCGATGCCGGAGCGGGTGTACCTCTGGTACACCGAGGCGGTCGAACTGCGGCTGACCGATCTGCGCCTGCTCGACGCGAGCGGAGCGACAGTCGGTCGGCTGAGCCCGCGCCTCGTGCCGGGCGATACGCGCGCGCTCGTCGCCGACGGTCCGAGGGTGGCGGACGGCACCTACGTCCTGGCCTGGCGGGTCACGTCGGCGGTGGACGGCCACACGACGCGGGGGACGATCCCCTTCTCCGTGGGCGCGGCTGCGCCGGGGAGCGAGATGCTCGCCCGCGGCGCGAACGAGGCGTACGCACCGACGACGCTGGCGATCGCCGGGAAGGGCGCGCTGTTCACCGGCGCCCTGGGTCTGTTCGGCGCGCTCCTGTTCGGCCCGTTCGTCCTCGGCCGGTGGGGAAGCGGCCGGTCGGCGATCGAGCGCACGATCGACGCCGCGCGCGATGGCGCGCTGGGATGGATCGGTGCGATCGGGTCGATCCTGGTGCTCGGGGGCACGGCCGCGATGGCGGTGGCTCAGGCGGCCGCGGCCGCGGAAGTGACACCCGTGGAGGCGATCGGCGATCCCCTCGCCCAGGTGCTGGTGGGGACGCGGGCGGGGTATCTGCTGCTCATTCGCGGCGGCCTGGCACTGGCGATCGCGCTGATCCTGGCGACGAGCCGACAGGAAAGCGGCAGCCGCGCGATCGCGCTGGCGATGGCCGGCGCGATCCTCGCCACGATCACTCTCGGCTCGCACGCCGCGGCGGCGAACGTTTGGCCGGCGGTGCGGATCGCGCTCGATCTGCTCCATCTGGCTGCGGCGGGCGTGTGGTTCGGCGGTCTGGTGACTCTGCTGTTGACGGTGCGGGCGATTCGCCGATCCGGCATGGCCCTGGCGTCGCAGATCGTGGCCGGGGTCGTCACCCGGTTCGGGCGGATGGTGTGGGTCGTGGGTATCATCGCCGCGACCGGCGTCATCCAGTCGCTCATCGCGGTGGGGTCGCTCGAGGCGCTGGAGAAGACTCCGTATGGCCGCGCGCTCCTCCTGAAGCTGGCGCTCTCCGGGATCGTCGCGCTCTTCGGCATCCTCCACTGGCGGATGGTCGCGCCGCGCATGCTGGGCCTGGCGCGGCTGAGCGGGCAGGTTGCGGAGGTGGCCGTCCGGCGGGTCGAGGGTCGCTTCCGCTGGACCGGGGCCATCGAACTGATCGCCGTGATCGCGCTCCTGGGGGTGACAGGGCTACTCACCGGTCTGCAGCCGGCGCGCGAGGCGGCGGTGGCCCTCCGGTCGGTGACGGGCCAGGCGACGGCCGGCGGCCTGACGATGCGCCTGGAGATCGCGCCCGGCGAGGTGGGGATGAATCGGACGACGCTGCGCGTCGTCGGGGATCTCACTGGCTTCGAGAAGGCCGTGCTGCGGATCCGGTACCTCGATCGGGAGGTGGGAGAGACGGAGATCGCGCTGCACCGGGAGGCTGCCGATCTGTTCGCGCACGAGGGGAGTCAGTTCGCCACCGTGGGGCGCTGGAGGATCGAACCGCTGGTGCGGCGGGTGGGGAAGGAGGACGCGCGGGCGCCGATCGAGGTGACGATCCTCGATACGCTGGCCGCGCGCACGCGTGAGACCGCCTTCGCGCCGCGCATCACGACCCCGGCGATCGTGGCCGGCCAGCTGCTGCTGTTCGGCATCGTGCTGCTGGCGGGCAGCGGCCGGATCGCGCGCGGGCGCCGCCGCGCGATGCCCATCGTCCTGGGCATCGCCGTGGTTTCGATCGTGGGCGGCGGCTACATGGGAGCGAGCGAGGCGAACGAGCAGATCCGGGCCGCCACGCGCGGGGAGAATCCCGTTGCGATGGACGCGGCGGGATGGGAGCGGGCGCGCATCCTCTATCAACAGAGTTGCGCGCAGTGCCACGGCCTGACCGGGCGCGGGGATGGGCCGGCCGGACGATTCCTTCAGCCTCCCCCAGCGGATCTGACGGCGCACGCGATGGATCACCCGCAGCGGCAGCTGTACGCCTGGATCACCGACGGGATCGCGGGATTCGCCATGCCCGCATTCCGCGATCAGATCGCCGAAGAGGATCGCTGGCGGCTGGTCGCGCTGATCCGTGGTTTTGGGGAGAACGCCCCGGCCGATGCGCGGGCAGCAGTGGCGGGGCTGCGGCCGTAAGGATCGGGCGAAGCCGTGCTGGCCGCGGTCGCTGGTGAGAGTGGAGCGAAGCGGAGGGTAAGGGCGGCTGCCGATCTTGCACGAGCTGGCGCGCGGCAGCCGTCACGCCCCCTCACCCGCACCCCCTCGTCTGGGAGAGGGACACGAGGTCGCCCGCGATCCTGTCAACGCACGCGGACAGCCACCGATCATGCGGGTCCCACAGTCGCCGACCAGGACCGCGGGCGTCTCGCCCGCCTCCGTGGCGAAGGCCGCGGGATGGCACGGCGCCACAAACACTGTGCCATCCCTGGCGTACATCATTGCAGCAGCACTGAATGCATTGCATCTGTTTATTGCTGAAGAAGCACCATATGGTGTACGGTACGTTAGAGATGGAAGATGAGTCGGCGAATATCAAGTATGAGGAGTCCTCCGGTCTCGGACCCACGCACTCCGTGCGCGAGGCGGCCGCGGAGTACGGCGTAAGCCCGACGACGGTGTGGCGCTGGGTGGATTCGGGGCGCCTTCCTGCCACGCGGATCGGGCCGAAGCGCATCCGCATTCGGGCAAGCGATCTGGCGGCGCTGCGCGGGTCCGCGGCGGCCGATCGAGGCGGTGCAGCCTCGTCGGTCGGCGCGGCGATCCCCGCCGGGGAGGTAGACCGCCGCCGCGCTCTGGTCGCGCGCATCATCTCCCGCCGGCCGGGCGGGTCGCTCTCGCCGCTCACCTCGGCCGATCTGGTGCGCCTGGCCCGCGATCGGGGTGACACCGTGGCGAGCGGGTGAGCATCCCGCCGACCATCGTCGTCGACGCGTGTGTGGCTGCGAAGTGGTTCCTCACGCGCGACGAGGAGCTGATCGAGGAGGCGACCGCGATCCTCCACAGGTACGCGGAGGGAGCGGTCGCGCTCGTGGGGCCAGATCTGCTGCGCATAGAAGTCGCGGCGGTGCTCTCCGCGGCCTCACGCGTGTCGCGCGCGCGCCTGACCGCACCTGAGGCAGCGCGGGCGATCTCCGACTTCCTCGATCTCGGCCTCCGCTTCGACGGGGGCAGCGAGCATCTCGCCGAGGCGCATCTCCTCGCGCACGGGTATGGCATCTCGTTCTACGACGCGCTCTATCTGGCGGTCGCGCGGCATCACCGGGCCACGTTCGTGACCGCGGACCTGCGGCTGTATCGCCAGATCGGCGCGCTGCCAGGGGTGTGCTGGCTGGCGGACGGGATCGACGATGCACCCGCGCGGCCCGCAGCGTTCGTGCCGCCGAGCGGTCGGCCCGGCCGTCGGTCATAATCCCGCCCGGTGAGCGGGCGGGTGCGGCGGGTGGCGATCGGCGAGATCGCGCACGAGACGAACACCTTCTGCCCGGAGACGACGCCGCTCTCGTCGTTCCGCGACCACGCCTGGCATACCGGTGCGCAGATCCTGCGCGCGCATCGCGGGACACGGAGCTACGTCGGAGGGATGATCGACGGCGCCGAACGCGAGGGGTTCGCGCTCGTGCCCACGCTGGTCACCTCGGCGGTTCCATCGGGGACGATCCAGCGAGCGGCGTACGAGACGATGCGGGACGATCTGGTGGCGCGGATCGCCTCGGCGGATGGCCTGGACGGCATCTGCCTGAGCCTGCACGGCGCGGGGACGGCCGAGGGCGTGGATGACATCGAGGCCGACATCCTGCGAACGATCCGGGCGAAGGTGGGCCCACGGCTTCCCATCGCGGTGACGCTCGACCTGCACGGCAACATCACCACCGCGATGGCCGAGGCCAGCGACGGCCTGTTCGGCGTCAACTTCTACCCGCACGTCGATATGTACGAGCGCGGCGCCGAGGCAATGGGGTTCCTGCAGCGGATGTTCGGTGGCGCGATCCGCCCGCACACATGGGTCGAACGGTTGCCGATGATGATCCCGACGTTCTCGACCGATCTGGAGCCGATGGGACGCCTGAACGCGCTGTGCTGGGAGATGGAGAAGCGCCCGGGCGTCCTGGAGTGCGCGATCTTCCACGGGTTCGCCTACACGGACGTCCCCGCGGTGGCCGTGTCGGTGGTGGCGATCGGGGATGGGAGCGTGGAACCGGCCCGCGAGGCGGCGCGCGCGGTGGCGGCGGCACTGTGGGACGCACGCGAGGAGCTGCGCCCGCGCAGCCTCGACCCCGCGGCGGCGATCGCGGAGGCGTTGCGCCACCCGGCCGGACCGATCGTCATCAACGACACGTCGGACAATCCGGGCGGCGGCGCACCGGGGGACAGCACGCATCTGCTGGCGGCGATGCTCGCCGCCAATCTACGGGATGCGGCGTTCGGGGTTCTCTACGACCCCGAGAGCGCGGCCGCCGCCCACCGGGCGGGCGAGGGAGCCGAGGTGCCGGTGCGTCTGGGAGGCAAGTCTGATGGGGGCCGCGGGGAGCCACTGCACGGTCTCCCCCTGCCGGTGACGGCCCGCGTGGCGCGCGTGACCGACGGTCGCTTCCGACTGACGACGCCGATGGGGCGCGGCGGCCAGGTGGACATGGGGCCGATGGCGTGCCTGACCGTGGGCGGTCTGGAGATCCTGGTGTCGAGTCGGCGCCAGCAGGTGTTCGACGATGAGGTGTTTCGCCTGCACGGCATCGACGTCCGGCAACGGCGGATCGTGGCCGTGAAGTCGAGCAATCACTTCCGGGCCGGGTTCGCGCCTCTGGCGAAGGCGATCGTGACCGCCGACGCGCCGGGCGCGACGACGCTGCGCCTGGATGGGTTTCCGTACCGGCGGATTCCGCGGCCGATCTGGCCGCTGGACGAGACG
>CAZHZF010000110.1:2616-7038 GCA_964536925.1 uncultured Dehalococcoidales bacterium | reverse complement strand
CGTTCGGCTTCAACTTTGGCTACGGCCACGCCCTCACCGCCATCGCGGTGGCGGAACGGCACGGCGGCCGCGCCTACGCGACCGGACGTTTCTTCGGCGCGAAAGCGGAGCGCATCCTCGGCGTGTCGAAGGTGGCAACTCTCCGTGCGGCCTCGGCCGCGGCCGACCCGCGCCGCATCCTCAACCCCGGCAAGGTCGTGGGCGATGGTCTGGTCGGCAAGGCGATCGACCTCGCTGGCCGGTTCGCGCCTCTCGTCCAGATCGGCGCCAACACCTTCGGGCAACCGGAGGAACCGATGGAGCGAAAGGCGCCCGCGGGAGGACTGCCGGCGGACGTGGCGACCTTCGCCTATGCCTGCGCCCAGTGCGGCTACTGCGTGGAGGAGTGCACGCTCTATCAGGGGCGCGGCTGGGAATCGGCCGGGCCGCGCGGCAAGTGGTCCTTCCTCAAGGATGTGCTCGAAGGGAAGGATCGCTTCGACCAGGCGATGTCCGACACCTTCCTCCTGTGCACGACCTGCGAGAAGTGCGACGTCACCTGCCAGCTCGACCTGCCGATCGAGCCTTCGTGGGGGCTCATGCGCGGCAACCTGGTCCAGGAGCAGGGATTCCTCACCTTCCCGCCGTTCGAGATCATGGCCGCGGCGCTCAAGGGACAGCGGAACATCTGGGGCGGCCTCGCCGACCAGCGCGATGCCTGGGTGCCGGAGGAGGTGAAGCCGGCGATCAAGGAGCGCGCGAAGATCGGCTACTTCGCCGGCTGCACCGCGTCCTTCGTCGAGCCGGACATCGCTCAGTCGACCGCGAGACTGCTCCAGCGCGCGGGGGTCGAGTTCACGACCCTCGGCAAAGAGGAGATGTGTTGCGGTATCCCCATGCTCGTCGCCGGGAAGTGGAACGACTGGGAGGCCGCCCTGCGCCACAACGTCGCGGCGATGCAGGCGAAGGGTGTCGAGGAAGTCGTCACTTCCTGTCCCGCGTGCTGGCTTGTCTGGTCCACCTACTATCCGGACTGGGCGAAGAAGCTCGGTCTCGACTACCACCTGAAAACGCGCCATTACTCCGAGGTGCTCGCTGAGAAGATCGCCGAGGGCGGCCTGACCCTCGACCACGTCCCGGAGAGCCTGGCCGGAAAGGCGAACGGGCACGGTCCGGCGCGCATCACCTTCCACGACTCCTGTCACATCGGGCGGGCGGGCGGCGTCTACGAACCCCCGCGCGACCTGTTGCGCGCTCTGCCGGGCACCGAACTGGTCGAGATGGCGCACAGCAAGGAGGGTGCTCTCTGCTGCGGGTCGGTTCTGACCCGCATCGGTGAGTCCGAACCGACCTCGAACACCCTCGGTGGCAAGCGGGTCGCCGAGGCAGAGGCAACCGGCGCTGATGCCCTGGTCGCGCTCTGCCCGTGCTGCGAGTTCCAGCTGCGCGTGTCGGCGAAGAACGCGGGCTCCGATTTGCCGGTGATCGATCTCGCCCGCCTCACCGCGGAGGCGATGGGCGTGACCGGTCTTCCGGACCCGAATCCGGCCGTGCGGGAGCAGTGGGCGATGTTCGAGAAGTTCATCGCGCTCATGACGGTCGACGGGATGGTCGACGTGATGGATGCGCTGACCCCCCGTCTGCTCGACGCCATGCCGCTCGGCATGGGCGGGATGATGCGCCTCATCGGTCGAGCGCCCGCCCCCATTCGCGAACCGCTCTTCACCGTAATGAAGCCGATGATGCCACGGCTGTTCCCGATCCTCCTGCCGGGGATGATGCCGAAGGTGCTCCCGCACATGATCGCGCTCGTCGAGAGGTCGATCGCGATGCCCGAGTACCTGCGGGCGCAGTTGCCGGATCTCTTCCCCGGCGTGATCGATAACGTGATGCCGAAGATGCTGCCGGAGATCGCGCCCCGCTACGTGCCCAGGATGTATGCCTATCTGAGGGGCTAAACCCTCCTCTCCCCGCCCCTCTCCTTCCTGGAAGGAGAGGGTGTTTGGGGGAACTGCCTATCCGACCGATAGCGATCCCTATACTCTCGGGATGAGTACCACCGTCGATCGGGTCGGATCGGCGGGAGGCCACGTCAACGGGCGGGCCGCGATGGGCGCGGCGACGATCGAGGCGCCACGTGCGGTGGTGCCGGAGTCAGCCGCGCCGGCGCCAGCGCCAATCCAGAGCCAGAGCGGATGGGCGCGCACCTTCGCGGCGATGCGCCACCGCGACTTCGCGATGATGATGGCCGGGACGCTCCCGGCGATGCTCGCGATGCAGATGGGCATGATCGCCACCGGCTACCTCGCGTTCGCCCTCACGGGGTCAGCCACCGCACTCGGGCTCATGGGCCTGGCGTGGGGCATTCCGATGCTCTCGCTCTCCCTCATCGGCGGCGTGGTCGCGGACCGGGTCCCGCGCCGCACGATCCTCCTTGCGACGCAGGCGACGATCGGCATGGCAGCGGTCATCAACGCGGTGCTGGTCAACACCGGATGGCTGCAGATCTGGCACCTCTACGCGGTCGCGCTCCTGCAGGGCACGGCGTTCGCGTTCAACATGCCCGCGCGACAGGCGCTGGCTGCCGACGTGGTGGGGCGCGAGGATCTGGCGAACGCGATGGCGCTGTTCAACTCGAACATGAATCTGTCGCGCGTCGTGGGGCCGGCGATCGCCGGGTTCCTCATCGCCATCCCCGCCATCGGCATCGGCGGTGTCTTCACGATGATGGCCGGCGCCTACGTGATTGTCCTCCTGATGTTCTGGCAGATCCGCGGCGGTCGGGAGCGGACCGGGCACGGGCGGGGATCCGGCATCGAGCAGTTGCGCGTGGGACTCGCCTACATCGGGAGCAACCGCAAGCTTCTCCTGTTCATGACGCTCGGCTTCGTTCCGCTGGCGCTCGGGATGCCCTATCAGATGCTCATGCCCGCCTACGCCGCGGGCGTCCTGAACGAGGGTCCCGAAGGGTTGGGACTGCTGAACGCGGCCGCGGGTGTCGGCGCATTGATCGGGACTCTCGCCCTGGCGTCGCTGGGTAACTTCGCGGAGAAGGCCCGCCTGCAGACCTACATCGGCATCACGTTCGGACTGAGCCTGCTCCTCTTCGGGCTGGCGCCGTCATTCCTCACGGCGATGCTTATCCTGCCCATTCTGGGCGGCGCCTCGGCCTCCTACATGGCGCTCAACAACACGCTCGTGATGGAGCAGACACCGCGCGAGTTCTACGGCCGGGTGATGAGCGTCTACATGATGACCTTCTCCCTCATGCCGCTGGCGAGCGTGCCGTTCGCCGCGCTCGTGGACCAGATCGGCGCACGGCCCACGCTCGCCGCCGCCGGGGCACTTCTCGCCTACATCGTCGCGGTTGTGGCCTTCGGGAATCGGATCGGTCGAGGGACACAGCGCGTCGCCTGACCCGGGATGCCGGAGTCTCGCGGGCTTGAATTGTCGTATACTACAACACACATGGACGTGGAGGAACTGACAGTTCCTGATGCGGCACGCCGCGTCGGACGCAATCCCGAGACGATCCGCCGATGGATTCGGGAGGGGAAGATCGCGTACCGGAGGTTCGGTACGCAATATCTCCTGCGCGATGAGGATCTCCGACGTATCGCGGTTGTGGAGAGCGCGATGTTGCCGCTCCCGCCGGAATGGTCACTCCCATGGGGTAACCCGAATACGGTAGGTGCGATCGAGCGGCTCCGTGCGGAACGCTGATTCTGGTGTTGGTCATCGACGCGAGCGTGGCGGTCCGTGCCTGCTTCCTGGACGTGGACATACGCAACCTGCTCTCGGACTCTGCGCTGTGCGCGCCCGACCTTCTCCTCTGGGAAGCCTGGAGCACACTCCGTGCGTACGAATGGCGATTGGAAGCAGGTCGGCCAACCGAAGATATGGGACGCATGGAGCGGGACCACGTCCGGGACGCCATGCGGCGGCTGACGCTCATCCCGATCGAGATCGTCGCATCCACTCCCAACCTGACGGCCGGCGCGCTCGAAATCGCCCGTGGTTGCGGATTCGGCCGCCTATACGACGCCGCGTACGTGTCGCTCGCGCGAGAGCGCCAATCACCGCTCGTTACTCTCGACCGTCGTCTCAGGGACAGTCCCGCGCGTCGGATCGTTTCCATCGTCGGCCCGGCCGACCTCGGGTGACGCTGCGCTGAGGTCCTCGCTCGGGTCGTTGCCACGTGCAGGACCGATCGTCCGGAACGCTGCCTCCGGAGCCCCGCGCACGCGGGTGGTGTCGCGATCAGACATAGCTCTCGACCTGAAGAGATTGCCTGCATCCGCCGGAACACCCACCCTGACCATCACCACAATCTGTATCTGCGATATGTACCACGGCCGTGACGGCTACTCTGGTGGAGCACCGCGCCAGACGCACCGGAACCCGAGATGCCCGGTCGCGCCGTCCTCCTCCTGCCCCTGGCGC
>CAZHZF010000110.1:0-2516 GCA_964536925.1 uncultured Dehalococcoidales bacterium | reverse complement strand
GACGCACCGGAACCCGAGATGCCCGGTCGCGCCGTCCTCCTCCTGCCCCTGGCGCGCAGCCGGTCGGTAGCGCAAGCAGTAGTTCGCCGCGCAGAGGTACGATCCGCCCTTGATCGCCCGGCGCGGGACATCCGCGCCACGCGACGCATCCGTGCCGCCGCAGCACGGTGATGTGCCGTCGCGTCGGCCGCCACCGTAGGCATCGGAAGTCCACTCCCAGACGTTGCCCACGACGTCGACCAGGCCGAAGCCGTTCGGCGGGTGGCGTCCCACCGGCGTCGTGCTGGCGCGGGCACCCCGGTGGAGCCACGGGAAGTCGCCGACCCAGACGTGCGCCGGGATCGATCCGTCGGGCGAAGGGTCGTCGCCCCAGGGGAAGATGGCACCGTCAAGGCCGCCCCGTGCGGCGCGTTCCCACTCCGCCTCGGTGGGGAGATCACGTCCCGCCCATCCCGCGAAGGCGTGCGCGTCGGCGAACGCGATGTGCACGACGGGGTGATCCTCCCGTCCGTCCAGGTCGGACCCCGGACCCTCCGGGTGACGCCAGCAAGCGCCGGGCACGAACGACCACCAGCGCGCCGGATCGTCCAGCGGGACCGGACCCGGCGGCGCGCGGAAGACGAGCGATCCCGGCGCGCGCTGCGCCGCGTCGAGTCCGACGAAGCGGACTTCGTCCAGCGGCCGTTCGGCGACGGTCACGTAGCCGGTCTCCTCCACGAACGCGGCGAATCGCGCGTTCGTCACCGGTGCCACGTCCATCCAGAATCCCGCCACCGTGACCGGTCGCGCCGGAGCCTCCTCAGGGTAGAACCGATCCGAGCCCATCGTGAAGGTGCCCGCCGGGATCCAGACCATCCCGGGCGGCGCGCTCCCCGTCAGACGGTCACCGCGATGTCCGCGCTCGCCCGATACCCGAGGCGCTGGGCGCGGAACCAGATCGTCGCCCCATCGGGTGCCGCGATCGGCTCGTGGTAGAGGTTCCAGTACCGCCCACCGGTATCCGGATCACCGATCCGCTGGATCATCATCCCTCTGGCCCGATCGGGTTCGATCTCGCGCGGCGGATCGAGCGTCCACCCGATGGAGGCGCCTTCGGTCGCGCAGGTCGCGATCAAACGATCGCCGCTGCGACGGACAACCGGATCGGCGGTCACCTGCATGCGGCCCTCCGGGCGCCACTGGCGGACGAGTTCGGCTTCGGGGAGCAGACCCAGGTCGCCATAGGCACGCTGCCACCCATCCAGCGCCGCGCGCAGGCGTGCCAGATCGTCCGCGTACGCGGGATCGTCGGCGAGGTTCTCTGTCTCATGGGGATCCCGCGTGAGATCGTACAACTCCTCGACCGCTCGGGTCGTGGCCAGAAAGCGGCGCTGGACCGGCGTGAGCAGGTTCGGGTCCTCGCCCGAGCCCAGTTGAGTCGCCTCCTCGAACCGCAGGCGCCGTAACTCCCGCCAGGTCGAAAACGGCTCAGCGTAGTCCAGATGGAGGAAGTACGGTCGATCCGGGTGATAGTTCCGGATGTATCGGAACCGGCCATCGCGGGCTGTGCGCATCGTATCCTCGGCCTCGTCCATCCGGTCGCGTCCGCCGAAGGCGTAGACACGGCGCTCGTCGGGGGGCGTGCCGGCGGCGTCGAACAAGGGGCGCCCGTGCATGTGTTCCGGAACGGGGAGTCCGGCCGCGGTGAGGACGGTTGGTCCCAGATCCATCAGGTAGACCATGTCGGTCCGGGTCGTCCCCGGCGTGATGCGCCCCGGCCAGCGGGCGAGGAGCGGCTGGCGCAGGCCGGAGTCGTACGGCCAGCGCTTCGCCCGCGGCATGCCTCGACCGTGATCGCTCCAGAAGATCACGAGCGTTCTCTCGCGGAGGTCGTCGGCATCGAGGTCGCGGAGGATGTCTCCCGCCCAGTGATCCATGGCCGTCACGTTGTCGCTGTACCGTGCCCAGGCGGTGCGGAACACGTCCGAGTCCGGGTAGTAGGGAGGGATGGGTGCTTGCGCGGGATCGTGGCGCTCCTCGGACGCCAGGCGGGCGGTGTTCCGCGCAAAGGCCGCGTCATCGACGTAGATCTGCGATTCGTGCGTGAGGCCGGAATGAAAGACGCAGAAGAACGGCCGGCTCGGATCGCCTCGGTCACGCCAGTGGGCCGTCGATCGCACGTCGTCCCACACCGTGATCGGGGCGTGGAACTGATAGTCGGTGTAGGTGTTCGTGCAGTAGTAGCCGGCGGCGCGGAGGTACTCCGGAAAGCAACGCACTGTCGGCGGCGGAACGGCTTTCGAGCGCATGTGCATCGTGCCGATCGCGGTCGGGAAGGTACCGGTAATGATCGCCGAACGGGACGGAGCGCAGACCGGCGCGGCCGCGAAAGCGTGATCGAAGCGCACCCCCTCCGCGGCGAGGCGATCGAGGTGCGGCGTCCGCGCATACTCGGTGCCCGGTGCGACTCCGCGGTAACACCCGAGGTCCGGACCGATATCGTGACAGGTGATCCAGACGATGTTGACGGGCTGCCG
>CAZHZF010000109.1:0-7080 GCA_964536925.1 uncultured Dehalococcoidales bacterium | reverse complement strand
CCCGTTGGGCAGACCGCACAAAATGACATAAGAGTTTCGCTCGGCGCCCTGTGCGCCGGTCACGTCAGCGGAATGAGGTCTCCGTTCTCCGCGGCGATGATGGGTGCCCCCGCGCGGAGATAGAGGCGGGGCAGTCGGATCGGGAGGCCGGTGAGGACCTCGTACGGAATGGTGCTCCTCCAGGCCGCAACATCTTCGGCGGTGATCTCCTCTTCGCCGTCGGCGCCGAGAAGCGTGACGATATCGCCTTCGTGCGCGCCGGGGACATCGGTCACATCGACCGTGCACTGGTCCATCGAGATCGTGCCGACGATGGGGGCGCGAACTCCTCGCACGATCACCTGGCCGCGATTCGACAGCGACCGACTGAGCCCGTCCGCGTAGCCGATGGGTACGAGGGCGAGGCGCGTAGTACGCGCCGGGCGAAAGGTGCAGCCATACCCGACGCAGGTTCCCGGCGCGATCGTGCTGATCCGGGCAATACGCGCGCGCAGGCTCAGAGCCGGTCGCACGAAATGGGCCGCCACATCTGGCCCCGGCGCGATGCCGTAGAGCAGGACGCCTGAGCGCACGAGATCGAGATGAGCGTCCGGATAGACGATCGCGCCCGCGCTGTTGCAGGCGTGCCGAATGGCGGGAAGGAGTCCCATCGTGGCGAGTTCGCGACAGAGCGCGTCGAAGCGCGCCAGTTGGGTTCGGGCCAGGGGGCTGCCGGGCTCATCCGCGGTGGCCAGGTGGGTGAAGATCCCACGCACGGCGATGCCGGGTAGCGCTGAAATGGCCCGCACGAACTCGACCGCCGCCTCGACCTGCACACCGAATCGGCTCATGCCGGTGTCGATCTTGATGTGAACCTGCGCCGGTCGGCCGGCCGCGCGCCCGGCGGCATCCAGGGCCTCGGCCATCTCGCGCGATGCCGTCGCGATGGTGAGATCGAGTCGCACCGCCCTCGGCGCCTCAGTGATGGGAACAAACCCGAGAATCAGGACGGGAAGATCGATACCCGCGGTGCGGAGCTCGATCCCCTCCTCGACGCAGGCAACGCCGAACGCAGCCGCCCCGCCTCGTACCAGGGCGCTGGCGATCCCGGCGATGCCGTGGCCGTAGGCATTCGCCTTCACGACGGCCATCAGCGCGGTACCCGGATTGAGGCGGCGGCAGAGCGCCGACGCGTTGGCCTCGATCACGTCGAGGTCGATCTCCGCCCAGCAGGCTCGTCCGCCCCAGGCGTGGCCGGGTGCGCTGACCGCCGCAGCAGTCTGGGTGAGGCGGGGGAGCATCGGCCCGTCGAGTATACTGACGCTCAGGTCGCGTTTTCGGGAGACGCCCGTGAAAGCTGTGGTCATGGCGGGTGGCGAGGGCTCCCGGCTACGCCCCCTCACGATCAACCGCCCGAAGCCGATGGTTCCGATCGTGAACAAGCCGTGCATGCAGCACGTCCTGGATCTGCTCAAGCGGCACGGTATCACCGAAGTCATCGTTACCGTTCAGTACCTCGCGTCGGTGATTCAAGATGCCTTCGGCGATGGGTCCAGCCTCGGAATGAAGATCCACTATTCGGTGGAGGAGATCCCACTCGGCACGGCCGGTTCGGTGAAACTGGCCCAGGAACTGCTCGACGAGACGTTTCTCGTCATTTCGGGTGATGCGCTCACGGACTTCGACCTCGGGAAGGTGATCGCCTATCACCGCGAGAAGAAAGCGAAGGCCACGCTCACGCTGTATCACGTGGAGAACCCGCTCGAGTACGGGGTGGTGATCCTCGACGAAGGTGGGCGCGTGCGGCAGTTCCTGGAGAAACCCGGCTGGGGCGAAGTGTTCTCCGATACCGTGAACACCGGTATCTACGTTCTCGAACCCTCGGTATTCGACTATTACGAGGGCGGCAAGCCGGTCGACTTCTCGCAGGATGTGTTTCCGCAACTGCTCGAGCGGGGCGACGCTCTGTTCGGCTATGTGGCGGATGGCTACTGGTGCGACGTGGGCAACATTCCCGAGTTCCTGCGCGCCAATGGCGATGTTCTCTCCGGGAAGGTCCAGGTCGAATCGCTCGGCAAAGAGATTGGACCCGGGATCTGGCTGGAGACCGACTCGGTCGAGATCGCACCGGATGCACAACTGTTCGGGCCTGTCTGGTTGGGAGACGGCTGCAAGATCAAGGGCGGCGTGGTCGTCCGCGGGCCGACCGTGATTCGCGATGACTCAATCGTCGATACGCGGGCGCAGATCGACCGGTCCGTCATCTGGCGGAATAGCTACGTGGGTGAGCGCGCGGAGGTGCGCGGCGCGATCGTCGGTCGGCAGTGCTCGATCAAGGCCAAGGTCATGCTGTTCGAGGGCACCGTTCTCGGCGATGGGACGACGGTGGGGGATTCGGCGATCATCCAGCCCAACGTCAAGATCTGGCCGAACAAGGAGATCGAGGCCGGGGCGACCATCAACCGGAGCATCATCTGGGGCAGCCAGGGTCGCCGGGCGATCTTCGGGCGCTGGGGTGTGTCGGGTCTCGTCAACATCGAGATCGTGCCCGAGTTCGCGGCCAAACTCGGCGCCGCGTACGCGTCCACATTACCCAGGGGAGCGACGATCGTCCTGAGCCGTGACTCGCACCGCGCTTCGCGCATGATCAAGCGCGCCATGGTCTCCGGCCTCCCCTCCTCGGGCGTCAACGTTCTCGACATAAAGTCGCAGCCCGTTCCGATCTCCCGCTGGATCGCCCGATCCGGTTCGTATGCCGGCGGGGCGCACGTACGCGTCTCACCCTTCGATGACCGCGTGATCGACATCAACTTCTTCGATCGGCGGGGAATGGACCTCGATCGCAACGCGGAACGGAAGATCGAGGGATCCTTCTTCCGGGAGGATTACCGGCGCGCATACCTCGACGAGATCGGTTGGATCGGGGAGGAGCCGGGCCTTGCCGATAGCTACGTCGAGGCGATGAGCAAGGTGCTCGCCATACCTCAGGTGAACGGGCATCGATTCGTGCTCGACTATGGCCATTCAGCGGTATCGACGATCCTGCCCCGGGTGCTCAACCGCTTCAGTGTCAGCCCGGTGACTCTCAACGGATCGATCGATGAGTCGCGCCTCGCGCACTCGCCGGATCAGTTCGAACAGATCCTCCAGCAGTTGGCCCGGATCGCGACGGCAGTCGAGGCGTCGATCGCGATCCGCATCGACGCCGGTGGAGAGAAGATCTACGTGATCGACGATCGCGGCCAGCTGGTGCCGGGGTGGACTCTTCTCGGCGCGCTCATCGACCTGTACTGGCGCCAGAATCCGGGCGGCACGGTCGCGGTGCCGGTGACCGCCCCCAACCTCTTCGAGACCCTGGCGGCGCGCCACGGCGGTTCGATCCTCCGGACGCGGGTGAGCTCACAGGCGCTCGTCGCCGCGTCGGTCCGGAAGGGTGTCGTGATGGCGGGAGACGGCGACGGCGGCATCGTTTACCCGGAGTTCCACGCGGCGATGGATGGGATGTTCGCCGCGTGCAAACTGTACGAGGCGCTCGCCACGCAGGGAGTGCGCCTATCCGAGGTCATCAACGGCCTCCCCGCCTATCACACCGCGCAGACCCGCGTGAACTGCTCCTGGGAAGACAAGGGGCGAGTGATGCGCAAACTCGCGCAGCAGTTCCAGGACGGGCGCGCCCAGATGATCGATGGCGTGAAGATCGACCTCGGGCAGGAATGGGTACTCGTTCTTCCTGATGTCGAGCGGCCGGTCTTCCACGTGATCGCAGAGTCCGTGTCTCCCGAGGGTGCCCGCGTACTGATGGACAAGTACGCGAGTCTGGTAGGGTCATTGCAGCGCTGACCGGCGCCGCAATCACCCAGGGTTTCGGGAGTTCACGTGCAGACGCAGGCAAGACCCGCCCGCATGGGCGCTGACCTCGACACGATCGTCGCTCTCTGCAAGCGCCGCGGCTTCGTCTTCCCTTCCAGCGAGATCTATGGCGGGTTCGGTGGCTTCTGGGATTTCGGTCCGCTGGGTGTTGAACTGAGGCGCAACATCAAGGACGCGTGGTGGCGAACCAACGTCCAGTGCCGCGAGGACATGGTCGGGATCGATAGCTCCGTCATCGCCTCGCCACGTCTCTGGCAGGCATCGGGCCACGTGGACACTTTCACCGATCCGCTCGTGGATTGCCGGGCGTGCCACAAGCGCAGTCGCAGCGACGACCTCGACGCCGGACGCTGCCCGTACTGCGGTGGGGAGGTCACCCCCGAGCGGCAGTTCAACTTGATGTTCCGCACCAGCATCGGTCCGGTCGAAGACACCGCCGCCACCGCGTATCTGCGGCCGGAGACCGCGGGGAGCATCTTCGTCAACTTCCGGAACGTCCTCAATACCATGCGTCGAAAGCTGCCCTTCGGCATCGCTCAGATCGGGAAGGCCTTCCGCAACGAGATCACGCCGGGGAAGTTCATCTTCCGCGATCGCGAGTTCGAGCAGATGGAGATCGAGTACTTCGTTCGGCCCGAACACGCCGAGGCCGCCTACCGGGAATGGATCCAGGCGCGCCTGGACTGGTACGTCGGGCTCGGGATGCGTCGGGAGAACCTCTCGCTCCACGAACAGCCCGCCGCCGAACTGGCGCACTACTCGCGGGGCACAACCGACATCCTCTACGCATTCCCCTTCGGCGTCTCCGAACTCGAGGGCATCGCCATGCGGGGGGATTTCGACCTCGCGCAGCATCAGCAGCACAGTGGCGAGGACCTCGCGTATTTCGATGATGAGCGGAACGAGCGCTTCCTGCCCCACGTCGTGGAGCCATCGGCCGGCGTGGACCGATCCGTGCTCGCCTTTCTACTGGATGCGTATCGCGAGGAGGAGGATCGCGAGGGCACGAGGATTGTCCTGGGACTCCACCCCCGTCTGGCCCCCTACAAGGTCGCGGTGCTGCCGCTCTCCAAGAAGGCGCCGCTCACGGACCTCTCGCGCCAGGTTAGCCGTGACCTGCGCGAGCACTGGATGGTGACCTACGACGAATCCCAGTCCATTGGACGCCGCTACCGGCGTCAGGATGAGATCGGCACACCGTTCTGTGTGACCATCGACTTCGCGTCGCTCGAGGACCACAGCGCTACGATTCGCGACCGCGACAGCATGCAACAAGAGCGCGTCCCGATCGCGGATCTTCGGCGCGTTCTCCACGAGAAACTGGCTGGATAGGAGCAGGACGACGATGGCAAAGAAGTGGGTCTATCTGTTCGCCGAGGGAGACGCATCGATGCGGTCGCTCCTCGGGGGCAAGGGCGCGGGCGTGGCCGAGATGACACGGGCAGGACTCCCGGTTCCTCCCGGCTTCACGATCACCACCGAGGCGTGCAACGCGTACTACGCGGTGGGGCGGACTTTCCCGGAGGGGCTCTGGGAGCAGGTGCTCGCGGCGCTCAAGGCCGTGGAGGCGACCACGGGAAAGACCTTCGGATCGCCCGACGATCCCCTGCTGGTGAGCGTCCGTTCCGGCGCCCGGGAATCGATGCCAGGGATGATGGACACCGTCCTCAACCTCGGCCTCAACGCGGAGACGTTGCGCGGCGTCGTGCGGGCGACGGGTAACGAGAGGTTCGCCTACGACTCGTTCCGCCGATTCATCCAGATGTTCTCGAAGATCGTGCTCGACGTCGAAGCAGAGGCTTTCGAGCACGAGTTGCAGGCGGCCAAGGATCGGTACGGCGCGAGGCTCGATACGGACCTGACTGCCGAGCAGATGAAGGAAGTTGCCTCGTCCTACCTTCGTCTTGTCGAGCGGACCGCGGGGCGTCCGTTTCCCACCGATCCACTGGACCAACTGCGTCTGGCGATCGAGGCGGTCTTCCGGTCATGGAACAACGCCCGGGCGATCGCCTACCGAAACTTCCATCGCATCCCGCACGACCTCGGCACCGGTGTCAACGTGCAGACCATGGCCTTCGGCAACATGGGTTCGGATTCCGGCACGGGAGTCGCCTTCACCCGCGATCCGAACACGGGCGAGCGCGTGCTGTTCGGCGAATACCTCATCAACGCGCAGGGCGAGGATGTGGTCGCGGGTATCCGCACCCCTCAGCCTATCGCGGCGATGAAGCGCGATCTCCCCCAGGTCTTCGATCAGTTCGTCGCCATCGCCGAGCAGATGGAGCGCCACTACCGCGATATGCAGGATCTGGAGTTCACGGTCGAGCGCGGCCGGCTCTACATGCTCCAGACCCGATCGGGGAAGCGGTCTGCCATGGCTGCTGTACGCATCGCGGTGGAGATGGCCGAGGAAGGGTTGATCGATCGAGCCGAGGCGGTGCGACGGGTGGAACCCGCCCATATCGAGGCCCTGCTGCATCGGCAGATCGATCCCGCGGCGCGCCTTCAGGTGATCGCCCGGGGCCTCAACGCCTCGCCGGGCGCCGCGACCGGTAAGGCGGTGTTCGACTCAGATCGTGCCGAGGTGATGGCCAAAGCGGGCGAGAGGGTATTGCTGGTGCGCCAGGAGACCAATCCGGACGACGTCCACGGGATGATCGTCGCCCAGGGGGTGCTCACCTCACGGGGTGGTGCGACCAGCCACGCCGCGGTCGTCGCCCGTCAGATCGGGAAGCCGTGCGTGGCCGGGTGCGAGGGGATCAAGGTGGATCTCGAGTCGCGTCTCTTCACAGCCGGCGAGACCGTCGTGCGCGAGGGCGATCTCGTGACGATCAACGGCACAACCGGAGAGGTGATCCTGGGCGAAGTGCCACTGATCGAGCCGAGCATGTCCGGCGACCTCAAGAAACTGCTCTCGTGGGCCGATGAGGTGCGGCGTCTTCAGGTGTGGGCCAACGCTGACTACCCCCGTGACGCGGAGAAGGCACGCGAGAACGGCGCTCAGGGGATCGGCCTCTGCCGCACCGAGCACATGTTCTTCGAGGCCGAGCGGTTGCCGATCGTGCGGCGGATGATCCTGGCCGCGACGGAAGCCGAGCGCGACGCGGCGCTGGCCGAACTCCTGCCTATTCAGCGAAAGGACTTCCAGGGCATCTTCCGGGCGATGTCAGGGTGCCCCGTGGTGATCCGCCTGATCGACCCGCCCCTCCACGAATTCCTGCCGCATCGCGA
>CAZHZF010000108.1:0-7138 GCA_964536925.1 uncultured Dehalococcoidales bacterium | reverse complement strand
GCATCGGTAGCCGCACGGCCGCGGGGAGGGCGAACGCGTGGGCCGCGATGGCTGGAGCGGCGACCGGCGCGTGGGGCGGCAAACCCTCACCCTCCGCCTCGCTCCACCCTCTGCCGCATGCGAGGGTTGTCTCGCCACCCGGCGCCATCGCGGCAGTCGCGGTGAAGGCGGGCGAGACGCCCGCGGTCCTGAACGGCTGCTCCCCCATCCGCGGGCCCAGCGAGCGAGGGGTACCGCCTACCAGTTCGTGATCGAGCCGTCCCGTCGCCTCAGGTGGCGCATCATGTCGGCCTGATAGCTCTGGCTCGCGGCGCGCTCCTCGTCGAACTCGACGCCGAGGCCGGGGCGATCCGGTACGTGCAGGCGTGGTCCTTCCTGGACGCACTGCACGGGAAACAGATCCCTGTCGTAGAAGCCGAGTTCCTCGGTCGGTGAGGAGCGGATTTCCAGCCAGGCATGGTTCGGGACCGCGGCGGCGAGGTGCACGGTGGCGGCGGTGCAGATCGGCCCGAGCGGGTTGTGCGGCATCAGGTCGATGTAGTGCGCCTCGCACCACCCGGCGACCTTCATTGCCTCGGTGAGACCGCCGACGTTGCTCACGTCGATCCGCGCGAACTGGGTGATGCCGCGCTCGATGTAGGGCAGGAACTGCCACTTCGAGGCGAACTCCTCGCCGATCGCGAAGGGGATATCGGTCATCTTCCGGAGCGCCTCGTACGCTTCGGGCGTCTCATCGCGGATCGGCTCCTCGATGTAGTCGAGCGTGCCGTGCGGCATGCGCTGGCAGAAGGAGGCCGCCTCGGGGACGGTGAGACGGTGGTGGTAGTCGACCCCGAGCACCGGGTCCGGCCCAACCGCCTCACGGAGTTTCGTCAGCCAGTGGGCGGTCCTTCCGATCGACTCGCGCGGTTCGTAGATCCGGCGCCCCAGCGCATCGTCCTCCTCCGGCGCGTGAAACCAGGTGCGAATGACGTTCCAGCCCTGGTCGAGGAGCAGGCGTACGTCCTCGATCAGGCGCGGACCCATCGGCGCGGCGGTTGTGGCGAAGAGCGGAATCCAGTCGCGGTGTTTGCCGCCGAGCAACTGGTAGACCGGCACGCCGAGCGCTTTGCCGCGGATGTCGTGCAGCGCGATATCGATCGCCGACATCGCCGCGGTGAGCACCCGTCCACCCTCGAAGTAGCCGGACCGGTAGAGTTCCTGCCAGATCGCGCCGCTCGCCATCGGATCCCGCCCGATGAGATAGGGCGTGAAGTGCTCGATCGCGCCGGCCACCGCGCGTTCGCGGAAGGAGAGGCCCGACTCGCCGAGCCCGAAGATCCCCTCATCGGTGTCGATCCGCACGATGGTCTGGTTCCGGCGACCCACGAAGGTGGGAATGACGCGGACGTCGCGGATGATCATGGCGGGGGCGGCCTCCTCGGTCGGGTGGCCGGGATGGTAGCGCCGCACCGGTCGCGCGATCGGCGCCGACTACGATGCGCCCGTGGGCAAACCGCCGTTCGCTCGTGCCACCATATGCGAACCAGCTTGCGCCCACACCTGGACGCCGACGGGATGAGGCAGGGTAGGTGACGAAGTCACTGGCACCGACGAGACGGCCGCGGCGTTCCGCTCGGAGATTGCTCGCCGGCACACGTGTGCGGGTGCGGGCGATCGCGTCAGGTGCGGAACTCGCGACCGACCTTGGTTTCGTGGCCGGGGATGACGTCTGGCCTAACCACCGCATCGTCCGCCTGGATAAGGCGGCGCGGTATCACCATGCCGACGGGTCCATCGATCTTCTGGACGAAGTTCGCGTTGCAGTGGACAACCTCGACCTGCTTGATGGGCCGGCAAGCTAGCCGCGGCGAATCGACGGCGGAGTAGGCCACCGCGCCGGATCGCGAGGCGAACATGTCGTCCGCCGCGCTGTGCCGGACCCAGGAGCGGGGTGGGAAGCCCGCTGTCCCTTCAGTCCAGGCCTAAATCGCTACGCTCACGCAATGGTGCCGCAGCGGGTGCAGCGCAGCAGCGGGCCAGCCAGGCTGCGGGCGTTCTCGAACTGGTGCCCGCGAAAGAGACACCAGGCCCGAGCGAGCATGAGGCCGATCAGCGACCGGGGGCGCGACATCGGAACCGGCGTCCATTCAACGCCGGCCTTCGCCGCGCGAGCGCCACCACCCGCGGGTCGAGTTCGGGCACGCGCACGTCAGGCGATTCGAACTCCCGGGCCAGATCACCCAGGAAGTGCACCAGATCCTGCATCACCGGACTTCTCTCGAACGACGTCATACGTCAACCGTATCGACGGGCTACAGCACCGGCGGTTTCGTTTCCATTACAGGTCCTTCGCGGCCAGACCGCCCCGTCCTTCGCCCCTCAGCGGAGGTAGGTGTACCGCCCGAAGCGCCCCATGACGTGCACGTTCAGGTCCGGGAACATCTCCGCGGCGAGCGAGACGAAGTGGCCGGGCGGGACGGTGTTGGCGGCGAACATCCCGTAATGCGTGGGCACGACGATGCGCGCGCCGATCGCGTGGGCGAATTCGGCTGCCTCGCGGTAATCCATGTTCCCGATGATGCCGCGAGAGGTGCGGTACGCGTCCCGGCCGTTGATCGGCAGCAGCGCGACATCCACCGCGTGGGGACGCACCCGCTCGATCTGCCCCGGGTAGGGCGTGGTATCGCCGGCGTGGTGCACGGTCACCGAGCCGAGGCGGATCGAGTAGCCGAGAAAGCGGTACCCCTCGGGCGTCGGGTCGAGCGCCTCGTGGGCCGCGGGCACGGGATCGATCGCGACCTCGCCTCCAGGCAGGGGCAGGCGGAGTGGTACGTCGGCCTCGGCCGGCACGACGCGATCGACCGAGCCGACCAGATCGGCGACACGGCGGAAGTGGGGTCGGGGCGCGACGAACCGCGCCGCCGGTGAAGCCGCGGCGATGCCGGGGAGCGCCGATGGATCGATGTGATCCAGGTGGTCGTGGGTGAGGAGGATGAGATCCGCCCCCAGGACCGCCTCCGGCGGGAAGGGCGGGGGACTGAGGCGGTCCGGCGAGATGGCGAGGTAGGGGTCGATGTAGATCGTCGCGCCGGCGCCCTTGAGCGCGAAACTGGCCTGGCCCAGCCACCATAGCGCGACCGCACCGGCCGGCACTTCGGCACGCGCGATCTCGCCGGCCAGTCCCGGTGCGCCATAGTCACTCACGCGTCACCTCTCCATTCACGTTGGAATCAGGGTCCAAAGCATCGCGCAAACTGGACCGTGATGGCAGTCCCGCCTCGTCTACCATGGCCGGCCCCACCTTCCCTCGGGAGAACGATGAACCCCACGCAGGTCTGGCAGGCCGCCCTCAGCGACCTCGAGAAGACGATGACCCGGGCGACCTTCGAGACCTGGATCCGCAACACCGGTGCGACGGGCGACGGGATCGGCGGCGATCGCTTCACCGTCACCGCGCCGACGACGTTCGCCAAGGAGTGGCTCGACACCCGCTTCCGGGAGCCGATCGAGACGGCGCTGAGCCGGATCCTCGGCCGGAAGATCGCGCTCGATGTCGTCGTCCTCACCGGCGAGTCCTACATCGGTGGGCCGGCGCCCGCACCCGCGCAGGGCCGAGCCGCCCGGGAGGCTCCCCCCGCGCAGAGCCACCTGCCGAGGGCGATCCCGGCGGCCTACGCCGCGGCACCGCAAATCGCTCCCGCTGTGGCGTCGGCAGCGGCATCGGCACAGCGGCGCTCCCGCCGCGCGCCGGCGCCCCTGCAGGCGCGCGCGGTGGATGTCGATCCACGCTGGTCGTTCGATGCGTTCATCGTCGGTCCCTCCAACCGGTTCGCCTTCGCGGCCGCACGCGCGGTCGCCGACGCGCCGGCGACGACCTACAACCCGCTCTTCCTCCACGGTGGCGTCGGCCTGGGCAAGACCCATCTGCTCCAGGCGGTGGCGCAGTCGTGCGCCGCGCAGGGGTTGAAGACGCTCTACGTCACCTGCGAGCAATTCACGAACGATCTCATCGACGCGATCCAGCGCCGCCAGACCGATGCCTTCCGGGAGAACTACCGCTCGAATGACGTCCTGCTCGTCGATGACATCCAGTTCCTCGCCGGCAAAGAATCGACCCAGGATGAGTTCTTCCACACCTTCAACGACCTCCACGCCTCGCGCCGGCAGATCGTGCTCTCCTCCGATCGCCCGCCCCGGGCGATCGCGACGCTCGAGCAGCGGCTCACGTCCCGCTTCGAATGGGGGCTCATCGTCGATATCCAGCCACCCGACGTGGAGACGCGTACGGCGATCCTGCGCGCGTTCGCGCAGCGGCAGGCGCATCCCGTGCCCGAGGAGGTGATCGGTCTTCTCGCCCAGCGCGTGCAGCGGAACGTGCGGGAACTGGAGGGCGCGCTCACCACCGTGATCGCCTACGCACGCCTCAACGGCAGCCCACTGACCGCCGAGACCGCCGGGCGCGCGCTCACCGAGGTGACGGCCGGGCGGGCAAGGCCCGTCCAGCCGGCCGAGGTGGTCGAGGTCGTCGCCACCTACTTCAAGTTGGAGACACGCCTCCTCCGCGGCAAACAGCGCGATCGAGAGATCGTCCTGCCGCGCCAGATCGCGATGTACCTCATGCGCGAGGAGACCACCGCGTCGCTCCTCGAGATCGGCCGGGAACTGGGCGGCCGCGACCATTCGACCGTCCTCCACGGATGGGAGAAGATCCGCGGGGATGTCGAGAGCGATGACAGTCTGCGCCGCGATGTCCTGGCGATCCGGGAGCGATTGCTCGCCGCCGCCTACTGAGACTCGTTCACTCGATCGGCCGGGTCGTTGAACAGCGCGATGCCGATCAGGCCGACGATGAACCCGGCGGTCGCGCCGAAGACGTCCCACCCCTGGACGTCGGTCGCGATCTCGGCCAACGAGCCGAATCCCCATCCCAGCACGGCGCCGATGGCGACGAAGGCGAGGCTCCGGAGCAGATAGCGCGCCATTTACGCCGCTTTTATAGGACCCGCCTCCTACCTTTAATCTCGTTCTAATGTGCGATTGCCGCTGAGGGGGCCCCGACCAGACTATCCGGCAGATGACGGACGACTTCCGCCACGCGCTGCGCATCGCGCTGGGCGCACTGCTGCTCAGTCTGTTCCTGTTCGCGGCGCTCCTCTTCGATGCCGAGGCCGCCTCGGCGCAGACGGCGAAGCCGGCGCCGATCAAGGCCTCGAAGGTGCTCGAGACCGCGAAGAAGCATCTCGGCGTGCCCTACGTGTACGGCGGCTCGACCGCGAAGGGGTTCGACTGCTCCGGCTACGTCAGCGCCGTCTGGGAGATCGGGCGGCGGACGACCGACACGATGGGCGACGTGACGGTGCCGATCACCAAAGAGCAGCTGATGCCCGGCGATGCCCTCAACTACCCGCTGGCGGGCACGATCGGGCACATCCGCATCTTCGACAAGTGGGCCACCGCCGACCGCGCGCTGGTGTGGGTCTATGAGGCGGATACGCCGAAGGTGATGCACCGGGTCGTGCCTTACGACCCGCGGTACATCCCGGTACGCCGTGTGAACATCGAGAGCGACGTGCCCATGCCGCCACCACCGCCGCTACCGAAGGACTGGGGCACGAAACCGGTCGCGACTCCGGCACCGGCGGCACCGAAACTCCCCCCGGCGACCATCGCCGGCCGTGTGATCGACGAGAAGACCCGCCTGCCGCTCGCGAACGTGCGCGTCTTCTACTGGAGCGGCACCGAGCGGTACAGCGTCGACTCGGTCGTGACCGGGGGTGACGGATGGTTCACGATCAAGGACGTTCCGGCCGCCATGTACGACCTGGCGGCGTACGCGAGGAACTACGACGTCGAGTTCCGCGGCAACGCCGACCTGCGCACCGGTGGGCGTGCGGAGTTCGAACTCCTTCTGGCTCCGGCGCTGGGAGACCTCGCCGGGACCCGCGTGGGACCCGCGCAGCCGCTCCCGCCGACCGGTAATCTCCCCTCCCGGGCGGTTCCCGACGACGTGCCGGCGAAGCTCCCACCGGACCATGCGGTCCCGAACGGGTGGTTCTACACCCAGGCGACCGGTGGCGACGGCATCACCGGATTCGCGATCGTCGACGATGGCGCGGGCAACTTCTACAGCGAGTTCCGACGCCTCGGCGGGGTCGCCGCGCTCGGTTACCCGATCTCGCAGCGGTACCGCGCCAACGGCTTCGTCGTCCAGGCGATGCAGAAGGGGATCCTGCAGTGGCGCCCCGAGGTGAGTCAGGCCTGGCTGACGAACGTCTTCGACGAGATGAACGCGGCGGGCAAGGATGACTGGCTCAAGGCGTTCCGCTCCACTCCGAAGCCGATGAGTTCGGCCGGCGATGCCGGCAAGACCTGGATGCAGATCGTGACCGCGCGGATCGGGCTGCTCGCGCGGCAACCATCGATCCGCCTGCGTTACGACGGGGTGAAGGATCCCCTGACCTTCTATGGCTTGCCGACGAGCCCGGTGGAGGATATGGGGAACCATTTCGCGGTCCGGCTCCAGCGCGCCGTGATCCAGCTCTGGAAGGTCGACGTGCCCTGGGCCAGGGCCGGCGAGACGACGGTCGCCAACGGCGGGGACGTCGCCAAGGAGGCGGGCCTGATCCGCGCGGACGCGCTGGTGCCGATTCGGTCGCCGAGCCTGCGGGGGTAGGGTTCACCCTCAAGGGACTGCTGGCCGATCGCCCGCGCCGACCACAGGCGCAGGAGCGGCAGCACCCAGGACCGGGGGCCGACCCGCCCGCCACCCTCTCGCCCGGCGAACGCGCTGCCAGTCGCCCCGCCGATAAGCACCCGCCGCGCCGTAGGCACGCCGCCTCGCCCGCGCGGTCGTGGGAGAGGGTGGAGCGAAGCGGTGGGTGAGGGTCCGCGCGATCGTCCGGATCTATCGGTGACCAGTCCTTGCGGCGCTCTGACGCGCAGGAGGACGCGCTCACCGCGCCCTCGCCCGCCGCGACGGCAGAGGGGGTAACTGCGGCGCTGCCGGCCGCGTCAGCGACTACCCAAGCGCACACGAGCAGCCGCCGCGGCGTAGGCACACCCCCTCGCCCGCGGTCGCGGGAGAGGGTGGAGCGAAGCGGAGGGTGAGGGTCCGCGCGATCGTCCGGATCTATCGGTGACCAGTCCTTGCGGCGCT
>CAZHZF010000107.1:2277-7207 GCA_964536925.1 uncultured Dehalococcoidales bacterium | reverse complement strand
AGGAGATCCTTGCCGCGCGCCTCGATCCGCGCCAGCGCGGTGAACAGGCCCTCGAGCGCCGTCTCGATGTCGTCCGCCGCGGTCCGCGCCAGCGCATCATCGCCCCGATCCCGCGCCCGGCGCCAGATCGTGAGGGCGATTCTCGCCGTCGCGGCATCCTGGGCGGCGGTGCTGTGCAGGTCGCGCAGGAGCGCACGCAGATCGTCGCTGGGGATCTCAGCCATGCGCTGCCACCGGTCGCTCCCGCGTCCGTCGCACGATCTCGTCGAGGCGCTCCGGCACCCGTACCTTCTCGACGTAGAGGGCCGCTCCGGGCACGAGATGCGTCATCTCCCCCTCGGCGCTCCCACTCACGACGCAGAGGAGCGGCGCGCCGGCCTGGGGTTGGCGCGCGAGTTCGCGCGCGCCAGCGAGGTTGGCATCGAGCACGATCAGATCGTGGCGGTCGGTGGCGAGGATCCCGCGCGCTGCGTCCGCGGTCGCGGCCGTACGCGCCTGATGCCCGGCCTGGCGGAAGAGCAGGGCGAGAACCGCCGCGAACGCCGCCGAATCGTCCGCCACGAGCACCCGAAGCGGTTGGTCGCCGCGTGGCAGAGCGGCGTCGATCGCCCGCCGCGCCTCGGAGAGGTCCATCGGCTTGGGGATCACGCCGCTCACCCCACCCTCGCGCAACTGTGCCGCAGTCAACTCGCGTCCCCACCCGGTGAGGAAGATGACCGGCAGGCCGGGGTGACGGGCCTGGAGCGCGCGCGCCACGTCCCACCCGGTCAGCCCGGGCATACCCAGGTCGGTGATGACGAGGTCGGGTGGGTCCTCGGCGATCGCGCCGAGCGCCACTGCCGGATCGCTGAACGCGCGCAGGTCGTGTCCCTCGGCGCGCAGGAGCATCGCCTCGGTATCCCGCACATCGGTCTGATCGTCGATCAGCACGATACGCCCGAGGCGACGGGGCCCCTGACCGGCCGCGCTCGGCACCGCGGTGGCCGGGGCGGGACGGTCCGTCGCCGGCAGCCAGATGGTGAACGTCGTGCCCTCCCCGGGAGCGCTGGAGACATCGATATGGCCGCCGAGCGACGCGATCACCTTGCGGGCCATCGCCAGTCCCAGGCCCGAGCCCCGCTCCCCCTTCGTGGTGAAGAACGGTT
Organism: uncultured Dehalococcoidales bacterium; assembly: GCA_964536925.1. Classification (GTDB taxonomy): domain Bacteria; phylum Chloroflexota; class UBA6077; order FW602-bin22; family FW602-bin22; genus VGOZ01. The sequence continues at coordinate 6,062 of CAZHZF010000107.1, read as the reverse complement.
CGAAGATCCGCCGCTGGAGCGCGGGCGTCATCCCCATGCCCGTGTCGCGGATCGTCAGTTCCACCCCGGTGCCGGCCGGGGTAAGGCCGATCGCGATGGTGCCACCGTGGGGCATCGCGTCCACCGCATTGAAGATCAGGTTGACCAGCACATCGCGGAACGCGGGCGCCTCGCCCAGCGCCGGGCGGGTGGGCGCCAGGTGCGTCTCGATCTCGATCGTCCGGCCTTCGCGCACCGCCTGCTCGCGCCAGCGCGGCCGCGTGAACTCGATCGCCTCGGCGATGACCGTGGCCGGGGAGAACGGTTGGAAGGTCGCCTGATCGAGCGGGCGACCGTACTCCCGCATCCGCGCGACCGTCGCCGCGCCATCGCGCGCCGCGCGCTGCACGGCGGCGAGGTTCTCGATGAGGGTGGCGTCGGTCACCTGCCCGAGGAGGAGTTCGACCCGGCCGAGGATCGTGGCCAGCACGTTGTTGAAGTCGTGCGCCAGACCGGAGGCCATCTCGCCGGTCGCGCGCAACCGTTCGACCGAGACGATCTGCTCCTGGATGATCTTCTCGCGGGTCACGTCGGCATACACCGAGACGCGACCGAGGAGCGCGTCGTCTGCGGCGAGGACCGGCGCGCTATAGCGGCGCACGGTGCGATCGAGCGCCTGAAGGGTGAGTTCGTCCGAGTCGGTGATGCGCGGCTGAGCGCGCTCGAGCGCGATCGCCGAAAGCAGGACATCCGGCGCCGTCAGGAGCGGCGCGAGGACCTCCTCGCGCTCGCCGGCGAGCGGAACGGATGAGCCGACGAGTCCGGCGATGCGGTCGCCGACGATCACGATCGTGCCGGCGGGGTCGGTGACGATGACACCGTGCTCCAGGGCATCGAGCACGGCGCGCAACTGGCTCGAGGCGAGCACCGCCGCATCGGTCTGGGCGCGGAGCGAGGTGGCGAGGCGCACGTTGCCGATCGCGACGCTGGCCGCGGCGGCAAAGCCCATCGCCAGGCGCTCGTCCTCCTCATCGAAGACCCCGGCGCGTGTGTGCGTCACGTACAGGCGGCCGATCACCTGGCCGTCGAGGTGGAGCGGTAGGCCGAGAAAGGCGCGCATGGGCGGGTGGTGGATCGGGAAGCCGGCCGAGCGGGGGTCGCTGGTCAGATCGTCGAGACGGAGGGGACTCCCTTCGCGGAGGAGCGCGCCGAGAATGCCGCGCCCGACGGGAGGATGGTCCTTGAGGCGGGCGTACTCGTCGTCTGTCAGGCCGTGGACGATGAACTCGCGCAGGCCACCGTCATCATTGACGATTCCGACCGCGGCGTAGGGCGCGCGGAGCAGTTCCGCCGCCGAACGGGCGATCTGTCCCAGCACCTCCCGCTCGTCGGTGCTGCCGCGGGCCAGCGAAGCGGTGGCAGCGTAGAGGCGGGCGAGCGCGTCAGGCCCGGACACGGGGCCATGGTAGTCGCCACGCCCGCGGCGCCCATCCACCTGGCGGTCCGCCGACTCGACTCCGCCGCGACCTGCGCTCGACTATTCTGCGGAACACATCCGCGGCAGGAGGCGTGACCGTGCCAGAACAGTCCGGGCGGGCGGCGATTCTCGATCGGGTCAAGGCGCCTCTCTCCGTCGAGGAGATCGCCGTGCTGCCGCCGGGGCCGGGCGAGGTCCAGGTCCGCTACGTCGCCAGCGGGGTGTGTCACAGCGATCTCCACGTGATCACCGGCGACATGCGCCATGACCTGCCCGTCGTTCTCGGGCACGAGGGCGCGGGCATCGTCGAGGCGATCGGGCCGGGCGTGACGACCTGCGCCGTCGGCGACCACGTGCTCACGAGCTACATCCCCAGTTGCGGGACATGCCACTACTGCTCGATCGGGCGGCCGAACCTCTGCGCGCTGCGCGATCGACCGCGCCATCTGATGCTGGACGGCACGAGCCGCATCCGTCGCCGCGACGGCACGGCGGTGAACCACTTCCTCCAGGTCTCCTCCTTCTCCACCCGCGCGGTGCTCCTCCAGGAGGGGGTCATCCCGATCCGGAAGGATGCCCCGCTGGACGTGATCTGCCTCGTCAGCTGCGGTGTCACCGCGGGGATGGGCGCGGTCCTCAACCGGGCGAAGGTGAAGCCCGGATCGACCGTCGTCGTCTTCGGCTGCGGCGGCGTCGGCCTCAACGTCATCCAGGCGGCCGAACTCGCCGGGGCGGGACGGATCATCGCGGTGGATCGGCTGCCGTACAAGCTCGGGCTGGCCGAGGAGTTCGGGGCGACGCACCAGGTAAACGCGTCCACCGAGGACCCGGTGCGCCGGGTGAGCGAGATCACCGGCGGCTTCGGCGCCGACTACGCCTTCGAGGCGATCGGCGCGCCGCGCGTCATCGAGACGATGCTCGATTGCCTCCACCGTGGCGGCGAGGCCTACGTCATCGGCGTCTCACCCCACGGCTCGAAGATCACGATCGACCCCTCGCTGCTCGTGCAGGAGCGGGTGCTCTCCGGCAGTTCGTTCGGCGGCTCCCGCCAGCGGGTCGACCTGCCGATGATCGTCGACCTGTTCATGAGCGGGAAGGTGAAGCTGCGCGAACTGATCTCGCGCCGTCTCGGCCTCGATGACATCAACCACGCGTTCGATCTGCTCGACCGCGGCGAGGTCGCCCGGTCGGTGCTCGTCTATTCGTAGTTCCGCGAGCGACGGCCAGGGGGACGGATCGCACCGAAGCGGCCGATCCGTGCCCGCCCGGTTCAGGCCGCCGGCGGCTGGTGGTGTCGTCCCGGAATGTCGTCAACCTGGCCGGCCGCACCCTTGAGGATCTCGTCGATCTCGGCCATCACCGCGGGCGAGAGCGAGACCGCCAGCGCCTCGACGTTCTCCTCGATCTCGGCCACGTTGCGGCAGCCGCTGAGCGCCACCGAGACGGTCGGGTCGTGCAGCACCCAGGCGAGCGCCAGGCGCGGCAGGGTCGTTCCCACCCGACCGGCGACACCCTTGAGCCGTTCGACGACATCGAGGTTCTGATCGAGATTCGGCCCGAACAGCCGCTGGCCGAACAGCATCCCGTGGCGGCGCCAGTCTCGCTCGCCGAAGACGTGCCCCTTCTGCATCGTGCCGGTGAGCAGACCGTGCGCCATCGGCCCATAGGCCATGATCCCGATGCCCAGCTCGCGCGCGGTGGGGAACATCGCCTTCTGCCACCGACGGTCGAACATGTTGAAGCCGACCTGATTGGCGCAGATCGGCGCCGCGGCGCGCCCCCGCCGCAACTCGTAGGGCGAGTAGTTGGAGACGCCGATGTGGCGGGCCTTCCCCTCGCGGCGGATCTCGTCGAGCGCCTTCATCGTCTCTTCGATCGGCGTCTCTGGATCGGGCCAGTGGATGAGGAGCAGGTCGAGGTAATCGGTGCCCAGCCGCTTGAGGCTCTCCTCGTTGAGCCGCTTGACTGTCGAGTAGCGCCCGTCGAACTTCGAGGTGAAGGTGACTGGGTCCCACGAGATGCAGGTCTTGGAAACGAGGAGGATGTCCTTCCGCTTCGCGCCCAGCGCCTTGCCGAGCACGATCTCGGAGCCGCCGAAGCCGTAGTTCGGCGCCGTGTCGTAGAGGGTGACGCCCAGGTCGATCGCGCGGTGGATCGCGCGCGTCACCTCGGAGTCGTCGGTGCCGCCGTAGTGATCCCCGCCCATCTCCCAGCAGCCGAACCCGATCGCGGAGACGGTCAGGCCGGTGTCACCGAGCGCACGGTACTGCATGTGTTCCTCCAGGCGGCGCGCAGTGTACCCGAGCGGGTAGTGAGTAGTGGGCAGTGG
>CAZHZF010000107.1:0-2177 GCA_964536925.1 uncultured Dehalococcoidales bacterium | reverse complement strand
CAGGACGACGTTCACGGACGAGTGAGGTGCTCGTGGAGGGGGTCGTACCGCCAGGCGTTCGTCGGGCTGAGGAACACGCCGCCGATCCAGCGGCTGGGCTGGTTCACCGTCAGGTGATCGGATGAGCTGGCCAGGACGAGGCGGCCCATCTCGGTCAGGGTGGCGCGGCGGCGGGCGAAGGGTGCGCCGTCGTCGGTCAGCGTGAGGAGGGGATGTGGGCATGTCGCCAGGGCGCGGAGCGCGGCGTAGACGACGTGGTCGCCCTGGAACGGACGCGTCTCGCGCGCCCAGACCCGCCGGAACACCTCACCGGCGCTGGCGCTCTCGTCGCCGATCGACTGGAGGATCCGCCGCTCGGTCAGCGACAGACCGTCACCGCGCCAGGGGTACTCCCGAAGCAACCGCGCGATCGACTCGCCGAGAAAGCGCAGTTCGGGCGAGCGCGCCATCGCCAGCGTCGCGAGCTCCTCTGGTTCGGGCGCGCGGAAAGCCGCCCAGGCCTGGCGCGCCAGGGCGACCGCCTCGGCGGTCAGGGTCACGCGCTGCGCGTAGAGCCCGGCCAGCGACGCGGCGGTCAGTTCGCCCAGCCCGCCGAAGTGGGCAACGCCGGGGAACTCCCCGGCCGAGACCAGATCGATCCGCTCCGGCGGTACGCCGGACTGGGCGAGCATGTCCAGCACCTGGATGAGCTGAAGCTGGTCGTAGAGGTCTGCCTCGAACCACAGCACGTAGCGCGCGTGGCCGGCGCGCAGCGTCGCGTCCCGCTGCTCGAGTGCCCGCAGCATCCGCGTCCGACGGCGCGCATCACTGCCACGCGCGCCGGATCGGGCGACCGGGGCGAGGCTCGGTGGGGCATCGGCCCGCTCGAGCGCCTCGGTCCATGTGGCGAGGAACCGCGCCCGCGCGACACGGAGCTCCGACGCCGGCCCGGCCGGAACCGGACCCTCGTGCAGGATGTCCCGCCACGCGATCGTCGGGCCGTCCAGGCCGATCTCGCCGATCGTTGTGGCCGCCGAGTCCCCGCTGGTGACGTGCAGCGTCGAGGAAGCTCCGGGTGGCCGCAGGTCTCGCCGTGCCTGCGTGTAACTGATGCTGCGCTGGCGCGCCCGCGCGCGCACAGTGGCCTTGAAGTCCGCGTCCCGAGTCACTCTCATCTCCTCTCGAACGCGACCACCCGCCTCCCCCAGCGAGCGCCGGCGATCGCCTGACGAGAGGGCGACGCGCGTCGTCCGAGGATGCACTCCCCTTGGCCCGACGAGCGACCCGGCTGGGGCGGGTCGACCGGGCTCCGGCGCGGACGAGCGCGCCGACCGGGTGAGAATAGCATCCCGGGTGTCGCGCGGACGGCCGCGGGACGATTGACATCGTGATGACCGCACCGCACACTCTGATGCATGCGGACGACGATACGAATCGACGATCGCGTCCTGGCGGAGGCGAAGGTCCACGCGGCGCGCTCGGGAAGGACGCTGAACGCCGTCGTCGAGGACGCCCTGCGCGAGGCGCTGGCCCGACGCGGCCGTGCCGCGGGTCTTCAGGTCGACCTGCCGACCTTCGCGGGCGCGCGCCTGTGTACCGGCGTAAACCTGGACGACAGCGCAGCGCTGCTCCCACTGATGGATGTGGCCGGGGAGTGATCCTCCCGCATGTCAACGTCCTGGTCTACGGCACGCGCCAGACGATCGCCGCACCAGACAATGCACGTTCGCCGGAGGGGGACATCCGCGACGATGTCGACCATCGCGCCGACGAGCGCCAGCATCGACGGGCCCCGGACAACCGTCGCCCGCGCAAACGGGAGTTCCGCAGAGCGACAGGTCGCTCCATGAGCGATCTGAAAGTGACTGGCCTCCACCACCCTGACCCCCATCTCATCCCCTGCCGCCGCTTGACGTGACGCCACTTTCAGACGAGAGGGTGGAGCGAAGCGGAGGGTGAGGGTCCACCCTTCCGGGACCGCGGGCGTCTCGCCCGCCTCCGCCCTCACTCGGCTGCGCCCTCAGCGGCACGCCCCTCACCCGCACCCTCTCCCACGGGGAGAGGGACACGAGGTCAGCCGCGACCCTCACACGCATCCAGACAACCGGGGCGACGGGCGAACCCAACCCTCGCCCGCGCGCGGGAGAGGGTGGAGCGAAGCGGAGGGTGAGGGTCCACCCTTCCGGGACCGCGGGCGT
>CAZHZF010000106.1:0-7258 GCA_964536925.1 uncultured Dehalococcoidales bacterium | reverse complement strand
AGTTGGCCTCGCGGTCCGGCTCGTAGTAGGTTGGACCGCTCCCGTCGGATGCCGTCCGACCGATCTCATCCCGCTGGTAGGGCGGCAGATCGGTCCGCGCGCTATTGGTCTGAAGGCCGCCAGCGAGGGTGGCCTGGCCCTCGCGGGTGAGAATCCAGTTTGCGAACAGCTGGGCCGCGGCCGCGTGGGGCGCACGATCGAAGTGGAGGAGCGAGCTGGCGGGGACGAAATCGGCGTCGGGCAGATCGAGGTAACGCACCTGGTGGCCGATGCCCCGGGCGCGCAGCGGTTCGAGCGCCTTTGGACGGACGCCGCGCGCGATCGGGTACTGCCCCCGCGCCAGTGGTTCGGCGACGACCGCCGGGCCGCCATCGACGACGACCGGACGCTGATCGACGAAGAGCGGCCGAAGGATGTCGTCGCCCCAGGCGCGCGCCGTCGCCGCGGCGGTGAGGAGGCCGGTGCCGAGCCGGGGGTCGAGCGAGATCATCCGACCGCGCCAGCGTGGCTCGAGGAGATCGCGCACGCTGGCGATCTCGCCTTCGGCGACCAGATCGGTGTTGATCGCGTAGACGTGGAAGACGCTATAGGACCACGCGAAGCAATGCTTCCCGTCGGCGTCGACGAAGCGGCCGTCGAACCCGCCGCGCCAGGCGCTCTCCCGGGTCGCCTCGGGATGGAAGAGGAGCGGTCGCAGCGGCGCCCACATCCCCTGGGCCGCGCTGTCCTGCAGGGCGCGATCGGTGTGGAGCATGCCGATGTCCCAGGCGTAGGTGCCGGCCCGCCGCTCGCGGCCGACCCGGGCGAGCCACGACTCGGCCGAGGAGTCCTCGACGTGATCGACGGCGATCCCCGGAAAGAGGCGCTGAAATGCCTGGACGGTCTGCCGATAGCCACCGCCGACCCAGGTGAGGAGGGAGAGTCTCCCCTCGCGCTGCGCGGCGAGGATGAGGTCACGCCACTCACGCGCCCAGGGGGCACCGGCCTCCTCCACGCCGGCGGCCGAAGGGACGGCGGTACTTGGCGCGGGGTCGGCCCCTCCGATTGGGCTCGGTGGATTCAGGCCCGCCCCGCCCGAGGAGGAAGCGGAGGTGGGTGCAGGTCGTGTCGGCTCCAGCGGCGCGATCGGGCCGTCGGGGGTGGGTGCGACTTCGCCTGGCGCAGGCGGGCGCGCGCGCGGGGGTTCGCCAGACGCGGTCGGCGGTGTGGTCGATGGATTCGCACACGCCGCGCCCGCGAGCGCGGTCGCGACGAGGGCGAGCGTGGTCCTGCCGCCGAGGCGCAGGAGCGAGCGCCGACCGAGCGGAACCCCCGCCATCCTTCCTCGCTCCTTCTCAGGGCACAGTATGACCCGAACCCTGAGGAGGTGCACTCTGCAGTTGGGCGGCGACAGTCACGCGACGCGCGTGGCCTCGGTTTCGCGCGGCTGGCGATGGAAGGCGCCGAGGATCGCCGCGCGAGGGGACCCCGCTCAGCGCTCCCCCCGGTAGGGCATCGGCCGCCGAGCGCCGTGGGGACGGTCGGTCGGGTCGGCCGCGCGGTCGGGGGTGGTTTCGCCTGGAGGCCCCGCCGTGCGGTACGGGTACCGAACCTGGCCGGTCCGCATCGGTCGCGTCGGTGCGCCGGGCGCGTTCGTGATGCCGCCACGGAACCCGCGGCCGTTCTCGCGATGCTCCGCCATCTCCTCCGCGGGCTCGACCGCACGCGGCGCGCCTGGAGCCGCGGTTCGGGCGATCGGGCCGGGTGCGGCCGTCGCGGCGGGGCGGTCCTGACGGCGCGGGACCACTCGCTCGTACCGGCCTGCTCCCGCTGTGGCAGCCGTCCGACTATGCGGCGCCGGGGATCGTTCGCCCGGCGTCGCTGTCCCTCCACTGTGTGGTCGGTCCCGACGCGGCCGCGGTGGTTCGGCGCGCTCGGCTTTCGGCGGTTTCGGCGGGATGGGGGCGACCGTTCGCACGGGCGCGGCGCGCTCCACGGGTTCGTTCTCGGTCGTCGGGACGTGGAAACCGGGCCAGGGAAGACGGACGATCCGGTGCGTGCGCGGTCCCATCGCGCGCTGGATCTCCCGCCATTTCGCGGTGTCCTCGCCGGTGACGAAGGTGATCGCCTCGCCCTGGCGTCCCATCCGGCCGGTGCGGCCCACCCGGTGGGTGAACAGCTCGGGCGACTCGGGGAGTTCGAAGTTCACGACCTGGTCGATGCCGGTCACGTCGATGCCGCGCGCGGCGACGTTTGTGGCGACGAGGATCGGCACCGCGCCGGAGCGGAAGTCGGCCATCACTCGCTCTCGGGCGTTCTGGCTCATGTTTCCCTGCAGGGCCGCGGCCGGGTAGCCCAGGTCGGCCAATTGCTTTGCCAGTTTGCGCACACCGTGCTTCGTGCGGCCGAAGACGAGCATCGGGCCATCGACCCGCTCGTCGAGCACGGCGCGGAGGGCGGGGAACTTCGTGGGGAGGTCCATGTCGTAGACGATCTGGCGCACCTCGCCGGGCGTCGCCTCGTCGGCGCGATCGACGCGCACCGTCTCCGGGTTGCGCTGGTGTTTCCGGGCTGTCTCCAGCACCCACTCGGGGATCGTCGCGGAGAAGAGTGCGGTCTGCCGTGTGGCCGGCGTCTGGCCGATGATCCGCTCGACATCCGGCGCGAAGCCGCGATCGAGCATCTCATCCGCCTCGTCGAGGACGAGATAGGAGACGGACGCGAGCGAGAGCGTCCGCTGCCGCAGGTGATCGAGCGTGCGCCCCGGCGCGCCGATGATGATCTGGGCGCCGGCGCGGAGCGCGGCGACTTCGCCGCCGAGGCCTCGGCCCCCGTAGAGGGTGAAGACCTTCAGGTTGCGCTTCGCGGCGAGCGGGGTGAGGACCGAGGCGATCTGGACGACGAGTTCGCGCGTCGGCGCCAGAACGAGGGCCTGCACCGCGGCGACGCGCGGATCGCACCGCTGGATGAGCGGCAGGCCGAAGGCGAGCGTCTTGCCGGACCCGGTGCGGGCCTGGCCGAGGACGTCCCGCCCGGCGAGGAGGGGAGGCAGCGCCGCGGCCTGAATGGGCGTGGGGGCGGTGATGCCGGTGGCCGCCAGCGCCTGGCGGACGGCAGGATCGAGGGCAAAGTCGTCGAAAGTCAAAGTGCTTCGTTCTCCGTTGAGCGTGGTCCCCGAACGACCCTCGGGGTGGGTGTGGTGCGGTTCAGGGAAGCGCGCGGATCACAACCGGTGAAGCACCATGCAGAAGCATAGGCGGTTGGGCCGGCGCCTGGGGGGAATAGCGCGTGAGAAGTCGGTGGGGCGGCGGGCGGACGGGCGCGTAGAATCGCTCGTGTCAGTCGCGGCGGGTCACGGAATCGCGACTCCATGGTGATCCGCATCGGCGTCATCGGCGACTTCAACCCCGCATTCGCGGCGCATACGACGACCGATGGGGCGCTCGGCCACGCCGCGGCAGCGCTGGGCATGGCGATCCAGGTCACGTGGTGCGCGACGCCTGGCCTGGCTCGCGGTGATGTGGACAAACGCCTCGCCCCGTTCGATGGGATCTGGATCTCGGCCGGAAGTCCGTATCGGGATCGCGAGGGCGCATTCGCGGCACTGCGCTTCGCCCGGCAGATGGGCCGTCCGCTCGTCGCGACCTGAGGCGGGTTCCAACATGCTCTGGTAGAGCATGCTCGCGCCGTCCTCGGGGTGATCGATGCCGAGCACGCCGAAGACACGCCGGACGCGGCGCATCCGGTGATCGTTCCGGTCGCGTGCGCCCTGCCGGGTCCGGCGGCGGCCACTCGCCTCGAGGGCGCACTGGCGATCGATCTGCGGGCTGGCTCGCGCCTTCGCGCACTGTATGGCGTGGCGCGCATTCACCCGCTGCACCAGTGTGGGTACGAGGTGAACCCGGAGTACCGCGAAAGGTTCGAGCGCGCGGGGATGCGCACGGTGGGGACAGGTCCCGCCGGGGAGGTTCGGGCCGTGGAATTGGAGGGGCACCCGTTCTTCGTGGGCACGCTCTTCCAGCCACAGCGCCTGTCGCGGCCCGATGCGCCGGACCCGCTCGTGCGGGGATTCCTGGCCGCGGCGTCGGGCCGGCGCTCTACTCCGTGATGGAGCCACCCCGCGCGCGGGCGAGGGTGTCTGGTCCCGTCCCCCGGCGCTCGTGGCCGCCGGCGTGGAGGCGGGCGAGACGCCCGCGGTCCCGAGCGACGTCCCCTGCCACCGGGCGCGGGCGCGCAGTATCCGCCGCGCGGACCGAGGTCGGCTTCCCCTCCCCCGGCTGGGCTGGACAGTGAGGGGCGTCTCGATTCGCCTCCACCTGCTGGATGCCGACGAACCTCGGCACGTCATCCAGGTCCAGGGACTGCTCGATGCACAACTCCAGCACGTCCCTCAGGTTCCGCTGGAGTTCGTCCAGGGTCGCGCCTTGCGTGTGCGCGCCGGTGACGCCCGGCACGGTGCCGACGTACAGCCGTGTCTCCGCATCCCACTCAACGTACGCGGTAAACGTCCTGAGCGTGCGCGGCTGCGTCTGCATCCCGGTATCTCCCGCCTGCCGGCCCGAGACCACGACCGCAATTATGGAGAGGGACCTCGCGACCTGACCGATGGATTGTCCACAGCCTGTTCCGTGCGGGTCGGCGTATCGTCGACGCGGCGACTATGCGCGCCGGGCGGTGTAGATCGCGGTGAAGAAGGTCCGCTCGACGAGCCCGCCAAAGGCGCGCTCCGCGACCGCCTCCAATGCGTCGAGGACCTCTGTCCGGCGCAGCTCGGGAAGTCCGCTTACGTTCGGGAACGTGGCGTATAGCGCGCGGATCTGGCTCGGATTGAAGCGGGCCGGCCAGGGCATGATCTGGTGATCGATCTCCTCGAACGCGCCCACGGCGCGCAGGTCGGCCAGGCGTGCGTCGGCGTCGAGGGCGAACGGCAGGCGACCGTCCGGATTGGCCGCCGGTCGGCCCAGCGGCTCCATGATGTGCCTGGTCGCCTCGTGGTAGGCATCCACCCCGAACGCATCGCCGAACACGTTCCACCAGATCGCCAGCCAGCCGCCCGATCGCAGGATGCGGCTCGCTTTGGCCAGCGCGACCGGTTGATCGAGCCAGTGGAACGCCGTCGCCGAAACGACCAGGTCGAAGGAAAGCGCGTCGAGGGCGCACGTCTCGAAGGGTTCGATGCGCAGATCGATCGCACGACCCTCGGCTGCGAGACGATGAACGAGATAGGCTGCCAGCCGCTCATCGGGCTCGATGGCGACGAACGGACTGGCACCGAGCGCGAGCAGACGGCGGGTCGCCAGCCCGGTGCCGGGGCCGATCTCCAGTGTGGCCGCGCCGGGGCGCAGGCCGCATCGCGCGACGAGGATCTCGTAGACGCGGTCGGGGTAGTCAGGTCGGGCGCGGTCGTAGCCGTCAGGGTCACGGCCAAACAGGCGGTGATAGTCGGGCACCGGTGGGGTAATCGTCCTGGCAGTCTACTCGCGATGGGACGACGGAGGGATGCCGCCCGGCGGGGGGACCTGTTGAGGAAGGGAACGGATTCGTGATCGGCGCGATCCGGCCCAATCGGATCCTCATCGGCGATGCAGTCCTGGTGCGCCCGGACGGCATCGCGAGCGTAGACTCTCGTCTCGTGACCCAGGATCTGCACCCGCTCGAGATCTACGGACCCGGCGAGCCGCTCCTGGCACGCCTGCGCGAGATCTGCCTCGCGTTCCCGGAGGCGGTCGAGGCTGGTGGCGTCGGCGCGCCGTCGTTCAAGGTGCGCGAGAAGATCTTCGCGATGCAGCACCGGATGGAGGGCCGTCCCTCACTCTGGGTGAAGGGGTTACCCGGAGCGCAGGACGTGCTGACCACCACGGAGCCGGACCGGTTCTTCCGCCCGCCGTACGTCGGGCAGCATGGCTGGGTGGGTGCCTGGATCGACGACGACGCGGTCGACTGGGGCCACCTCGCCACGCTGGTGGACGAGTCGTACCGGATCACGGCGCCGAAACGGCTGGTGCGCCTCCTCGAAGGCTGAGGTCAGGCCGCCGGCGCCTGGGCGACACTCAGGCGGTCGAAGCGGGCCTCGACCTCGGCCTCGTCGGTGGCGAGGGCGCCGATGGAGAGCCGGCCGCCCGTGAAGAGCGATGCGCCCGGCACCGTGGCGACCGGCACGTCGTTGATCGTCACCGCGATCCCTTCGCCGGCACAGGTGAGTGAGAGCCGGTTGCTCTCATTGCCGGACCGGATCGCCGCCGAGGCCCGTGGCTCGAGGAGCGGTGTCGGACGGCCGTCATCCCATTGCACAACGCTGAATTGCTGGAGCGCCGGCGCGACCACGAGACGGTAGCCATCGACCGCGCTGCTCAGCGGCCGGCGGCAGCCCAGGACGATCGCACGATCCTCGGTCGGGCCGACGAGGCGCGCCTCCACGGTCATCGTCGTGTGCGCATAGCGACCGGGCAGGGCGACGAATGGCGCGGTGCGTTCGCCACCGGACCCGCGCACCTGATAGCCACCCTCCAGGTAGGCGAGGGTCTGCGCCGTACTGGTGCGGATGTCGAGGCGTGGCCGGGTCGGGTCCTCGAACTCCTCGACGAAGAGCGGCGTGCCCGGCGTCCGGGTTGTGGCGATCGCGTCGGTGCCATCGTACCGCCAGGCGAGGAAGCCGCCACCGACATCGAGCGCGAGCAGCGCGACGATGGCGACCGCTGACATCCGCAGGAGTCGCTCGCGCCGTCCGGCCCCCATGAGCAACACACCCACGCCGACGCCGATGAGGCTGGGAACCAGGAACGGTACGACGAGCGGCACCAGACAGGGCGGGTCGGTGACGGTGAGCCCGGCGTGCTCGCAGGCGAAGTGCGCGGTGATGCCGGTGGCAGACTGGCCCAACAGGATGAGCAGGACGAGGAGGAACCAGGCGAAGATGGACCGAATCCGCACGCCTAGCCCCCGGAGGCCACGCGCAGAGGGTATCCGGTGAGTGGCGGTGGGGCAACGAGCGGGTTGGTCCTTGTGGCGGGAGCGGCGAGAATCGGGTGGAGGATCTGGGCGAAGGGGTCACGCGTCAGGATGACGACGGGCCGTATCTTGTCCACCTGGGCAAGCCAGATGTCGCCCCCGGCGGGGACGCGCCTCGATCACTCCGCCGGCCCGGGATACAGCGCTTCCCAATCGGTGTCATCCCGATGTCGTTCGCCGTTGAGATCCGCACCGCCACGATTTCGTCCGCGATCCGCGGCATCGCCTGGTAAAGCTCGAGATCCCGTCGCAGCCGTTCAGTCCAGATCTG
>CAZHZF010000105.1:0-7427 GCA_964536925.1 uncultured Dehalococcoidales bacterium | reverse complement strand
GCGCCGAACACGGTCACCTCGGGCCGCGGTCGTCCCCGCGCCGCGGCGAGCGACCGCAGTTCGGCGATGCGCCCACCAAGGTCGACCACCCGTGAGGGGATGGGCATCCACCCGTCGCAGTACTCGAGGATGCGCGAGAAGGTTCCGGGACCGTACCCACCCATCAGCACCGGCGGTCCGCCCGGTTGGATCGGCTTCGGCCACATCCAGGAGGGCGCCAGGCGCCCGCTCGGCGTATCGACGGCGGCGATCTCCTCGCGCCAGAGCGCGCGCACGATCGCGACCCGATCGGCCAGGACGCGCCAGCGCCGGGCGAACGGCGTGCCGTGCGCTTCGATCTCGTCTCGGTTCCACCCGCCGCCGACCGCGACGGTGAGGCGGCCGCCGCTGAGATGGTCGATCGAGGCCAACGCCTTCGCGGTCACGATCGGATCGCGCTGTGCCAGCAGGAGCACGCCGGTGCCGAGACGAAGGCGTGTCGTGGTCACCGCCATCGCGCTGAGGACCACGAGCGGATCGTGCGTCCGGAAATACTCGCGCGGTAGGTCCCCTCCCGCCGGGTAGGGCGAGAGGCGGCTGGTGGGGATATGGGTGTGCTCGGGCGCGAAGTACGACTCGTAGCCGAGATCCTCGATCGCCCGCCCGCAATCGACGACGCCCAGCGATTCATCGGTCAGGAAGAAGGTGATGCCGATCTTCACGAGCCGTTGACCCCCGGCAGAACCTTCTCGGCGAGCAGCGCGAGCGAGCGGTGGAACCGATCGGTATAGGGTGCCCAATCGTGGGCGATGGCCATGAGCACGCCGAAGCCGCCGCTCGCGTCGCGCAGCTCCCGCAGGCGGCGGGTGCACTCCTCGACCGAGCCGACGATCCAGGCGTGCTCGATCAGGTAGTCGATCGTCACCGCCTCATCCGGCAGCGAGGGCTCCTGCTTGAAGGCGTGGAGTCCCCGTCCGGAGCGACCCAGCGGGAGCATGTACTCCGTGTACGCGCGTGCCATGCCGCCCTCGCGCACCTCGCGGATCGCCTGATCGGTGGTATCGGCGACGTGGATGTCCCGGCAGACGTGCCAGCGCGCCCGATCGGGCGTTCGTCCCCCGCGGACACATCCCGCGACGTAGGCCGCCCAGTGATCGACGATGTGGTCGGTGGCCATCAGGTTGGTCGTCAGCGGCGTGTACCCGCGCTCGCCGGCCCAGCCGAGGATGTACGACTGGCGGTTCACGCCAGCCACGGCGATCTCGGGGTGCGGGCGCTGGTACGGGCGCATCAGCGCGCCGTTCCGGAGGTTGGGGTCCTCGTCGGGCAGCGTGTACTGGAAGAACTCACCACTGTGGACGAACGGCTCGCCCAGCCAGAACCGCTCCAGGAGCGCGGCGGCCTCGGCGGTGAGGCGGCCGGCCTGCTCGGGCGTGAGATCGATGCCGAACGCCTCGCGATCCTGCTTCAGGCCCCCCGAGCCGATCCCGACGATGAGGCGGCCTCGCATCTGGTGATCGAGTTGCGCCAGTCGCAGCGCGGTGTGGAGCGGGTTGTGAAACGGCATGAGCAGGACGGCCGTGCCGAACCGGATCCGGGTTGTCCGGGCCGCGCCGGCCGCGAGAAGCAGCATCGGGTCGGGCACGTTCTCCCAGCGGCTGGTGAGGTGCTCGCCGCACCAGAACTCCTCGTAGCCGAGCTGCTCGGCGAGCGCGATCGATGCGAGATCGTCGGCGTAGCAGTCGGCGATCGGCCGCTCCGGCGGGTGGAGCGGCATACTGAACAGCGCGGGGCGGATCGGCAAGGGCATCGCGGCGCGCAGCCTACCATGCCGGCGCCGCCAGACCGCGCGGGCGCGGGCAGATTCGGCGGGTTCGACCGGCAGTGGAGAGGGGACGATGCAGTACACACGCCTTGGTGGTTCCGGCGCGCGGGTCTCCCGCATCGCGCTTGGCCTCGGTCTGCGCGGTCAGGGCGATGCCGCCGCGGCCGAACGGCTCATCGCCACGGCGTTCGATCGGGGGATCACCTTCTTCGATTGCGCGAACGTCTACGGCCTGATGGACGATCGCGGGTATGCCGGTCGGTCCGAGGAGATCCTCGGCAAGGTGCTGAAGCGGCATCGCGACGAGGTGGTGATCACGAGCAAGGTCGTCAGTCCGGTCGGGCCGGGGCAGAACGATCGGGGCGGCTCGCGCCTCCACATCGCGCGGGAGGTGGAGCGCTCGCTGCGGAGGCTGGATACCGATCGGATCGACGTGTATTTGCTCCACGCCTTCGACGCGGAGACTCCCCTGGCGGAGCAGTTCGGGGCGCTGGACGACCTGGTGCGTCGCGGACTGGTGCGCTACGTCGGGGTCTGCAATTACCAGGCCTGGCAGGTCTGCGACGCGCTCTGGACGCAGGAACGGCTCGGCGCGCATCGCCTCGTGACGGTGCAGAACCCGTACAGCCTCCTCAACCGATCGCTGGAGGGGGAGATGTTCCCGCTGACGCGGGAGTTCGGGCTGGGCGTGATGGCCTACGCGCCGATCGGCACCGGCCTGCTGGGTGGCGCCTACCGCGCCGACTCCCCGCCGCCGGAGGGGTCGCTCTGGGCGGTGCAGCGGCGTGAGGCGTTCGCGCGGATCGCCGCCCGCGCCGAGCGGGTGCTCGCGGCCGTCACGGCGATCGGGCACCGGCTCGGCGCCACGCCGGCACAGGTGGCGCTCGCCTGGGTGCTGAGCCGTGGGGAGATCACCTGCGCCATCTCCGGCGCCGACACCGCCGAGCAGATCGCCGAGAACGCCGCCGCGGCGGACCTGACTCTTCCCGCCGAAGACCTCCGCGCGCTCGACGAGGCGTCCCGCGGGTCGCGGATGATCCTGGACGGAGCGGCCCTGGGCTGAGCACCTCCAGCGCGCCGTCCTGACCGGGGTCGCGCCCTGTCTCCGGGCGCGTGGTTCATTCGCGCGCGGCGTTGCGACTGTCGGGGTGCGGGCTCGCCTGGCCGATCAAGATCCCGATTCCCAGGGTGACGAGCGAGAACGACAGGGCGCCGACGAGCAGTTCCAGCACGTCGTGCCCGAGGTAGATCCCCAGGACCTGGTACGAGATCCGGGCGAGGATCTGAAACACGCCGAGGACCAGAGGTTCGATCTCCCACACCAGCACGGCATCGCGCGCCATCGCGACGCCGAGCACCGCCACCAGCGATCCGGCGGCGATGACGACCCACGCGCCCGCGCGTACGAGTCCCCCACGCACGGAGCCGGATCCCTGGCGCGGCACGTTACGGGACCCTCAACACGGGATGGGACCACGCGGGCCGGCCGGCACGACGCGAGCGTACCATTCCGCGCCGTGAGTGACGACTCCGCCGCCGCTCTCCTCACCGTGCCGGACTCGGCCGCCGTCCGCGCGGCGCTGGCCGCGCGCGATGGCGCGCTGCTCCGGGGGTGGGCCGAGGCCAATCCGGTCGAACTGGCCGAGGTCGTCGCCGATCTGCTCCAGGAGCTGGAGGATGACGAGACGGTCGTTCTCGCGGAGTTGCTCGGCGACGAACTGACCGCCGGGGTCGTCACCGAACTGTGGCCCAGCGAGGCGGCCGACATCCTCGAACGTCTGGACCCCGCCGACGCCGCGGACGTGCTCGAGGAGATGGCGCCGGACGACGCCGCCGATGTCGTGGAGGAGCTCCCCGCGTCGGACGCGGCCGACGTGCTGGGCGCGATGGTCGCAGAAGAGGCCACCGAACTCCGCGGCCTGCTCGCGTACCCATCCAGTTCGGCGGGCGGGATCATGACGCCGCAGTTCGCGGCGATCCGTCCAGACCTGACGATCGACGAGGCGATCGGGGAGATCCGCCGCGTCGTCGACGAGGTCGAGACTGTCAACTACGTCTATGTGACGGAGGCGGATGGGCGTCTCCTCGGCGTGCTGGCGCTCCGGGACCTCCTCCTCGGGCGCCAGGGGCGGAGCGTCCGCGCGGTGATGAATACGAACCTGGTTCGGGTGCATGCCCTTGACGATCAGGAGAAGGTGGCACGGGTCTTCCGCGACCAGCGCTACCTGGCCCTGCCGGTGGTGGACGATCAGGATCGCCTGGTCGGAATCGTCACCGCCGACGACGTACGGGAGGTGATCGAGGAGGAGGCGGGCGAGGATATCGAGATGCTCGGCGGGTCGCAACCCCTTACCGAGCCGTACCTGAACAGCCCGGTGCTGACCATCTTCCGACGGAGGATCGTGTGGCTGGCGCTGCTCCTCATCGCTCAGGCGTACACCGCGAGCGTGCTGAGCCACTTCTCCGGCGAACTGCAAGCGGTCGTCGCCCTGGGCTTCTTCATTCCCATGTTGATCGGGACGGGGGGAAACGTCGGTTCCCAGACCGTGACGACGCTCGTGCGGTCCATGGGCCTGGACGATGTACGGTGGAACGACCTGCTCAGAGTCCTCTGGAAGGAGTTCCGCGTCGCGCTCCTCCTCGGCGTGGTGCTGGCCGTGGCGATGTTCGCGCGGGCCGAACTCCTCGGCGTGCCGCCGAACGTCGCGCTGGTGGTCGGGCTGAGCGCCTGTTTCATCGTGATCTGGGCGGGGTTGGTCGCGGCGTTCCTTCCCCTGGCGCTGCGCCGGGTCGGTGTCGATCCGGCGGTCGTCTCCGCGCCGCTGATCACGACGCTGGTGGACGGGACCGGCCTGATCCTGTACTTCGAACTGGCGCGCCGGATCCTCAGCCTGGGGTGATTTCCCCACCGTTCGCCTCGGCCTGCACGCGCGAGGCGAGTTCGTGGCCGATCACACGCTCGACGCCGTCCACGGTGATGCGGAGCGGACCCTGGTACGGCTCACGCGCGAGGATCTCGATGCGTGCGCCCGGCAAGAGGCCCAGCGAGCCGAGGTAGCGCAGGAACTCGGGATCGGAATCGGGCACGCGTCGCACGATCGCGGCGGCGCCGGTGCCGAGGTCGGCCACGGTCGGCAACCGATCCTCCTCGAACGAGCCGTCGCGCCCGGGGATGGGGTCGCCATGGGGGTCGAACGCCGGGTTGCCGAGGACGCGCAGGATGTGATCCTCCAGCACGTCGGAGAGTTCGTGCTCGAGGCGCTCCGCCTCATCGTGCAACTGATCGAGGGGCACGCCGAGGGCACGGTGGAGGAACGCCTCCCACAGGCGGTGATGGCGGATCACCTCGAGCGCCACCGCGGCGCCCCGTTCGGTCAGGCGCACCCCGCGGTAGGGGACGTGGCTGAGCAGGCCGGCATCGGCGAGCCGGCCGATCGCGTTCGTGGCGCTGGGCGCCGCCACGCCCATCCGCTCGGCCAGTGCCGAGGTGAGAACCGGACCGTCATCCTGAAGCTTGTAGATCGCCTTCAGGTAGTCCTGTGCCGAGCGGCTGATGTCGCGCTCGGAGGTAGGGCCAGGCCGGGCCGGATCGCTCTCCACATTGGTCAGTATACGGAGGCAGCGCGTCTGGCTCGCCGTACCCGCGGCGGAGGCACGTGCCCGGATAAGGCTGCTGCGCCGGTTCCGGGGAGCGTGCCAGTTGACGCGCGCGCGGGCGCGATCGGGTGTCGGCGTGCGCTCGGACGAGGTGCGATGAGGCCCGTGGAACGAGCGCGTCCCGCGCCTTCAGGGCGGAAGACCGGGCCCGATCCGAACCCTGAGTGTTGACATGCGGCACGCGCGCTCATAGGCTCAGGATCGACAACTGAAGAACGGCAGCCGAGTCGGCGCGCCGCGTGGAACGCGCCGAGCGGGGGAACCACGATCGGGACGGTTTCGGCCGTCCCTTGGGGTGAATTCGGCCGTGTGGCCGAACGGCGAGTGTCTTTCCGCCGAACCCGACAGCTCACCTCGCAGGCTGGCGAAAGAGTCGAGCGGCGGTCGCTTGTCGGCCTCCGCCGTCCTGTCGTCAGCGGCTCGTGGCGAGCCCGATCGCACAGGAGGTGTCATCCGCGTGGAGAATGCTCAACCGAACCGGCTCGTGATCGCGATCACGCAGGCCGACGATGCCGATGCCCTGGCCGAGGCGCTCACGGGCGAGGGTTTCGGCGTAACCCGGCTCAAGACCGCCGGCGGCTTCCTGCGACGGGAGAACAGCGCCATGCTCATTGCCACCACGCTCGACCGCGTTCCGCGGGTCTCCGCGATCGTCGAACGCACCTGTCACACCCGGCGCGTCACCTGGATTCCGCCGTTCCCCGACGGGATGGGGGGCATCGGGCCGGCACCCATCGAGGTCGAAGTCGGCGGCGCCATCCTCTTCACGGTGCCCATCGAGCGCGTCGAACACATCTGGGCGGCCGGCGGCGCCCACCAGGGAGCGAGTCGATGAAACTGCTCTTCTCGATCGTCGAGGATCGCGTCGCCGGCAAGATCGTCGATGCCCTCACCCGCCGGCGCTTCGGCGTCACGCGGATCGATACCGTCGGCGGATTCCTTCGCCGCGGCAACGCGACGCTGCTCATCGGCGTCGAAGACGACCAGATCGACGAGGCGATCGCGGTGATGCGCGAGGCGGTTCCGGAACGACCGGTGCCGGATGCGCGCGGACCGATCTTCGTCCTTCGGGTGGATCAGTCCGAGCGCATGTAGATCACAGGCGCCGGGTGACGCCCTGCGCGCCAACGAGCAGGATCAGGCCGACGAGGATGAGGCCGAGCGGCCAGGCGATCTCCACCACGCGCTGCACCTGCGGCAGGAGCGTGAGAAGGGGACCGATCAGGAGGATCGTGCCCGGGATGAGCGGCCACCAGTGGCTGCGGCCGCGGTAGATGCGGTCGATGAGGTAGATCGCGAGAAAACCGCCGCCGAGGCCGAGGCCTTCGAGCGCGCCGAAGTCGTACCCGTAGGCCGCGCCAACCCGTCCGAGGCCGATGCCGAGCAAGATGCACCCCGGGATGAGGAAGCCGTACCGCCCGCGGATGAAGTACGCCGCGACGAAGATGGCGCCGACGAGGAAGAACACCAGCGCGTCGCCGAATCCGGCCACGGTCTGCAGCGCGAAGAGCCCGAGGCCGAGGATCACGAGGATCAGGCCGCCGAGCGTGCGACCGCTCAGATGTGGGCCGCCCGGCCCCCAGTCGTCGTCGACGCGTTCCAGCGGCGAGTTCGGGGATCGTTCCATAGGGTGCAGATTAGCGCATCCTCACCCCCGGCCCCTCTCCTTCTCCAAAGGAGAGGGGAGATGGGGAGTCACTCTTGGGCTTCGCCCCGACCCCCGGTTCGCGTGGGATTCCGTCACGTTGGGGATTCGCGCATCCTCACCACCGGCTTCGCTCCTTCACGAGGGAGAGGGAGTTGGGGAGTTACTCGGGGGCTTCGCCCCCGAACCCCGGTGCGCGTGGGATTCCGTCACGACGGGGATTCGCGCATCCTCGCCCCCGGCCCTCATCCTTCCCGATGGAAACGGGGGTTGGGAGTTACTCGGGGGCTTCGCCCCCGAACCCCGGTTCGCGTGGTACGG
>CAZHZF010000104.1:0-7457 GCA_964536925.1 uncultured Dehalococcoidales bacterium | reverse complement strand
AAAACTCATCCTCCCACCGAAGGGCGGAAAGGTGTAGGATGCCGCGCCGTGGCACTCGGAGTGGAGGGCACACTAACGGACGTTGAGGTTCGTGCAGCCAGCACAACGCCGATGTTTACGCCGGGGAATAACAATCCCCGTGGCGACGTTTTCTCGCCTGAGGGTGCGGTTGCGGCCCGCTCGTACCCTGTGGTACGTGCATCGCGCACAAGGCCACTGCAAAATTCGCGCGTGATACCAAAAGCCATGAGGAGGAATGCATGACCCTGACATCCCGGCGTCGGCTACTCAAGCTTCTCTCGTTCTCCACTCTGGCGGCTCTCGCGGCGTGCGCGCCACCGCCGGCGCCCACCGCGACGACAGCGCCAAAACCGGCCGAGGCGCCCAAACCCGCTGAGGCGGCGAAACCCGCCGCGCCCGCGGCGGCACCCGCGGGAGGGGCGATCAAGGTCGTCTCCTCGCTGCCGCGTACCGGCTCGAGCAAGGGGCAGACCGACACGATCGTCAACGCGATCAAGATGGCGCTCGAAGAGGCGAATGGCAAGGCGGGGGCGTTCACGGTCACCTACGAGGACTGGGACGACGCGACCGCCGCCAAGGGGTCGTGGGATGCGGGCAAGGAGGCGGAGAACGCCAACAAGGCCGTGGCGGATCCCGACGTGATGGCGTACATCGGCACGTTCAACTCGGGCGCGGCGAAGGTCTCCATGCCCATCCTCAACCAGGCAAACCTGGTGATGATCAGCCCGGCGAATACCTACCCTGGTCTCACCAAGCCGGGCACCGGTGAGGCAAACGAGCCCAATGTCTATCGGCCGTCGGGAAAGCCGAACTACACGCGCGTCGTTCCGGCGGACGACCTCCAGGGCGCGGTCGCGGCGACCTGGGCGAAGGAACTCGGCGCCAAGACCGTCTACGTTCTGGACGATACCGAGCTCTATGGCAAGGGCATCGCGGTCGTCTTCACCAACAGCGCGAAGAAGATCGGCCTCGAGGTCAAGAACGCGGGCGGCGTTTCCGAGGGGATCGACGGCAAGGCGCAGGACTACCGAGCGCTGGCGCAGAAGATCAAGTCCGCCAATCCAGATCTCGTCTTCTACGGGGGCATCACGCAGAACAACGCGGGCAAGCTCTGGAAGGATCTCCGTGCCACCCTGGGAAACAACGTCAAGCTCATGGGTCCGGATGGCATCGCGGAGGAAGCGTGGATCAAGGATGCGGGTGAGGCGGCCGAGGGCACGTACGTCACATTCGGAGGCCTGCCGGCGGCGAAGCTCACCGGTCCAGGCAAGGCCTGGTATGACAAGTACAAGGCGAAGTACAACGCCGAGCCGGAGGTGTACGCCGTCTACGGCTACGAGGCGATGAAGGTCACCCTCGACGCAATCGCGCGCGCCGAGAAGAAGGATCGCGCCGCCATCCGCGACGCGGTATTCGGGACCAAGGACTTCGACAAGGGCGCGCTCGGAAAGTGGAGCTTCGACGCCAACGGCGACACGTCGTTGACCACGATGAGCGGACAACAGGTGAAGGCTGGCAAGTTCGAGTTTGTGAAGGAACTCGCCGCCAGCTGATCTTCGCGCGCGGAGCGACGGGACGGAACGGTCCCGTCGCTCCTCAGCTCCAGGAGGCCCGCGAAGGTTGTTCTGCACCGACGCCGCACATTGCGCCGCGCTCCTCGTTCAGGTCCTGCTCATCGGGCTCTCGAACGGAGCGCTCATCGCTCTCATCGCGCTCGGCTACACGCTCGTCTACGGCATCATCGAGTTGATCAACTTTGCCCACGGCGACCTCTTCATGATCGGGACGATGAGCGCGCTCACACTCGTCGTCACCTTCGGGTTACGCCGGACGACCGATCCCCTTCTCCTCGGCATCGGTCTGGTTGCGGTTCTCGTCCTGGTGATGATCGCGTGCGCGCTCGCGAACGTCGCGATCGAGCGCATCGCCTACCGGCCGCTGCGAAACGCGCCGCGTCTGGCACCGCTGATCTCGGCGATTGGCGTCTCGTTCATCCTCATCAACATCGGTCAGCACTGGAAGGGCGCCTCACCGGTCGATTTTCCGAATCTGGTCCCGAACATCGACCTGATCCGCGATGTCTTCGCGATCCAGTCGGCCATTTCGTATACGACGAAGGACCTCTTCGTGCTCGTCGTGGCGATCCCGCTCGTCGTCGCGCTGAACCTCTTCGTCGCCCGAACGCGTCTCGGCAAGGCGATGCGGGCGACGGCACAGGATCGGGAGGCAGCCGCGCTGATGGGCATCAACATCAATACCACGATCGCGCTGACTTTCCTCATCGGCGGGGCGCTGGCGGGATCGGCGGGTTTCATCTATGGCGTGTACAACAACTCCGCCTGGTTCATGCAGGGGTTTCGCGGGGGCCTGATGGCTTTCACCGCGGCAGTGCTCGGAGGAATCGGCAACCTCTCCGGGGCGTTTGTCGGCGGAATGCTGATCGGGATCGTTTCGGCATTCTCCGACTTCTTCTTCGATCCGCGATGGACGCAGGCGGTCGTCTTCTCGCTCCTGATCCTCACACTCGTCTTCCGGCCATCCGGCATCCTCGGCGAACGGGTATCGGAGAAGGTCTGACCGATGCGTCAAGCGCGATTCGGCGGGGCAGTCGCGCTCGCGATCGGATATCCGTTGCTGGATCGCGCTCTCGGTCTCGGAACACTCGGGGCGATGCTGCCGATCCTGATCTACGTGCTGCTCGCCCTCGGACTGAACATCGTGGTCGGCTATGCCGGCTTGCTGGATCTCGGCTACGCCGCGTTCTTCGCGATCGGCGCCTACACCACGGCATTCCTCACGTCGGAGCAGAGCGTGTTGCCCTTCCGGACCAACTTCTGGGTCGCGATCGTTGCCTCGTTCGCGATGGCGGCGATCTTCGGCGTCATCCTTGGCGCACCGACACTCCGGCTCCGTGGCGATTACCTGGCGATTGTCACCCTCGCGTTTGGTGAAATCGTCCCGCGCGTCTTCCTGAACCTTGAGTCGCTGACCGGCGGGACCAAAGGGATCAACCCCATCGGCAAGCCAGAGGCGTTTGGCTTCACCTGGGGTTTTGACCAGTTGCCCTGGTACTACCTCATCGTCGCGATCGGCGCACTGTGTGTCTGGATGATCCTGCGGCTGCAGGATTCGCGGCTGGGCCGGGCCTGGATGGCGATTCGAGAGGATGAGATCGCGGCGAAGTCGCTGGGGGTGAACCCGGTGACGACGAAACTGCTGGCGTTCGCACTCGGCGCGTCGTTCGGCGGCGTCGCGGGGTCGATCTTCGCCAGTGTGTTCCAGTTCATCGACCCGTTCCAGTTCGACTTCGCGATCTCGATCCTGGTTCTGTCGATGATCATCCTCGGGGGCATGGGGAACATCTGGGGTGTCATCGTTGGCGGCATCATCATGGCCTCGTTCGATCGGATCTTCGCCGAGCGGCTCACCGGGTGGATCCACAGCGCGGGAGACGCGTTGGGCATGCCCTTCCTCCAGGTGATCAATCTGGGTAGTTCGCGCATGCTCGTCTTCGGCGTCGCGCTCGTCGCGTTGATGCTGCTTCGGCCGCAGGGGATGTTCCCCCGCGCCGAACGGCGCGCCGCGACGATGCCGCGTACGGCAGAGGCGCACTGATGCTCAACGGCCCCATGCTCGCGGCGAGCGCGGTGACGAAGCGCTTCGGCGGACTCGTCGCCGTCAACGAGGTGGACTTCACGATCGAGGAGAACGCGATCGTCTCGCTCATCGGACCCAACGGCGCGGGGAAGACGACGTTCTTCAACATCATCGCCGGCATCTACGCGCCGGATCGAGGGACGATCTCCTTCCTGGGCAACAGTATCGTCGGCTTGCCCACGCCGGCGATCACCCGGCGCGGGATCGCCCGGACCTTCCAGAACATCCGCCTCTTCGGAAACATGACGGCGCTCGAGAATGTGCTCGTCGGCATGCACTCGCGTCTCCGCGCCGGCGTGTTTGGCGCGGTGTTTCGCCCCCCATGGGTCGTTAACGAAGAGAAGGAGGCTCGGCGGCGGGCGCACGGACTGCTCGAACTCGTCGGGCTCTCCGGGCGGGGTGACGAACTTGCGCGCAACCTCCCCTACGGCGATCAGCGGCGACTGGAGATCGCGCGCGCCCTTGCTTCGGAGCCGCGCCTGCTTCTCCTCGACGAACCCACGGCGGGCATGAATCCGATGGAAACCCAGGCGATGACCGCGTTCGTCAACCGGCTGCGGGGCGACCTCGACCTGACCATCTTGCTCATCGAGCACGACATGCGGGTCGTCATGTCGATTTCCGACCGAGTTACCGTGCTCGACTACGGCATCAAGATCGCCGAGGGGACGCCGGCCGAAGTGCAGAGCAACGCTCGGGTCATCGACGCCTACCTCGGGCGGGGCGCGGCCTGAGGCCGTGCCCCTCCTCGCGATCGACGGCCTTCACGCCGGCTATGGCAGCATCCGCGCGCTCCGGGGGATCTCCCTCGCGGTCGACGAGGGGGAGATCGTCACGCTCATCGGCGCGAATGGCGCGGGAAAGAGCACGCTCCTCAGGACCATCTCCGGCTTGATCCGTCCGCGCCAGGGGAGCATCGCCTTCGCTGGCCACCGTCTCGACCGGATCGAGGCACACCAGATCGTCGCCCTCGGCGTGTGCCAGGCACCGGAGGGGAGACGCATCTTTCCCCGTATGACCGTGCGCGAGAACCTGGAGATGGGCGCATTCACCCGGCGGGACAAACACATCACCGAGGATCTCGAACGTGTCCTGGCGCTGTTTCCACGTCTGGCCGAACGCCTCGACCAGATCGCCGGGACGATGTCCGGCGGCGAGCAGCAGATGCTGGCGATCGGCCGAGCGCTGATGGCACGTCCGCGCCTGTTGCTCCTCGATGAGCCGTCGATGGGTCTGGCGCCGATACTCGTGGACACGATCTTCGCGGTGATCCGCGAGATCAATCGGCAGGGAACGACGATCCTCCTCGTCGAACAGAACGCCCACATGGCTCTGGCCACTGCCGCCCGCGGCTACGTGCTCCAGTCCGGCGAGATCATTCTCGGCGACGCTTCGGCGGCGCTGCGGGAGAACGCGATGGTGCGGGAGGCGTACCTGGGTCACGCATAGGTCCGAACCGACGCGAATGCGGTGGTTCGCCGTGACGCCGCCTGCAAGCGCACGGGGGAGTTCAGCCTGGCGCGCCCTCAGCCCGGCAACGCCCGCAGGTGCGCCCGCATCGCAGCGGTGTGGACGAGGTTGGCCTCGCGATCCGGCTCGTAGCAGGCCGGTCCGGTCCCGTCGGATGCCGTCCGACTGATCTCATCCCGCTGGTACGGCGGCGGGTCCGTCCGCGTACGCCACGCCGACGACGTGGACGGCCCAGCACGCGCGCGCACCTCGAACAGCGTCCTCAAGGGACTTCCGATGCAGACGTCGGGGCATCCCTCAGGTTGTCCGGGCGGCTCACCCGCGCGATCGCGTCGAGGACGGTCTGGACCTCGGGGTCGATCTCCGTCGGATCGACGAACGTCGCGAGCACGTGAAAGTTCGATTTCTCCATCACGTTCGGCAGTCCCAGCGCGGCGTAGAACGTCCGGAACAGCGGTGCCAGGAAGTCATCCGACACCTTCGTGTCGGCATCCCAGGGCGAGCCTCGCCCCAGCGTACGCAGCGCTTCGCCGACCTCGGCAATCGATCGCTCCATCATCGCGCGCCAGGAGGCCGCGTGGAGTGGGCCAGCCAACCGATCGCCCGCATCCCCGGCATAGGCGACGAGCGTCTCGGGCGTGCACAGGTAGTTCTCGATCTCACGGCGGGCCCACATGTGTTCCTCGAGCGCCCGATCGCGCTGCAGCCGCCCCGGGCCGCGATCGAGCAGGAGAAACCCGCGCAGGTCTGGCGTCGCTTCCCGCAGGGCATAGAAATGCTCGCGGGCGTGCGTCGGCTGGTTCCCCACGTACCGGACGAACGGTCTCGCCAGGGCATCCGCGGCCGGATGCGCGAGCCGAAGCGCGAACTGGCGGAGGATCTCCAGATCGGTCGAGCCCTCGAGGTAGAGGATCCAACCTGCTTGCTCGGCCTGTGCATACTGATCGAACCCGATCTCAGCCAGCGACTTCAGGACCTGGCTGCCGCGATCATCGACGCGATGGGGTTTGCCAACAAACGCCACCAGCGTGTGTCGCCCCGCCGCCTCGTTGAGGACGATCTCGGAGTGGCTCGCGGCGATGATCTGGCCGTGGCTGGCCGCCGCAGCCTCGGTGATCTCGCGGTAGATCTGGCGCTGGCGGAGGACCTCGAGGTGAGCGTCTGGTTCATCGAGCAGGAGGACCGCGCCCGGATTGACGGCCAGATGTGCGAGCAGGAGCAGCGTCTGCTGGAGTCCGCGGCCCGCCTGGGTGAGGTCGAGTCGGACCCCGCGCTCCCGGTAGGTCATGACGATCTCGCCGCGCTCGGGCACGTATCTGGGCTCATCGAGTTGGACGCCGAACAGACGCCCGATCCGGTCGGTGAGCCGCTCCCAGTCGCCCCGAGGGTCGGCTCGCGCCGGCCCGTCGCGCTCGGGTGCGACGACCTGATAGCAGAGGTTTCGCAGGATCTCGGCGGTGCGACCTTCGCCGAGTCGGACATCGATCGCCCCGGGATCGAGGCGGGTCTCGCTGGCGGCAAGACCGGACATCGGTGGCAGGTACGCAATACGGACCGACCCAGCGGCCGCGGGCACCTCCATCCGGGCGTCGGACCCGGCGATCCTCAGGGGGCGGCAGTAGAACGACTCCTCGTTGGCGTAGTCGAACTCGAGCCCGCACCGCCACGGGGCCCCATCGGCGATGCCCTCGACGGTCGTCTCGATGCGCACGTTGCTGGTCACCTGCCGTCCCTCGGCGCGGCGCACGTCGCGGATGTGGAGGTCGCGCCAGAGTTGGTTGGCGCCGGGCACCGGCAGCGCGATCAGATCGCGGCGATTGATGGTCACTCCCGGCCGTCTCTCTGGCACGGGGCCGCGCGAACGCCGCTCCATCCAGCGGCGCAGGCCGATTTCCCAGAGGGCGAGGCCCTGCAGCGCCGTCGTTTTGCCCGAGTTGTTCGGGCCGATGAAGACGACCGGATCGCCGAGCTCGATCTCGACATCGTCGAAGCGCTTGAAGTTCCTGAGTGTCAGCCTCGTCAGCACACTACTGGCGCCTCATCAAGCGCGATCGTACTTCACGCGCGAACGGGTAGCTCGGGCACGCGCCATCGCGGCGGGCTCCGGTCTCGTCAGCCCAGGAGCGAGCGAAGCCGCGCCCGGGTCGCGGCGGTGTGGGCGAAGTTGGCCTCGCGGTCCGGCTCGTAGTAGGTTGGACCGCTCCCGTCGGATGCCGTTCGGCCGATCTCATCCCGCTGGTAGGGCGGCAGATCGGTCCGCGTACGCCACGCCGACGACGTGGACGGCCCAGCACGCGCGCGCACCTCGA
>CAZHZF010000103.1:0-7470 GCA_964536925.1 uncultured Dehalococcoidales bacterium | reverse complement strand
TCGGTCAGCGCCTGGTGGAGGATCGCGCCCTCGCTATTGAGCGGAATCGGCGCGCCGATCAGGTACGCCAGGGTGGGCGCGATGTCGACATGGCGCACGTTGCGTGCAAGGTGGCCGGCAGCCCGCACGCCGCTGCCGGCGAGGATGAGCGTCGAGTGCTGGCCGCCGATGCCGAATCGCGCGGTCGGCAACTGTTTTCCGTGGGCACCGTCGTACTCGGGCCGCAGCGCATACACGACATCGCCGACGAGATCACCCCACAGGTTGAGCATCTCCGCGTCCTCCCGCGTGATCGCCAGGGAGAAGGTGCGCTCGCCGGTGTCGGGGTGGCGGTGAGAGAGCAACGCGTCGATGACCTGCTGCCGGGTCGCCTCGTACTCGGCCAGGGGGACGATCCCGCCAGGATCGCGCCCGGCGAGGTTGAGGAAGATGTGGACCAGACCCTTGGCGACCGCGCTGGTGCGCGGCCAGTCGATCCTCCCGTCCTTCCCGCGCGCGGTGAATCCTGCCTCGACGAGGACCCGGTCGACGTCCACGGGCGAGTGGCCGGTCGGGGTTCCGCCGTGGTCGGAGACGACCGCAAAGACCGTCCGCTCGTCGCGCAGCGCCAGGAGGCGCCCGATCATCCGGTCCATCGACTGCCAGGTGCGCTCCACTCCCCGGCGGCACCGAGCGATCACCTCCGGCCGGGCACCGCTCGAGTCATCGGCGTGCTGAAGGAAGAAGTGGCTCGTGTAGTCGGAGGCGTGCGTCTCGACGGCGAGGAGATCCCACGGGCGGGTCGTCGCGAGATGCGCGGCAACGCGGGCGAGTTGCTCGTGGTGGTACTCGAGCAGTTCGAAGTAGGTGTCGTCGTCGATGACGCCGAGCGCGTCGCGCATGGGGTTCTGCAGGAATGGCCCGGTCGTCGCGGTCAGCTCCTCAGCCACCCCCGCGGGTACCGCCCAGTCGCCGCCGGCCGGCCAGATCTGCGGCACGAAGAGCTCGAAGGTGTCCTCATCCAACGCGATCAGTTTGAAGCGGATGTGTCCCTCGATCTCCACACCGTCGATGCTGAACCGGTCGCGAATCCACCCGCTCCAGTCTCCCGGCGCGAGGTCGGCCAGTTCCCGCCGCCCGTCATCCAGAACGCGGCACCGGCCGTCCGCAACCCGTGCGACATAGCGCTTCGGGAGGCCGTCCTTCCCCCGCTGCATCGACGCCTGACTGCGCGCTAGCGGACGGACGATGAGGTCCGCCTCCCGCGCGCCATCGGGCACCCCGACGAACTGGATGGGATCGATCTCGCGGACGTTCTGCAGGGCGCTCGGATCGAGCGTCTCCGGATCGCGATGCCCTTCCAGAGCCCGGCTGGTCCAGCGCCCGGCTACGAAGTGGTGATACCCGGCGATCTGATGGTGATTGCTCACCCCGGGGCCGGTCCCCTCGACCTGAACGCCCCGGGCGATCGTGGGCGGCCAGGACATCTCCTGCTTCACGAGGATGACGTCGCCACCGCCCCGCTCGATCGCGTTCCACAGGTACTCGGCGCGAGAGAGGCGCGTGTTGATGCCCCAGTCGCTCTCCGCGAGCGGTTGGCCGGGGCGGTGGATGTTGAAATCCATCACCCGATGGGTGCCGGGCCAGGCACCGGTCCAGAGCGCCGTCCATCCCGGTGGGGTGAGGGTCGGGAAGACGCCGATCACCTCGCTCCAGGCTCCTTCGCCCATGAGCCGGCTGATGTTGGGCAGATGTCCCTCGGCGGCGAGGATGCGGAGCAGCTCCATGCTCGCCCCATCCATACCCACCACGATCGCCCGTCGTCGCATCGTTGCCTCCCCGGCCGCACTTGAGGATAAGGGCAGCGGCGGGCGACGCCCATCCGGGGGCTGTCGCAACTGCGGCGGGCCGGATGACCCCTGCCCGAGGCGACGGTCGGCCAGACAACCCTCGCCCGCGGCGGCGGGAGAGGGTGGAGCGAAGCGGAGGGTGAGGGAGAACCCGCTGGCGACATGCATCACGGCCCGGAGGCAACTGTCGCCCGCCAGTACGGGAGCCAGACGGCTCTCGCGCGCCGCGGGTGAGGGTGGAGCGAAGTGGAGGGTGAGGGTGGGGCGATGCCGAAGCCACTAGACTCCGGATCGCGCGTGGATCGCCGACGCCGCGTTTCCGTCTCGCCCCCGGAGAACCCGCGGAGCGATATGGCCGTGTTCCTTCTGGCGATCGCGGCCGTGGTCGGTCTGAGCCTGCTGGCCTACTTCTACTTCTCTTCGCCCCAACCTTCTGGCGCACCGGCGACGGCAACCGCCCGCGTGACTGTCCTCGTCGTGCAATCGGTGAGTTCGCCGACCCCCTCGCCGCGACCGACGCCGGCCGTGACGGCGACCGGCGCGTCGCCGATCGAGATCGTACAGACGCTCGTGGCGCAGCAGGTCACCGTCACCGCGATCGCCGCGACGGCGCTGGCCGCACATCATCAGACGGAGACGGCCACCGCGGGGCCCGGCGCGACGGTCAGCGCGGTCGCCGGCACGGCGGTCGCGACCCAGACGCTCGTCGCCCGCGTCTCCGTCACCGCCGAAGCAGCCGAGACCGCCCGCGCGCGGGCTTCGGAGACAGCCGCGGCGACGGTGACGCACGCGGCGGGAGGCACCGCCACCGCGCACGCCGCGGGAACTGCCACCGCCTCGGTGCCGACGCCGTCGCAGACCAGCGTCCCGCCGACGGTCGCGCCGACCGCCGACCCCACGCAGGTCGCGGCAGCGACCGGGACGGCGATGTCCGGGGCCATCGAGACCGCGGTCGCCGGAACGCAGGTCGCCCAGACGACCGCCACCCACGTGGTCGCGGCGGGGACGGCGACGGCGCTCGCGCAGAGCATCGCCGCGATTCAGACGGCGTCGGCCGCGACGACGGCGACCGCCGCGGCACGGACCCCGACGCCGACACCCTGACGGGCGCGCAGCCGCCCACTCCGTACAATCGACGCTCATGGATGCGATGAAGAACCTCGTCACCGCCTACTCGACGCGGGAGTTTCTCGACCGGCCGATCGCCGATGAGGCGCTGCGGGACATGCTCCGTGCGGCCCGCTGGTGCGGCAGTTCCCGCAACTCGCAGCCGTGGAATGTCATCGTGATCCGCGATCGTGCCACGCTGCGCGCGCTGGCCGAGATCATCCCCTACGGCAAGCACATGGCCAGCGCGCCGATGGGGATCGCCTTCGCGATCGAGGGCGCCGGACGCGGGCAGTCACTCGACGCGGGGCGGATCTCGCAGAACGTGATGCTCGCCGCGAACGCCCATGGCGTGGGCACCTGCATCTCGACGATCGCAGATGACGAACGCGATCGTCAGGCGTGCGCGCTGCTGGGCGTGCCGGCCGACTGGAGCGTGCGCTCGTTCCTCTCCGTCGGCTACCCGCGCCCGCGCACGGCGGAGGAGGCGGCCGCGGCGAAGGCCCGGCCCAACCGCGGGCGGAAGCCGTACGCGCAGATCGTCTCGTACGAGCGGTTCGGGAAGGCGGCGCCGTAGGCCGAACCTCCGTCGGAGAGCAGGGTGCCCCGGCGCAGGATCGCGGGCCGGGCTTACCCGGCCGCCTGGTACAGGTAGAGCGGGTTGCCATCCGGATCGGTGAAGTGCGCCAGACGGATGCCGCCGCCGGCGGGTGGCGGCGCGTCGAGCGCGAGGCCCCGGCCGCGCAGCGTCGCGATCGCGGCATCGAGATCGGCGACGACCAGCCCGGCCGAGATGGCACCCCTCGCGCCGGGTGTCGGCGATCCCGGGTGGGTGGCGTGCAGGCCGATGTTCCAGCCGCCCCCGGCGGCGATCGCCGTGAAGCCGGGGCCGCCGCGATAGGCGACGGGCAGCCCGAGCGTCTCGCTGTAGAACGCGATCGCGCGAGCCATTTCCGACACGTAGATGGTGATCGTGCCGCGCTCGAGGTACATCAGGTGCAGTGTAGGCCCGGCGCCATCTCAGGATCCGCCCGAGACGATCTGCCAGGCTACCGGGCGGAGACGGGCATCTTCGCCCAATTGAGCCACGGCGCCGACGCGGCGAACAGATCGTCGGTCAGCCGGGCGATGTCGTCCAGCGGCAGGACCGCGGCGGTGAGCGGATCGAGCGCGACTGCCTGGCGCGCCGCATCGCGATCCTGCTCCAGCGCCGCCTTGACGGCCAGTTCCTGGACGGCGATGTTGCTCCGGTTCAGCGCCGCGAGTTGCGGCGGCAGATTGCCAACGGCGCAAGGATGGATCCCGCGGGCGTCGACCAGACACGGCACCTCGACACAGGCTCCCTCGGGCAGGTTGGTGATGAGGCCACGGTTGACGACATTCCCGTTCACCCGGGCCGGGGTGTTCGTCTCGATCGCGTGCATCACTGTGGCGCAGTACTCATCGGTCCGATCGGTGGGGATAGGATCGAGACCGTCCACCTGGCGCTGGACGCGCTCGTAGTAGCTCTGCTGGCGCTGGACGTAGAGGTCGTAGTCCCGCCGCCACGGAGGTGCGTACCGCTCGGCAAGCGGCTGGGTCCGGCGAAAGTAGGGCACGTACTCCGACATGTGCCGCGTGGACTCGGTGACGAAGTAGCCGAAGTGGCGCATCACCTCGAAGCGCACGCGGTCCTTCTCGTAGATCGCGGGATCGGCCATCGCCTGAACGAGCCGCGGACGGAGATCTTCGTCGCCACGCCGGAACTCGAGGAACCAGGCCATGTGGTTGATGCCCGCCACCCAGTAGGAGACGTCGGCGTACGGCACTCCGATGTACCCGGCCAGCTGGCGCGACGTACCCTGCACCGAGTGACAGAAGCCGATCGCCTTGATGCGCGTGGCCTGCCCGATCGCCCAGCAGTTCATGGCCATCGGGTTCGAGTAGTTGATGAGCAGCGCATCCGGACAGAGCTCTTCCATATCGCGGCAGATGTCGATGAGGACCGGGATGGTCCGCAACGCGCGGAAGACGCCGCCGGGGCCGAGCGTATCGCCGACCGCCTGGTCGACGCCGTAACGGTGGGGGATCTCGACGTCGGGCCGCACCGCGTCGACGCCGCCGATCTGGATCGCGACGATGACATAGTCGGCACCGTCGAGCGCCTCGCGACGGTCGGTGGTCGTCTCGATCCGGGCCGGGAGGTT
Organism: uncultured Dehalococcoidales bacterium; assembly: GCA_964536925.1. Classification (GTDB taxonomy): domain Bacteria; phylum Chloroflexota; class UBA6077; order FW602-bin22; family FW602-bin22; genus VGOZ01. The sequence continues at coordinate 2,348 of CAZHZF010000103.1, read as the reverse complement.
CCGCTCCTTCACCAACCGCTTGGCCAGCGCGCCGATCGAAGTGAGACGATCCGGATCGAGGTCCATGAGCCGGAACGTCGAATCGCTCAGTTCCGGGTAGGAGAGGATGTCGGTCGTCAGTCGCTGAGCGAACACGACGCTCCCGGCGCCGATCATGGCGATCGTGGGCATGGCTGACCTCCCGCCGCGGATCGCGGCGCGGGCAGAGTAGCACCGTTCCGAATGCGGCAGAACTGGCCGGGACTCCCGGGGCGTGACCTGGAAGGGGATCGCCCGGAATCCGGCTATCCCCAATCCCTCAGGCGCGGGCGCCGCCGCTCGGCGGCTGAGCGGCCAGCAGACGGGCAACCAGAGCGTGCGCGAGCCGCTGTTCGTCCGGAGCGAGCACGGAGTCGAGCGCGACCGCCATCTCGGCCTCGTGGGTTCGACTCGCCGCCGCGAGGACGGCTTCACCTGCCGCAGTGAGCGCGAGTTGCGAGGCGCGGCGGTCGTCCAACGAAGCTTGGCGGCGGAGAAGGCCGGCGGTCTCGACCCGATCCACGAGCTTGCTCGCGCCGCCGACGGTAATGCGCAGTGCGCGGGAGAGATCGCCCACACGGACGGCGCCGGCCGCCGTGCCCACGAAACGCAGCGCCTCGAACGAGGCCAGCGACAGGCCATGCTCCGCCCGTAAGCGCCGATCGACTCTGTCCCACAGCGCGATCTCCAACCGCACGAGGTCACTCAGCCAGGCGATGCGGCTCAGACTCCCCACCGCCATTCCCGAAGACTCCTCAGCTGGCTCGAGAGGGGACCGCCGCCCCGAACGATCTGACATATTCCGCAGAAGTATATTTCGTAGAATATAATGCGCGCGGCGCTCGGGCCAGGAAGGACCATCGCGATCGTGTGCGAGGCATTCCGCCGGTCGCGCTCGTGTCTGTCGGCGGCGGAAGCGCGCGCACACGGCCAGCGAGCGCGGATCACGGAGGGCACGGCGATGGAGGAGAAGTTCGCTCTGGACGGAGCCCCGGCTGACGCGATCCCGCACAAGGTCGGGATGCGATCGGTCACATACGGGAGCCGACGCGCACTGTGTGTGGAATTGACCCCTGAGACGGTCGCGGCGCAGGATTACGTCGATTCGAATACTTTCGTCGTTCTGCCGGTCGACTTCGGCGACGGCGAGATCGTGGTGGACCTGCTCGGCAGGCTCCAGCCGACCGCACCGGACTACGCGCGCGGGTTCATCGGCGTGGCGTTTCGCATCGCGCCGGACCGATCATCGTTCGAGGCGATCTACCTGCGCCCGACGAACGGTCGAGTCGCGGACCCGGTGCGGCGGCACCGCGCGATCCAGTACTTCGCCTACCCGGACTGGAAATACGATCGACTGCGGCGCGAAGCGCCTGGACGGTATGAGGCGGGTGCGGACATCGGACCAGACGAGTGGCACCGGTTACGCCTGGTCGTGACTGGCTCACGGGTGCGCGCGTACCTGGATGGGAACGACACCCCGATTCTGACGATCGACGATGCGAAGCTCGGTCCCACCGCGCGTGGTGCCATCGGACTGTGGGTGGACATCGGCACCGAGGGGTACTTCGCCGACGTGCGCATCGTTCACGTCGCGCCGGCAACTCGGCCATCTTCGGCGCTGTAACCCGAGACCACACGTGACCGCAGCGGCCGAATCGTTCCGAACTCCTCGCGGAGCCCGTGGGGGAACATCGGTGACGGCCGGCCGGTTAGGCGGATGGCCCAAAGAGCAAGGTCGAGCGTCCACCTCTGCGCACGGGCAGGATCGATCGCGTGTCCCCACCCTGTAGGATTCGGCCAATGAGAGCGATGGGCACGGCCTACAGGTTCACGGTCGACGATCTGGCGCGCATGAACCCGCAACCGCTCGACGACACGCGCTACGAGATCATCGACGGGGAGTTGCACGTGTCGACGCAGCCGCACCCCTGGCATCAGTACACGTCGGGGAACTTCACCGGGGAGTTGAGGAACTGGAGTCGACAGATGGGGCGCGGACTCGTACTGTCCGCCCCGGGGGTCGTGTTCGCGCCCGATGACGCGGTCGCGCCCGATGTGGTCTGGTTTGAGAGCCGGGCGTCGTTCGACCGCGCGTTCGGCGCGGACGAGAAGCTCCACGCCGCCGACCTCGTGGTCGAGGTGCTCTCTCCCGGACGGGAGAACGAGCGGCGCGACCGGGTGCTGAAGCTCGAGGTGTACTCGCGCTGGGCGGTCAAGGAGTACTGGATCGCCGACTGGCGCGCGCGGGTCGTGCTGGTCTACCGCCCCGGCACGAGCGGGCTGGCGCTGGAGGCGACGCTCGGCGCCGACGACCGGCTGACCTCGCCACT
>CAZHZF010000102.1:0-7530 GCA_964536925.1 uncultured Dehalococcoidales bacterium | reverse complement strand
GCCGCCGGACTTCCGCGCTCGAACGCCGATCCGCACCATAATGCGCCCGTGACCGCACCGACCGACATCGATCGCTACGTCGAGGCCCATCGCCAGGAGCACCTCGACCGTCTGTTCGCCTACCTGCGCATCCCCGGTATCAGCGCCCACGCCACGGGCATGGCGGAGAGCGCCGAGCACGCCCTCGGACTCCTCCGCGGCGCCGGACTCAACGCGCGGCTCTGTCCCACCGCCGGCGCGCCCTTCGTCTACGGCGAGGCGCTCGTCGATGGGGCGAAGCCGACGCTTCTCATCTACGGCCACTACGATGTCCAGCCGCCGGACCCGCTCGACCTGTGGCGGTCCCCGCCGTTCGAGCCGACGATCCGCAACGGGCGCATCTATGCGCGCGGCGTCGCCGACAACCGGGGCCAGCACCTGGCGCACATCCTCGCCCTCGAGGCGTGGCGCGATTGCCGGGGCGCCCTGCCCCTCAACGTGAAGGTCCTCCTCGAAGGCGAGGAGGAGGTGGGCAGCCCGCGCATGCCCGGCTTCGTCGCCGACAACCGCGATCTGCTCCGTGCCGACGTCTGCGTCATCTCCGACGGCGGCGTCGACGACAGCGGCCGTTCGGTCATCCGTTTCGGCGTCCGCGGCGTCCTCTCGTTCGAACTCCGGGCGCGCGGCGCGGCGCGCGATCTCCACTCTGGCCACTGGGGTGAGATCGCGCCCAACCCGATCTGGACGCTCGTGCATCTCCTCGCGACGATGAAGAACGGCGCCGGCGTTGTCACGATCGACGGGTTCGGCGAGGCGGTCGCGCCGCTGAGCGCCGAGGAGCGCGCCGCGCTCGCCGAGATGGAACCTGCCCAGGACGAGGCGCTTCGCTCGATCGGCCTCGGCGCGATGCAGCAGCACCCCGCGCGGACGCTCGCCGAGCGTCGGGCCGGCTGGCCTTCCTTCACGATCAACGGCCTCCACGGCGGGTACGGCGGCCCCGGATCGAAGACGGTCCTCCCCTGCGAGGCGTTCGCGAAGTGCGACATCCGCCTCGTCCCCCACCAGCGCGCCGACGATGTCCTGGCGATGGTCCGCCGCCACGTCGCCCGTCACGCGCCCGGCGTCGAGGTCATCTCCCACGGCTCCATGGAGCCATCGAAGACACCGCTCGATTCGCCCTATGCCGCGCCGATTCGCCGCGCGATCGCCCGCGTGGAGGGCGCCGAGCCGATGCTCCTCCCCGCGATGGGCGGAAGCCTGCCCGAGTATCCCTTCACCCACACCCTGGGCATCCCCTGCCTGGGCGTGCCTTTCGCGAACGCCGACGAGGCGAATCACGCCCCGAACGAGAACATGGAGGTCGAGCGGTTCCACCGCGGGATCCGCATCGCCGCGGCCCTGCTCGAGGAGATCGCCGCGACATCGCCATCCGCCTGAGGCGCGGCGCCGAGTACGATTCGCGCGCGGAGGTGACATCGCCATGACCGAGATCCCCGGATTGATCCGCGGCCTCGAGGGCGTCATCGCCGCGCCCACCGCGATCTGCGACCTCGACGGCATCAATGGCCGCCTCGCCTACCGCGGCTACGACATCGCCGATCTCTGCCAGCACTGCACCTTCGAGGAGGTCATCGCGCTCCTCTGGAACGGCGAACTGCCGGATCGGACGACGCGCCAGGCGCTGCACGCCGACCTGCTCGCCGCCCGCGCGATCCCGCCCCAGGTCATCAGCGCGCTCCGCCTCTATCCGAAGGGCGCGCACTCCATGGCCGCGCTCCGCGCCGCGGTCGCGCAACTCGGCCTGTACGATGCCGAGTCCGAGGCGATCGATGGGCCGTCGCTCCGCCGGATCGCGATCCGCCTCACCGCGGCGATGCCCACGATCGTGGCCGCGCACCACCGCATCCAGAGCGGTCTGGACCCGATCGCACCGCGGGCGGATCTCGGCCACGCCGCCAACTTCCTGTTCATGCTCTCCGGCCACGTCCCCGCGGCCGGCGATGCCCGCGCGCTCGATGTGAGCCTCATCCTCTACGCCGAGCACGAGATGAACGCATCGTCCTTCGCCGCGCGCGTGGCCGCCTCGACGCTCTCCGACATGTACTCCGCGGTCACCGCCGGGATCGCCACGATCAAGGGTCCGCTCCACGGCGGCGCCGGCGAGGCGGTCATGCGCACGCTCGAGGAGATCGGTAGCCCGGAGAATGTCGAGCCGTTCGCGACCGCGGCGCTGGCCGCGCGCCGCCGATTCATGGGGTTCGGGCACCGTGTCTACAAGAACGGCGATCCACGCGCCGCGATCCTCCGCGCCATGGCCGATGAGGCGACCGCGCGGACCGGCGACCGGAAGTGGTTCGAGATGTCGATCCGCCTGCACGAGGTCGTCTACCGGGAGAAGCGGCTTCACCCGAACGTGGATTTCTACTCGGCCAGCCTCTTCGCTGCGCTGGGCATCCCCGCCGAACTGAACGTGCCGATCATCACCATCGCCCGCATCGCCGGGTGGACGGCCCAGTTATTCGAGCAGTACGGCGACAATCGCATCTTTCGCCCCCGCGCGGCCTACGTCGGCCCGCCGGCGCGCGCGATCGCCACGCCGGTCGCCACGACCTGAGGAGGCGCGGCGTGTCGGGACGCTCTCTCCTCTCCCGCCTTATCGACGATCACCTCGTCGAGGGGGGGTCGCGCCCCGGCGACGAGATCGCCCTGCGCATCGATCAGGTCCTCCACCAGGATGCGACCGGCGCGATGTCGTTCCTCCAGTTCGAGGCGATGGGCCTCCGACGCGTTCGCCCCCGCATCGTCGTCCAGTACGCCGATCACCAGACGCTCCAGAACGACAGCCGCCACGCCGACGACCATCGGTTCCTGGAGACCGCCTGCCGCCGGTTCGGCGCCTACTACGCCAAGCCGGGCGTGGGGATCTGCCACGTCGTCCACCTTGAGCAGTTCAGCCGGCCCGGCGAATCGATCCTGGGGACGGACAGCCACACCCCTCACCTGGGCGCGGTCGCGATGCTCGCCCTCGGCGCCGGGGGCATCGACGTCGCGGTGGCGATGGGCGGCGGACCGTACATCCTGCCCCGCCCCGCGGTCGTGCGGGTGGAACTGCGCGGGCAATTGCGCCCCTGGTCGACCGCCAAGGACGTCATCCTCGAGTTGCTCCGTCGCCTCACCGTGCGGGGTGGGATCGGGCGCGCTTTCGAATACGTCGGTCCCGGCGTCGCGACACTCACCGTCCCCGAACGCGCGACGATCGCGAACATGGGCACCGAACTTGGTCTCACCCAGAGCGTCTTCCCCAGCGATGAAAGGACGCGCGACTACTTCCGCCGCCTCGGCCGCGAGGAGGAATGGACGCCCCTCGCGCCGGAGGAGGATGCCGCGTACGACGACCACCTGAGCCTCGACCTCGACGCGATCGAACCGCTCGTCGCGAAGCCGGGCCAGCCGGACGCGGTCGTGCCCATCCGCGAGGTCGCTGGCACCGCCATCCAGCAGGTGATCGTCGGGTCCTGTACGAACAGTTCCTACCACGACCTCGCCGCCGTCGCGCGGATCCTCGGTGGTCGGACGGTCGCACCGTCGGTCTCCTGCGTGATCTTCCCGGGCAGCATGCAGACCGCGGTCGCGCTCACCCGCGATGGCTACACGCTGGCCCTGCAGGAGGCCGGCGCGGTCGTCACGACCGCCACCTGCGGCGCCTGCCCGGGATACGTCCATGTCCCCTCGGCCGATACGGTCAGTCTCCGCACGTTCAACCGCAACTTCAACGGCCGCAGCGGCCTGAATGGCGACCGGGTGTACCTCGCCAGTCCGGAGGTCGCGGCCGTGGCCGCCCTCCACGGCGCGATCGTCGATCCACGCGACCTCGGCCTCGCGCCGCCACCCGTGACGATGCCGACGCGCATCGACCGCGACCGGACGATGATCGTCCCGCCCGATCCGGAGGGGGCGGACCTGCCCCTCTGGAAGGGTCCCGGGTTCGCCGAAGTCCCCCTGGGCCGGCCGTTCGATGGACCGCTCGAGGCGCCGGTCACGATCAAGCTGGGCGACAAGATCTCGACCGACGATATCTCCCCCGCCGGTGCCGAGGCGATCACCTTCCGCACGAACGTGCCGAAACTGGCCGAGTACGTCTTCCGCCGGCGCGATCCTGGCTTTGTCGAGCGCGCCCGCGCCGCCGGGTCGAGCATCGTCGTCGGCGGCGAGGCGTACGGGCAGGGATCGAGCCGCGAACACGCCGCGATCACGCCCATGTATCTGGGCATCCGGGCCGTGCTTGTGAAGGGGCTCGCCCGGATCCATCGCGCCAACCTGATCAACTGGGGCGTGCTCCCGCTCACCTTCGCCGATCCGGCCGACTACGACGGCATCGAACAGGGCGACCGCCTCGCGATCGCCGATCCGGCTGGCGATCTGGCGCGCGATGACGTGCGGATCGTCAACCGGCGCACCGGCGCGACAATTCACGCCCGGGCTGGCCTCACCGGTCGGGAGCGTGCCGTCCTCCTCGCCGGGGGCGTGCTCGCCTATACCCGCGCCGGAGTCGCCGGGTGAGCCAGGCCCGCTTCCCGGCCACCTTCATGCGCGGCGGAACCAGCCGGGCGCTCTTCTTCCGGGTCGAGGACCTGCCGGCCGATCCGGCGGCGCGCGATCGGCTTTTCCTCGCCGCGTTGGGCGGGCCCGACCCCTACGGCCGCCAGTTGGACGGCCTGGGTGGCGGCAGTTCCTCCACGAGCAAGATCGCCGTGATCGGCCCCTCGCCGGGTCCGGGTATCGATGTCGCGTACACCTTCGCGCAGGTCGACGTGCGGACGCCGCGGGTCGACTACCGGGGGAACTGCGGCAACATCTCCTCCGCGGTCGGTCCCTACGCGATCGAGGAAGGCCTCGCCCGCGGCGGCCGCGTCACCTTTCTCAACACGAACACGAACAAGCGGATCGTCGCCGAGGTCCCGCTCGATGGCCGCGGCATGCCCGCGACCGACGGCGACTTCGTCCTTCCCGGCGTCGCCGGCACGGGCGCGCGCATCACGCTCGACTTCCTCGATCCCGGTGGCGCGGCGACGGGCCGCCTCCTCCCGACCGGGAGTGCCATCGACCGCCTCGCCCTGCCCGGAGGCGCGTCCATCGAGGCTTCGCTCGTGGACGCGACGAACCCGATGGTGTTCGTGCGTGCGGGCGATCTCGGCCTGACCGGAGTCGAAAACCCCCAGGCGCTTGACGAGAACGGGACGTTGATGGCGCGACTGGAGGCGATCCGGGCGGCCGGCGCGGTGGCGATGGGAATGGCCGCCACCCCGGAGGAAGCGACGGCGCGGAGCCCGGCCGTGCCGAAGGTCGCGCTCGTCGCATCGCCCGGCGCTTTCCACGATCTGGCCGGCAACGCTTTCGATGGAACGGAGGCCGATCTGGTGACCCGGGTCGTCTCCATGGGTGTCATCCATCGCGCGGTCGCGCTCACCGCCGCGATGTGCCTCGCCGTCGCCGCGCGCCTCTCGGGGACGATTCCCGCCGCGATGGCCGGATCGCTCGCACCCGGCGCCGATGTGCGGATCGGCCACCCGTCTGGCATCCTGGCTCTGGCCGCGGATGTCCGCGACGGTCGCGCGCACAGCGTGCGCGTCTACCGGACCGCGCGCCGCCTGATGGAGGGATTCATCCGCGTCCCCGAGGCGGTGCTGCGTGACCCGGAGGTCTTCCGCGACCGGATTGGCGTCTCCGTCACTGCGGTCGCGGATTGACGTCCGGCGCCACGACCCGGGATCGTCCACACTAGGGCCGCACCGCACCCCGGAGGTCCCACCGCTATGGCTGGCCACGTCTCGCTTCCCCCTCTTCCGACGACCGTCGTCGGCTCGCACGGCAAGACAAGCTGGTGGACGGCCGGCGTTCGCCTGTTCGACGAGGGCCGATGGGGCCCGGCCGACGTGGAGGAGATGCTCGCCCACGCCGTGGATGGCGCGATCCGGGACATGGAGGATGCGGGGATCGATCTCATCAGCGATGGTGAGATGCGCCGGCTGGATGGGTACGTCGACTCGTATTACCGGGTCATCCAGGGCATCGAGGCGGTGCCGGTGGCGCGGAAGGACGGTCCCTGGGGGTACGACCAGCAGGAGCGGTTCCGTGTCACGGGGACGATCCAGACGCCGCCGGGCGGGCTCGGGATCGTGAAGGAGTTCGAGTACGCGCGCGGGCGCACCGATCGGCCGCTGAAAGCGACCTGCGCCGGACCGCTGACATTCGGATCGCGCATCTACCCGGGTGGCGAGTACGCGAGTGTCGTCGCGATCGCAGAGCGTTTCGCCGAGGTGATCAATCAGGAACTGAAGGCGCTCGTGAAGGCCGGCGCGCGCTGGATTCAGATCGACGAGCCGGCCCGCGGCAATGTGACCGGCGAGGAGATGGCGCGGCTCTTCAATCTGGCGACCGAGGGGGTCGATGCCCACCTCGGCTACCACATCTGCTTCGGCAACCGATACGGACGGGGGCGGTTCAAGCGGACCTACCGGCCGTACTTCCCCGGCGTCCTCGCTGCGCGAGCCGACCAGTTCGTGCTCGAGTTCGCCAGCCGTGAGCTCTCCGAACTCGACCTCTGGAAGGAGTACGGATCGGGTCGCGAGCTGGCCGCCGGCGTCGTCGACGTGAAGTCCTTCTACCCGGAGACGCCGGAGGACGTCGCCGATCGGATCCGCGCAATCCTCCAGGTCTGCCCGCCGGAGCGGCTCTCCCTCTGCCCGGACTGTGGCTTCGGCTGGAGCCCACGGGGGATGTGCGTGCAGAAGCTCGGCGCGCTGGCGAAGGGGACCGCGATCGTGCGGCGGGAGCTCGGGCTCGGCTGAGGGATCCGACCCGCTTAGCTCTGTGGCTGGTGAGCCAGTTGACAATCTGAGGGGCCAATCGTCGTCACCACCCGCGATCCGCGCGATAGCCCGGGCAGAGGACCGGACTCGTGACACTCTCGAGAGTTTGCGGCTTGAAGCCTCGCGCTTAATTCTCGGCAATCTCGTTCGCAGCGGATCGTTCGCGCGTCAGGCCGCGGAGCGACCAGAGCGGCGATCGAATCTCCCAGACAAGCGCGAGCCCCATTACCATCGCGCCTGCCACCAGCGTCAAGCGCAGTCCGATCACCTCTCCGAGGTAGCCGCCCGCCAGCGCTCCTGTGGCAGCGCCGCCGAAAATCAGCGAGCGGCGGATCGCGTTGGCGCGTCCATGCAGATGAGGCGGCACGGCGAGCATCCGCAGGGTCAGATGGTTAATCGAGAAGACTGGGACGCTGAGGCCAAAGAGGCTACGCGAGAGGATGAGAACCGCGAGGGCAAGCGGCAACGGGCCGCCCGCAAAGGGCAGCAACAGCATTGCCACGATAGACACGAACGTCGCCGCGCACATTGCCCGTCCGGGGCCGATGCGGTTGGCGATGACGCCCGCCATGAACCCGCCTGGGACAGCAGCGATTCCACCGACGGCGAAGACGATCCCAATGGTCTGCGGCTCAAGTGCAAGTTCGCGGACGAGAAAGATGATGATCACAGGTGCCTGGAG
>CAZHZF010000101.1:0-7884 GCA_964536925.1 uncultured Dehalococcoidales bacterium | reverse complement strand
CGCAACCCGGCCATGACGCTGAAACTCGCGACGCAGGTCGACGTCATCGCCAACGGCCGGTTCGACTTCGGCATCGGTGCGGGGTGGGCGGAGCGGGAGTTCAAGGCTTTCCACATTCCGTTCGGCGAGCCGAAGGAGCGCATCGGCATGCTGCGGGAGATGCTCGCGCTGGCTACAGAGGTCTGGACGGGTGACCCGCACAAGCGCGTGACGTACCACGGCAAGTACGTCCACGCGGACGATCTGTTCCTCAACCCGCAACCGGTCCAGCGGCCCCGTCCCCCGATCGTCATCGGCGGTGGCGGCGAGCAATTGACGCTCCGGGTCGTCGCGCGCTACGCGGATATGTGGCACGGGTTCGGTGACCTGGCGACGCTCGGGCACAAGCTGAAGCTCATCGACGAGTATGCCCGCGGCTACGGGCGAGACCCCCAGAGCATCGTCCGCTCCACGCATGCCGCGCTCTGGGTCGGCGAGGTTCCGGCCGAGATCCGCGAACGGGCCGGGGGCGGTCGCCGCCCGGCGACGTTCATCTCCGGCACGCCGCGGCAGATCGTGGACGGGTTGAAGCCGTATCTCGACCTGGGGATCACCTACTTCATCCTCAGTTCGCCGGGTGGGATCGACCTGAAGAACTGGCAGCGGGTCTCCGATGAGGTGATCCCGCTCCTGAACTGACGTTTGGATCTGCTCGACCGACTCATCGGCCACGATGCCTGGACAACCCGGCACCTGCTGGAACGGTGCCGGGAGGTCAGCGCCGAGGGACTGCGACGGCCGTTCGAGGTCGGTCACGGAAACACGCTGCGCGGCACGATCGCGCACGTAGTCCGCAACGTCGAACTATGGACGCACGTGCTCTGCGCGCGTCCGCCGGATCTGGCCCCGCCGCCGATCGGGGAGGAGGAGACGATCGACGATCTGATCCGGCGGTTCGACATCGCGTCGGCCGACTTCGCGGCGATCGCGCGGAGCATCCGGGATGAAGGACGCTGGGACGACACCTACCTGGACACGCTGGACAACCCGCCACGATCGCTGCCGTTCGGCGGGACGATCCTGCACCTGGCGACGCACGGGATGGCGCACCGCACCGACATCCTTCACATGCTCGCCCGCCTCGGTGTTCCCGACCTGATCGAGGGGGACGCGCTCTCGTGGGAGTTACGGCACCGGCACGCGGAGGGGTGACGGCGAACGTCGGGATGTCCTTCTTAAGCGATGAGGTCGAACGGGAGGTGGAGCGCCGCGGCGGCCGCAGCCTGTTGACGATCGGCGGTCAGTAGCGTGCGCCCGGTGACGGCGCCGAGCGCGAGGTGCAGAGCATCGGCGGCCCGAAGCGGCACGCTGACATCGATTAAGAGGCGTCGTGCCAGAGCAAATGTCGCCGGACGCAGGTCGATGCGCTCATACGTGCCGATGCGGATATGGTGTTCGAACGCATCGACAACCCGGCGACAGTCCTCGGGAGAGAGATCGCCCGTGCGGGCGCGTGCGGCAGCGGTCGCGACAAGCTCGACATCGACAAGGTCGCTGACCGCGACATCCAGATCGCGCTGAACAAGATCCTGCACTGCCAGACTGCGCGCCTCTGGGATGTAGAGGCTGACGACGACGCTCGTATCGAGGTAGAGCGCGCGACCCTCAGTACCGAGCATCGCGGCGAAGCGCCATCACCGTCTCACTTATCGGCTCGCCCACGATCGCGATCGAGGCACGGAACGCGGACAGATCGGGGAACGATCGCGCCTTCGCCGTTTTCTGGGTGACCGAAGCCGCGATGCCGGTTCCGGCGGGATTACGTCTGGGAAGACTGCGGAGCGCTGCCATCTCGCGCTCGTCACGCACGTCGATGCGCGTGCGCCAATCATCAAACGCGCGGTCAAACGTCGCGGCTAGCTCCGACTCTTCCGGCGCCGCGGTCAATTCCATCAAGAACCTGCCGATCGCATCCTGAAGGTCGATGAAGAGCACCTGGGCATTGAGCGAGATCCGTTCTGGACTTCCCGTGTTCGGGTCATCCGACGCGGAGTCGATCACAAGGTGGGCGGCACGGTGCCGAAAACGGTCTCGATCGCGGACAAGTTTGTCACGGATGTCGTCAACTTTCGCGCCCACCCGGCCGACTTCGTCGGCGTAGTACCAATCGACCTGCGTCCGCAGACCATCCGCAGTTCGACCTGGCGCGAACGCATGGACGAGGGGATTGCGGAAGAGACGCCAGAGTGGGGCGGCGACGGGTCGGTACTCCTCCGGGAAATACCGCTCGATGAATCTGACGGAGGTGGCGGTGGAGTCGAACCCCGATATCTGGTCCTTCTTCGCATCAATTAGACCGAGGATCTCCTTCCTCTCTTCCGAAGGGAGCGCGGCCTTCTTGACGAGACACCTCAACTGCCTCTGACGCTCTCGATGCGCGTCCACTTCCTCGGCAGTGGGATAGCGGGCGAAGTCGCTCACAAAGTCAACAGCGCTGAAGACCAGCGCGACCGCTGCGAAGTTCGACCCGTGGTTCCTGGATCCCTTTCGACGAGCAGTTACTTCGAGCAGGCGTCGGAGGTCTTCGAGCATGGCGCGGAGGTCACGTTCGAAGCGGGCGAGTTTGTCCTGGTATGTGAGGGGCCTGTACGTCGCCACAGTCTGGTCAACTCCGGGCGGGCGCCGGTCGTGCGGCACGTTCGTCAAATGAGGCACCACGGAGGGCCTTCCTGTCAAGCCCGGAAAGCGCCAGTACCTCGACGGAAGCGGCGCGGTCCGGGAAACCGGAACCGCGCCGTCTGCCGTGACGGATCGAGCGTCAGAGAAGGCCGGGCACGAAGCGGCGCGTCCGGGCCAGGTAGGCATCGTACGTCGCGCCGAACCGCTCGCGCATGGTCGCCTCCTCTCGTGCGACCCGCGTGACGACGATCGCGGTCACGCCCAGGAGGGCAAGACCGCCGACGACGAGATTGGCGCTGAGCAGGAGCCAGCCGACGAGGGAGAGGTAGAACGCGGTGTACATCGGGTGCCGCACCCGGTGGTACGGGCCGCTGGTGACGAGTTCGTGCTCCTGCCGCAGGTGGAGGCGGGCGGAGAAGTTGACGCCGAGGTGGTGGTGCACCCAGGCGAGTAGCGCCAACCCCACGAGCGAGAGGGCGAGACCGAGGACCCGCACCGCGTCGGGGAGAGGGATCGCCGCGAAGGCGAGCAGCGTCGGGTCGATGAGATACGCCACCACGGTGCCCATGAAGCCGAGGCCGAAGAAGCCCCGCACGAGTTTGTGGGTCTCGCCCTCGCGGTACTCGACCTTGCCGCGCCCGAACCGCGCGCGCGTGTTGTGGTAGATGCGCACCGCCGCGAAGGCGACGATGACGCCGGTGAGAGCCAGATGAAAGTCCATCGCGAGCCATTCCTTTCAGAACAGGAATTATGTGATTAGCCGAGCCTAATTTATCGGGGGCTCCGCACCGTGTCAAGGATTCGTCCTGATCCGCGGGCCGTCAGTCGTGCGGGTGCTCCGGGCAATCTGACCGAGATCCTCTCACCGCTCGGGTCCGACCGGCCAAACGTGGGACCGCTCGTTGACCGGAGCGTGCTCTCGCTGCTCCCCTTTGCTGAACCCGGCGTTGCCGGGCCCACCCGCCGCCGCGCTCGTGCGACGGCCGGCCCCGAGGATGATGGCGCACGACGGCGCCTGGCCCCGGAGACCGCGCGGGCGACCGGACGGCTACGGTCCCCCGAGATGCGCGCGATTCTGGCTCCCGCGGTATTGCGACGACCGGCGTTCCGCCGGCTCTGCATCGCCAACGCTCTCTCGCCGATCGGCGCGGGCGTTGCCGGCGTGGCGGTCCCGCTGACCGCGGTGCTCACGCTGGGCGCTTCGCCGATCGAGATGGGGCTGATCCAGGCCGCGGCGACGACGCCGGCGCTGCTGCTCTCGCTGCCGGTTGGCGTATGGGTCGATCGTTGGGCCCGTCGCCCGATCCTCCTTGCCTGTGAGTTCGGTCGCGCGGCGCTGTTGACACTCATCCCGCTGACGGCGATCGGCGGGATCCTCACGATCCCGTCGCTCATCGCGATCGTCCTGCTCGTCGGCATCCTGACCGTCATCTTCGACATCGCTCAGACCTCGTACGTGCCCAGCCTGGTCGCCCGCGACGAACTGGTGGAGGCGAACTCCACGCTCCTCGCGATGGCATCGAGCCACCGGATCGTCGTCCCCACGGTGAGCGGCTGGCTCGTCAGCCTGATCGGTCCACCGCTGGCGGTCGTTCTGGATGCGCTGGCTCATCTCGGATCGGGGTTCGCGATCGGCGGCATCCGCGACGCGGAGCCGGCAGTCAGGCGGTCAGCGGGGAGGATGCGCGACGAGATCGCCGAGGGATGGCGCGCGTTCTGGGACGACCGGACACTGCGGCGGCTCATCCTCGCGACGACGGCGGGGGCTTTCGGGGGCGGAGTGCGTGGCGCGATCATCCTGCTCTACGCGGTCGGCGCGCTCGGTATCGGTCCGGTCGCCCTCGGGGCAATCCTCGGCGCCTACGGCGTGGCCGCGCTCGGGGGCGCGTTCGCCGCACAGGCGGCGGGACGGCGGTGGAGCGTCGGCGCGGTCCTGGTCGGCAGCAACGTGCTCCTCCTCGTGGGCAGCGGGATCGTGCCGGCGGCGAGTGCGGTTCCAGAGATGGGCGGCGCGATCCTGCTCGCGGCACACGCGGTCCTCGGGGTCGGGATGACGGTGTACAGCATCAATCAGATCAGCCTGCGGCAGGCGATCGTGCCGTCGCACCTGCTCGGGCGGGTCAACGCGACGCGGCGGGTCCTGGTCTTCGGCATCCAGCCGATCGCGGCGATCGTCGGCGGCGCGCTCGGCGAGGCGATCGGTCTGGTGCCCACGCTACTGGTGGGTCTGGCCGTGGAACTCATCGGTCTGGCGATCGCGTGGCCGCTCCGACGCTTGCGAGCGTAGGAGGGGCGGAGGAGGAGCACGACCGACGGACGCCGCGGCGAGTCAGCGTCCGTCGGTCGCGGATGGTGTGAACCGGTGAATCAGGCCTCGGGCGTCTCGGTTTCGACTTTCTCCACCGTCTTGTCGCGCCCGTTGAGGAGCGCGCCGCCGACCACCGCCGCCGCGCCCGCCACCGCGAGCGCGGCCAGGCTCGCGCCGCCGGAGCGGGGGAGCGCGGTGGGCTGCACGGTGGACTGCGGCGCGGGAGCCGCGGTCGCGGCGCCGAGCGTCTGCCCGACGAGGCCGCCGCTGTTGTTCCAGACCTGCACGACCGCGGGACGAGGTGGCATCGAGCCGCCATCGGGCCAGCGACTCGAGGGGTTCGCCAGGGTGCTCCCCTCGGCCGGATGCTGGACAGAGAGGAAGAAGTTGCGATTGTCCGGCGTGAACTCGAGGCTGGCCGCTTCCGCCGCGGTAACGACCGTCATGAACGCCTGCACGTTGCCGCGCTGCGGCCCGGCGGTGGGCACCACCTTGACGCTATCGGCCAGGCGGATCGCGCTGGGCTGACCATCGGTCGAGATCCAGAGGTTGCCCTGGTTGTCGAACGTGACGTTGTCCGGCGCGGCGATGGGGCTGACCTTGTCCTTCGGGTAACCGGCGAAGTAGGTGTGGCTATCCGACGGGAGGCCGCAGAGGAGGAAGATGTCCCAGGTAAAGGTCGTGGCGGCCACGTCGTTGTCCTTCTCGGTGACTTCGATGATGTGGCCCCAGCGGTTGTCGCGCCGCGGATTCGATCGATTCGGTGCCGGGCGGTTCTCGCCGCCACGCTGGTTGTTGTTCGTCATCGCCATGTAGATCTTCTTGTTCACCGGGTTCTGCTGGATGTCCTCCGGCCGATCCATCGCCGTGCCCCCGGCGCGCGCGGCGGCCTGACGGGTCTTGATGAGCACATCGGCCTGGGAGATGAACCCGTTGGCCGCGGTGAGGCCATTGGTGCCGTAGACGAGGGGGATCCACTCACCCGTGCCGTCGTCCTTGAATCGGGCGACGTAGAGGGTGCCTTCGTCGAGCAGGTTCTGGTTGGCGACGCGGTTCGTCGCGCTCCAGGCGTTCGTCGTCACGAACTTGTAGACGCACTCGAACCGCTCGTCGTCGCCGCTGTAGAAGGCGACGCGACCCGAGGGAGAGGTCGCGAAGGTCGCGCCCTCGTGCTTGAAGCGGCCGAGCGCGGTGCGCTTGAGGGGCGTCGAACCCTGGTTGTACGGATCGATCTCGACGACCCAGCCGAATCGGAACGGCTCGTTCGGATCCTTCGCCATATCGAACCGGGGGTGGAACGCCTCCCATCGTCGCTCGCTCGCACCGGTCGGCATGCCGTAGCGGGCGTGCGCGGCGACGCGCTGGTCACCGGCCGCGATCTTCCCGGCGTTCCCGAAGTACTGGTTGAAGTTCTCCTCGCAGGTGAGGATCGTGCCCCAGGGCGTGTAGCCGCCGGCGCAGTTGTTGAGCGTTCCCAGCACCGTCTGGCCGCTCGGATCCTCGATCGTGCGCAGCCAGTCGTGGCCGAGGGCGGGCCCGGAGAGGCGGTGCGGCGTGAAGCCGGTGATGCGCCGGTTGTAGGGAGAGCCCTGCACGACGCGCATCTTGCCGCCGACCCGCTCGACCTCGACGATCGTGCCGCCGTGGGCGGCGAGCTCCACGTCCACCCACTCCCGGGTCGTCTTTGCCGGGTCGTAGGCGGGGAACATCAACTCGGGGTTGGTGTACTCGTGATTGACCCAGAGCAGGCCGCGGTCGGACGAGTTTGAGCCGAGCGGGAGCGGCACGAAGCCGACGAAGTCGCAGTTGTAGCCAAACTGCATCTCCTGCGCGGCACGAGACTGCTTCGCGGGATCGAACGCCGGTGCGTTGGAGAAGAGGGGGTCGCCCCATCTCAGAAGGACCTCGGCGGTGTGCCCCGCGGCGACACGGATGACCTGCGAGGTATCCGGGATATCGCCCACCGGCTGGAAGGCGATACCGGGACCAGTCGCGGCCTGGGCCTCGGCCGCCTCGGCGGTGAGTGACCCGCCGATGACGAGGGTTCCGAGAGCTAAACCGGTCTTCAGGACGCCGCGACGGCTGATCCGGCGGCGCAGGATCCGGTTGAAACTCTCCTTCCGTGGTTCGCGCGCGGGTGTGTTCGCTTCAGTCACTCTGTCCTCCGAACGTCTTTTCGCATCGGCGGGCCGTTCTAGAGGCGGTAGGTGACCGGGCCGTTAGCGAATTGCGGAGGCGATAACGTCGGCGTCACATATCGGTCCGACGCGAATCCGCAGCGAGTCCGGGTAGACCGGCGAGGCACGACGGCGTAGAGTGCGCCCGCGGGAGGATGGAATGGCAGGCGGAGAGGGCCGCTGGCAGGTGACCTGCGCCTGCGGGTGGCGCACGCACGGGACACGCACCGAGGTGGTCGCCGCGGTGCAGGAGCACGGTCGTTCGGCCCACGGAGTGGAACTGACGGCGGAGCAGGTGATGGCCCAGGCGACCGCGGTTCCCGGCGCGTGATGCGCTGCGCCAGGCGCGGACGGACGCGGAGATGCGCCGACGCCTGCCCGCTCGCGACGTGGCACGGGGGGAGCAGGCCGTGTCGGCCGAGGTGACACCGATGGGCGTTCCCGACGTACCCCGCCGGTGAGCGACCGTCCATCGGCCGCGATCGTCGGCCTGCCCGATCCCGCCGCCGAATTGCCGTGGTCGGACGCGTTCGTGATGCAGGCGATCGAACTGCTCGTGGCAACGCAGGAGGCGGGGCGGATCGTGGCGCTCCGCCCTGATTGCGCCGATTCGTTCGTCGTGGGCTGGCCGGCCGGCGCGCGCCCCGAGGGGGTGGCCCGTGACATGCTCGCCCGGCTTGGCCTTTCGCCGCGGGTGCTGCACTCGACCTCGTGGCGGCACGGCGGGAACGAAGTGATCCT
>CAZHZF010000100.1:0-7920 GCA_964536925.1 uncultured Dehalococcoidales bacterium | reverse complement strand
GCGCTGGCGGCGCTGCGCCGCCTGCAGAGCGAGGGAGCCATCGGGCACATCGGCGTCGCCTCGAACTACCCCGTCGATAACACGCCGTACATCGAGAGCGGCGAGTTCGCCATCGCCGTCGTGCCCGATGCGTATAGCCTGCTGAGCCAGATCGCGCTGGAGCGGATGTTCCCCGCGGCTGAGCGGTTCGGGATGGGCATCGTCGTCGCGACGCCGCTCGAGCGCGGCGTGCTGGCCACGGGCGTGCGCGGCGCGATGGGCGAGCACTACGCGCGCCGGTTCGCGCCCGAGGTGCTCGCACGGGTCGGGCAGATCGAGGATGTCTGCCGGGCGCACGGAGTCACGATCCTGGAGGCGGCGCTCCAGTTCGTCACGCGCCACCCGGTCGTGGCGGCTTCCATTCCCGGCGCGCGTTCGCCGGCCGAGGCGCGGGCGAACGCCGAGGCCGTGCGTCACCCCGCGCCGGACGCACTGTGGGCCGACCTCGCCCCGCTCATCCAGACCTGGGATATCG
This sequence comes from uncultured Dehalococcoidales bacterium, assembly GCA_964536925.1. Classification (GTDB taxonomy): domain Bacteria; phylum Chloroflexota; class UBA6077; order FW602-bin22; family FW602-bin22; genus VGOZ01. Next base: position 7,406 of record CAZHZF010000100.1, on the reverse strand, counting down.
TCACGCGGTAGCCGACGTGGTTCGCCCGCAAGCGTGCGTCCTTCCGGGTTCCGCTTCGTCTGGTCGGGTTCGGCCTGGGCCGGCGATTCGGTGCCGTCTCAGTACAGTGGTCCCATGGCGATTCAGGGCACGCGGTCTCTCGAAGCGCTGGTGCGGTCGTTCACCCTTTCGAGCTATCGCGAGAGCCTTTTCACGCAGCTGTTCATTGCCGAACTGCTCCAGGGTTGCTGGATCGCGGGTCTCGCGGAGCTGGAGATCGATCTCCCGTCCGTCGACTTTCAGGGATACGATCTGGTCGCGACGTGTGACGGCGTCGTCCGCCACATTCAGTTGAAGGCCACCAGGGGTCGGATCGCGATCCATCGGGCGATGGCCCAGAAGCCGTCAGCGTGCCTCATCAACCTTGAGCCGTCGGTCGCGGGGCCGCCAGAGCGCATCCAGTTCACCTATCGGTTCTTTGGCGCCTCGGCCGGAAAGCCACTCGTGCTAGACGAACTCCGGCCGGCGCGCAAGGTGTACAACACCAGGAACCGCGAGGGGGTCTTCGCAAAGGCCGAGCGGGCGAACCATGTGGTGGTACCGGCGCGATCGTTTCGCCGCATCAACGATGTCGTGACGCTGGCGCGCGTGCTGTTCATTCCCGAACCCTGAGGCGGCGGGCGGGCGAGTGCCTGTCACGCGTGGCATCGTGGCCATCGGGGTAGGGCGGGCGAGACGCCCGCGGTCCTGAAGGCTAGCGCCGACGAGGGAGTGGTCCTCGTGCCGTGGCTCGATCGCCGCATCCGGGCGAAATGGCAATCACCTCACCTTCGGAGGAACCGAGTCAGAAGGTGGCTGAGCGGGATCGCGATCCGGCCTGGTCTTCCGCCGCGGGTCCAACGGGAAGCACCCGCGCGTGCGCTCACCAGCAGGGCAGGTGATCGACGCCGTACGCGGCGAAGACTCGATCCGCGGTGGCGATGGTCAGCCGATGCGCCTGTGCCTGTGCAACCAGCAGCCGGTCGAACGGGTCGCGGTGAAGCCGCGGCAGCGTCTCGACCGCGAGGACGTGGTGCAGGTCGACCGTCAGCGTCATGAAACCCTGCCGGTCGAACTGCGCCGGCAGCCACGCGGCGAGGTCCGGTGGGACCGCCAGTCGTTTCGTCGCCACCTTGATGGCCATCTCCCAGGCCGAGGCCACACTGACGTAGACGGTGTTCTCGGGATCGACGATCGTCGCGAAAACGTCTCGCGTGAGTCTCTCAGGCTCGAAGAGCCACCACAGGACGATGTTCGTATCGAGGAGCAGCCTCACCGATCCGCGGTCACGCCGTCGAAGAGCGCCAGAATGTCATCTGGCAGCGGCGCATTGAAGTCGTCGGATATCCAGAATGGCTGCCCGGCCATGCTGCCTGGCTGGCGCATCCGCCTCGTCTCTCGCAAGGGCACGAGCCGCGCGCGCGGCTTTCCCGCCTTCGCGATGACGATCTCCTCACCCGCGGCGGCGCGTTCGACGAGACGGGAGAGATGGGTCTTCGCCTCGTGGAGGTTCACGGACACCACGGTGAGTCCTCCTGGTACGGACTAAGTCCAGTCTAGTCCATCCTCGCGCCGATATGCCGCCAGATCACCGGTCGGCCGTCACGCCGTCGAAGAGCGCCAGAATGTCATCTGGCAGAGGCGCATTGAAGTCGTCGGAGATCCAGAACGGCTGCCCGACCATTCCTCCCAGTCGACGTGGGGGCTTCGCCTCCCGCAAGGGCACGAGCCGCGCGCGCGGCTTTCCCGCCTTCGCGATGACGATCTCCTCACCCGCGGCGGCGCGTTCGACGAGACGGGAGAAGTGGTCCTTCGCCTCGCGCATATTCACGGACGCCATCCTGAACCCCCTGTAGCCGAGGCCTCACCCGGCCAGGTAGCGGTACCCCACGCCGCGCACCGTCTGCAGCAGACGCGGATGATCCGGATCGCGCTCGATCTTCCGGCGCAGGCGTGCCACCGCGGTGCGCAGGACCTCGTCGGCGCTCTCGTAGCCCGGTCCCCACACCGAGCCGAGCAGTTCGTTCGTCAGCAGCACCCGCCCGGCCGAGGCGATGAGCCGTTCGAGCAGTTTGAACTCGAGCGCCGTCAGGGCGATCTCGGCGCCGTCGCGGGTGACCACGTGGCTCTCGAAGTCCACCCGCAACCCATCGGCCTCGTGGATGCGCGGGGGGCGCTCGCGGCTCGCATCCATCCGCCGCAGGTGGGCCTGCACCCGCGCGACCAGTTCGTCGGCTGAGAACGGCTTGGTCACGTAGTCATCGGCGCCCGCGCCCAGGCCGGCAACCTTGTGCGCCACCTCTGCCTTCGCCGTGAGCATGATCACCGGCGCGTCGGTGAAGGAGCGGAGCGTCTCGCAGACCTGGTAGCCGTCCATATCCGGCAGCATCACGTCCAGGATGATGAGTGCCGGGCGCTCGTGCTCGGCCCGCGCGATCGCGGTCGAACCGTCGGAGGCCGAGATCGTCTGGTACCCGCTGGCGCGCAGGTTCATGGTGATCAACTGCACGTACCGCGGTTCGTCATCGACGATGAGGATGAGGGGGCCGTTCGCGCGCGGTCTCACGCCGCGATCGCCGCCGGCTCGGCCAGGGGCAGTGTGAAGCGCACGATCGTACCGCGATCCGGCGCGCGCACAGCCCAGATCCGCCCGCGATGCGCCTGAATGATGCCCCGGCAGATCGGCAGCCCCAGCCCCACACCGCGCACCTTGCGCACCATCGGATTGCGCCCACGGTTGAACCGATCGAAGACCGCCTCGAGTTGATCGTGCGGGATGCCGACCCCGGGATCGCGCACCGAGAAGCAGATCAGCGCGTCCCCCGCCTCGTCGATCGTCCGCACGTCGATCTCGATGGTGCCTCCCTCGGGAGAGTACTTGATCCCGTTGTCGATGAGATTGTCGATCACCTGATGGATTCGCGCTGCGTCGGCCATCGCCTCGGGCAGATCCGGCGCGATTGTCACCTCGATGCGGTGGGCGCTCGAACGGATCGCCGCACGCTGGGCCGCCTCCTGCACCAGCGCGCCGATCGCGGTGGGCTCCGGGTTGACGCTCATCCTGCCCTCGTTGATGCGGGACATGTCGAGGAGGTGGTCGACCAGCTCCAGGAGTTGATCGCTCGACTGATCGATGATCTCGAGGCAGCGGCGCGCCGTCCGCGGGTCCCACCGCGTGTCCCGGCGCAGGAGTGTCGTCGCGTATCCCTTGATGTAGCCGAGCGGCGTGCGCAGTTCGTGCGAGACGGAGGAGATGAACTCGTCCTTCAGTTGATCGATCTCGGCGCGCGCCCGCTCCGCGGCGTGCAGCCCGCGGCGCATGTCGTCGAGCGCGATGGAGAGCGCCCCCAGTTCGGACCGCCCCGAGGAGGGGACGGGACTGGCGAGGTCGCCCCGCGCGATGCGCCCGGCCGAGCCGATCAACTGCCGTACCGGCACCACCACGCTCCGCGCGGTCAGCAGCGCCAGGCCGATCAGGACGATCGCGGTCGCCACGCCCAACGCGATGAGCGGCCCGTCGATCTGCCGGATCGGGTTGAGGATGTCCTCCTCGGGCACGGCCAGGATGAGCCACCACGAGGCGCGCGAGAGGGGCGCGTACGCGACGAGGTGCGTCCCGCCGGTGGGATCGTACGCCGACGGCGCCCGATCGGTGCCCGCGCGCCGCTGCTCGCCGAGATGAGCCAGGGTCGCCGGGAAACTGGTGGCCAGCAGCGCCCGTTCGCGCTGGCTGGCCGCGACGACGGTCCCGAACTGGTCCACGACCTCCGCGACGGTGCGCCCTTCCAGCGCGCCGGCGGCCTCGACGAGTTCGACGAATCGGGGGCTGGTCGGATCGACCAGACACCCCAGCAGCCCGGTCTCGCCGCCCAATCGGATCGGGACCGCGACGACGAACTGCGGGCGTCCCAGCGGGCCGACGTGCGCGCCCGATACCACCGGCCGACCCGCCGCGATCGCCTGCGTCACCTCGCTGCGCTGACCCGAGATGGCCGCGATGGTGGCGATCGCCGGCGGCTCGGCGGCGACGACCGCACCCCGCCCGTTGAGAACGAAGAGGCCGTAGATCGATTCGTCGGTCCCGACGCGGGCCTCAGCGAGGAGCGGGCGGGGATCGGTCGCACCGCTCAGGCCGTACCGGCCGGCCAGGTTTGCCAGATCGCTCAGGTGCGAGGTCAACTGGCTGTCCACGTACCCTGCGAGAACGCCACCCACCGATTGCCGCGCCCGACCCGCCCGATCGAGCTCGACCTGCGTGATGTAGGCGCGTAGGAGCAGGAGCATCGCTCCCACCGCCAGCAGGCCGACCGCCACCTGAACGACGAGCTGGCCTCGCAGCCCCAGTCGCCCCGTGATCCGCTCGCTCACCGCGGTCGCGCCATCAGAACACGATCACGCCGCGTGCGAGCGAGCCCGCGGCGAGGTCGCGGAACGCCTCTTCGACCTGTTCGACCTCGTAGGTGCGGGTGATCAACTGGTCGATCTTGAGCCGCCCCCCGAGATACAGGTCGGCCAGGCGGGCGAAGTCCTCCCGCGGTCGGGCGGAGCCGTAGTACGAGCCGATGAGTCGTCGTTCCGGACTCACCAGCGTGGCGGGGTCGATCCGTAGCGTCTGGCCGGCCGCGGGCAGACCGACGATCACGCAGGTGCCACCAGGCCCCAGCGAGTCCCACGCCTGCTGGGCGGCGCGCGTATCGCCCACCGCGACGACCGCGTAGTCGACCCCGTGGCCGGTGATCTCGCGGATGCGATGGGGCACGTCATCCCGCGTCGCGTGCAGGCGATGCGTCGCGCCCAGCGCCTGGGCGACCTCCAGTTTGAGGTCGTGCACGTCGACAGCGATGAGCGGGTTGGCACTCGAGATCGCCCCGCCCTGGACCGCGTTGAGCCCCACGCCGCCGCACCCGAACACGGCCAGACTCGCCCCCGGTGGGACCTTCGCGGTATTGATCACCGCGCCGACGCCGGTCATCACCGAGCAGCCAATGAGCGACGCGGTCGTGAGCGAGATGCCCGGTTTCAGCGGGATCGCACAGGCTTCCGGCACCACCACGTAGGGCGAAAAGCTCGCCACGGTGCCGTACTGATACACCTTCGTTTCGCCGAGGCGGAAGCAGGTATCGCCATCGCGCAGGCTGCCGCGCGGGGGGCGATCCAGGCAAAGCACCGGCCGCCCGACCGCGCAGAACCGGCAACGACCGCAGGCGGGCATCCAGGAGAGGACGACTCCGTCCCCGGCTTTCAGATCGGCGACGCCGGGCCCGACCTCGACGACGGTGCCGGCGCCCTCATCGCCGAGGATGATCGGCGTCGGAACCCACGGCCAGGCGCCCTCGGCGGCGTGGAGGCAGCTATGGCACACGCCGCTCGCGGCCATCCGCACGAGCACCTCGCCCTGGCGCGGCGGCCGGACCTCGATCGGCTCGATGCGCTGGGGCTGGTTGAATGCGTGGAGGACTGGCGCCCTGATCTCCATCCTGACCTCGCCGCGATCTCGGACCCGTTCGTAGAATGGTGGGCACTCAAACGGAGGAGCGCAATGCCAATATACGAGTATCGCTGCGCGTCGTGTGCGCGTGACTTCGAGTTGACACGCCCGGTCTCGCAGTCGAGCGATCCTGGCCCCTGCCCCACCTGTGGCAAGCCGGCCGAAAAGCTCATCTCCACCTTCGCCTCCAAGGCCGACTACACGGTGAAGATTCCCCAGAAGGAAGCGCTCCGCCCGCCCATGCCCGCGGCGAAGGCGACCGTGGCCGCCACACCGAAGCGCAAGGCTCCGGCGAAGAAGTAGCTGCGAAATGAAGATCGGCGTCGGTCTGGACGGGGCGCTCGGCCTGCACCACGATATCCTGCGCGATCTGGCGGTCGATGCGCGCGCGCTCGGTTTCGCGAGCGTCTGGACCAACGCCGGGGCGACCGGCTTCGATGCGTTCCACGTCTGCGCGCGCTGGCACGGGGTCAGCGGGCTCGCCACCGGCATCTCGGTGGTGCCGGTCGCGAACTGGACCGCGCCGACGCTGGCGATGCAGGCCGCCACCGTCTCGCAGTTGACCGAGGGGAGCTTCATCCTCGGCATCGGCTCGAACCCGCTGATCGGCCCCGCCCGCGCGACCTTCGGCATCCCCGAGGTCTCCGCACTTGCCGGGTTGCGGGAGTATCTCGTCGTCCTCCGGCAGCTTCTAGCCGGCGAGCGCGTCACCTTCGAGGGCAAGCTCATCACCCTCCGTGGGGTGGCGCTGGCGTTCAAGCCGCCGCCCACACCGGTCTATGTCGCCGCGCTGGGCCCGAAGACGCTGCGTCTCGGTGGCGAACTGGCCGATGGCGTGTTGCCGAACTGGGCGTCACCGGAGCAGATGGCCTGGTGCCGCGAGCAGATCGCTGAGGGCGCGCGGAAGGCCGGGCGCGACCCGGCCAGCATCCCGGTCGTCCAGTATGTGCGGGTCTGCGTCGATGACGATGTCGCCGCGGCGCGCACCGCCCTGGCGCGGCAGGTCGTCCAGTACGCGCTCTTCCCGGCCTACCGCGCGCACTTCGAGCGGATGGGCTTCACCGAGGCGCTCGCCGCCGTGGAGAGCGCGCGTGCCGCTGGCGCGGATGAGGCGAAGGTGCTGGCGGATTTCCCGGACGACCTGATCCGCCGGGTCGGGTATTTCGGCCCGCCCGCGGGCGCGGCGAAGGAGTTCAGGCGACTCGCCGCCGGGTGCGACACCGCGGTCGTGCGCGTCATTACCACTCGGCCCGATGTCGAGAAGGTGCGGGTGGCGATGCGCGCTCTGACGCCACAGGCGATCGCCGCCGCCTGAGAGTCGCCCGGCGCGCCAGCGGGGCGGGGTCCCATCCCGTTGGCAGCGCGGGCGGCAACTCCCAGTCCGTGTCGGTGGGTCACGGCTCCCAGGGCGCTACGGCCCGCACTCCGCGGTCGGAGATCGGCGGGCCCGTCGACTACGCCGCGGCGTTGTCCACAGCCAACGCGCGCCGGGCGAGATCATCGCCGCGCGCGATCGGATGGCCGTCGCCATGGGGATCGACATCATCGAGCGCGAGTGTCGCGGCCGCGTCCGGCCCGTAACGGCGGACCGCATCGGCGACAGCGAGCAACGCGGCAGCCTCGGATTCGTACGCTCCGACAAGGTTGCCGGAGCTCATCTCGGTGCATGGCCCGCTCAGCGCCTACGATGCTGCGCCGTGGAGATCCTGCGCCTGCGCTGGCGGCTCGCCAATCTGCGCAAGCTCGCCGAACACGGCATCGAGCAGCATGAGGTCGAGGAAGTGATCGGCCCCGGGGGTGTCTATGCGGTGGACATCCACCCGGACTACCCTGACCAGGTGCGCGTCACCGGCCCGACACGATCCCGCCGCCTTATCACAGCGGTGCTCGAAGGGACCGA
>CAZHZF010000099.1:0-7922 GCA_964536925.1 uncultured Dehalococcoidales bacterium | reverse complement strand
GACCCAGCAGCCCCGCGGCCCGTGCTGCTACCTCGATGGGGCCGGCCCTCTCGCTCGAGCATGATCGGGGAATACCCGCACGCACCGGCGCGCGGGCGCGGGTACACCCAGAGCCGATCGGTGGGCATCTCACGCCCGCCGGAGATCTCGCGGAGGTGAGGTACGGTTATGGATGACAGTCACAGTTACATCCCGGCGATCTACACCCGGTTCCGCGCCAAGCATCCCGCGGTTGCCACCGCCTACGATACTCTCTCCGACGCGATGCACCGCGCCGGGCCGCTCACCGACCGGGATCGACGCATGGTGCGCCTGGGCATCGCCATCGGCGCCGGTTCCGAGGGGGCGATTCGCTCCCAGGTGCGTAAGGCGCTCGCCGAGGGCGCGACCGCGGCCGAGGTCGAGCACGCGATCCTGCTCGGGCTCACCACTCTCGGTCTACCTGCCACCATCGCGGCGTTCGGCTGGGCCGCCGCGGCGCACCACAGGTGAGGAGTCCATCCCGCGAACGGATCGACGCGGCGATCGCCGCGCTCGCCGGCGTCCACACGCGGCTCTGCCCCCGTCAGGTTCTCGGCGTCCGCATCGGACTCCACGCCGTGGACCTGCTCGGCGTCCCGCTCCCGATGCCGAGCACGCACTTATTCGCCTGGGTGGAGACCGACGGCTGCTTCGTCGATGGTGTGAGCGCAGCCACCGGCTGCACGCTCGGACATCGCAATCTCCGCCTTCTCGACCACGGCAAGGTCGCGCTGACGCTCGTCGACCGCGCCACGCGGCGGGCCGTGCGGGTCTGGCCCCGAGAGGATGCGCGCGACCGGGCCGCGCTCTGGCCCGCGCCCGATGCCTGGCACGCCCAGCGCGACGCCTACCGGGAGATGGAGGCTGGCGCGCTGCTCCGCGCTGCCGAGGTGCCCGGACGGTTACCAGAGGATGCGCCGAGGGCGGGACACGCGCCCCGGCGTGTCCGCTGCGCCGCCTGCGCGGAGGAGGTCCTCAACGGCCGCGAGGTGTTTGCCCGCGGCCTCATCTTGTGTCGTGCCTGCGCTGGGTCCGCCGGCGTCGACGATCTCCTCGGCACGATGGAGGGGCTTCACCCCGAGGCGACCGCACCTTTCGGCTGCTCCGCGGGCGCGACGGCAGCGTCCGCTCTGTCGGCTATCGTCTCACCCGAAAGCGCCAGGATGCGGCTTCCCGCGGCGAGCGCGAGGATCACCGGGTAGGTCGCCTCGGGACGAAGACCGGCGAGCGCGAGGAGGACCAGCGCCAGGGCCAGATCGCGCGACGCCGCGACCTGTCGTCCCGAGGCGACAGCGAGTGCCACCGTGCCACTCGCCGCGGCGTACAGCGGCGCGGGCAGCCACATCTTCAGCGACACACTCCACATGGCTGTCGTCGCGGCGGTTGTCGGCCGTCCCGCCAGCATCGCCCCGACCAGGAGAGCCGCGCCGACGGCGATCAGCCAGTCGCCACGCGTAGGGCGGCGGACCAGGATCACCGGCGCCGTGAGCGCGGCCGCGATCGCCAGGACCTCGCTGCCGATGATGAGGCCGCCGAAGGCCCAGGCCGGCTCGGCGATGGCCGGGGCGACGAGCGCCAGTGCAAATGCCGCCAGACCGATGCGCATCGGTGCCACCGTCCGCACCTGCGGCAAAGCGACCAGAGTCGCGCCAATGGCCGCGCCGACAAGCGGCACGCGCAGGCTCTCCGCCCACGGAACGCCGGGAACCGAACCGATTGCGCTCGTCAACGCAGCCAGGAGCAACGCGGCGGAAGTCCACCCACGCCATCCCCGCCAGGGGAACAGCCGGATGGCCGTCAGCGATACCGTTGCGAGCGCGGCCAGCGCGGCGCAGTTCAGCGCCACCGTGCCGACGACGAGGGCGAGGCTCATCGCGTCGCTGCCCGCCCCACCCGGTAGGAACTCGCCGATCCGCGTCAGGATACGGAGGAGGAGGAACTCCACCCCCACCGCCAACACCGCCAGATGGAACAGCGGCGCCCCCAGCGCCTCGTGCCAGGCCCGTGCCGGCGAGGTCTCGCGCGCGTGCGGCGATGCGGACGCGGTCATCATCGCTCAGGTTCTCTCGCGGATCAGCGCTCGCGCATACGCGCCCGCGCGCGGATAAAAGCTGGTTCGAGCGGTGCGTTCGAGGCGCTCCACGAATGTCGGGAGCCAGACCCCGAGATGCTCGCGCAGGAATCGCTGCCGCGCCGAGCGGGTCAGTCGCGTCGGCTCGCGCCAGCCGTTGTCCCGCGCGATCGCCTCCTTGGCCAGAAGCGCGCCGACGAACGCGAGTTCGGCGCAGAGATGGTCCGGCGGCAGTGCCGCCCGGGTCCCGAATCCGAACGCGCGGTAGAAGGCGCCGAGGTCGGACATGATCGTGCCCTGCGCCGTCGCGGGGAGGATCGCGTAGCTCGATTCGCGCGGCGGCGCGGGGGCCTGTCGGGCGAAGAGGAAGGTATGCTCGGCGGCCAGGTCATCGACGGAGCCGAGCGAGGCGGCCGCATCGGCCAGCGCGGCGCCTGCGGCGGTGGTCGCGACGGGCACTCCCTCCGCCTCCTCGGCGCATGCGTGGACCACCGCCGCGAGGTCGCTCTCCGACGAGGGATAGTCAAACAGGCGCGCCGCGCATTGCCAGCGTCTCGCTGCCGCGACGAGATCCGAGGCTGTCAGTTCAGCGGCGGGCACCGTGCTCGCTCCGCCACCAGAAGAGCCACCCCATCGTCCCTGCCAGCGCGGGGATGATGAGCGCGATGATGAGGATCGCCTGCCACGAGATGACAGTCCCGATCGCCGAGGGAGCCGGCGGCACCGAGGCGACGGGCGGGCCGGTGGGACTGATCCGCGTCGCAACGTAATTGGAGAGCTGCTTCCGCGCCCCCACCTGCTGCTGCGCGCCGTCCCATACCGCGAGGGCAACCCGTGTCTCGGTGCCGTGAAGGTTCGTCCCCTCGCCATCGGCTGGTGCAAGCGTCCGTATGAAGGTGACCTGCCACCGTCCGTTCGCCCATACGCCGCGGCCGATCACCTCCTGGCTCTGCCGATGGGTCAGCGTCCCGAAGCCAATCGCGTTGACCTCCTCGACAGGCGTGACCCGGTCGAACCGCGCCAGCGGGTTGCCCGCGGCCAGACCGGGGAAGTACGCTCGCGCCTCGGGCGCGAGGAAGTCGTTCGGAAAGCGGAACGGCGCGATCCCCGTCACATACGGGTAACTGTCCTTGAAGAAGTTGGGGTACTGGTCGCGGATCTCCTGAAAGCCGCGATCGATGTCTTCTTGCCAGTCCGCCTTCCAGTGCCAGATGTTCGTCATCTGACCTGGCGTGCCCATGCAGATGTTGGGCAACACCTCTCCCACCGGGAACATCAGCGCGGCCGCGTCGCGGAACTGATCCGGCTGCGTGGCGTGGACGTCCCGCGTCGGGTCCAGCCACTCGATCTGGAACCCGATGTTGGTGCCATCATTGATCGAGCGGACCCACACGATCGGCACCGTCACCGTGGTCAGGCGTGGCAGCGCGAGCGCCTGGGTCATGAGTGGCACGGGGAGCGGCCTGATCTCGGTCCAGGCGCGGTCGGTGGGATCGAGCGGGATCGAGGCCGCCCGATAGGAGACCAGTTGGGGGGGCTGCTGTGCGAGCGCGACGCCCCCGAGGCCGAGCGCGAGGCTCAGCAGAGCGACCGCCCCGACCGACGCGAATCCCCATCGTCTCATCGTGTCCTGCCCTCAGGTGATGTTCTGGCGGAAGACCGCGCGCGTGGCATCGAATGCCGGGCGGATGTGGAGCGGCTCGGTGAGAGGCACGCGGACGATCTCCGCCCCTCGCGCGTCATACCCCATGGCGATGCCATCGCGGACGCGGAATTTCTCGATCCAGCGCGGAGTCGCACCCATGAGCAGCAGCGCGCCCAGCAGTTCCGGGTCGTCCTTTGCCCGCCGATAGGTGTCGATCGCGCGCTCCACCCCGGGCCCGAACATCTGCGTCAGGTACCGCGGCGGTACGTGGATGGGCGGGACGTAGAAGATGTTCACGCCCAGGCCGAACTGCGGGTAGAGCGGCAGCGCGACCTTCCGGACGTGGACCATGAAGTCGACCGGGCTTTCCGGATCGACCTGTTTCGGATCGTGAATCCAGCCGTTGACGCGAATGCGCCCGATGCAGGTGACGGTGCAGTACGGCTGGAGTCCCTGCTCGACGCGCGGGTAGCAAGCCAGGCACTTCTCGGCCACGCGCGTCACCTGGTTGTACATGACCTTCTTGAACGGGCAGGAGCGCATGCACTCGCGATAGCCCCGGCACCGTTCCTGATCGACCAGGACGATACCGTCCTCGGGCCGCTTGTAGATCGCCTTTCGCGGGCACGCCGCCAGGCAGCCCGGATAGGTGCAGTGGTTGCAGACCCGCTGGAGGTAGAACGACCAGACCGGATGCGGAAGCGTGAAGTAGGCACCGCCGTCGATGGCGCCAAGCGCCTCGTCCTCGCCGATGTTTGGGTTCGCCCAGTCCTCGCTCTCCGGGATGTAGCCCACCGCGGCGCGCTCGGCCGGGGCCGCCTCGAAGATCGTTTTCCCGGTATAGGTGGCCCCGCGCCACGTTTGCGGTCCGAGAAGCCGCAGGATGTTGACGTCCCAACCCATCGGGTAGAAGCCATACGGCTTCGTCTCGACGTTGTTGAAGAGCATGTACTCCTGGCCGCGCCCCGCGGTCCAGGCGTTCTTGCACGCCATCGTGCAGGTCTGGCAGGCGATGCACTTGTTGATGTCGAAGACCGCCGCGAACTGCTTCGCCGGTGGCGTGTGTTCGTACGGGTACTCCATCTCGCGGTTGATCTGCCAGTTGAAGACCTTCACCATCTGAGCGTCACTCCGTGCGCACGTAGCTGCCGGCGAGGTATTGCTTCATCGCCTCGTTCTCGGCGGTGGGCCGCAGACCGAGCGCGACCGGACGCCAGACCGGGATCTCCGCGGTGCCGCCGGACTCGGCCCGTGTGATCCGCACGAACGACTCCTTCGGCGCACCATTAGCGCAGTAGACGTCGGACTCGAAGCCCGACCCCATCGTCTGGCCGATGTTGTTCTTCCGGAACATCGAATCGGTCAGGAGCGTCGGGCGCAGCCAGGCTCGCGTCGCGGACTGGTGTCCGCCGTACCGGAAGGAGGACTGGTAGTTGGAGGCTTTGCTCTTCGCCAGCCCGTCGGCCCGCGACTCGTGCGCCGCGACGGTGCCGTGGCTCGCCTGATACATGTTGAACCACATCCGCAGCACGCCGCGCGGGATGCCGGAGTAGTAGCGCGCCCGGCACATCAGGCGCGACACCTTGTAGTCCGGGTCCTCGGGCTTCCACCCGCGGTAAGGGCGGTCGGCCGGGTCGGCATCGATCCAGATGTAGTCGCCGTCCTGGACGCCCAGCGCCTTCGCGTCGTTCGGGTTGATGTCCGCGTACGCTTCATTGACCCAGGGCATGCGCTTGTCCCGTCGGTACATGTCGCCGAAGGGGCCGAAGAGCACCGCGGTCGTATCCACGTCGGTGGGCGTGGTATGCGCGCCGTGCCGGTACTTCGGCGTGATGAACACGTGCGTCAGCCCGTCTTTCGCCCGCGCCGCCCGGGTGGTCTCGAGTTGCGCCCACGACATCACCACGTTGCGGACCTGCCGCGTCTCGGTCGAGAGGTCGTCCGCGCCGAGGCCGTAGGCACCCGGTTGGGTCGGCCGTAGGGCCGGGTGGGGCCGGTTCGCGACGATTACGTTCCCCTCGTAGGGCGTGCCGTCCACTGGCTCGCGGTAGATCGAGAGGTTTTCGCCGTACTCGATGAACTCGTCCTCGTCGCGGTAGAACTCGAGCCGGCCCGTCCGCGTGTACCAGGGGCGGCTCTCCTGCGTCTGCTCCCAGCCGATCACTTTCGGGTAGGTGCGGAACATCGCCAGGACCGGTTCGCCACGCTTCGCCTTCGTCTCCATCTCCAGGAAGCGGTAGCCGCGCAGCGTTGTGCTCGCGTCGCAGATACGCTGGAGGTAAACGTCGGTGCGGCCCTGGTCGACGAATTGCCAGACATCGGCGATGCGTCGATCCCCCGCCTCGGTGGCCAGCGCCTTCGCGACACCCGCGAAGGTCTCGATATCCGCGACCGTGTCGAAGATGCGCTTCAGTGGCGAGCGCGGGTACACGGTAACGAACGGGTTCGTGACCGACCCGGCCATATCCGGGTGCTTGTGCTCCGCCCAGCTATCCACGCCGAACACCACGTCGGCGTACTCGCACGAGAGTGTCCACCACCATTCGTTGACGACGATGGTCTCCACTTTCGGCAGCGTGTTGTGCATTACGTCGTAGAAGCCTTTGATGTTGCCGAGCAGCGAGTTGGAGTTCGCGAACCACATGAACTTCGTCGGCGTGGGCATGTGAGTCTTGCCGGTGAAGTTCTTGTTGCCGACACGCAGCGGACGGTCGCCGTAGTTGAAGTAGTGCGCCGACTCGGCTTTCACATAGCTCCGCGTCCGGGCCGGGAGGTTCGGATCGGCGGTGAGGTTGAACGGGTCCTCGGCGATGTACTGAGGCAGCCCGTTGAAGATGGAAATGCGGTAATTACCCGCGTACGCGCCGATCGTCCCGCCGTGGTATCCGACATTGCGGGTGAGCGCGGCGACGAGGAAGATCGCCCGATCCTTGTTGTCGGCGTTGAAGAAGTGGTTCGGGCCGACGCCGCGGACGAGCAGCGTCCCGCCCTTATTGGCCGCGATCTGGCGGGCGAGCTGGCGGATGCCATCCTGCGGCACCCATGTGAGCCCCGAGACGGTCGCCGCGTCGTAGGTCTGCAGGTACTCGACCTGCAGGCTGAAGATCGTGCGCACCTGTACGGTCGTCCCGTCCACGAGCCGCACGCTCCACGCCCCTTCGAGCGCGGGGGTGATTCCGGTGCTATCGAAGTAGCTCCCGACCTGATCGCGCGAGATCGGTCGTGGCGCGTTCGACCGTGTGTCCCAGACGACGTAGTCGCCCCATGACTCCCGCATCGCCTCGGGGATCTCCAGACCATCCTGCTGTATCGTCGGGCGACCGGCCTGACCGGGCGGCAGCACGCGGGCGAAGTTGCTGAGGGTTGCCGGCCGATAGCCAGGCACGATGTCCTTCGCCTGGAGCTTCTTCAGCGTGTCCATCCGCACGAGCAGCGGCAGATCGGTGAATCGGGTGACGAACTGCTCGTCGTACAGCTTTTCGTCGATGATGACCTTCGCGACACCGAACGCGAGCGCCGCGTCCGTCCCCGGGCGCAGGATGATGACTTCGTCGGCCTTGTTCGCGGTCGCCTGGTACTCGGCCGAGATCGCGATGATACGCGTGCCGCGCAGGCGCGCCTCGGTGAGCCAGTGGCCGTCCGGCATCTTCGTCGCGATCCAGTTCATGCCCCACAGCGTGACCAGCTTCGCGTGTTCGACGGTGAACAACTCGAAATCGACCGTCTGCTGCCCTGTCACCATCGGGTCGCCCGGGGGCAGGTCGGTGTGCCAGGTGTAGCTATCCCACATCCGGCCGCCGATCGCCTGATCGGGCTGGACGCCGCGGAGCTTTGCATCGAGCAGCGCCAGACTGTTGGCGAAGCGGTAGAGGCCGAAGATGCGCGTCGCGCCAAGGAACGGCATGCCACCGCGGAACTTGAGCACCTGCGTGCCGATGCCGGCCTGGGTCTGGACCATCGCCTCGTCGTACCCCTGGCGGGACAGACGCTGCTGTCCCACTGGTCCCATGTACGTCGTGGCGGTGTTGATGAGCGCGGCGGAGACGATCCGGAATGCCTCGTCCCACGGCACCTTGACCCAGTCGTCCTTGCCGCGCTGGAAGTACTCTGCCGGCGGCGCGCCCGTGCTCGCGTCGCGCGGGAACCCCTGTTGCGCCCAGGTCAGATACCCGCGGCGGATCATCG
>CAZHZF010000098.1:0-7967 GCA_964536925.1 uncultured Dehalococcoidales bacterium | reverse complement strand
CTGCCGTATCCGTCGTCTGTCATCGTCCGCTATCGCGGCCTGTCGCTCCGCTCACAGTGTCAGAACATCTGGCAGGATATCAGACGAGCGTGACGCGTAGCGCGTAGACGACAGGGCGCGGCAGCACTATCTCGCGCTGTCGACCTGTATCTGGCGTGCGTTCACGGCGGATCGATGTTGCACGTCGCGCCGGACAGGTTCCGGAAGCACGGTCGGGAGGCCCGCGGACCTGAGGAGATCGCGCTCAAACGGGGCGGGAGGCGGGCTAGAAGCCCGCGGTCCCTGGAGCGATAGTCAGGCGAGGCCGAGCGTCTCCTGGCAGAAGCGGATGCTCTCGCGGCAATGATGCAGTTGCTGCTCGATCAGCGCGGAGGCGTCTGGCCCGGTCGGCAGCGCGTAGCCGGCCGCGCCATCGCCGGTAACCTGAGGAAACAGCGCTCGGTGGCCGCGCTGGGCCCAGGCGACGAATCGGGCCAGATCCGCCGCGGGCATCGCCGGGTAGAGATCCCAGAAACCGGAGTCTGCCCGCAGGTACGGCAGCGCCCGCGGGGCGCGTCCAGTGATGACCTCGAGAGCGAAGGTCGCGTCCAGGGCGTGTTGCCGGAGGATCGCCAGGATCGCGCCCCAATCGACCGAACCCTGACCCATCGGCACGCTCTGCGCCGTCGCACCCTCGGGCGTCGCCCACACCCGCGTATCGCGGATATGGCTCGTCACGACGTACGGGGCGAGGATCTCAGTCGTGAGGACCGGGTCCTCGGCGGCAAGGACGGGATTCCCAGTATCCAGGCACACGCCGACGAGCTCCGGTCCCGCCTCCTCGACGAGGGCGCGCAGTTCGCGGGCGAGGAGATCGCCGTGGTTCTCGAACGCGATGCGCAGGCCCAGGTCGCGCACCATGGGCGCCACGGCACCCACGACGCGCACGCACTCCGCGACGTGCTCGGCGAGCGGAATGGGTCCGGATCGCTCCGCGACGCCGCCCAGCGTCACGTGCACGCTCGGCGACCCCAGCGCTCGGGCCGCGTGGAGGACGCGGGGGAGCCAGGCCTCGGCGTCTCCTCGCGCCGGATCGTAGGCCGAGGAAAACCGGTCGATGCACCCGGCGCTGACCTCGATGCGCACACCGTGCTCGCGGGCGTGCCGATCCAACGCGGACAGCGCGGCCGCGTCGGCGATTGGCAGGTGCCGCCACGCCGAGAGTTGGAGCACCGGAACGCCCATCTCCGACGCGAAGGCGATCAGGCCTCGCGCGTCCCAGCCCTGCCAGCGGAGCGAATAGGCATCGAGTCCGAGTCGCATCGGCGCACCTGCTGACGTTCCAGGATCGCCGCACGCCGTCGACGCTGTCGTCCGTCATCGTCCGCTATCGCGGCCTATCACTCCGCTCACAGTGGCAGAGCTTCTGGCAGGATACCAGACGCGGGTATGGTACGGCGCGTACCCGGCAAGATCACAGACAGCGCCTGCTCTGCGGTCGGTACCTATCGGCTCTGCGTTACTGCAGCATCGATGTGGCACCTCGACCCGTCCACGTTCTGAGGCGGCCCTGGAAGCCCGCGGTCCAGTGAGCGGTCCTCACTCGAGCCCGAGTATCTGCTGACAGTGACGGATGCTCTCGCGGCAGCGCGCATGGGTGTGCCTGTGCACTCGCTATCCTGCTGATGCTCGCTTGCCTGACTCAGGTGGCCTCCCCTCTCAGGAACTCTGCCGTTCGCCGATGATGTCTCGGTTCCTTTTTACCCATCGGGTCTCCATGACTCGTGCCATGCAGACGTTCCACGATCCACATCCTGGCGAGCGTGGTCGGACCGACACCCATCGCCTGGGCGTTAGCACGCAGCTCGCCTAGCGTCTTCGGGTCGAAGCGGATGGTGATCCCCTCGGACAGGTTCTTGGCGAAGCGGACCTTGACGGGCTTGAACTCGTCCTCAAAGTCGGTAGTGTCGTGCGTATCCCAGAACTTGGATTCCTCCGCGTAGCTGGTAAACGCCGGGATCCGGCTCTTGGCATTTCCTTCAGTCATCTTCCTCACCTGCCATCATCTCCTGGTATCGGCGTAGCTCTGGTCGGCTGGCCGGCCGAGCGGTCACCGGGTAGTAGACCCCCCGGCCTCGCGGGGCCAGGATCACAGTCACCATTCTGCCACTCTGGCTCGGGCCAACCACCCGCAGGCGAGCCGCGTAGGTCGCGCTCACGATCGGCCGACCGTGACAGACGGCCTCGACTTCGTCCGGCGTGACCCGGTGGCGAGCAATGTGCGCCACGTTCCACGGGTCCCAGATGAGGCGACGAACGAGCAGCATCGGTGCTGTTTGTAACGCATTGTACCACGCTCTAACAGTACCAAGGGATTGGCCGCCCTGACGATCTCCGAGGCGGCGGCGTTACCGAGGACGGCCGCCCGCGAGGATCTGTGGTTCGCCGAGACGTCGGGGCGATTCTGTACCATCGCCACGTCAAAACGTTTCGCCAGACGGCAGCGCGGGACCCCGCACCGATGGGATGACAATAAACGGACCCGGGCGGGCAGGATGGCCTGCGTTCCGGGCGGAGCCCGACCAACTTCACAGAGCGCAAAGCCAGATACTCCCTGGCGAAGGAGAATCAGCGTGGCCGAATGGCGACTCGACTGGGAACGCGGACCGCTGACGATCGAGATCCCCGACGCCGATCTGCGGCAGATCGTCACCGCGAAGCAGTTGCCCCCGCTCGGTTCGTGGACCGACCTTGTGCGCACGGCGATCGAGGCGCCGATCGGCGCGCCGCCGCTGCGCGAGTGGGTGCGCCCGGGCCAGCGCGTCGCGATCCTCCTCACCGACGTGCACGACGCGATCTTCGGGTCGAAGGACCGCGTCGGCCCAATGGTGCTCGACTACCTCAACGCCGCGGGCATCCCCGATCGGAACATCGCGCTCATCCACGCGGCGGGTCTCCACGGGCACGCCGACGCGAAGGAGCGCATCGGTCCGGAGGTCCTCAATCGCGTCCGCTACCACGAGCACGATCCACTCGACGAGGAGTGCCAGTCGTTCCACGGCGCTACGTGGCAGGGGACGCCGGTGTTCGCGAACCGGATCGCGACCGAGTGCGACGTGATGATCGGCTTCGGCGGCTGCGGACCCAGCCTGTTCGGCTTTCAGGGTGGGGCCGGGATCATCCTCCCGGGGATCTCCGGCGCGGACACGATCCGCCACAACCACATCAAGATCATGAACAGCACGCGGGTCATCAGCGGGTGGTGGCCTGGCAATCCCCAGCGGATGGATGTGATGGACGCCGGAGATCGGGTCGGCTTCCGATTCAAGATCGACCTCACCGCCAACACCGTGTTCGCGGGGTACTTCCGCGACGAATGGCCCCGCGCCGTCGAATACGTCAAGGAGAACGTCCTCACCCGCGTCGCGCCGACGGACATCTACGTCTCGGCCACGCCCGGACGCGAACTCGCCAACGCGCTCTACATGCACCTGGAGTACGGCACGCAGATCGTCCGCCCCGGAGGGATCATCATCATCTGCGCCTCGGCCGCAAGTCATCAGAGCGGGCCAGCGAGGCCGGTGGAGGAGACGCTCGACGAACTGATCTACTGCACCCGGATCTGGAACGCCGAGACCGGCGGGGGCGATCCGGCGGTGCGGGCCTTCCTGCGCCGGCGGGACGTGCACTGCAAGGAGGAGTTGATGCTCCTCCCGCTGGACCAGATCTCCCGGATCGTCTCGCGCCGCCTCGGCGAGCCGCGGTCGACGACGATGTCGTGGTCGCACAAGCGGGCGCTCCTCTCCACCCGCACCTTCCTCGTCACCGAGGGCGTATCGCCCGAGGAGGGGGAACGCATGGGGTTCGCCTACGTGACCGGCAGCTTTCGCGACGCGTACGAGCGTGCCCAGCGCGAACTCGGCGGCGGTGCCCAGGTGGTCGCGAACGTCTCCGGCGGGTCGTTCGGCGGTGTCACCGCGCCCAGCGGCGGCATCCCCTACCCGATGCACGAATAGTCGACCGGGCCCGCGGCGGGCACCACCTGGGCGGGAGATGAAATCCATCTCGGCCCCGGCATCGACCAGTGCGAGGGCGCGGCGCCGCCACGCCGCCCACCTGGGAACCTCGGCCGCGGGGATCCCGCTCCGCCCATCGGAAAGGATGAGGTCCTCTGTGGGGGCACCCCACACCCCGGCAGCGTCGCGCCGCTGCACCACGAGGCAGGGCACCGATTTTTCCCGCGGGAGCGGCGCCTCCCGTGTTCGTGGCCGATCCTGCGGGCTGACCCAGCGCCAGGTTCAGCCGGTCGGCGTCAGCAACTGGCGCAATCGCGCGGCGACGGTATCGACATCTCCCTCCGTGCGCAGGGGCTCCGGATTCACGACGAGCGTGTTCGGCGCACGGTTGACGTAGATCATCGGGTTCCCCTGCTGCAGGCCGACGAACACCGCATCGGCATCACGCCCCGGACGCGACGGGTCGACGTGGATATGGAGGAGGCGTGGAGCGGCGCCACGCTGCCGGATCGTCTCGCAGGTCACGCCGGGGAGGTTCTCCACCGCCCGGGCGATGACGCCGATCCGCCGTTCGGACTCGGCGAGCCGGCGATCGTGATCCATCGAGAGCCAGTCCTCGACCGCGACGACGGCACAGACGATCTCCTGGCGATCGAGTTTGTACCCGCGGCCGAGGCCCTTGCGGTTGGTCTGATGCTCGAACCCGATGAACGCCTGCATCGCCGCGGCCTCAATGAGGTCCTTCCGCCCCAGCAGCATCCCCGCCGAGTTCGCGCCGCCGAAGTACTTCAGGCTGTAGGCGACGAGATCGGCGCCGCTCCGCGGAAACGACGTGAACCGCTCGATCGGGAAGACCTGGCCCGCGGCGTCAACGATGACGCTCACATCGCGCGCGTGCGCGATGCGGATGACCTCGTCCAACGGGACGATGCCAGGCAGGAGATCGAGATGCGCCGGGAAGAGGATGGCGACCGTCCGATCGTCGATCGCGGCAGCCAGTTCGGCGGCGGTGCATCCGGCCTCGGAGCCGACCTCGCGCAGGCGCGCCCCGTGGACCGTGACGGCGCGGTCGTACTGATTGACCATCGGGCGCTGGAGGAGGACCGTATCGCGCAGGCCAGTCGTATCCGGCAACTGGGCCATGCGCTCCACGTCGGTCCCGGTCATGCAGGCGGCCGTCCCCAGGGCGAGCGCGGCGGCCGCACCGGGGGTGACATGGGCTGCTTCCGCGCCCATGAGTTCGGCGATCGCCCGGCCGGAGGCGGCGAGGAGTTGCTGCATATCGACGTAGTAGCGTTCGACCTCCTCGATCGCCTCGCGCATCCGGGGCGACGGGGTGTTGCCACCGACGACGGTGTTGAAACCCTTGGCGTTGATGACCGGCTTGATCCCAAGTCGCTCGAAGATGCTCGTCCGCGTCGACGTCTGCATCGCCACCTCCCGCGCGCACAGTCTACCCGGCATCGGCGCGCATCTGGACCGGGGTCGCGGCGCGCCGCCGGGCCAACTACATTCCCCTGGTGAGCGTGACGGAGACGCGGATCGTCCGCGCGGTCTGCGGGCACGACTGTCCCGACCAGTGCTCGCTACAGGTCACAGTCGGGGATGGCCGGGTCCTGCGCGTGGCCGGTGATCCCGCGCACCCGTTCACCGATGGCTGGCTCTGCGGGAAGGTCCAGAACTACGAGGAGCGCGTGCATTCTCCGGACCGGATCCTCACGCCGCTGCGCCGCGTCGGGCCGAAGGGCGAAGCCTCGTTCAGCCCGATCTCGTGGGACGAGGCGCTGACGGAGATCGTCGCGCGCTGGCGCGACGTTCAGCGCCGACTGGGTTCGGAGGCGCTCGTCGGCTACGCCTACAGCGGCCATATGGGCCTCATCAACCGCAACCTGCCGCGGGCGCTCTTCCACGCGCTCGGCGCCAGCCAGTTCCAGAGCGGCACCGTCTGCGATAGCGCTGCCGAAGCGGGGTGGACCCGGGCGCTCGGCGACACCCCGGGAGTAGATCCCGAGACGGTCGTCGAGTCCGACCTCATCCTCTGCTGGGGAGCCAACCTGGCGACCACCAATGTCCACCTGCTGCCGTTCATCGAACGGGCACGCGCGCGTGGCGCGCGGCTCGTCGTCGTCGACCCGGCTCGCACGCGCACGGCGCGCATGGCCGAATGGCACCTGATGCCGCGCCCCGGCACCGATACGGCGCTGGCTCTGGGGTTGATGCACGTCATCGTGCGCGACGGCCTGACCGACCTCGATGCGGTGCGCGCCTCGAGTATCGGTCTCGATCGCCTGATCGCGGAGACTCTGCCGGCGTACGACCCGGCCCGTGTCGCGGCGATCACCGGCATCGAAGCGCGAGAGATCGAGCGGCTGGGCCGCCTGTATGCCACGGCGCGTGCGCCCTTCCTGCGCATCGGCATGGGTCCCTCGCGCCACGCGGGGGGCGCGACGACGATCTGGACGATCGCGCTACTCGCCTCGCTCGTCAACTCCTGGGCCAAGCCCGGAGGTGGCGCGCATATGGACTCCGTGAAGATCTGGGGCTGGAACTACGGCGCGCTGCGCCGGCCCGATCTCCTGAAGCGCCCCACGCGCACGATCAATCACAGCCTCCTCGGCCGCGCGCTCACCGAGTACGACGATCCGCCGATCGCGGCGCTCTTCATCGCCGCCAACAACCCGGCCGTGACCTGCCCCGACAGTGCCCGGGTGCGGACCGGACTCGCGCGCGAGGATCTCTTCACGGTCGTCCACGATCTCTTCCTCACCGACACCGCGCGCTACGCGGATATCGTGCTCCCGGCGACGACGGCGCTGGAGACCGACGATCTCTATCGCAGCTATGGGACCTATTACGTCCAGTACGCGGCCCGATCCATCGATCCGATCGGCGAGGCGCGATCGAATGCATCCCTGACGGCTGAACTCGCCGCGCGTCTCGGAATCGACGATCCGGTCTTCACGCGCTCGCCTCGCGAGCACGTCGCGGCGCTGCTGGCCGGGGCAACGGGTCCGACTGGCGCTCTGACCGTGGAGGAACTGCTCACCGGTAACCCGGTCAAGCTGCCTTGGGGCGTGCGCGTGCCGCTGGCGCGGTTCGAGGCCGAGGATGGCCTGCTTCCGTCCTGGTCGGAACCCGCGGCGGACCCGCGCTGGCCGCTCCATCTCCTCACCGGCCCGGGGCACTTCCAGGCGCACACCGCGTATGAGGGCGTCGAACGTCTGCGCCGCCGGGAGGGGCGGCCCACCTGCCTGCTGCACCCCTTCGACGCCGAGGCGCGGGGAATACGCGCCGGAGACGAGGTCACGATCGCGAACGATCGCGGCGCGGTGGGACTCTGGGCCGAGGTCGGCGCGGGAGTGCCCTCCGGCACGGTGCTCGTGACGACGCAGCGATCGCGCGCCGCGTATCGTCACGGCGGGCCACTGAACGTGCTGGTCGGCGATGGCCTCAGCGATTTCGGCGCCGGTGCGACCTACCAGGACACGCGGATCGACGTCCGCCGGGGCTGAGACCCGATCCTTAACGGCCGCCTGGCCCGGCGCCGGAAGCCGGCGGCGCGGCCTCGACGAGGGCAGAACCGATGTTCCCGTCCCGCGGCCGGACCGTTCCGCGCAGGAGCGCGCGGCCGAAGACGATGGCAGCCAGACCTGTCCCTGCCGCCCCCACGATGAAGGTGACGGTCAGGCCGGCCGCGTCGACCAGCGCGCCGAGCGCCAGCGATCCGAGGGGCATCACGCCTGCCTGGACGACCGTGTACAGGCCCATCACCCGGCCGACCACATCCTCCCGCACGCTCAGTTGCAGGGTCGCGTTGGAGATCGACATATGCGCGATGGTGAACAGGCCGATGGCGATGAGCGACGCCATCGCCACGGGCCAGCCCGCCACGCCGACAAGGGGCGCGAGACCGAAGAGCGCCAGCGCGCCGGTGACGCAGAGGGGCAACCACACAATGAGGCCGATGGATTG